>NZ_VFYU01000007.1 GCF_021012795.1 Psychrobacter sp. I-STPA10 | reverse complement strand
GCAACGCCCCCAAAGCTAGATTTTACCTCAAGAGGCGTTCTAAAACCTAGCACCTTTCTAGGACGATTGTTTAAATTATCCTCAATGGACTGAACCAACTCATCAGATAAATTATCCAATCTCATCGACTTAGGAAGGAACTGACGAATTAAGCCATTCGTGTTCTCGTTAGTTCCTCTTTCCCAAGAATGATAAGGTTGAGCAAAGTAAACATCAGCATTTAGCTGAGTTGCTATTGTCTCATGCCCAGCAAACTCTTTACCATTGTCAAAAGTAATGCTTAATGCTTGCTCGGTTTTGAGTAAATCAATACAAGTTTGAGCTACTCTCTGAGCTTTACGATTCGGCAATGCTTTAATTTTAGTTTCTCTGGTTGTTCTATCTACTAACGTCACCAATACACCTTTATGTCCCTTACCAACAACAGTATCACCTTCATAATCACTTATACGACTACGTTCTTCAATGATACTAGGACGCTCGGTAATATCACTGCGATTAGCTATTTTGCCTCGTCTATCTTGACCTTGTAGGCTTCGTTTCCTATAAGTCTTTTGACATCTTAAGACTTTGTATAATTCACCGCCTGCTTTTTTATCCACATAGATGTGCTGATATATGGATTCATGACTCGGTACGTCTTGCCATCCTAATAATTTTAATCGCCCTGTGATTTGTTCGGGTGAGTAGTAGTTGGTTAATAAATATTCAATATAAGCCCAACCAAAACCTGTTATCTTTGCGTTATTCTTTGCTTTACGCTCTGTTGCTAGTCGATGGGCTTGAGCAGGTCGATATCCTCGTTGCCCTGTATTTCGTTTTACCTCTCGACTTATGGTCGATTTGTGACAGCCTATAATTCTGGCTATTTCACTTATCGATGTTTTTGTTTGCAATAAGCCTGATATTTGGTATCTTTGTTCACAGGTAAGATGTGTGTAGTGTTTCATGACGTTCCGATATGTAGGAGTTGAAGAGTGAAGTGCAACATGCCACATCTTACCTCTTCTTCTCGTTTATCTAAAACGTTGCATCTCTTATTTGAATCTAAGGATTATAAAAGTTGATTGTTTGTTAGGTTTCAGTGTTAGGTTTAAAAAAGGGAGCTAGTTTAGCTCTCTTTTTTAGTGGTCGATTTTGGGAAGACGTTTTTGTTGATTTAAATTGCCTATGATAAGTAGAGGTGATAAACAATAAAAAAAGTTAAAAATTATAATAAAATAATATTTATAATAGCCAATAAGTAATAAAATTGGTAAAAAAAGTAGCATAAAAGGATTATAAATGTGATTTGGATAGGGGGGCTGCTGGCACTGGTTGTTATATTGACAGTATTGGCTGTGCCACCGCCACAATTACAGCTATTGCTACAAAGTGTGCCTGCCGAGCAATTGCAAACAATGACATGGGTTTGGCTGTGTATTGCAATGGTGGCATGGCTACTGCATTTTTTACTCAGTCGCTTTCTATTACACCATCAACAAGTTGCTGTTCATGCGTGTGCAACAGCTTTTCTACCGACAGCAAATAATCCAGAAAATTCTACCAATACTTTAGTAACGCAGCAATCTAGTCATTGGCTGCTGCTGTATCGTGGTGGTCAAGGTTTTGTATGGCTGCTGATATTGGTGGCGTGGTTATTGGCGGTGGTTTGTCATACCCTTGTGGCTCGGCAAGCGTATGTGCAGCAGTCACTTGAGCAGGTGGTCTATGTAGAAGCGATGCTGCGACCCGTGGCGTTAAGTGACAAACAACTGCTAACTGCTAATAATAGTACTGATAAAACGGCAGTGTCAAGTTATCGTTTATTAGCCACTTTAGCAGATGTGCAGCCTTTTGATGCTGTGTTGATTGATGGGCAACAAGCTGATGCAGCTACTTTGCCACATCGTGTCACAAATCCATTGGCAATGGAACAAAATAGTCAGCAAGACTCTCAAAAACTGCCATCACAATTAACTGTATTGCTACAAACCAAAGATTTACAATATCAATGGCTCAATCAATTAGCACCAACACAGCAAGTTAAAGTACAGTTGGCGTTATATCCTGTCGAGCCTAAGGCAAATGATGATGGTTTTGATTATTATCGTTGGTTAGCCACTCGTCATGCCACCGCCACGGCACGAATTATATCTGCTGAGGCAGAGGATATTGTGCCTTATTATCGGTCAAATTTTTTTGCCCGTCTGCGGCAACAGATAAACCAGCAGCGTTTTGAGTTACGAGCGTATTTGCAACAGCAGTTTGGTGAGACAGACATGGCTTTGATGCAAGGCAGTAGCCCAGCCAATGCCAATTTTCAAGCGATGGCGGTGACGTTAAGTTTGCTCACAGGTGACCGTAGTTTGATTAGTAAGCATACCACTGAGTTATATCAATATGCAGGTATTTCGCACCTGTTGGCTATTTCTGGTACACATGTATTATTTTTGGCGATATGGTTGGCTACGTTTGTTATTATTATCATTAATAGCTTTTGTCCTCGTATGTACCGAGTCGTGAGTCGTTGGCAGATACGCTATGTGGTGGCAGTGATGGCTGCATTTATGTATGCGTGGTTTACAGGTTTTGATGTACCCGCAGCCAGAACCGCTTGGATGTTATTGCTGTTAGGTGGGTTGCGTTATTTATTAGTTGGCTCGTCATTGTTTAAGCCGCTGCTGCTGTTGGCTGTTTTGATGGCATGGGCAGACCCTTTTATATTATGGCAGGCAGGTTTTTGGCTGTCATTTACTGCTGTGGTGATGTTATTGGCGTATTCTCAGTATGTGTCGTACCACTCAGTAGCGACAGCAGCAACAATGGAGCCTAATAACAACCAACAAGAGTTATTTAGCCTAAGTAATTTAAGTAATCTAAGTAATATTGCCCATCAAGGTTGGCGATTATTAAAGTCATTTTTTTGGCTACAATGTTGGATGTTTGCAGTGCTGTTACCACTAACATTATGGCTGTTTGGTAAGGTATCAATTTGGGGGGTATTGGTTAATTTATTTGCCATTGGTATTTATGGTTGGATATTAGTGCCACTCAATTTGTTAGCCGGTATGGTTTATTTTATTGTGCCCAGTGTTGCTAATATCTTCTGGCAGATTGATATTTTTTTATTAGCAAAAATTCACATACTATTGACATGGCTTGAGCTCAGTAGTCAACAATCAGGTTGGTTGTATACACCTATTACTTTGCCATTTTTGGCAGTAATTTATTTGTCTGTATTACCGTGGTTATTACCCAAAGGCTTGCTGAGTCGATGGTTGAGCTTGCCTGCTATTTGTTTAAGTATATTATTACTTGCAGCACAGTCAGGTCGGTTACATGGTATTGTTCACAGTAAATCCATATCACCGCAAGGGCAGACATTAATGGTGCGCTCATTACCTGTGGCAAATACTGTGCCTTATTCTATGACCTCTGCAACACTGCTAATGCAAGCAGAAGGGGATAGACAAGCATGGCTATTATTATCGGCATATCCTGTGTTACGAGGTAAGCAGCCAATAGATGGTTATCAATATAAGAAAGGTGATGAGGCGGGTATACAAAGCCAAGCACAAAAGCTTTCACAAACGCTAAATAGTCAACTTAGAAAACAAGGTATCAATAAGTTAACTGGGATAATTGTACAAACACCTACCGCATTCTTGGCAGATACGGTAAGCAAATTGCGTGTACAGATGCCAATTAATTATTATTGGCTGGCAGGTAATCGACAAAAACTGGTACAGCAAATTGCTGACAATACAGACAATACAGGTATAGATGTTGCTAAACAGATAACACCACGACCGTGCACACCAACGCAACAGTGGCAAAGTTCGATAGATTTTGCCAATAATGAGCAAGATATAAAAGATGGTGTGTGGCAATTGCAAGCCATCACTGGCTGGAATAAGGTAGCAGATAATCGTGTGTGGGGTTGCAGTATTGTACTACGTAGCAACTTACCAGTGGTGTTAGATTCTATTGATAGTAAGCATAGTCATATTTATAATTCTGCTACTCATCAGGTAAATGTTGATAGGAGTGTTGGCAGTATTGTGTTGGCGACACCAATAGACGCTGCAAATGAGTCGACGACATTGATTTTTAATGCCAGTCAAGATGCCAAGCTGTGGCAACTTTGGTCATTGCTATGTCCAGCAGATAAGGCGCAAAGTGTGACACATCAGACTTGGATAACACCTGCAGCGGCTTATTTTAGTCAACAGATGGTTGATGAATTGCAACCAGATTCACTGTTTATCAGCGATACAAGGTTGCTCAAACCATCTGCATCGCTACAAGATGTACAGCTTACATGGCAGACAGAAGCAATGCATGATACGACGGCTCAGTGATGATAACTTTAGTGACAGCAGCTTAGTAACAACAGTTTAGTGTATTTTAGTATGGCTTAGTGAAAAAAGTATCTTTTATAGAGACAATAACTAACAAACTGTTATTGCACCTGATTATAAAAGTGCGCATACTGGCAGGATTATTAACCAATATTAGCTATAATAGTCATTATGATAAGATGATAAGCAGTAATAATTTAATCAATAACCTATAGGAAATGGACAAAATATGTCAAATTGGCCACCAGATCCAAACAAACCAAGTAACAATAATTCTAATACGCCAAATAATCCTACACAGATGCCAGCCAATATGGCAGGGCGTGAATGGCATGTTATCGAAAAAACACTACTTGCCAGTATCGAAGAGCAAAGACGGGCACGGCGTTGGAGTATCTTTTTTAAACTGTTAACCTTCGGCTATTTAATTTTACTATTTGTCATTATGGGACGCGGCTGTAGCTCAGGTGATGGTACAGGGATTGAAGGACTGGATACCAAATCACCCCATTTGGCAGTGGTCAATGTACAAGGTGTTATCAGTGAAGACAACCCTGCCAATGCTGAAGATATTAGCGACTCATTAACGCAAGCATTTGAAAATCCGAATGCAAAAGCGGTGGCTTTGAACATTAACTCACCAGGTGGCTCACCTGTACAGTCTGACCAAATATGGCAGACGATGATGGACTTGCGTAAAGAACACCCTGATAAAAAATTATATGCGGTTATTGGTGATATTGGTGCTTCAGGTGCTTATTATATTGCTTCAGCTGCCGATGAAATTTATGTCAATCCATCAAGTTTGGTGGGCTCTATTGGGGTAATTTTACCCAATTATGATGTTGAAGGTTTGCTAGATAAAGTTGGTGTTGAAGACCGAACCATGACAGCAGGGGAGTATAAAGATATTTTGAGTATGTCTCGTCCTTTAACTGAGTTTGAGAAACAACATGTAGAAGGTGTGCTTGCCGATACCCATCAGCACTTCATTGATGCGGTAAAACAGGGTCGTGGTAATCGCCTAAAAAATCCTGAGCAAAATAACTTGTTTACGGGATTATTCTGGTCAGGTGAGCAGTCGATTGCTTTGGGCTTGGCTGATAAACGTGGCAGTATGCGTCAGCTTGAAAAAGAGTTGCAGCTAGATAATGTTGTTGACTACACTCCAGTTGATCCAATACAGCAATTATTTGACCGCTTTGCAGTAAAAATGGGTGCAGGTATTGGTTCTAGTATGAAGTTAGATTCTTTAGTAAACGAAGAAAATACGACGCAAATTCGTTAATAGAATCGCCATTAACGACGAAAAACAGTGTATAGAAGCATGGTTGCAACTACTTTTTATTTGCAACCATCTAAACACTGTTTTTTACTAATAAAAGCTTTGCCAATATACAGGCTGTACATAATAGGCATCATATAAAGGAGTGATGGTGTTTAATTTTTTACGCAAAAAATCGGCACATAAGCTGCCTGTCTCTAAATTAACTGGCAAGCCAGTTATCCATTTTGCACATGCCAATGGTATGCCCAGTAAAGCTTATCAGCCTCTATTTGCAGTCTTAGAGGCACAATATACTGTGGTTTATATACCCATAATGGGTGCAGATGAAAATAAATATCCTGTGGACAATCATTGGGATAAATTGGTACAGCAAATCCTTGATAGTGTCAAAGCTACTTGTGCTGAGCATCAAGTAAAAAAGGTGATTGGACTTGGACATTCTTTGGGTGCTTTGTGTACGTTACGTGCTATTTATCGTCAGCCGAAATGGTTTGCACAGGCAGTCTTACTTGACCCTCCATTGATATATGGTTACCGTAGCTTTTTGTGGCATTTAGCAAAGCTTGGACATCGATTTGGTTTTAGTCAGGCGGTTGATAAGATGTCGCCTGCTGGTGTGTCAAAGCATCGCCGTGATGTTTGGGATAGTCCTGAGCAAGCCTATGCATCGTTGCGTCACAAATCGTTTTTTAAGCACTTTGATGAGCGTTGTTTTCAGGGTTATATTGATTATGGTTTGACCCAGCGTAAAGATGGTCAATATGAGTTGACTTATCCTAAGTCAAGAGAAGTGGCTGTATTTCGTAATAATCCTTCTTGGTATTGGTTGACGCCAAATAAGCCCCCTGCTGTGCCTGTTAGCTTTATTATTGGTGCTGACAGTTTATTTTTAAAATATAAATTTCCACAAAAAGTGAAAAAGCGTTTGGATATTGCTTTTCAAATTCATCAAGGTGGTCATATGTTTCCGCTTGAGTATCCTGAATCTGTGGCACAAAAGGTTATGGATATCATCGCTGAACAAGTCAAAATGTGAGGGTGCTAAATAACTGATATGACTTATAAATATGGTTGTTGATGCATTCTTTATAATCTCTCTATTAAAGTCGGATTATAGTCGCACAATCCCAATATAGTGAAGTCGATAGTTGTCTATAAATCAATCAAACTCTGCCTTATTTTCTCTACCCCATACCCTTATCATGATGATTACCTTGATAGGGGTTTTTTGGTGCTTGCAAGTCATCGGATTGTATGTGGCGGCATGGTTGGTATTTCCTTATACACATGTGCTGTCTTTCTCCCAAGCCATTCAGTTAGGTAGTCTTAATGGCACAGTGACAGCGTTATCAATATGTTTTGTGGGCGTGGCAATGCTGTGTGTAAGCATTGGCTGGGTGGCTTGGCAGCGTTATGTGGTTACAAAAAAGCTGCTAACAGTTCCCCATCATTCAGATGATTCAGTGGCGATGGTAGATAGAGTGGTGGAGAAAGCAGACGCTTTAACTGTGCCTACGATACGTCAATATTTGGCTATTCAAGGATTTAATCTGAGTACGGCAATCGGCATGTTGGGTGTATTGCTGCTCTTTGTGTTTGCCAGTGAAGGTTTGACTTACTATCTTGGGGAAGACCCGACTGAGTTTTTACGACTGATATATGACACCGCTTATCCTCGTTGGCTGATTATCTTTGCCATGGTGGTGGTTGCACCTATTTATGAAGAGCTGATGTTTCGTGGGTTGATATGGTCAGCTTTGCGTGAGCAGTTATCAGGGATTCAGGGAGTTTGGTTTGCCAGTATTATCAGTAGTGTGCTATTTGCAGTGATTCATTTGCAATATGGTTTGTATGAAATCTCTACTATCATGGTACTGGCGATGATATTTTGTTTGGCTCGGGTCAAATCTGGCTCATTATTATTACCAATGCTATTGCATATTATCAATAATGGCTTGGCGATGTGGCAATTTATCGCTGTAAATGGCTATTAAGCCTCAGGATTTAATGCCAGCACTCTATCGCCTGCTTGCTGAATCTCTTCTACACTCAGCTTTTGCTTACCACTTAACGCTTGTCGCCATTTGCGTGCCCCTGCCAGTCCTTGAAATAACCCCAAAAAGTGGCGAGCAATCGAGGGTAGAGGCTCACCATTCGCCACTTGCTGCTCTAGGTAAGGATAAAGCTGCGTGAGTATCTGTGCACGAGTTGGTGGTGTTTGCCCCCAAAGACACATCGCTTCAGCCATAATATAAGGATTTTGGTATGCTGCGCGCCCAATCATCACCCCATCAACATGGGATAGGTGCTGTTTTATCTCCTCAATGGTGGTAATACCACCGTTAATCTCGATAAACAGTGATGGAAATTCTTGTTTTAAGCGATACACATCATCATAGCGTAGCGGTGGGATTTCTCGATTTTGTTTCGGACTTAATCCTTGTAGCCATGCAGTACGGGCATGCACAATAAAACGCTGACAGCCTGCCTGTGCCACTGTATCGACAAAATCATACATAAACTCATAACTGTCAAAGTCATCAATGCCAATGCGATGCTTAACGGTAATGGGAATATCAACCGCTGCTTGCATATTTTTGACCAAACCGGCAACAGTATTAGGTTCCGCCATCAAACACGCCCCGATTTTGTTATGTTGTACTCGGTCGGAGGGGCAGCCGACATTGATATTAATCTCATCAAAGCCGTATTGCTGTCCAATCTCAGCACAGCGTGTCATCTCGTCAATATCTGCCCCACCAAGTTGTAACACCAGCGGGTGTTCATCAGCGTGATAGCGTAATAGACGCTCAGTGTTGCCATGCAATATTGCTGAGGTGCTTATCATTTCGGTATATAGATAAGTGTACGGATTAAATAGACGAGCAAAGTAGCGGTAATCTGTCGTAGTCCAATCTATCATCGGGGCGATGGAGAAGCGTTTGTCTTTTATATTATCAAGCATGTATTATAAAACCTTTGAGTGTATTTGGTTTGTTTGACCAATTTGGCAATGAGTAGGCCTTAATCAAGTAAGTCAGTGGATAGACATGGTATGTCCTTAAAATCAGGTAATCGTGCCAGATACAGCCCAATAATAATACCAATGAGACCGATAAAAGTAACGTATAACGCAGGTGTAAAGCTAACATGCTCAGTGGCATAAGCCAGCGCAAAAGGTAGCGCACTTCCTACCAGTGCATAGGCAATATTATAAGACAAACAAAGACCTGTTAGACGTATGTCAGTGGGGAATATGCGTACAATAATGGCAGGTATGATACCGATAATCCCCGTACAAAACCCTAATAAGGCATACATGATTAAGATAAAGTCGCCACCACTTTCTAATTGATAAAAAAAGGCAAAAGTTTGTAAGATTAAAAGTAGACTACCAAACATCATTACTTTGCCTGCATTGTTATAATTTGCGAGTAGCCCATAGAATATGCAACCGAGCAGCATAAAAAATATGCCAATTGCATTGGCAACATTAAGAAAATCTTTATCTAAGCTAAAATGTAGGATAATCAAATCTGGTAATATAAGACCAATAACAATGAATAAACTGGAAATAATGGACGATAAAATTATTGCTAAAAATATGTCATTGTAGCGATTTTTAAACAATCGTTTAATCGGTAAAGTGGGCGTAATTTTTTCAATAGATAAGATTTGTTGATATTGTAAAAAAGTTGGGGTCTCACTTAGATATCGCCATAACCATAAGATAATTAAGTTTAATAAGGCCGCAATGACAAACGCAATGCGCCAACCATAAGTATATAGAGATGCTTGACTCATTGAACCAATCAGTATCATAAAGAACAGCATTGAAAATAACACACCTGCAATAAAACTTGCGGTGATATAGCTACAGTTTATGGAAATTTGCCGTGTGGGTAGATGTTCTGCTACAAATGTCCACGTTAAAGGTGCGTAGACACTAAAAGCCATGCCCTGTAGGATACGACTCATTAATAATAATATTGGGGCAATAATACCTACCATAGCGTAAGTGGGTAGACAAGCAATAAACAGCGTACTGATGGTTATCAAAAGTATGCTGAGAAATAGGGCAGATTTTCGTCCTTTAATATCCGCATACTGTCCCAGCAATATTGCACCAATTGGTCTAGATAAATAGCCCACAGCAAATAATCCAATAATTTCTATTTGTGAGATGATTGAGCTACTTTCATGATGGGAAAAAAAGTTGGCAATCATGATGTCTGCCATAAACAGATATAATACAAAGTCAAATGTGGTAATGGCTCTGCTTAGCATGGCAAAAAGCATGATACGATGCTGATGTTCATTTGATTTATGCTCAGGCATGGGTGGCATCAAATAAATATTAGCAGCAGCAGCATGGGTTGGCTTGGAAGCAAATCGTTTTTTCATTGTCAGTATGTAATTAAATTAAAGGATTGGTTTTAGTTATTGATTTTAGTTATTGGTTGTCATTATAGTAACCAGTCAATGGGTAGCCATGACATAACTTTAATCCAAATTTTATCAGAGAGGTTGACATTTGGCTCGGCATCATAGGTCACTAATTGACCATCTTCAATGGTTTGCCATTGTAGTTGCCCTTGTTTACCTAAAACCACATGGTAGGCTTGTGTCATCAGGTTTTCATCGACCGCATTATGTAGCTGCGCTGCAAGCTGATCATCATTAATAATGACTCCAAGTTCTGTATTGATATTGGCTGAGCGAGGATCGACATTGTATGAGCCAACAAACACATGATGATTATCGACTGCAAAAGTCTTCGCATGTAGGCTGGTTGATGATTGACTGCGTGCTCGCCATAATTTGTTTTCACGGTTTTCGGCTGAGGCAGTTGGCTTTAGCTCATAAATTTGTATGCCCGCTGCAAGTAAAGAACGTCGCCATTCGGCATACCCTGAATGTACCGCAGTGACATCGGTGGCACTAAAAGAGTTGGTTAAAATCTTCACTTCAACCCCTTGTTTGGCAAGGTTAATCAGGGTATTGACCCCATCTTTTGTGGGTACAAAGTAAGATGAAATGATCGTCAGTTTTTCATTGGGCTTACCTAGTAGGGTGCGTAGTTGTTGTACTAAGTTGGTATTTTGTGGAGTGCTATTGTTGAGTTTGGTGACTTTATCACTGACAAAATCTATCACTGCCCAACGAAAAGGAATATTTTTGTTGAGCAAGTCTGTATCGATAGATGAGTCTTCTATGGCTTGAATATACAGTGATGAGCTGCTTGCCATTGTGCCATTGTTATAAATCTTATCAAGTCCAGCAACAAAAGCTTTTGTTGTTAAGGGTAATAAGGAGGCAGAAATCTGTTGTTTGTCATTGAGCTTGAGGTCTGATTTCAATGGTTTTGCGGTCACCAATGTTTCTATATCAAATGCCAGTGGCGATGACCAATACTCCTCAAAACTTTGATCAATATCTTGCACCACCTGTCCAATTAACAGCATGTCTAAATCGGCAAACTGGCTGGTTTTATCATTATTGAGATATTCATTGCCAATATTACGTCCACCAATGATACTAATCTGCCGATCAAAGGTCATGCTTTTATTGTGCATACGGTGGTTAATGCGGCGTAAGTGGGTTAGATAGTTGATGGTTTGAAACTTGCGATAGACAAAGGGATTGACCAAACGTACTGCAATATTAGGATGACTGGCAAAGCGAATCAATTGTTGATCCAGATCTGCACTATTATTAAAGTCATCTAACAGTAAGCGCACAATCACCCCTCGATCAGCAGCTTCCCATAAATCTTTTAGCAGCAGTTGTCCTGCCTGATCGTTATGCCAAATGTAGTATTGCACATCGATATTTTTACTTGCCATGGATGTCAAAATACTACGTGAAGCAAAAGCACTCGCTCCAGTGACAATAGGATGATAGCCTGAGAGTTGTGGGTGATTGAGATTTTGAGCTGTGACGGCAGCACTTAAAGAGTTTGGCTGATAGCTCGGGTCTGCATATATTTGAGCAAGATTACTACCCAAAGCAATACTTTGCGGTGTATGTGGGGTTTTGGGCAGACTTTGACAGCCAGTTAATAACGCAACTGTAATGATGAGGCTAAAGCAGACAACAAGCTGTAAAAAACAGTGCTGAGCTGCCTTATTATCTGAATATGAAGCATCAAAAATAAATGTAAAAGTCAGCTTTTGCAAAGTGGGTCAACCTTAGCGCATCATAATGGATGAAGTATTTTAAAAAAATTCATGTTTGTTGGCTACGTTTGGCATTATTATATCTAAATCTAAGTCTAGATAACGTTACTCATCTTGCAGGGTGAGGGTTGTCCATGACTCATAAAATTTGGCAAATTCAGAAAAATCAGCACTGCCTATGTCATGCTGCATGCTGGCAGCTCGTATTAGACTGGCGACTTGTGCCATGACAGGTGTGGGTAGTTTTTTTTCAGATTGTAAATCCATGGCGATGCCGCAGTCTTTTGCCATCAAATCAATGGTAAAAGTTTTGGGAAATTGACGGTTAATGATGCGATTTGGAAAGGTGTTTGAGGAAGCCATACTTTGCCCACTTGAATGATTAATACAAGTGAGGGCAGAACTGGGATTGACACCATGTGCTTTTAACACGCTCAAGCCTTCAGCACATGCCCACGCATTGATAGCAAATAGAGTGTTATTGACTGCTTTAACCGCAAAGCCTGCACCTGATGCCCCCACATGTTCAATCAGTCCTGCAAAGCAATCAATGGCAGGGTAAGCATGGTTGAGTGCTTGTGCTTCACCGCCTACCATGACAGTAAGCGTACCTGCTTTTGCCCCTGTGGTTTGCCCTGAGACAGGCGCATCTAAAAAGTAGCAGCCTTGTTGTTGTAGCTTGGTATTTGCTGCTTTTGCTTGTGCAGGCACGCCACTGGTACAATCCACCCAAACGCTACCTGAGTGTATATGAGGCAAGACCTTTGCAATAATGGCATCCACTTCATTGCTGGTTGGCAGGCACGAAAAAATTACATCAGCAGTGGCAGCTTGCTCAAGACTGACCGCTTGTGAACCAAACTCTTTAGCATGTTGTTCGGCTTTGGCTGAAGTACGATTATAAACCATGACCGTATCAAATTTGCCCACCAAATGAGTTGCCATTAAGTAGCCCATTGCTCCAAGTCCAATAAAACTAACACTTTTTATTTCAGTGGATATGGTCTGGGTGATGGAAGATTTGTTGGTGTTTGTATGATGAGTTGGATTTGCTTGGGTCATAAGTACCTCAGTGTAGGCGGTATGGTTGTATTGAGAATATGGAATAAGCATTTTGCTAAAAAGTTGATAAAGTAGGCGTATAATAGATGTTTTGACTTTTAACAAATCACCTTTTTACCCAAAAATTTTATAGTCGATGCAAAATACTACTGTTACGTAAAAGCCGAGTGAAAATGTACCTATAGTACTGTAAGCGAGGCTGCCAACGTAACAGTTTTGTATTGATATTTGTATTGATATTTATATTTATATTGTTTCGACTATATCTTGCTTTGACCTAGCCTAAGTCTAGCATCAGCCTAGCAGTGTTGGGTCACACGCCATGAAGCTATGACATCATAAAACCATGACATACAAAATGATATCCAAAAATTTAGCAAAAATAGAGAGAGTATAGTATGACGCAATCAAGCAATAAAGCAAATGATAACCCGACCAATGCCAGTCGCAATCTAACATCTAGCTCACAGCTTGATGGCAACTGGCAAGATGATGCCCTTGACCTAAACGCAGGCTTTGCTCCGCAAACCATTGCGGTACGAGCAGGGCATCATCGTAGTGATGAAGGTGAGCATAATGAAGCCATCTTTACTACCAGCTCTTATGTTTATGAGTCTGCTGCCGATGCTGCCGACCACTTTAATGGTAGTAGGACAGGTAATGTTTACTCACGTCATACTAATCCCAGCGTGCGCACGTTTGAACGCCGCTTGGCAGCCTTAGAAGGGGGTGAGCGTGCCGTTGCTACTGCCTCTGGCATGGGGGCAATTTTGACCATGTGCTTGGCGTACCTTAAAGCTGGCGACCATTTATTGGCAGCCAAGCAGTTATTTGGCTCATCTATTGGTTTGTTTAATAATTACTTTGTTAAATATGGTGTTGAAGTTACTTATGTGGACTGCTTTGACAATGACGCATGGGCAGAGGCAATACAAGACAATACCAAAGTATTATATTGTGAAAGCCCAAGCAATCCTTTAGGGCAAATCGCTGATTTGCAGTTTTTAAGTGAGCTTGCGCATAAGCACGATGCGTTATTTATCGTTGATAACTGCTTTGCCACCCCAGCCCTACAAAAGCCATTGGATTTTGGTGCAGATATTGTCATTCATTCAGCGACCAAATATATTGATGGGCAGGGACGTGTTTTAGGTGGCGCACTCGTTGGTAATGACGAGCTGATGCAGCAAGCCTTTGTGGTGGTACGCTCAGGCGGTATTAGCATGAGTCCATTTAACGCATGGGTATTTAGCAAAGGTTTAGAGACGCTTAATCTACGTATGCAAGCACATTGCCAAAATGCCAATAAAGTTGCTGAATTTTTAAACAATCACCCCAATGTATCTACCGTACATTTTTCAGGATTGGATAGCCATCCTGCGCATGAATTGGTCAAACGTCAGCATCATAAAGCGGACAGCTTTGGGGCGATTATGAGCTTTGAAGTCGCTGCAAAAGGTGATAAATCAGCAAAACAGGCAGCATGGCATGTGATTGATAGCACCCAGATGGTGTCTATCACCAATAATCTTGGTGATGCCAAAACCACCATTACCCACCCTGCAACCACTACCCATTTTCGCTTGAGTGATGAGGATAGGCTAGCGGCTGGCGTGACTGATGGCTTAATCCGTCTGTCGGTTGGTTTAGAAGATGTCGATGACATCATTGCTGATTTGCAGCGAGGGTTGGATAGCTTGTAATTTGACTGTTTATTAGGGTGACTGGCTAACAAAACAGTTGCCCACTGTGGTGTCTGTGTGTTATTTTTTATCCAAATGTTTTTTATTGTTATCAATCGTTATTAGCTAATGAATCACTAAGATTATCCTAAAATAAAAGGACAAAAAAATGAGCCCTCAGATACCAAGTAAAGCTAAGAGTTACCTTACCCGCACCATGCTGTCGCTCTCAGCGATGCTAACAATGGCAGTTAGCCCATTGGTAATGGCAAATACAGACTTAATGCCATATTGTTTAGGCGGTGAATGTGCTTATTTTGATACATCAGGAAATCAGGTGATAAAGCCGCTTAATTTTGATTCTGTTTATAATTTTACAGATAATGGTTTGGCTGCTGTTTCTAAAGATGGTCAATGGGGTTTTATTGATAAATCAGGAAAGCTAGTTATTCCATTTCAATATGACTATGTTGGGCCTATGGAGTATAGCGTGACAAAAAAAGGCTTTAGTGAAGGTTTGGCTGCTGTTTACAAAGATGGTCAATGGGGTTTTATTGATAAATCAGGAAAGTTAGTTATACCCTATCAGTTTAAATATGCCTATAGTTTCCAAAATGGTGTTGCCAGTGTTTCCAAAGATGATAAATGGGGAGTAATAGATAAAACGGGTAGGACAGTTGTGCCATTTCAGTTTAATTTAGTCTATCCAGTTGTTAATGGTGTTATGTCAGCTCAAAAAAACGATAATTGGGGGCATATGGATAGTACGGGTAAAGAGGTGACACCCATACATTTTAAAGTTGCTGGAGACTTTGGAATTAAAGGTTTTGGTATGGTGCAAAATAAGGCAGATGATAAGTTTGCATTGGTAAATAAATCAGGTGAAATTGTCAAAGCTTTAGCATTTGATATGGTTAAAGGTTTTTCAAGAAATGGTTTGGCAAGAGTAGAAAGAAGTGGTAAATGGGGGTTTATTGACCAATCTGGAAAAGTAGTTATCCCTTTACAATTTGATGAAGAAAAAGCATTTTTAGAAAATGATTTGGCGAGCGTTAAAAAAGATGGACTATATTATATAATTGATGAAGCAGGTAACAAAGTAGTTCCTTTTTCATTGAACGAATATACAGTATATAGTAATAATTTTATTAAAAATGATAATGATGGCACTGTATTTAATAGACAAGGTAATAAAATATTATTTACAAAAACTATATGTAATACCAAGGTATTAACCAATAATAAAGATGCCATACTTTTACCCAAGAAAACTGAACAACAAATATGTAAAGAAGCAGCTAACCGTAAGGTAGCTGAAGAGCAGCAACAAGCTGAACAACGTCGTCAAGCCGAAGAAGCAAAAAAACAAGAAGAACGTAATAGTAGGGAATGTGACCATGTGTATGTAGGAAAGACTTTTCGAGGGCGGCATCTTGTGGGTGGTACGATGTTTTCTAGTGCCTTTGAAACCAGTACTACATTTGTTGTCACAGGCTTCTCAGCTAAAACTGGGCGTGTATCTGTTAAAAATACAGAAACTAACAAATATGGCGAAACTTATTGTTCACAAGTGGGTAGAAATCCATTTATAGCTTCATATTAATCCATTATCTTGCTGAATCTGACTAAGATTGGGTGTATGTTGTTTATACACCCAATTTTTTTAGTTAGAATTATTTGTTTTATATATAAATTTTTAGTTTTATTTAATATATAATTGATATTATAAAGATAATAACAATGACTAAAAAAATCCACCAAAAACTCAAAGCCTATCTCACCCGCACCATTCTATCCATCTCATCATCTCTAGCAATGTTCTTTAGCCCATCATCATTGGCATCGGCATTAACAGATACTGCTATAAAAAAAATAGCAGATGCTGACTTAATTCCTTTTTGTTTAGACAATGAAGGCTGTGCTTATTTTGATATTTTTGGTAATCGAGTGATAACGCTAAGGGGGATTGATAGTGCTTTTAGTTTTAAAAATGGGCTGGCATTAACCAAAAAAAATGGCAAATGGGGATATATTGATAAAACTGGAAAATTTGCGATTCCTGCTCAATTTGAGGCGGCTGGAGAGTTTGCTAACAATGGCTTGGCAAATGTGAGTAAACTTGGTAAATCAGGATATATTAATAAAACAGGCAGATTTATCATTGCACCTATATTTGATGTTACGTTGCCTTTTGATGATGACAATCTGGCAAGAGTGGAGCAAGATAATAAAAAAGGAATGATTAATCAACGTGGTCAGTGGGTTATTAAGCCACAGTTTGATTATATTGGTGATTTTGCCAGTAATGGATTGGCAGTGATTAGAAAAGATGATAAATATGGTTTTATAGATAAAAATGGAGAAATAAAAGTCTATCCAATATATGAAGATGCGGGTAACTTCACTGTCAGCAATGTCACAGCCAGCAACTTTATAGATAATAGCTTAGCCAAAGTACAACAATCTGGCAAGTATGGCTATATCAACGCATCAGGAAAGGTCATTATTGATTTTGAGTTTGATTATGCAGGTGATTTTTCAGCACAAGCGTTGGCTTATGTTAAGAAAAATAATAAGTTTGGTTTTATTAATCAAAGAGGAGAAATTGTTATTCCTCTCAATTTTGATAGTGCAGATGATTTTGATAAAAATGGCTTGGCTATTGTCACATTAAATAATAAAGATGGTTTGATTGATAATACAGGAAAGATAGTTTTACCTTTACAGTATGATATTGCAATGCCTTTTTTAAATGATGATTTGTTAAAAGTTGAAAAAAATGCAAAGACAGGCATTATCAATAAGCAAGGGCAAATCATCATACCATTTGAGTTTGATGAGATATTTACTTTTTATGATGATAAACTGCTCAAAGTAGAAAATGATGGCAAAACTGCAATTATAGATATGTCAGGAAAGATAATCATTCCTTTCATTGATGGCTCAGTATTTTTTGATGAGTATCACCAGATAATTAAGCAGTTTAATGATGATTGTCAGTTAGATGCCATAGTGAATAAACAAGGTGAAAAAATTATTTTTACCAAAATTATCTGTAACAAAAAAGTGGTGGTCAATGCCAAAGGGGAGATTGTCATTCCTGATACTACGATAGACGCGCTTTGCCAGACTCAAAACCAAAATTAATTAATAAAAGTTAAATAACAAAAGCTAAATAACCATAGATGGTTTAATGCAGTCTAACTAACTCATTCAGTACGCTTTAAACACAAGTTGCACATACAAGTAAGGTTTACAATTGGCTTTTATAGGCAGTTTTTCGTTATAATAGCCATCAATCTTAAGATTATCTTTTATTATAAAACCAGAGGATACTATGAATATTCAAGCCTTGATGCAACAAGCGCAAACCATGCAAAAGCAAGTTGAGCAGAATGTCGAAAAAGCCAAAAAAGAGCTTGCTACTAAAGAAGTACAGGCAGAAGCGGGCAGCGGCTTGGTAAAAGTGACCATGACGGGTCGCCATGTGGTCAAGCGTTTGAGCATTGACCCAAGTTTATTGGAAGAAGAACCCGATATGATTGAAGACTTAATCGCTGCTGCCGTTAATGATGCGGTACGTCAAGCTGATGAGTTATCAGAAGCGACCATGACCAAAGCCACCAGCGGTATGGGCTTGCCACCAGGAATGCAAGGTTTATTTAGCTAAATCTATCATATTAGGCAGCCTGATAGCTTAAAAGCTATAACCTAAAAAAAGCGAAAAGAAAAGCTAAAAGAAAGAAAAGGAGGGTAGGGTTGTTATTGATACAAATCTGCCCTTTTTTGTGTCATTTTTCGTTTTATTTTTGATGGTGTTTCAAAAAGTATGCTGTGGATATTTTTAATAAATTACCATAGCCTCAGCCCTCCCCCTAGCCCCCTCCTTGTAGGAATTTCTATTTAAAGAAATTCCCTTGCGAGGCTAAAATTGCAATGCAATTTTTTAACGCCTCTCAGGGAGGGGGAATAGTTCCCTCCCCCTTGGAGGAGGGTTAGAGAGCGGGTAGCATACTTTTTAGAACCCATTCTATTTTTTATTTACTGTGTCAGTATTGCATATCATGTCTTGATTTATCATGTAATTCTTCTATATTAACGATTGTTTGAAGGAAGTCTATTGTTAACCCCAAAGTTTGATAATCTGGTCAAGCAGTTGCGCGTACTGCCCGGTGTCGGGCAAAAAACTGCCCAGCGTATGGCACTGCATCTGCTATCACAAAAACGCCCTCAAGGTATTGCTTTGGCACAAGCACTGGATATGGCGATGCATGATATTATCGAATGTCAGCAGTGTCATAGTTTTAGTGATGACAAGGTATGCCCAATTTGTCAAGACCCACGCCGAGATGACAGCATATTGTGCGTGGTAGAAACCGCTGCTGATGTGATGGCAGTTGAGCAAACTGCTGGTTTTCGAGGGCGTTATTTTGTGTTAGGTGGACATTTATCCCCACTTGATGGCATTAATGCGGATGATTTGCACATTGAGCAGCTTATTTATCGTCTAAAGCAAGAGCCAATAGAAGAGCTTATCTTGGCGACAGGTACGACAGTCGAAGGACAGACGACGGCGCATTTTATCAGTGAGGCGGCAAAAAACCATGTCAATAAAATCACGCGTATCGCTCAGGGTATCCCAATGGGAGGGGAGCTTGAATATCTTGATAGCATGACATTGACACAAGCATTACAAAATCGTAGTTTTTTATAGTATCGTTTTTTATATTATCAATGAAGCAGGTAGTTTTAGTTAAATGTCTTTATTTAATGAACTTTACTTGCTATTGACAACGGTGGGGATAGTTTTTATAGTCAAATCACACTAGAACGATTATCAATATAAAGGAATTAATTTGATGGTTTTAGTGATATGGAATTGACTCTATTTAAAAAGGAACTTATTTGTGTCTACTGCTCCAAATGTACCATCAAAACCCCCCGCTAGTCATAGTACGGCGGCTCCTAAAGAGCCTACGCCGCCAAACAACTCAATAGCAAAACCAACAGAAGATTCAGTAGAAAAACTGGTGCACAAAGTCGCTGTTATTGATAACCCACATAGACCAATTAATGCTAAGCAAATCCACGCCACATTACAAAAGGCAGCCACTTTGCCTGTATATTGGGTGCGTAGCTTTGATGACTTGGAAAACTGTCTAGATGTGCTAGAAACATGCGAGCGCATTGCTTTGGATACCGAGTTTATCAAACGGGATACCTATTATCCTAAGTTGGCACTGGTACAAATTAATACAGGTGATGCTATCTATCTGATTGATGCTCCCAAGCTTGATTTGAGTGAGTTTTGGGTGGTATTAGAAGAGATGCCATTAATGGTATGGCATGCCTGTGGTGAAGATTTAGGCATCTTTTATTTGTTGTCAAAGTGTGAAGCATTAACGAATGTGTTTGATACCCAAATTGCGCTGTCTTATCTGACAGGGCAGCTACAAATGGGCTATCAGCAAGCATTAGCAGAACAGCTAGCAATTAAGGTCGATAAAGGTGAGAGTCAGTCAGACTGGTTGGCTCGTCCTTTGACGTATGAGCAAGAGCAGTATGCCATTGATGATGTACGCTACCTGTTGGCATTACATGATATTTTGCAGCAGCAGCTTGAGCAGCAAGGCTTGTTATCCAAAGTGATTGAGGATTGTCAGTTGTATGCTAAAGAGTTGTATGACAGCGCAAATATTGAAGATGATGCAACCTATCTGGCAATGGCAGATTATCGTTATACAACGCAGCAGCTTGCTGTGCTGCAAGCAGTGTCCGCATGGCGAGAGGCATTGGCTCGGGCAACCAATCAACCCAAAACTTTTATTCTAAAAAAACAAGCAGTACGTGATATTGTGGTAGAGATGCCGCTGAATATGAAACAGCTTGCACACAAAACTTCAATGTATCGCAGTATGTTGCGCTTATATGGTGAAGAGCTACTTACCATCGTGAACGATGCTAGACAGTTGAGTGCCGCTGAACAACCTGCCCGAATTACGCCACCTTATCGCTCCAAAAATAAGATTTTATGTAAAGCAGTTGAACAGGCGACTAAAGCCTATGAGCAGCAAATAGGTGTCCCCGCTAATGTATTACTGCGTAAAAAGTGGCTGAGCCAGTTGTATGAAGTGGTCGCTTATGAGCTGCCACTTGAACATCTACCCGAAGGACTGCAAGGGTGGCGACGAGAGTGGGTGGTCAATACCTTAATACCAGTCATTGAGCAGCATAAAGAAGAGTTAAAAATGGGTATGGGACTGTTAGATAATGGCTAGATAACAGCTAGGTAATACTCAGTCTTAGTTTATTATCGCTTATTTGAATCTAATTTTTTTAAACTCACGAAGTTTGTGCATCAGTTGTGGTAACTGTGGTTAACCTATCTTCTATACTTAAATCCTTTAAATAGCAGGCAGTGTCAGCACTATAGTAAGCAGCAGTATTTGGCGTAATCAGTTTAGCTGCTGTTGGTGTTGCGTTAG
The DNA here is from genome assembly GCF_021012795.1 of Psychrobacter sp. I-STPA10. Lineage (GTDB taxonomy): Bacteria > Pseudomonadota > Gammaproteobacteria > Pseudomonadales > Moraxellaceae > Psychrobacter. The sequence continues at coordinate 48,209 of NZ_VFYU01000007.1, read as the reverse complement.
TATTCATATAGCGTTTTTTGTCATTATCTAGAGTGTAGCTGGCATTGAGTATTTGATAGGTATGATTTTTACAGTCCACCAATAGATGAGTTAATGCGCTTTTTATTGGAGCATCAAATTTAAACATCAGCTCATCATTAATTGATGCATCGATGGGCATTCCTTGTTTTAATTCTATTTTTTCCCAATAGTCTACTTTAGTGTTTTTCTTATCGTTTTTTTTGTTTTCTAAGTTTATGTTGGATATATCGACAGATATGTCGGACTTATCACTTGCAAAGGCAAGTAGCCAAAGGGGCATTAATTTTGGCTCATTAGCTTGTACAACATGAATTTGAAAGTTGCGATAAGATGAAAATGCAACAAAGATAGTGGAAAAAAGACCAATGAGCATATATCTTTTATTAAGCTTATCTTTTTGAGATGGGTGATTCATAAAACCCTGTATTTTTACGGTTGTATTATTAAAAAACTAAAAAGTCGCCTCTTTATCAAATCTGCCATGATTTAAAAAATAAATCGTCTGCTGTGCCACTTCTTTATCCATCAGCATACCAGTGTGTGATACAGGCAAAATTAAGTGGTCAGTGGCATTGGGCAGGCGAGTTTCATATAAAAATACGCTGCCATCGTGCTGGCGTTTGTCTTCATCAAGCAGTTGCCGCTTGACATAATCTTGCAAAAAAAACTGCCCCACACCTCGTGGTTTATTACCTGCAATTACCCCCAAACATACTTCATCAGCAAGTACAGGTGTGTCACCATTTAATGCCCCTGTATAGGCTTGTCTAACCAAAGGAGAGAATAGCCGCTTAACATAGTCAGCCGATACACTGCCTGTATGCGGTGTGCCAAGAGTGACACAACGCCCAATCTGCCACTGTGGATAGCGAGATAAAAAGTCTCGAATCACCAAACCACCCAAACTATGCCCCACTAAGTTAATGGGGTCACGAGGGTGATGGTGTTGGCTAAGCCAGTTGTTAAGTGATTGGCTATGGGTATTTATGGAGTTTTTTAGACTGTAGTAACGGTGGCAATGGGTATCAAATCCTGCTTGTTGCAAGCGTTTTGCCAATGGTCGCATCACCCATGTGGTTTGGTGTAGACCGTGTAGTAAGATGGTTTTGGTGGGTTGAGAGTTTGTCATTTGTCTTATACATTTTAGTATGTTGGGAGTTGCTAATTATTAGCAAAATATTGACAGTTATTATATTGTCAATCTGTTACCCAATCCTCAACCTTTAAGCCAATTATTCGCTGAAATTCAAGAATATTATGAGTAACCAATAACATATAGGTCATAATGATTCTCTATCTTGCATAGGTAAATCATTTCTATTTTCTAGGTTTTTAATAAAATCTTTATCAAATTCAGAAAGTATCACCAATAACTGCTGACCTCGTGTCAAAATATTTTTATTTTCATTAATGGGTAAGGGTTGTAGTAATAATTTAGCATGAGTTGTTTTGGTGATTTTGACATTATCTATCTCTTTTTTTTGTCCCATAATTATTTATATTCCTATTTTTGGTAGATAAAGAGATGATATATCAATGCTGATGGCGTTAGCAATTTAGTCATAAAAAACTTGCTTGAATGTAGCCTATAGGCTACTATGAAGGTAGATATTAAGGGTTATTTATGACTTTAGAAATTGAAACGACAGAATATTTTGATAAATGGTTGTCGAAACTGAAAAATACTCAAGCGGTTAGATTAATAGCATTACGGTTGTTACGTTTACAGCAAGGACATTTTGGTGATGCGAAATCTATCGGTGCTGGGGTGAGTGAGCTAAAAATTAATACAGGTGCAGGTTATCGTATTTACTATACAATGAAAGGTGAAAAATTGGTGCTTTTATTGATAGGAGGTGATAAATCATCACAGAGCAGAGATATAGAAAAAGCCCAAAAGCTATTGCAAGAATATGAAAAGGAAGGCGATGATGAAAACGACTAAATTTAACCCTTTTAACTACATCACTAACGAGACTGAAATTCAGATATTTTTAAATGATTGTTTGCATGATGATGATCCACAAACTTTTATCAATGCTTTAGGGTATTTGGTGGATAAAAAGGGGGTGTCAGATGTGGCTAAATTAACTGGGCTAAATCGTGAAAGCCTTTATAAAACCATGAATGGTCAAACTAAGCCGACATGGGATACAGTTTATCGTTTAATGCAAGCCTTAAAGGTTGATTTGTCTGTTAGTTTATTAGAGCCAGTATAGGATTTGATTTTAGTGAAACACTAAGATAAAAAAGACACCTTTATGGTGTCTTTTTTATTAAAGCAAACATTTCAAAGTAAGAATATTTTAAATTCTACTCATAATTATCAATACTAGGGCAACTACACATCAAGTTTTTATCACCATAAACATCATCAATACGCCCAACCGATGACCAGAATTTATGCTGACGCACATACTCTAATGGGAAACTTGCCTCATCACGACTATAAGGGTGTGACCACTCCTCGCTAGCAATCACAAATGCAGTATGTGGTGCATTGACCAATGGGTTGTCCTCAAGTGTCCAACCGTCCTCACCTTTTTGCACCTTTAATGCCTCTTGCTTGATTTGTTTCAGGGCAGAGATAAAGCGGTCAAGCTCTTCTTTTGACTCACTTTCGGTCGGTTCAATCATCAAGGTACCTGCCACAGGGAAACTCATGGTTGGAGCATGGAAACCATAATCCATCAAGCGTTTGGCGATATCACTTTCGCTAATGCCGGTTTGCTCTTTAAGTGGGCGAATGTCGATGATACATTCATGAGCCACCCGACCATTTTTACCCGTATAAAGCACAGGGTAGTCATCTTTAAGCTGGCTGGCGATATAGTTGGCGTTTAGCAGTGCCAATTTGGTCGCCTCAAGCAAGCCGTCACGTCCCATCATGGTGATATACATATAGGAGATGGGCAGAATGCTTGCCGAGCCATACGGAGCAGAGGATACAGCGGTGCAGTCATTTTGAGCATTATGCACAGGGCTAACACTATGGTTTGCCATAAATGGGGCAAGGTGCGACTTCATGCCGATAGGTCCCATACCCGGGCCACCGCCACCGTGTGGGATACAGAAAGTTTTGTGCAGGTTCATATGTAGCACGTCCGCACCAACGTCGGCAGGTTGCATGATACCGACTTGAGCGTTCATATTTGCCCCGTCCATATACACTTGTCCGCCATGTTGGTGGATTAGGTCGCAAATATCACGGATACCTTCTTCAAACACGCCATGTGTTGATGGGTAGGTAATCATTAACGCCCCTAATTGCTCGCTATGTTCTTCACATTTGGCGGTTAGGTCGTCCAAGTCCACATTACCATTGTCATCAGTATTGACCACCACCACTTTCATGCCCATCATTTGCGCGGTGGCAGGGTTGGTGCCGTGTGCAGAACGTGGGATTAAGCAAATATTACGCTCATTTTGCCCAAGCGATTCATGATAACGGCGAATGGCAAGCAAGCCTGCATATTCCCCAGATGCCCCAGAGTTGGGTTGCATAGAAATCTCATCAAAGCCAGTAATGGCTTTTAGTTGCTCTTGCAAGCCGTCAATCATGGCGATATAGCCTTTTACCTGTTCACGAGGGGCAAAGGGGTGCACATTGGCAAACTCATTCCAAGTAATTGGCAACATTTCACTGGTAGCGTTTAATTTCATGGTACAGCTACCCAATGAAATCATGCTACGGTTCATCGCCAAGTCTTTGTCTTCAAGCGATTTAAGGTAGCGGAGCATTTCATGTTCGGTATGATGAGAGTTAAACACAGGGTGGGTTAAAATTTCGTCTTTGCGTAATAACTCATCTGCCAATGTGGTGCTTGCTTGCTCAGGTAGGCTATGCGATTTATTAACAAACAGTTGTGTTAGGATTTCAAAATCGGTTTGGTCGCTGGTTTCGCTAAAGGCGATTGCTAATTTGTCCGAACCAATTCGCCATAAGTTATAGCCCACATTTTCGGCATTTTCAAAGATTTGTGTTGCCAGTTTTTCACTGCCACAATCCACCAAAACGGTATCAAAAAACTGCTGATGAACCACGTTTAAAGGTGCATCTGCATTGTTAATCACCTCAGCAAAAGCACTGGCTAAGGCATGGATACGGTTGGCAATACGTTTTAGCCCAACAGGTCCATGATACACGGCATACATACCGGCTAAGTTTGCCAATAATACTTGTGACGTACAGATGTTAGAATTGGCTTTTTCACGGCGGATATGTTGCTCACGAGTTTGTAGCGCCATGCGTAGGGCAGTGTTACCCTGAGCGTCTTTGGATACGCCGATAATACGACCGGGGGCAGAGCGTTTGGCTTTGTCAGTAAAGGCAAAATAAGCGGCGTGTGGGCCACCAAAGCCCATTGGGATACCAAAACGCTGAGTGCTACCAAGTGCTACATCAGCCCCCATATCGGCAGGGGATTTTAGCAATACAAGGCTCATGATATCGCTGGCAACGATGGCATAAGTTTTGTTTTCTTTTACCGCAGTGATGATGTCAGTTAAATCAACCACATCACCTTCACGTCCAACATATTGGAACAATGCCCCAAAATAGTCGCCTGATTTGGCGGTTTCAAAATCACCAACCACCACGTCCCAACCAAAATATTTGGCACGGGTTTTAATCACATCTAGGGTTTGTGGATAGACGCGTTCATCCACAAAAAACTGATTGGATTTGCTTTTGCTGACTCGTTTTGCCATTGCCATTGCCTCGGCAGCGGCGGTAGCTTCATCAAGTAGTGATGCTCCTGCCAACTCAAGCCCAGTTAAATCAATACACACTTGTTGAAAGTTTAACAATGCTTCAAGGCGACCTTGTGAGATTTCTGCTTGATATGGGGTATAAGCGGTGTACCAGCTTGGATTTTCTAATACGTTACGTTGAATGACCGCAGGCATACGCACAGGTGAATAGCCTTGTCCGATATAGCTTTTATTAACAGTGATGTCATCTGCCATCGCCCGTAATTTTGCTAACGCATGGTGTTCACTGATGGCGGCTGGTAAATCAAGGGCTTTGTTTAGACGTACAGGGGCAGGCACAGTGGCGTCAATAAAGCTATCCATATCTTCATAACCCACCGCTTTTAGCAGTTCGGCTTGCTCGGTGGCATTTGAGCCTAAATGACGATGGATAAATTCACCTTCGTTAAAAAGGTCTTGGAAACTATCAAAAGTGTGTTGCTGTTTTTGCATAAAAATTCCTAGTTAGGTGGGGTTAATACTAAACTCGCTTAACAAACTGGCTTTGAGCAAAACGAAACTGCTCATGATAAATACCTTTTTCGGCACGTTCCCCAGCAGCAATCATCATCACAATATGGTGATTATCGCTAAGTTTGAGTAATTTTTTCATCGCAGGCTCATCAAATCCACCCATCGCACAGCTATCAAAACCGTACGCTCGCAGTGCTAGCATTAAATTTTCAGCAGCAAGAGAGGCGTTAATGCTTGCCCAGTTTTTAACATCATCAGCATCATAATAAGGCGATTTAATAGGACCTTTAAACTGTCTAAATCCTTGAATGAGTCCCCATTTTGCTACTGACAACACATTGGCAGGGCCTCGTAAAAAGTCGATAGTCACTGCTTGGTTATAATAGGCTTTGACCTTTTTTGGTACGGGTCGTTTGGGGTATTCACGCAAAATTTGCTGGGCGTGTTTGTGCCAAGTATCGGTACGAGCGACTACTGCAATCAATCTAGCAGCCGTTCTAGCAGCATTTTGGTTCATACAAATCTTGTTGGCTTGTTGACGCATGGTTGCTGAGTCAATGATATAAAACTCCCACGGTTGCAGGTTGCTAGAGTTAGGGGCAAGCATGGCAAGGCGTAAGCAGTCATCTAGCACTTCATCAGAGATGGGGGTATCGGTAAAACGACGCACCGAACGCCGAGATTCCACCACTTGCTTAAATGCGTCAAGCTGTGGGGTGTGATTGGGTGTGGCAAAATCAATGTTATTATCATTATTATTAGCACTGTTACTCTTGCTATCAGAGTTTTGAGAAGGTTGGCTGTTGTTTGTGGAATTACTATCAGAAGATTGATTTTCTTTAAGAGTTTGTGAGGCAGTATTTGAAGTGTCTGGAGTATTTGCGATCTGATCACTCATAAATAATTCCTATGTTTCATGGTAGTTTTTATACTGTAGCTATTTTTATAAATTGTCACAGCTTTTCGCTCTCCCCCTAGCCCCTCTCAGTATGAGGGGAAACAGTTCCCTCCACCTTTGGGGGAGGGTTAAGGAGGGGGATATTTCATAATAAAAACTTAAAGAAAATAAATATCTGCTTTAGGGGTAAGGGTTAGGCATAAAAACAGATATATTTCTATGCCTAATAAAAATCTAAAAAAGTTAGCGAATAACTATTACAGCTCGTTTTGATACTCTTCAGCCGTCAATAAGCTCTCATAATCATCAATATTGTCAGGCTTGATTTTAAAGAACCAGCCATCGCCATAAGGGTCAGAGTTGATAATCTCTGGCTCATCTTCTAGTGATTCATTGATGGCGACAATTTCACCAGTAATCGGGGCATAAACGTCTGAGGCGGCTTTGACTGACTCAACAACAGCGACTTCATCATCAGCGGCAACGGTAGCGCCTACTTCAGGTAATTCAACGAATACGATGTCTCCCAATAAATCTTGGGCATGTTCGGTGATACCAACGGTAATTGTACCGTCGTCTTCTAGGCGTAACCACTCGTGGCTGGCAACGTATTTTAATTCGGCTGGGATATGGCTCATGGAACTCTCCTAATAAAAACATAAGGGTTAAATGGCTATAGTAGCCATTTCATTGGCTAAAAATCAATGGTTAGTTTTGCATTATCTATGGCTTGCTAGTGTTGCACTAACAATGCCACCTCAGGGTGTTTGGCAAGTTTTTTATCAAATGTCCATAATTGATAATGGTTACTTTGGCAGTTTGATAAAATTAAATAGTCAGGAAAATCAGCATTTCCAGTTTTATATTTTTGCAAAGCAGATAAAAACTGAGCTCTATTTGCAAGCATATAATTTGAGTGATTTGCCATACTTTCTAATATCAATAAAATTTCTGCTTTTGATATTTTATAAGCTCGTTTTAATACCCAAACTAACTCCACTTGTACCACTTGAGAAATATAAACTACTTTAGCGGATTTCACTAATTCACGAACTAAATTAGATTGATTATTACTGGGTTCGTTGACAAATAAACGCACCAAAACATTGGTATCTAAAGCAATCAAAGTCTGCCACCTTCTTCTTCAATGGCTTGTTGTATATCCTCTAAGGATACATTGTGGTTAACGGTTACCAAGCCAAAGCTACTTTCTATACCTTGTATATCATTATCATCACTGACATTGATAGTTTGTGTTGGATAGGTTTTTTGTTTATTTGCCAAAAATTCTGCAAACTCAACGACTTGCTGTTGAGCATTTTTAGGCAAATTATTAATTAGCTTAATTTCGTCATCAGCAAGCATAAATTACCTCGTTAAGTTGTAATAGAACTGGTATCTAATTATTAGATAAAATTAATCAAATTGCTTTTTACCATTTCTGACAAATGGCATTTTAATCACACGTACATCAACAAATTTACCTTTACCACGCAAATCCACTTGTACCGTATCGCTATCAACGCTGGCAGGAATACGCGCAATGGCGATGGATTGTTTTAGACTCGGTGAGAAGGTGCCACTGGTGATAACGCCTTCTTGAGAGTTATCTGTACCTTGGTTAATGGTGACTTTCATTCCCTCACGTAATACACCTTTTGACTCAAGCAATAAACCAACTTGCTTCATTGCTGTGCCATTTTCTTTTGCTTGTTTGCGTTTGCTCACCAGTGCGTCACGACCGACAAAATCTCTATCGTCTTTTAGAGCGAGTGTCCACGCCATACCACACTCATAAGGACTGATACTCTCGTCCATATCATGTCCATAAAGGTTCATGCCCGCTTCCATACGCAAGGTATCTCTTGCACCAAGTCCGCAAGGTTTCACGCCATTGTCTTGTAAAAGATTAAAAAATTCGATGGCATTGTCTTTATGCAAAATCACTTCCACACCATCTTCGCCAGTATAGCCAGTCCGAGCAACAAACCAATCTTGCCCTTCAACGTCAGTCAAATCATAACCCACAAATGGTTTAAGATTATCCAAAACGTCTGTCCAGTTTGGCTTGGCTTGTTTTAGTTTTGCAATGGCGTTAGGACCTTGTATTGCTAGCATACCCAACTCTGGGCGTTCGGTTAAGGTAACATCAAAGTCTTTTGCGACTTTTTCAAATTGTGCCAAATCTTTATCACGAGTTGCGGCATTGGATACAATACGATATTGAGTTTCTTCCTCATTCATACGATAAGTAATCAAATCGTCAATCACCCCGCCTTCGTCATTAAGCATCGCGGTGTATAAGGCTTTGCCAACGCTGCTGAGTTTTGCCACATCATTGGCAAGCAGTTTTTGTAACCATGCTTTTGCATCACTGCCTTCAATATCAGTTACCACCATGTGGGAGACATCAAACATACCTGCGTCAGTGCGGACAGCTTCATGTTCCTCAATCTGTGAGCCATAATGAATGGGCAACTCCCACCCTGAAAAATTGACAATTTTGCCACCTGCATCTAGGTGAGCTTGATAAAAAGGGGTGCGTTGTAGGGTCATAATCAAAGTCCTTTGTTGTTAATAAGAAATATATTGCCAATTTTTCCTAAAACCTTTTTTCTTTTAATTAAAAAGAAAAGGTTTAATAACCAGTTCCTCCCCTTATTGTAGGTGGAGGCTTGGAGGGGGTGGCATAAAAAAGGGCAAATAAAACCAACATCACCATACCATCAAAAATGGCTAGTCTGTTGCTTTTATTTGCCCTATCTGTCCTGAAACCTGAGATTTTCAATAACTTAAATCAAGTCTAAGCAATAAAAGCTGATCAAATTAAGTTATCTTTGCCCCTTCGGTGGGTGTCTTATTGTTAATTAATATGGTGGACACCACTCTCCAGATTTTTCACTATGAATAATGAGTCTTTCAGTCCATTTACCTGAGCGATTGGCAGGGTAGATGCGCCTTCGGTGGTCAGTTATCATTATGTTTAAACCTGACACTCTCCTGAGAGACGCATTTATTATGAAAGGTAATCGGGTAATTTACAAGCGCAATTTACAGGGCAGTTTACAAGGAAAGTTTACCCACATGATTCTTTGATATCCAAAGTTACTAGATACCCTTATAATAGACAGTTTAATATTGACGTTTTTGATGTTGATAAGGTTAAGAAATAAAAGGAAGTGTGATGCACTGTGATATTTATAAATTCCCCAAACATGATGAGATGTATGTTTATATTGCCCGTCCAGATTATCCTGACGATACTGAAGCGTTAAAAGATTGGCTTGGAGTATTGCCTAAAGAGTTGCGCCAAAGCTTAGGTGAGGGTAAGTTTGTGATGCATTTAGATTTAGCAGAAACACCAAAGCTTGCCCGAGTGGATAAACAAGAGGTGTTAGATAAACTATCTTTACAAGGCTATTTTGTACAAACGCCGCCACAAGATGTACTAAGACGTCAAGCCGAGTTACGTGCCAAAGAAGCACAAGATAAAAAGTATGACTAAATCAGTTGGTTTGTGGTATCAGTTATCAAGTAACCATTATTTACTAAGTATATCAAGTATCAGAAGTAAGGGATAAGCCAGACTACGCATTTTGATGTCATCGTGATAAAATGCTGTCTGCAAAGATAAAAAGTTAAGGTAGTTTCATGCTTATGGCTGTTTAGGCTACCAGTGATTTTTATCATTATTTTATTTGACAGAGTGTCGCATGGATTGGTTAGATAACATCATACAAATATTACCACTGGAAACCATCAGTGAATACTTAAGTGACTTAATTATTTGGTGGAGTCATTTTGTGGCTGATGTGCCACCTGAGCAGTTACCATTGTATGCGTATGTTGGTTTTTCGGTAGTGGTATTGTTATTATGGTTGTTGGTTGCTCGTATGTTGCCACGTCCATTGGGTGGTATGAGCTGGCTAGCATTATGTGCGGTGCTACTCACGCCCAGTATGGCTTTGGGTGATGCAGGAGAAATTGCACCTGCCAGTATTGGAGTGGTTTATGGGGTGTTAATGAAGGACACTGCAGCTGCTTTAGCACATTTGCTGCCAATATTAGTGGTGTTTTCAGTTGGTTTGTTTTTAGGGTTTATCTGGAGCTTGATTCGTGGTTTGGTTGTATCTAACCTTAATAAAGCACGTCAACAAGCAGCAAAAGATGAGCGCGCGCAAATGCAGTTGAGCACAGGTAACTATATAGATCCCACTGCTGACCATATTTTAGAAGATGCAGAGCAGTCTTTGACTAAAAAACCAAAAAAATAGAAATAGCATCATATTTATGATGCATGATAAAAAAAGACACTTTAAGGTGTCTTTTTTTATCGGTACACTAAAGCCATTCTTCTACATTGTTTACAACAATTCTGTTTAATTTTTAACTAAGAGATTCTTTATGACGACACAAAAAAACTTTCAGGGTACCTCATCTTATATCGCCACTGATGACTTACAATTGGCAGTTAATGCTGCCATGACCCTACAAAAGCCGCTACTTATCAAAGGTGAACCGGGGACAGGTAAGACACTACTTGCCGAAGAAGTGGCAAAAAGTTTGGATATGCCGCTGATTACTTGGCACATCAAATCGACCACCAAAGCAGAGCAAGGCTTATACGAATACGATGCGGTATCTCGTTTGCGTGACTCTCAGCTTGGTGATGATAAGGTTTATGACATTAATAACTATATTAAACCGGGTAAGTTGTGGGAGGCTTTCACCAGTGAAAAACGCAGTGTGTTATTGATTGATGAGATTGATAAGGCAGATATTGAATTTCCCAATGATTTATTGCATGAGCTAGATAAAATGTCGTTTTATGTCTATGAGACAGGGGAGACCATTCATGCAGAGCAACGTCCTGTAGTGATTATTACCTCAAATAATGAAAAAGAGTTGCCCGATGCGTTTTTACGGCGTTGTTTTTTCCATTATATCGATTTTCCTGATGAACAGACCATGCGTCAAATCATTGATGTGCATTTCCCCAATATTCAACAGAAACTGGTCAATGATGCCCTAGATTTATTTTATAAATTGCGTAGTGTGCAGGGGTTAAAAAAGCCACCTTCAACGTCTGAATTGGTTGATTGGCTGACTTTATTACTTGCCGATGACATGGCACAAGATGAGCTTGAGCAAAATCTACGTGGCGAAAAATCCATTCCGCCATTATATGGAGCATTGCTAAAAAATGAAGCAGATGTCAGCTTGCTCCAGCGCTTTGCCAATATGATGCGTCGTTAGATTTACTTTAAGCATTGGTTGGATAATTGAGAGTTATTGTTAAATAAAATCAACCCGCTTTGTAGCTTGTATGAGCATATGGGAATAAGTATCAATGTCTATTTTACGTATGAGATGTTGTGTTACCAATATGGTGATGCCTCAAGAAAAGTGGGTTGATTTACCAGTAGATGAGTTTATATCTAAATTTTCTACATTTGCTGATTCTATATACTTTGGTTATTTTCCCCCTATTGAAATACTTAATGAGTATCTTATGATAGGTGAACAAAATGAAGGTATGGGGAATAATGCCATATGGTATCCATTTTGCTTAACAAAACTAGGATATGATGAAATATTTGATAGTATCAACTCTAATAAAAATATAGAAAAAATATCTAATAATGATAAAGGAAATAGTAGTATAAAAGACAGCACTATAAAAGATAGTGGTGTAGAAGCGTGGTGCTGGTATGTTACAAACAAAATTGTAAAAGATAATAATATTAATGAAAAACAAAAGCCGATAAAATTTAATTTACCACAAGATGAATTTGGTTATTTATCAAATTTTTCATTATATGGTTTTGAGATGGATAATAGATGGTGGAAATCAGTTGAACACTATTATCAAGCCCAAAAGTTTACAGACAATGATTATCAAGAAAAGATATTTTCTGCAAGCACCCCAAAAATAGCCTCTATACTGGGTAGAAGTAAAAAATATCCAATGCGTTCGGATTGGGAAGAGGTTAAAGATAACATTATGTATGATGCTGTGTTAAAAAAGTTTGAAACCCACGCAGATATTCGAGAATTGCTGTTATTAACAGGGGATAAAAAAATTATCTATGATGCACTTGGTGATAGCTATTGGGGGCATGAGGTTGATGGTTTTGGTAAAAATCAATTAGGTAAAATACTTGAAGAAGTTAGAGAAAAACTGAGAAAGTTATATAACAAATAGATTTGCTTTAGATATGAATAATATTTCCACCTTTTAATTTTTATTTATTAAAGATTTCCATCCTTAAAAATATGAGAATTATAGATTTTGATGAGTTATTAATTATTGCAAAAAATTCTAAATGGTAACTACTTTATGTTTATAAAACTATTTTATACCCTGCGGACTTATGGTGTGCCAGTAACCACCCGTGAATTACTGGATTTAAACGCCGCATTAGAGCAGGGGCTGATGATGCAGCCACATCCTGAGTTTCCCAATGACCCTGATATGCGAACCTTTGCCAGTCGTGAAGATATGTATTGGCTGATAAAGCTATGTATGGTCAAAGATGAGCGTCATTTTGATAAATTTGACCGAGCGATGGCAGATTATTTTGATGGGATGGATAGCCTAGATATTGATGAGTTAATGGCGAAATTAACCCATATTCCCCAAGAATGGCTAGACTTAAAGCTTGACCCCAAAAACCTTACCGAAGAGCAACGCCGTTTGCTTAAAAAATATGGCTCATTAGAAGAACTGATGAAAGCTCTTGAGGAGCGACTCAAAGAGCAAAAAGAGCGCCATCAAGGCGGTAGCAAATGGGTCGGTACAGGGGGAACGTCGCCATTTGGTGCTTACGGTGACCACCCAGAAGGCGTACGAGTAGGTGGGGAGTCTCGCAAACGCAGTGCGGTAAAAGTGTGGGAGCAGCGTAAATATCGCAATCTAGATGATGATAATCTGCTGGGTACACGCCAGCTACAAATGGCGTTGCGTAATCTGCGTCAATTTGCGCGGACAGGCAGTGCCGATGAGTTAGACATTCATGAGACCATCAAACGTACTGCCAAAAAAGGCATTTTAGACATTTATATGCAACCAGAGCGGCGTAATCGGGTGAAAGTTCTGATGCTGTTTGATATTGGTGGCAGTATGGATATTCATATTGATGCGTTAGAAAAGTTATTTTCAGCCGCCAAAAATGAATTTAAAACCTTAGAGTTTTTTTATTTTCATAATTGCCTATATGAGTATGTGTGGAAAGATAATAACCGACGTCATAATGAGCGCATGCCAACGATGGAGCTACTCAATAAATATGGGCGAGAATATCGAGTGATATTTGTTGGTGATGCATCCATGTCACCTTATGAGCTATTTACTGTGGGTGGTAGTGTTGAGTATATGAACCCAGAGGCAGGTATTGTATGGATTATAAGGGTGTTGACACACTTTGATAAAGTGGCGTGGCTTAATCCTGAAAAACCTGAATATTGGGGTTATACCCAAACCATTGTTGAGATTAAAAAGCTATTTGAAGGCCACATGTACCCAATGAGCCTGCATGGGGTAGAGGAGATGACAGGGTATTTGGCGAGGTAGGATTCATATTATAATGATTGATTTGTGTATATGTTTTAAGTAAGATCTCGATATAAATATTTGTTTACTGATTTTAAATAATGAATAGTAGGAATTTATATGTCTAAACAAAAAAAATTTCGTGAAGATAGTGGATTAGGCTTCTTACAAGATGCAGATTGGCAGGATTTAAAGGTATTAGCTACTATATTAATTAATGATTTTGATGGAAAGCAGAGAAGAAGCCAAAGTTTAAAATCAAAACTCCAACGTAATAAAGATAAATATGGTTATACAGAATCTGATTTATATGAGAAAAGTTGGAAAGATATAGCAGAGGAGTTACAGTTGTTTGGTGGTGATACTATAGTTAATATTACGCGGGGAAAGGGTGTTTTGTATGAAGATATAGTAAAAGATGTTGCAGAAAAGATAAATATTAATAAAGAAAATTTAGCTAACAATACAGTTGAGGATATTGAGAAGAGTATTTTACGAGAGGTGTTTGGAAAGATTCCAAACAAAATAGATTTGAATTTATTGGAATCTAAATTAAAAGAAAAAGGTTATTTAGGGATTTGGGCTATAAAAGGGGATCCTATAAATTTTATTAAACATAGCATAAATAAAAAAAGAATATTAGGTGGTGTAAATGGTGCAATGGGTGTGGGAAAAGCTGTGAAGTATGCCAAGTATGCCAAGTATGCCAAATCAATGACTTTTGCTGGCAGAGCTTTGGCCTCTACTGCTACTGTATCACCACTTGGTATAGCAGTCGGTACAGCACTTTTGGCAATAGATATTACATCTCCTGCATATCGTGTGACGATTCCAGCAGTATGTATTATTGCTATCATGCGTATTAAGCATAAACCAAAAGACGAATTTTAGGAAAGGTGAAAATGGAACAAGTGATTTTAACCTATGACATAGATAGGTTTACAAATACTTTAATAACAGCTATAGATAATAATGAAGTTATTATTAGAGATGGTGTTGCTTATTGGAAAGCAGGATTAGGTAAATCAGGAATTATTCAACATATACCTTTTAAAGAAATTAGCATTAGTTCAGATTCTTTTATTCAAACTTTAGGGACACTACAGACTACTATCCAAAATACTATTGTAGCTACACAAGCAGTTTCAACAGGTAGTCTTATGATTGCTACTATTATTCAAACACAAATTTTAAGCAAAAAAATAGAGGCTGTGAATAGAAATATATCTGAGGTATCACAAAAGATAGATGAGCAAAATATTGTACTTTATCTTAATAAATTTAGTGAATACTTAGCTATTATACAGAGTTTACAGACTATTTTAAAATCAGATAGAAATCATATAAATGTAATTGAGATTTTAGCTAATAATGTGTTGGCAGAATCTATAAAGTCAAAAAATAATATGGTTTCGTTCACAGAAAGCCTAATACATTTTGTAGATTCTAATAGCATACAAGATCAAAATCACTTAATGTTAGTGATGCAGTTTATTAAAAATATTATGGAGTTATTACCAATTGGAATGAATCTTGAATTCACTCTTTCACATCGTCTTAAACAAGAAGATTTTTCTCAACATCTAATTGAAGATAGTTATCAAAAATATTCAGATTTACTAAGTTGCTATCGTAGTTATCTTAATAAAATAAATAATAAAATAAAATATTTTGAGTTAAATGAAAAAGACCATCAATACTTTAGTATTATTAAGAAGCCAGCAAAAGAATTAATACAAAGTAATATTGTGAAAGAGCTTTTAGAAAAACCTGCTAAAGAAAAGCTATCTTATACAGCTTTTTCTGAATAAATGTGTAACTATATATGTTTATTTTGAATAAAAATATTAACTTAGCTATAGTTAATTTAATATATGCAACCTATCTTGCTTGAATTTAAGCAATAAAAATCACTAATAAGATAGGTTGTTATATCATAGATATAGTCAAAATATTAAGAAACTATTTTAATCATATTCTTTTGAAATAAAGCTACTTGCTATTGAAGTATGAAGTAAAACAAATCGGCTCAGCTTAAGATCAAACTGTCATCTTCAACTTTTTCACCGCGCGTCTGCTCAAACATATCCAATAAATCATGCACATTCATGCCTTTACGTTTTTCACCTGAGACATCTAATACCACTTGTCCTTGGTGTAGCATGACAGTGCGGGTGCCGTGTGCCAAGGCTTGCTGCATCGAGTGAGTGACCATCATCGTGGTTAAGCGGTTTTCAGTGACAATTTTGTCGGTCAGCTCAAGCACAAAAGCGGCAGTTTTGGGGTCAAGGGCGGCGGTATGCTCATCAAGTAGTAAAATCTTAGAAGGCTGTAGTGATGCCATTAGTAGGCTTACTGCTTGACGCTGCCCACCTGATAGTAAGCCCATACGGTCGCTAAGACGATTTTCTAGCCCTAGCTTTAAAATAGCCAGCTTTTCTTGGAAGAGTTCACGATTATTAGCATTAAGGGCAAAGTGTAGCCCACGTTTACTACCTCGTTTATAGGCAAGTGCCATGTTTTCTTCAATGGTTAAGGCTTCACAAGTACCTGCCATTGGATCTTGGAATACTCGGGCTACCCAGTGTGCTCGTTGGTGAGCTGTTTTTTTGGTGACGTCGATACCATTGAGTAATATGCTGCCACTATCGACCCGAGTCGTGCCACTGATGGCATTTAAAAAAGTTGATTTGCCTGCTCCGTTAGTACCAATAACGGTGACAAATTCACCATCAGCAATATTTAGACTAATACCACGCAAAGCAGGGTTTTCTATCGGTGTGCCCGGATTAAAAGTCAGGCGTAAATCATTGGCTTGCATCATGGTCAGTTATCCTTACTAAATTTTGCAGTTTTCTATGAGTCTCAATGCCGCTATTTTTATATAGATGCTAGTGAGCAGACATATTATTTTGTGCTATGGCTGGTTGCTATCGTGGCATTTTTAATCCAAAGTTCACCGCTAATATTAATGGTTATGTCTTTTGGTTAAAATTTTCGCTTTAACCTGTGGTAGCACTAAAGCAATTACCACCAATAAAGCCGTGATAAGATTCAAATCTTGTGAGCCAAAACCAATGCTACGCAGCGTATCACTAGATAGGGCAATCTGAATAAATAGTTTGTATAAGATGGCACCAATAATGACGGCAAAAGTAATTAGCCAGATACGTTTGGCAGGAATGATGGTCTCACCAATGATCACCGCTGCTAAGCCAATAACAATCGTACCGATACCGATAGAGATGTCTGCACTGCCCTGAGTTTGGACAAATAAAGCCCCTGCTAAGGCAATCAGTCCGTTGGAGATTGCCATACCTAGGATGGTCATCCATGAGGTATTAATACCTTGAGCCTGTGCCATACGTAGATTAGAGCCAGTAGCACGCATCGACAACCCTGTTTCGGTGCTAAAAAACCAGTCCAAAAACAACTTAGCGATGAGTACAACCACCCCAATAACCACACAGCGCATCCAAAAGCCGTTGTCTTGAGTAACCACTGAGGTAAAGACAGAGGGTTCTCCCAATAATGGCAAATTTGGTGCACCCATAATACGTAGGTTGACAGAATATAAGGCAACCATGACCAAGATACTGGCAAGCAATTGTAAGATACCCAGTTTCACATGCAGCCATGCAGTAACAATACCAGCGGCTGACCCTGCCAACATTGCAAAGATGCAAGCCAGCCAAGGGTTGATGCCAGCGATAATCGCTACACCAGCAACAGCACCACCGAGTGGAAAACTACCATCAGCTGTTAAATCAGGAAAGTCGAGAGTTCGAAAAGAGATAAGAACACCAAGAGCGACCAATCCGTAGATCAGACCGCTCTCTAGGGCTCCAAAAAAGGCAATTAAAGACATAGTTCATCAAAATTTAGCTGGGCGTTCGGATATAGCGACTATAATATAAAAACAATATAAAATATAAACAGCCAATCTAAACGTAAAGTGGGCGTTAACAGATTAAGCAATCTGCGCTAAGAGTAAACCAAAAAGCATCAAGATGAATGGTGTTTGATGGTAAATATTGCGCCATAACATCTCCCTAGTTGATTAAAATATAGTGAATACTTATTTCAAGCGTGTTTTAGTCTTCTTCGACTATAGAAGAATCCATACATTAACACAAAAGAAACATCACTCAAAAAAAGCAAAAGAAACATTGTAGCAAATAAATAGGGTATAAAAAAAGCACATGACCCAAATCATGTGCTTTAGTAGGCTAAAAAATTAGTAAGAATCAGTAAGAAATATTATTTACTGACTGTTGGGTTCAACGATTTGTGCCCGTTCCAATACTTCTTTTGGAAGCTCTAGCCCCACCGCAGCAGCATTGGTTGGGCTGACAAATAAATCTAAATCTTTGGCAGTATAAACAGGAATATCACCTGCTTTCTCGCCATTTAAAATACGAGCCACAATTTTGCCAGTT
Organism: Psychrobacter sp. I-STPA10; assembly: GCF_021012795.1. GTDB lineage: Bacteria > Pseudomonadota > Gammaproteobacteria > Pseudomonadales > Moraxellaceae > Psychrobacter. Next base: position 30,073 of record NZ_VFYU01000007.1, on the reverse strand, counting down.
TCAATACCAAGGTCATGGTAGTTGACCCCTAATGCAGCAACGGCACCACGAGCCACAGAGTCAGTATCAGAGGCAATCAACGGTACTTTGCTCTCTTTGGCGACTTGATACAGTGATTCATAAGCAGAGACCACGTTATTGTCAGTTGAAGTATAAATGACATCAACATCACCCACAATACTACGAGCTGCCATAGCGATGTCATTACTGCGCTGTGCAGGAGCTGCATGCACCGTAATCCCCATCGGTGTCAACTTGTCTTCTAGGTTTTTAAGTACGATGGTTGAGTTTACTTCACCGGGGCTATAGACATATCCCACATTTTTTAGGTTAGGGATAATTTGCTTCATTAGCTCAATTTGTGGCGCATAGGGCAGGGCATCTGATGCGCCAGTGACGTTTGTACCAGAGCCGTCCAATTTGCTGACTAACTTGGCTTCTACAGGATCAGTTACCGCTGAGAATACAATAGGAATAGTGGTGGTTGCAGCAGCAACAGATTGCGCTGATGGGGTAGCAATGGCAACAATAACGTTAGGGTCATCACCAACAAACTGCTTGGCAATCTGCCCTGCTGTTGCGGTGCTACCTTGCGCACTTTGGAAGTTAACAGTTAAGTTTTGACCTTCTGTAAAGCCTTCATTACCAAGCTCTTCAATCACACCTTCACGTACAGCATCTAAGGCAGGGTGCTCAACAATGGCAGTAATCGCTACAGTTTTGTTATCAGTAGCAACAGCAGCAGGGGTATCAGTGGTTTCAGCGGTTGTGTTATCTTCAGTAGCTGGTTTATTACATCCGGCTAATAAAGCGGCACATACGCCGCCACACATCAGTGATTTGATAAAACGATTTTGATTAAACATAGTGTTCTCCTAAAAATTGACTTTGAGGCGGTGAATATTTGATATGCCTCAAAAGCACACGTGTGTGCTACGCATATTGGGCGTTGTCAGAATAAGACGGTATCCCTACCGCCATATTAAAAATTATAATGTAGCATTTTACAAGCAACATTTAAAAAACAATTAAAAACTGCTTAGTTTTTATGTTTGGATTGTGTCCTTAGTTTGGTGTTTACTTTGATTGATTGTTTGCTGCATCGACATTGATGGCATTAGCCATGACTGCTTCAGGTATCGTTGTTCCTTGTGCTGTGGCATGCTCAGGGCTAACAAATAAAGTAAGCTTATTCATCACTGTTGGCTTAACCTCAGTAATGGCTTCACCATTTAATACTCTATACACCATCTTACCTGTGGTGCGCCCAAAGTCATAATCGTTAACGCCTAGAGCAGCGGTTGCGCCACGTTTGACACTAAATTCATCAGAGGCAATGATGGGGATATGTAGCTCGTTGGCAGCTCCAGTCATCGCTTCAAATGCCGAAGCGACATTGTTATCCATTGAGGTATAAATCACATCAGCCCGCCCCTCTAAGCTACGAGTCGCCATGGCAATATCGGTAGAACGGTTGGCAGGCACATCAAGTAATTGCATGCCACGTTTGGGCAGTTCTTCTTTGAGTCTTTCTAGCAGCGCAACCGAATTGGCTTCACCGGGGCTATAGACATAGCCGACGGTTTTGGCAGTAGGGACGATTTGTTGGATTAAATCTAGCTGTGGTTCAAGTGGTAGCTCACTGGATAAACCGGTAAGATTGGCTTGTGTGGGCACATCTTGAGTATCAACAAGTTTGGCAGCCACAGGGTCAGACACTGCCGTATAAATCACAGGAATGGTGGTGGTGGCAGCAACGACTGTTTGTGCAGAAGGGGTGGAGATGGCAACAATGGCATCAGGCTTATCACCGACAAATTGCTTGGCAATTTGTCCTGCGGTGGCAACGTTGCCCTGTGCAGTTTGGAAATGTACGGTTAGATTTTGCCCTTCTTTAAAGCCATTGTCTGCCAATTCATCGACAATGCCACGGCGAATGTCATCAAGCGATGGGTGCTCGACAATTTGGGTAATGGCGACAGTTTTTGCTGGTTGTGCATTTTGTGTGTTGCTATTTGCTTCTTCACTTTGGGTGGGCTGGGTTTTGTCAGCACAGCCAGATAATAATAAGGCACTGCTGATGGCAGTAAGACTCAAACCAAGTTTGAATTTAGATAAAAAAGATGAATAAGAATAAGGTGTTATCATGGCTTAAGTTAATCCAAAAAAATAATATGACAGTAATGTAACATAATTAAGAAATATAGGGGAGGCCATCAAGCAAAGATTTTAGCCATTAATCACATGAATGTTATTAATGTCATAAAACCGTTCAATCTGATAACCTGTATTCATTTACAATCCAAAGATTAATGTAGTCATGTATTTGTTTTATAAAAAAAGCCATCATTGTGGATACAAATACAGGTTTTAAGTAAAAAGCAAAACTTAGCCCAATCTATCCCCAACTACCGCCTCATCGGGTAGGGTAATCACCACCAAGCCTGTTTTTGGGTCACCAGAAGATAAAATCATGCCCTCAGATATCCCAAATTTCATTTTGCGTGGGGCAAGGTTGGTGACACAAATCACCTTTTTATCTTGCAATTGTTCTGGCTCATAAAACTTGCGAATACCACTAAATACATTGCGTGGTTTGTCTTCTCCCACATCAAGGGTAAATTGCAATAACTTATCTGCGCCTTCCACATGATTACACGCAAGTACTTTTGCCACTGTCATTTCAACCTTAGCAAAGTCTTCGATACCAATAAATGCTGTTGCTGGCGACTCTGTGTGTTCAGTTTGCTCTATCGGCTTTGTCTTATTGCTGGTGCTGGTACTGGCTTTTTTATCGTCAGCCTTATCGTCAGTTTTTTCTAACGATTCTTTTGATGCCTCGATCATTGCATCAATTTGGCTTTGCTCAATACGCTGCATCAAGGGTTTGAATTTATTAATCTGATGCCCTAGTAGTAATTCATGACGACTGGCAAAGCTTAACTCATCAATATTCAAAAACTCTTTGGCATTATTGGTCAGCTCTGGCAATACAGGCGCAAGATAGACCATCAATTGGCGGAAAATATTAATCGCCACCGAGCACACGTCTTGTACTTCTTGCTCACTGCCTTCCTCTTTTGCCAATGCCCATGGTTTTTTGCTGTCGATATATTCATTGGCTTTGTCCGCACACTGCATAATCAAACGCATGGCTTGGCTAAATTCACGATTTTCATAAGCAGTGGCAATCTCATCGCCCGTACGTACAATATCAGCGACCAGTTCAGGCTCGGCACACTGCTGTGATAACATGCCATCGTATTTTTTGACGATAAACCCTGCTGAGCGACTGGCGATATTGACGACTTTACCGACCATATCGGAGTTGACTTTTTGCATAAAGTCTTCTAAATCAAGGTTAATGTCCTCGACCTTATCGGTGAGTTTACTGGCAAAATAATAGCGTAAATACTCAGGGTTGAGATGCTCATTGAAAGTTTCAGCCTTAATAAACGTGCCCCGAGACTTACTCATTTTCTCACCATTGACCATCAAAAAGCCATGCGCAAATACCCCTGATGGGGTACGAAACTCACTGCCGGCAAGCATTGCTGGCCAAAACAGCGCATGGAAATAGACAATGTCTTTGCCAATAAAATGATAAACCTCGGTTTTATGTTGATTTTCTGCCAACCAATAATCATCGAAGTTTAAGGCTTGCTCTGAGCCTTGACGCTGCTCGCACAAGTTTTTAAAACTTGCCATATAGCCGACTGGCGCATCAAGCCATACATAAAAGTATTTGTCGTCTTCATCGTCAGGTGTATCAGGGATTTTAAAGCCAAAATAAGGCGCATCACGTGAAATATCCCAACTGGCAAGCCCCGCATCAAACCATTCTTGTAACTTATTAGCAATTGCTGGCTGCAAGCGACCTTCATGGCGAGTCCACTCGCTTAAAAACTCACTGAACTCAGGTAAATCAAAAAAGTAATGCTTTGATGATTTAAGAATAGGTGCTGCCCCAGATAGAGTTGAGTAAGCATTTTTTAGCTCGGTGGCATTATAAGTGGTGCCACAGACTTCACAGTTATCACCGTATTGGTCTTTTGCCGCACATTTTGGACATTCACCTTTGACAAAACGGTCTGCTAAAAATAGCCCTGCTTCGGGGTCGTATAACTGCTCAACATCACGGGTGGAGATATGTCCTGCACCATTAAGCCGGCGATAAATCAGCTCAGAAAACTCACGGTTTTCTTCTGAATGGGTAGAGTAATAATTGTCAAAATCAATCAAAAATTTGGCAAAATCTGCTTCATGTGACGCTTTAACCGTAGCAATTTGCTCCTCTGGGGTAACACCATTGTCTTTGGCCTTGAGCATGATGGCGGTGCCATGCGCATCATCAGCACACACATAGGTCACTTGATGACCTTGGGCTTTCATCGCTCGCACCCAGATATCTGTTTGAATATATTCCACCAAATGTCCTAAGTGGATTGGACCATTGGCATAAGGTAGGGCAGAAGTTACTAGAATTTGACGCACACAGTCACCTATTTATTTTGCAGATTAATTTTATTGGGTTTAGGGTAATATTTAGATTGCACTATAATACCGTAATTTGCTCAAAATGTCTTAGGGCTAACATAATGATGATGACAAATCCTTGGGTTTTATTGGCGTTTGCCATTGTATTAGAAGTGATAGGCACGTCATGTCTAAAAGCGAGCAATGGCTTTAGTCATTGGGGATTTACGTTAGCATGTTTGCTGTGTTATGTCGGTTCGTTCTTTTTACTTTCCAAAATCATGCAGGTGCTACCCATAGGTATCAGTTATGCTATATGGTCAGCCGTAGGAATCGTCTTGGTTTCAATGATTGGCTGGATATTTATGGGGCAAAAATTAGATTTGCCTGCCATATTGGGTATTGGTTTGATTATTTGTGGGGTGTTGGTGATTCATATATTTTCAAAAACGACAGGACATTAGGGTGCTGATTCCTAAAGTTATATTTTATCAACCTCACTCTCAACTTTATTTTCTAACATCATATATGATCTTGTAATGGCTCAATATAATTTCCAGTCGCTTTCTAAGGTTAGTATCGTACTGTTGTGTCGCTGCTAATTGCTAATTAAGGAACAAGATATATGAAAGTCTCAAAACATAACTTATTGTGTGAAATCAAGGAAACAACCGCATTGATTAATCAAATAGAAGCGTTAACGCAAGCCATTGAAAAAAACTCGAAGCTGAAAATGAAAGATGTACTTTCATTATTTTTTGTAGAAGATCAATTTACAGAGGAGTTGGTGGGGTATATTTATGATAAAAAAACCAGCAATATTTATGAGTATGTCTATAACCCAAAGAACGATAGTATTTTATTCTCTAACATGGATATGGATGCGATGAATCAAGAGGGTTTTGTGACCATGCCCATTATTGAAGAGTATTTAAGCTTAACTGAGCAGCAGTTAAATTGCCTTAAATAAGATAAACACAGGGTGATTTTTGATCTATAAATGTATTGGACAGATATGTTAAATATTAAGTCAAACTGATATGATAGTGATTCTACTATAATAAATAATCATTCTATTTTTTATCTTTATATCAGGGTGTCCGGGGAATTAATATGTATATATCGAACGAGTTGCAACAAATCAAATGCGACCTACAAAAAATGCAAGCTGAGATAGACAAACTTAAATTTCATCGATCTACTTTAGTTACATGGATAGGGCATATTATTGAAGGTGATAAAACATCCCCTTCTATCTATGAAGCCAGTATTTTATTTGATCTCTCTAAGCAAGAGTTACGTCAAATCATGGAATGTATCAATCATTATGATGGTAACTTAGAACTTTTTAAAACAAGAGTTTCTCCAATCTGTGATGAGGGTATTTTTTTTATCGTCGAGGGTATTCAAAATAGCTGTAGTGGTCAGCTATTTGTTAATGCTCAAAAAATTCTAGCTGATTACGAATTGCAGAAACAAGGCAAACAGGAGAATGAGAAGCCAAACTAAAATAGCAGGGCTATATGAATACCTATCATGATTTTAAGGTATAATCTGTGCTTTAATCCATCCAATCAGATTGCCTGTCATGATTATCTTTTCATGAGTTTTTTTATGAGCATATTCGTTGCACTTGCTTTGTTATTTTTGCTTATCTTATTTAGTGCCTTTGTTTCAAGTTCAGAGATATCTTTAGCATCTGCCCGCAAAATCAAATTGCAAAACATGGGCAAAAATGGTGATTCACGTGCCATTGAAGTATTAAAATTACAAGAACACCCAGGTAGTTTTATCACCGCAGTGCAGATTGTGATGAATGCCATTGCTATTTTGGCAGGTGTGGTGGGTGAGGCAACACTACGCCCTTATTTTTTGCAATTAATCGGGCATGAGCTTATCGCTTCTCTGCTGTCTTTTACCCTTGTCACCAGTTTATTTATTTTATTTGCCGATCTAATGCCAAAACGCATGGCAATGACCCAGCCTGAGCCCATAGCTGTGCGTTTGGTACGCCCAATGCTGTTTTTAATCTTTATCTTTAAGCCATTGATTTGGGTGTTTGATGGCATCGCCACCTTATTTTTTAAGTTGTTGGGTGTGTCTACAGTGCGCCAAGACCACCTGACTTATGAAGATATTTTTGCGGTGATGGATGCAGGGGCAAAGGCAGGGGTGCTCAATCAACAAGAGCATCATTTGATAGAAAATATCTTTGATATGCAGCAGCGTACGGTCACCTCAACGATGAATACGCGTGAAAATATCGTCTTTTTTGATGTTAATGACAGTAGTGATATGGTGTTACAAACCATTGATAATGTACCACATCGGCGTTATTTAGTCTGTGATGGCGTATTAGAGAAAGTATTGGGTTATTTTGAGTCACATACCTTGCTGACATTGATACTCAAAGAGCAGCAGGTGAAGCTTAATGATAAGCGAGTCTTGCAACCTGTGTTATTTATTCCTGACACATTAACCTTATATGAGGTATTAGAAACCTTTAAAACCACAGGCAATGATTTTGCGGTGGTGGTCAATGAGTACGCATTGGTGGTGGGGGTGGTGTCGCTTAAAGATGTGATGAGTATCGTGATGGGAGAGTTGGTGACTACCATTGATGACCCACAAATTATTCAGCGTACTGAGGACTCATGGCTCATTGATGGTGTCACTCCTGTTGAAGATGTGATGCGTGAGTTGGGTATTATGGATTTTCCCAATTCACAAAATTATGAAACCATTGGTGGTTTTATGATGTATATGCTGCGTAAAATCCCTAAAAAGACAGATAGTGTCGAGCTTGGAGAGTTTCGCTTTGAGATTATTGATACTGAGCATCTAAAAATTGACCAATTATTGGTGACTAAGTTGGATAAGGGGTTGGATAAGGGTTAGTGTGTTTTTCTGAAGCTATAAATTTGATGTGATATCGCAAGCATAAAAAAGGACATATTGACTGCTCAATATGTCCGATTTTTTTGGCTGATACGTTTTCAAAAATAGATAGAACGAATTAAAAAGAACCAAATATAGAACCTAAAATAATCACTGTTACAACCGCACATAATGGAATCACTATCGTCACCATCGCAAGGCTTAAATAAGATTCTTTATGAGTCAAGTTACAAATAGCAAGTAAGGTAATTACCGCACCACTATGAGGTAGAGTATCTAAGCCACCTGCCGCCATCACCGCTACACGGTGCATCAGTTCAGGATCAACCCCAGTTTCGACCGCCATTCTTAAATAATCTTCACCAAGTGTAGATAAGGCAATACTCAAACCACCCGATGATGAGCCTGTAATCCCTGCCAAAGTGGTCATGGCAACTGCCTCAGATACTAAAGGATTGCTTGGGTCTAAGGCTAAGATATTATCACGGATAATCGCAAAGCCTGCTAATGAAGCGATGACGGCCCCATAGCCTACTTCTGAGCCAGTATTAAAAATCGGTAACATCGCATCATAAGTGCCTTTGTTAACCGTTTTTTGTAGGTTATTCCAATGTCCAATTTTTAAAATCACCAATACCAAACAGGCAACCATCAATGAGATGATAATTGACCATAAACCCAACGAGCCTTCAATACTTAAGTCAGGGAATTGCGCTTGTAGTGAGCTAAAGTCCATATTCGGAAATATAGCATAAGTCAATAACGCATTGATACCAATCACCAACACCAAAGGAATCATGGCAACCGCAAATGAGGTATGGTGTGTGGTTAAGGTCTCAGATTGAATCTCATCGTCTGTATGGTTGCCAAAACCTTCTCCTGATTTTTGTGCTTTATTGGCACGGCTTTGTAAAAACCACCAACCGCCTAAAAACATCACCAAACCACCAATAATCCCTAAGATAGGTGCAGCAAAAACATTGGTATGGTAATAAGGAATGGGAATGGCGTTTTGAATCGCTGGTGTGCCGGGTAGGGCGGTCATGGTAAAAGTAAAGGAACCCAATGCAATCGCCGCAGGGATTAGGCGTTTTGGCACATCGGCAACTTTAAATAAGTCTTTGGCAATCGGATAAATAGCAAATGCCACCACAAACAGTGACACACCACCATAAGTCAAAATACCACATACCAAAATCACTGATAAAATGGCTTTGCTTGCACCTAGTTTATCGACCACAGTACGAGCAATGGCTGTGGCTGCACCTGAGTCTGCCATTAAGCGACCAAATACTGCACCCAATAAAAAGATGGGGAAGAACTTCATTAAGAAGCCACTTAATGCCCCCATAAATACACCTGTATAAGCAGGCATACTATTGATAAAGTCTCCTGATAAGAAGACCGCTAAAATCGCCATAATTGGGGCTAAAATCAGTACCGAATAGCCTCGATAAGCAAAAAACATCAGTAAGATTAGGGTGAGTAGAATAGCCAAAATGCTAAACATAGTGTCCTCCTTGACAGGGGCAAGAGTTTGATGTTCTGTTGTTATAGTTTGTTAAAAGTGTAAAAAAACGTTACTTATTATGAACAAAGTTAACCAAATGGTCAATCAAGATTGTTTTAGAGCTTTTTAATTGATGAATTGATTTTTCTGTTTGTTTATCGGTATGATGTAGCTGCTAAGCAATTGAAGCACTATTTTTTATTAAATTTTTCTTTATTTAAAAATTTAAAAAGTCATTGATTAAACAATCAGCGACCAAATAAAGTTTACAGGGAATGTAACCATGCTCCGTGTCATCACCAATGCCAGTGTGCAACTGGTCAACCGCTATCTGCCCTCACCTTTTGTATTTTCCATTATTTTAACGGTTATTGCCTTTATCGTTGGTATCGCTACCACAGGGCAGAATATGATTGCGATGGCAGGTCATTGGGGCAGTGGGTTATGGTCATTACATAGCTTTGCCATGCAAATGGCATTGATATTGGTCACAGGCTACGCCCTTGCCAATGCTCCTATTATTCAGCGCATGTTAGATAATCTTGCTAGTAAAGTTAGCTCGCCTACCACTGCCATTATGGTCTCCACATTGGTTGGCTTAGTTGGTGCTTGGATTAACTGGGGTTTTGGGTTGGTGATTGGCGCAGTTTTTGCCAAATCGCTTGCTAAAAAAGTGCCTAATGTGGATTATCCATTATTGGTGGCAGCAGCCTATTCAGGGTTTGTGATTTGGCATGGAGGATTGTCAGGTTCAATCCCTTTGACTTTAAGTACAGGTGGCGATACTTTAGTAACTTTATCCGGTAATGTGATGACAGAAGCCGTGCCATTATCGCAGACCATATTTGCAGGCTATAACTTATTAATAGTTGGATTATTAATGGTTATCTTGCCACTGTTAAACCGCTTTATGCATCCCAAAACCCCAACCGTCATTGACCCAAGCTTAATCAAAGACAAGCCCTACCACATTCCTGACCGCAACACTCCTGCACAAAAGCTCGATGACAGTCCTATCATTGCTTTAGTACTGTTGGCAATGGCAGTGATGTATTATATTAATGAGTTTGGTAGCAATGGCTTTAATTTGGGCTTAAATATTGTTATTGGCTTATTTTTATTTGTTGGTTTGCTTGCTCATGGCACGCTGGAGCGGTATTATCGGGCGGTAGATTCGGGAATTAGTGGTATTACAGGAATTGTGCTGTTGTTCCCATTTTATGGCGGTATCATGGGCATCATGACAGGGGCAAATGCTGAGGGTGTTTCTATCAGTACCCAAGTGACCCAGTTTTTTGTTAATTCGGCTTCAGCAGAGAGCTTTCCCATATTTGCCTTTTTAAGTGCAGGACTGGTGAATGTGTTTGTGCCCTCTGGTGGTGGACAGTTTGCAGTACAAGGTCCGGTGATGATACCTGCTGGTGTGGAGCTTGGCGTTAATCCAACTGTTACAGCCATGGCAATTGCTTGGGGTGATGCGTGGACCAATATGATTCAACCGTTTTGGGCATTACCATTACTTGGTATTGCAGGGCTTGATGCACGCGCGATTATGGGCTATTGTTTGATGGTATTGGCAGTGTCTGGTGCAGTGATTATGGGTGTATTTTGGTTAGTGGCTTAATATAATCACCAGTAGCCAAAAATAAAAAAAATGTGATACATTATGTATCAGTGTAATGGTGTTCACTATAGATTGAGTTAATAAACAGAGATGTCTAATCAATGATAGTGAATGAAAAATAAATTTTTAGTATAAGTAATACAAGGAGTTGTAGTATGAGTCAATCAAAAGTGTATGACAATGCCAAACAGGCATTAGATGATGTGATAGCTGATGGACAAACTTTGGCTATTGGTGGTTTTGGACTGTGTGGTATTCCTGAAGCATTAATTACAGCACTACGTGATAGTGGCGTTAAAGAGTTAACCTGTATTAGTAATAATGCGGGGGTTGATGGTTTTGGTTTGGGGCTACTGTTAGAGACGCATCAAGTTAAAAAAATGATTTCATCTTATGTGGGTGAAAATAAAGAATTTGAACGCCAGTTTTTATCAGGTGAGCTTGAAGTTGAATTGACCCCCCAAGGTACATTGGCAGAAAAACTGCGGGCAGGTGGGGCGGGTATCCCAGCATTTTATACCGCCACTGGTGTGGGTACACAAGTTGCTGAAGGTAAAGAAACACGTGACTTTGATGGGCGTACTTATATTTTAGAGCATTCATTAACTGCTGATGTGGCGCTGGTAAAAGCACAAAAAGCGGATAAAGCGGGCAACCTGATATTTAACAAAACTGCGCGTAACTTTAATCCAGATTGTGCAATGGCAGGTAAGGTGACCATTGCTGAGGTGGAAGAGATTGTTGAAATTGGTGAGCTAAACCCTGATGAGATTCATCTACCGGGGATTTTTGTGCAACGTGTCATTCTCAATGCCAGCCCAGAAAAACGCATTGAAAAAGTGACTACCAAAGCAAAGTAGCTACCAAAGCGAAATAATGAACAATTTTGAATAACAAGCTATTGAATAAATAGACAAATACAAGGAGAGGTACTTATGGCGTGGACAAGAGATGAAATGGCACAGCGTGCTGCCAAAGAGCTAGAAGATGGTTATTATGTAAACTTAGGTATCGGGCTGCCAACATTAGTAGCAAACCATATCCCTGAAGGTGTCAATGTCTGGCTACAGTCAGAAAATGGCTTATTAGGGATTGGTGAATTTCCTGAAGAAGATGCTGTCGATGCAGATTTAATCAATGCGGGAAAACAAACCGTCACTGCTGAAAAAGGGGCAAGCTTTTTTTCAAGCTCAACCTCATTTGCGATGATTCGTGGTGGACATGTAAACCTTGCTATTTTGGGTGCAATGGAAGTATCAGAAAAAGGTGACCTTGCTAACTGGATGATACCTAAAAAGATGGTCAAAGGTATGGGTGGGGCGATGGACTTAGTTGCTGGTGTGCAGCGAGTCATCGTACTCATGGAACAAGTCAATAAACATGGCGACCCAAAAATTTTAGCTGAATGTCAATTGCCTCTAACAGGTACAGGCGTGGTCAATCGTATCATCACTGAACTTGCTGTTTATGATGTGACTGAGCAAGGGCTAAAACTGGTCGAACTTGCCGATGGTGTTACTTTTGAAGAAGTGCAAGAAAAAACGCCAGTGACCATACATCGTTAAGAAGTAGTATTTTTTAACTGATTTTTAACTGATGTTGTATAATTTGATGGTATTTATCATACACTCTCTCCTTTTTATTTAAGAGTAAATAAATAAATAAAGGGAGGGAGTTGTTTTTTAGTAATTGCAAGATAATTGAAAGTTAAATAAAAGCTATATGAAAGATAATAGAGATAAGGATAAAAACAATGGCAACTGAATTAAAACATGACTTAACCGATAAAGTCGCTTTGGTCACAGGCTCAGCTAGTGGTATTGGACGTGATATTGCTGAAACCTATGCTAAAGCAGGGGCGGCAGTGGGTATTGCTGATATTAATCTTGAAGCAGCACAAAAAACAGCCGATGAAATTAAACAGGCAGGCGGTAGGGCTATTGCGCTTGCGATGGACGTGACCAATGAAGACGCGGTCAATGCAGGCGTACAAAAATTGGTCGATGAGTTTGGTGGTATTGATATTTTGGTATCCAATGCAGGTATTCAAATTATTAACCGTATTGATGAGATGGCATTCTCTGACTGGAAAAAAATGTTAGCAATCCATTTAGATGGGGCATTTTTAACCACTAAAGCTGCCGTGAAGCACATGTATAAAGAGGATAAAGGCGGCACAGTCATTTATATGGGGTCGGTGCACTCACATGAAGCCTCATTGTATAAAGCCCCTTATGTGACTGCCAAACATGGTCTACTCGGTTTGTGCCGTGTGCTTGCCAAAGAGGGCGCAGCGCATAACGTACGCAGTCATGTGATTTGTCCCGGATTTGTAAAAACCCCATTGGTAGAAAAGCAAATCCCAGAGCAAGCCAAAGAAAAAGGCATTAGCGAAGAGCAAGTCGTGAGCGATATCATGTTGGTAAACACCGTGGATAAAGAATTTACTACGGTTGATGACATTGCCCAGTTGGCGTTATTTTTAGCAGCGTTCCCAACCAATGTGTTTACAGGACAGTCGATTGTCGCCAGTCATGGTTGGTTTATGAATTAATACTAAGTGTCAAGCGAAGCACTAAAGACATGCTTAAGTACTAAAGAAAAGCTAAGTACGAGAGTATGATAAGCTTTGCAAGGTAAGAATAAAAATAGGGGCTATGAATAATAGCGCCTATTTTTTTGTGTCATTGTAGCGTGAATATGTTGCCCCAATATCAAGGTTGGTTTTATGGTTTTTTTATTGCCCAAAGTCGGTTAAACTGCCTAGGGTAATCACTGTATTAGATATTATTTAGGGCAACTATGTTTAACTTTGGCAAAAAATTTAACGCAAAAACTCCCGTTATTAGCAATGAGCAGTTGCAGCAAGTGTTGCAGGATTTTTCCATTACAACTCCAACTGCTAATACAACATTGGCAAAATTACTGCGTAAGCAAGATATCAAGGGTACAGTGGTGACTTTGGATTTAAGTTTGCCCCATGATGCCAATCCAGAACAAATACATCAAGAATTAGGGCAACGCTTACATATTATGGGGGTTGAAGAAGTTAACCTTAATATTGCCATGCAGCCACCACCAACTAAGACCACTGATAAACTATCTCAACCAAAGCTTCCGAAAACTACCAATGCCATGGCTGCTCATCAAGATACCATTAGCCATAAGGACGCGGGTTCAACTCCCGCCATCTCCACTGCCTCTAATGCACCCAATGTCAAAGCCCCACCGACACAGCAGAGCCTAGCAGCACACCCACGCATTACTCATATTGTGGTCGTTGCCTCGGGCAAAGGTGGGGTGGGAAAATCGACCACCACGGTCAATCTGGCATTGGCACTACAAAAGCTTGGAAATAGAGTGGGTGTACTCGATGCCGATATTTATGGCCCGAGTATTCCGACCATGTTGGGCGTTTCTGGGATTAAACCTGCACTAGAGAATGAGCAATTTGTGCCGATTGATGCCTGTGGTATGCCGATGTTATCCATTGGTAGCTTGCTAGATTCTGATAATACACCTGTGGCATGGCGAGGACCTAAGGCGACAGGGGCACTGATGCAACTGTATAATCAAACTAACTGGCCACACTTGGATTATTTACTGATTGACATGCCACCGGGGACGGGTGATATTCAGCTTACCCTAGCCCAGCGTATCCCAGTGACAGGCGCGGTGATTGTGACCACACCGCAGCATATTGCCTTGCTTGATGCGCAAAAAGGCATTGAGATGTTCCGTAAAGTCAATATTCCTGTACTTGGCGTGGTGGAGAATATGGCATTGCACGTTTGCTCTAATTGTGGACACAGTGAAGCGATATTTGGGGCAGGCGGTGGCGAGCAAATTAGTGAAGAATATCATGTGCCATTATTGGGACAATTACCACTTGCCAGTGATATTCGTCAAAACTCTGATAATGGCAAGCCAAGTGTGATTGCCAATGATGGGGTAGGTGATGATTATGCCCAATATTATATTGATATTGGCAAAAATATTGAGGCTAATATTGCCAAATTTGCTCGGGAACATGACAGTAAGCGGATATTTTAATGATCACCCAGCCCTCGAACTCACCTGATAGGTTACCCAGTATTGATAGACTTATTATAGAGGGTCAACCACAATTTGGCGTATTTAAACGTGTTGAAACCATCAACTATTTGGACTATCACAGCCATCTTATCTCACAAAAACCCACTCGCCAATGGCAAAAAAAGCTCAAAGCCAATCAATTTTGTTTTTTGCAATTTAGCCAGTTACCCTATCGCATTTGTGTGGCAGTGGCGACCATCAAACTGGCAACCACTGCTTTTTGCTATATTTTTAATGAAGATAGCCAAGCCTTTGAATGTGTCGAAGGATTACAGCCGTTAACCCGTCATAGCCAGTTTACCCAGTCACCTTATCAGGGTGACATTGTTTTTCAGTACTCAAGCCTAAGCGTAGAAATCCAATTTTTGGCTCAAATCATCAAGGTGAAAATTAATAGCAAATTAATTCATCTGCAAGCCAATTTACAAAGGCATTCGTCACCATTAGCAGTTTGTAGCCCAGCAGGACGCTATGGTTGGACATTTACCCAAAAAGAACCATTACAACTGCAATCAGGAAAGCTAATTATTAACAGCAATAAAGTCAAAAATAGCTTACAAACGCTTGATTTAACAACAGATACCCTAGTCAATATGGATTGGACGCTTGGTTATATGCGTCATATCACCAATTGGTTTTGGACAAGTATTAACTGCTATTTACCCAACGATAAGAGAGAAAAAGAGGACGAGTATAAAGAGAGCAAAAAACCACGTCATTTTGCCCTAAATTTGGCAATGGGAGTCAATGAAACAGGCATTTGTGAAAATGCTTGCTGGCTAGATGGCAAGATTTATTATCTACCGCCTGTACTGTTTTCTCGACCTAATAATTCTGTAGATACTACATGGCATATCTATCATCAAAACTTAGGTTGGTCAAATGTACGCTTGGATTTAACCTTTACCCCCATTCGAGCTTATGAAAAAAAGGATAATTTTGGCGTGATTGCCAGTGTTTTTGAGCAATGGTTGGGACTGTATTCAGGGGAAATTGAGGTGGCAGGGCAATGTATTGTCTTAGATAAGGTGTTGGGCTTGGCAGAAGACCATTTTGCTAAGTGGTAAGCTGATAGAAAATTTTATGAAAACCTAAGGGAAATTGCTTATAATCCCTATCAATAAATTTTTACTATGATTTTTTAAATTTAAATTAAGGAAACCCAATGTCAATAAAATCTGACCGCTGGATACGCAAAATGGCTGAGGAACATGGCATGATTGAGCCATTTGAAGCTGGGCAGGTACGTTTTAATGAAGCAGGCGAGAAGCTAGTCAGCTATGGCACGTCCAGTTATGGTTATGATGTGCGCTGTGCCAGAGAATTTAAAGTATTTACCAACGTGCATTCTGCCATCGTTGACCCCAAGCATTTTGATGATAAAAGCTTTATTGATATTGTCGGTGATGAATGTATCATTCCGCCCAACTCATTTGCACTTGCCCGTACTGTCGAATATTTTCGCATTCCTCGTGATGTGTTGACCATTTGTTTGGGTAAATCGACCTATGCTCGCTGTGGCATTATTGTCAATGTCACCCCGCTTGAGCCTGAGTGGGAAGGGCATGTTACCCTTGAGTTTAGCAATACCACCAATTTGCCAGCACGTATTTATGCAGGTGAAGGCGTGGCGCAGATGTTATTTTTCCAAAGTGATGCTGATGATGTGTGCGAAACGTCCTATCGTGATAGAGGCGGTAAATATCAAGGGCAAACAGGGGTGACACTGCCTAGAACCTGATGTTTAAAATTCAGTGTGTAAAACATAGTATCTAAAATATAGCCCTAACTAAAATATTTAACACGTCACTCATTGGCGTGTTATTTTTTTGCCTACTGTTTTTAGAAAAAGTTTATTGATATAGTCTATTTTATAAATATTTTAACACTCAATATGCTTATGAACTCAATCAAACATGCTCAAATCTCTAGCCGTCGTCGAGGCGGACAGCCCAGCGATTACATTGCCATTCATCAATTTATTGATAGCACCAAAAACTTATGTAGTGACAATCGTCATCGTATTTTTCATACTTTGTGGGCGGTGAATGAAATAGTATTACCGATGTTTGGGCATACTTTAATCAATAGTGATGGGGTGGAAGTTGATATTAAAGATGTTTGTGAAAAAGACCATTTATTGGTGGATTTTCGTCATCGGTTTATACCCACTATTGGTGATTTTGTACAAGCCATACACACAGAATTAACCAGTCAACAGCAACAACAAATTGAACAGTTTCATCGTAACTTTGCCAGTGGACATCCTGCTATTAGCCGTTTGCTGTTATCACCATTGGCAATTACTGGACAATTAAAGTCGCTATTATTAACCCATAATAGTTGGTTTATGTTAGAGGTCATTCCACAATTGCCCCATTTAGCGCAACAAGTTGAGGTTGCTGAGTTAATCACTGATTTTAATATTGCTGGTGATTGTATTTTTAAGGACATGGATTTTGAGCTATGGATGGATAATGGCAATGACTATCCACCTTCTGCGATGGGTTTACATAAACATAAAAAAGAGGCGGTATTATCTTGAATCGACTATATAAAAGATTTTTGAATAATGGTTTTTAATTATAGTTTTTTAATTATGATTTGCAATGATGTTATTAAATTCTAGTTTAATTTTTTAAATAAAAATAGGAGCAATTCTTATGAGTGAAAAATATGCAATCCATCGCTTTGATTTTATGTATAACGATGAGTGGTATGATGTTGAGCGTGGTAATGATACCTTGTATGACATTGTTGATGATGAGCAAACCGCTTATCAAGTTTGGGCAAATCTTGAGCGTGAATCGTTAAATGAATATCCATTAGCAAGTCTAAGTACTTTTAATAGTCAATTATCAGCTGAGCAGTATCAACAGTTGGCAACTTTTATTAAAGAAGACTGCGGTTTACCTTTGCCAGTTAAAGAAGATGGTTATTTTGATGCAGATGATGTGCCTATTGATAAAATGAGTGATGAGCAATTACTCACCTTTTTGCAATTGGCACAAAGCAATCACTATACTGTCAAAGAATATGTTGCTCTGTGTTCTCGTTATGTTATTTGGATGCCAAAAGAGGGTTATTTTTTACAAGACCCTGTCGGTTACTCTGATAGTGTGTGGTTTACATATGATAATGAGAATGTGATTGAACAATATTTAGACGAGGTTGGTCCTTATTATTATAAGCCATATGAGAGTCATACAAAATTAACCCACCAAGATTTACAAAATCCCATTGTGCAGAGTTTAATCAATCAGTATCAAGAGCAAATAAGCATTGATTATAATAGTGATAACACAGAAGCAACGATTGATTTTGCAAATAGTGATGATGAGGTGGTGAAAGCATTTAATGCGGTGATAGAACAGCCAACCTATTTGATTAAAGAAGTTGATGACATGACCTTTGCAAAAATTAATCGCGGAGAGTGGTAAATTTTTTTAGAATATGACCCTTATTTATTGGTAATGAATGATAAATTAAAACAGCACGTCATTAGTTGGCGTGTTGTTTTCTTATTGGCTATTTTTTGTGTTTGCGTGTTGTTATGATTGCTGAGTATTTTAATGTCATTACTTGTATGAAATTTAAAACCTGTATTTAAAACCTGCTCATTGTGGATTATAAATACAGATGTTTAAAAATAAACAGTTAAACAGTTAAATTGCTCACTGCTAAACATAATGAAATCAGGGAATAAGTATGAATCAACAATATGCTATCTATAAAATTGAGTTTATCTATGATGGTGAATGGTATTATTTTAATCCTGATAATCAAAACTTGTACGAAATTATAACAGAGGGACAAAATAGCCAGCAATGTTTGGCAGGGTTAGAACGAGAAAAGTTAGTAGAGTATGATTTGGAGCGTTTAAGAAACTTTGGTAATGGTGATTTATCAGAGGAGCAATATCAGGCAATCGTCACTTTTATTAAAGAAGATTGTGGTTTGGCATTGTATGTTGAAGAAGATGGTTATTTTGATGCAGATGATATACCTGTTGATGACATGAGCGATGAACAGCTATTGCAGTTTTTGCAATTGGCACAAAGCAATCATTATATATTAAAGGCTTATGTTGCCAGTCCGCCACGTTATGTATTATGGGCAGATGAGCAAGGTTATATTACCCAAGACCCTTATGGCTATTCAGATAGTGTGTGGTTTACCTTTGAGGGTAGTAATGTCATTGAGCAGTATTGCCAAAAAAATGATTTTTATGAAGATAAAGATAAGTATAAAGCACAGCAAGTTGATGATAGGATGTTTGCAAAAATCAATCAAAACCAATGATATTAAGACGTTAATCATTTGCTAAATGCGGTATTATTTGTTCAATGGTTATTTAGAGAGTTATCCTGTTTGTATCTTAGGATAATTTAAATAACTGTAAATAACTTAAGTTATTTAAAATAGCGACAAACAATTCTGCTGACAACAAAAGAGACTGTCTTATGAAACTTATAAAAACCCCCTCACTTTTTGCCCTTATCCTTGTCCCCATCGTTGGTATGATGATGGGGTGTCAAAATACACCCACTGTAGACCCCAATAGCCCCGATAATATTAACTTAGGCGGTGAAGTGCCTTCACATTCTATGTTAGAAGTCAGCTATCTTTGTAATAACAAACAAAGCAATAACAATCAAAGCCCAAATGGACAGCTTATCAGTGTCTTTTATGATAGCCGCCATACGCCAACGAACGATAGTCAACAAGCCAGTAGTGCTAATAACACTTATAATCAGCGAGTGACTTTGAGAATGGGAGATAATGATTACCCCATGCAAAGTATGGCAGAAAACACCTACATTAGTCAGCAAGCAACAGCTGATGGTCACTGGCTTATCTGGCATGCACCGATATCTACTCAAGGTAAGTTGATAGTGAGTAAAACAGCAGATATGCAGCAAGTGGTAAGCCAACAGTTATGCAAAGTAACTCGCTAATTCGAGCCTATCAACCAACTGATACAAACAGGTTGGTTGATATTTTTGAACAAGCGATACTTGGTATTGATGAGCATATTTATAGTCATAAACAAAAGCTGGCATGGTGTGGCGTGTCAAAAGCTTCTATAATCTTAGATAATGATAAGCCTAATGATAAACCTGAATATGATAAATGGGCACAACGTTTTGCCATGACTCAGCCTTTGGTAACGACAGATGATAATGATGTTGCCATTGCTTTTATTGAGTTTTTAGCCCATCAAAACCATCTGGGTGAACACGTTATGGGGCAAGGTTATATTGATTGTCTGTATGTTCACCCTGATTATCAGCGTCAAGGTGTGGCACAGCGGTTATATCAGTTGGGTGTTGCGGCATCTGCCAAACAGCAACGTATTCATCGTATTTGGGTACATGCCTCTGATGTTGCCAAGCCTTTTTTTAGTCGGCAAGGATTTGTGTGTGTTGCCAAACAAAAGGTCATACACCAAAGTGTTGAGCTAGAGAATTGGCTGATGCAAAAGGTGATAAAAAAGGATAAGAGAATAAATAAGTGAGCTGAGTTGGTTTTATGATGGTTGGTGGTCTTTACTTGGCTTGTCGTTGTGCTTGTATTTTATCGAGCATTTCAAGGTTAAGATTGCTATGCTCGGTAAGCTCATGGGCAAATGCTTGGTATTCGCCTGAGTTAATGGCTTGCATCCGACTGCTTAAACTGGGGTGGGTGGCAAACCATGCGCTGTCAGCAATATCTAGCCCACAAGGGGCAAAGAAAAAATGACTCATGCCATTCATATTGGGGGTGCTGTAAAGCTCAGAGCCAATATTGTCTCGATAAATGGCTTTTAGAGTCTCTAAGATAGCAGGCGAGCGAGTAAGTTGAACACTGGTGGCGTCAGCAAGAAATTCACGCTCACGATTAAAGCTGTGCTTGATAAATTGTGCCGATGCCATACTTGAATAGCTCAGTAGGTGTAAAAAAGAAGAGGAAATATTACCCTCTAGCTTTTGAGTTAAAAAAGCTGAGGTGTTTGTGAGTCGGTTACCCTGTCCTGATGGTCTTGATGAGTAGTAAGGATGATGGGCGTTATTTGTCAGCTGATTTTTCAACTGATTTTGTTGTCGCCAATAGTCTACCCATTGTTGTTTTGTATTTAAATTTGCCGTTTGCGCTTCTAATTGCCGAGCTTGTTTATCCACCTCAGATTGTGGCATGTCTGCCAGATTGTGGCGATTTAAGATGGTGCTATAACCTTGCTGACGGCTTTGTTCTTCATCTATCGGGTTGGTGGCATCAAATATCATTTGTAATCCTGCCAGCACCACCATCAGATGTAAGTTGAATTTGGCATCACCATGTAAGATATGTCCATATTCATGGCCAATTAATCCATATAATCCCTCATCAGACAGCTTATCAAGTGCGCCTTGGGTGACGACCAATGCCATGTCAGATGCGTGTCTGCCTGCCACAAACGCATTGATGCCTTGCTCATTGGCTAATACATACAAAGTCGGTGGTCTTATACCACAAGCGATTGCCAACTGTTCGGCAAATTCATGGTAACGGCGATAAACGGGGGCAAAATGGCGTGGATTTTTGACAGCGATATGATAAGGAGTGACTCGCATGGCAGGCGTTGAGCCTGAATGTGAGTTAAGCTCAGAGCTATGTACCCACGGCTCTGAGCTGGTATCGACAAACAAACGTATTGCCCCCACCCGTTTAGCAACCGCTCTTCCACCATCTTTGAGGCGACTATATTCAGCGATACTGCCTCCCACAAAGCTGAGTACAGTCATCATCATTGCCAGCGCAATAAACCCAAGCTTGCTTTGGCTATCATCAAGCAATAATAAAATGCCATAGCAAATCGCCACCACCAACAACACATGCAAAGCCACCACCACAAAAAATAAGCCGTAGAGTAACAGACTGCGCTGGGTGTGGTGACGTTGTTTGGCAAAAAAGTCCATCTGTCAGCCCTTTTTGCTTAACGACCAAAGTTCACTGTAGGGGCTTGGTCAATCGCTGCTTTATCGGCAAATTCTAATTGGCTCATGGGGACAAATCCAAAGGCACCACTCAATAGGTTATTTGGGAACATTTCACGTTCATTGTTATACATCATCACCGAGTCATTATAATGTTGACGTGCAAAACCGATACGGTTTTCGGTATTGGTCAACTCTTGCATCAAATCACGCATGATGCTGTCCGCTTTTAATTCGGGATAATTTTCTACCACCATACTAAACTGCCCCAATGCCTTGGATAATAAGCCTTCAGCCTCAGCAAATCGTGCCATGTGAGCCAACGATTCTGGATTGTGGGTGTTGGTATTTTGCAATGCTTGGGCTTGATTACGGGCTTGTATCACCTGTGTTAGGGTGTGCTCTTCGTGTTGCAAATAGCGTTTTGCTGTCTCGACCAAACTGGGAATCAAATCATGACGGCGTTTTAATTGTACGTCAATTTGCGCAAAGCCATTTTTTGCCTGATTACGACTGCGCACCAATTTATTAAAAATAGCAATCGCCAAAAAGCCAACGATGATAATCAACACAAGAAGTATCCAAATTGCCATGTGCATTCCTTATAACAAATCACTTAATTTGAAGTCAGATGATTTAAAAAAGGTTATTTAAAAAAAGAGTAGGCTATTGAATATGTTAGCGAATAAATATGATAGAAAAATGACAATTGTTTAGCTGCTTTTATAGTCAATCTAATATAATTTCACCACAAGGCAACCGAGTGAAGATAGTACAAGTAGTACATCGAGTGAGGTTAACACCGTGGTGGATTTATATTGGGCAGACTATATCTATTGTTTGTATGCGTTTTTTATTGATTACTGTTGTTGGCTTAACAAGTTTTGTCCAATCCAATCTCGGCTAAACTGATATGCCACCCGTCCTGAGCGTCCGCCACGCGTAGACGCCCATTTTAGTGCCTCTGCGCGCACATGCTCATCATAAGGCATTTGTTGCTGAGTGATATAGTGCGCAACGATTTGCAAATAGGTGGCTTGATTCATCGGATAAAAAGATAACCACAATCCAAAACGGTCAGATAAGGATACCGTCTCATCAATGGTTTCATAGGGGTTCACCTCATCGGTTTGCCCATTATAAATACTGACGTTATCCTTCATAAGCTGTGGTAATAAATGACGACGATTACTGGTGGCATAAACCAGTAGTTTGTCTTGCTCAGAGTCTAACGCCCCATCTAGCACGCTTTTGAGGGTACGATAATTTTCATCTTGCCCATTAAATGCCAAATCATCACAATAGACAATATAACGACACTCGCAGTGGTTATGAGACGAGTCGGGTAGAGCTGTGATGGCTTGGCGAATTTTATCTAACATTTGCAAATCATCTCGTGCTACCTCAATAAGTCGTAAGCCTTGAGGGTGTAGCTCATTCAGTAATGCTCGAATCAGTGAAGATTTTCCTGCCCCACGTGTGCCCGTCATCAATACATGGTTGGCAGGAACACCTGCCAAAAATTGCTCGGTATTTTGCCGTAGTTTGTGTTTTTGGGTGTCAATGCCCAATAAATCGTCTAGCCCTAACGTGGATTGAATGGTGACAGGTTTTAGATATCCTGTATTACCGCCCACCCAGCGATAGGCAAGTTGCTCGGGGTCAAGCTCAATGATTGGGGTGATTTGTTGGCGTAAATATTGGGTTAATAATGTGGTCAACTCATCGGGTAGTTGTAACTCGTTGGCAGAATCAGGATTAGAGGTTATGTTAGAATGATGTTCAGTGGTCATAATCGGCTCGGCTTCAATAATGAATATCAATAACTATTAATATGGATACAAATATAAGTGTCAATATAAATGATACGCTAAAAAACTGGGTAAATAACTGTATTTCTCATATTAATCAACAGCTATATGAGCTGGGTTATCAGCAAATTAAGCATAAACGACTTAGTTTTATGCAAAATGAGGAGACCAGCCAGTCTATTAATCTTAGCAGTCAATACCAGCAAACAAAAGTCAGACAACTGAGCGGATTATCCAAGGCGGTTGATGCAGATTTTGGCGAGGTGATAATAAAATGGCAACTGCGTCCTTGTTTGGTTAATCAAACGCACTATAAGAACAATTTTGATACATTGGCGTATGAGCATCATGCTTTATTAGCCTTGTCCGAAAATGGCTTAGATGCTATTTTGCCAGTATATGATTGGCAGACACGACAGCTTGAACTTAATATAGAAAATGCAAATATAGAAGTTGATAGCAATGAGGGTAGACAGGGCAGTCAGCAAAATGAATATCAACTACCCCAACATTCGCACGCTTACTGGCAATTTAGCTCACTTACTCTGCCTTATTATCACAAGGGCAGTGTGCAAGATTATCTTAAACAACAACAGACCCCCTTAACCCCAATACAAAAATATGCCCTGTTATTAGCAATGGCTCAAGCCTTGGCAACAATTCATCAATGTGGTTGGGTGCATGGAGATATCAAGCCCAGCAATTTTTTAATCACCGCAACATCTCATACTATTGATATGGCTTATCATATTGTGCTGATTGATTTTGTGCTTGCTCATAAAATTGATGGTATATATCCCTATCATCAACCATGTGGTACACCTGCTTATCTTGCGCCTGAGTGCTGGCATGGACAATCTGGCAGTATCCAAAGTGATGTCTATGCATTTGGCATCATGATGGTAGAGATATTAATGGGTAAACGTCCTTTTCATATTATTAAGAATATGGACAGTGCGGAGCAACAGCAAAATAGTGAAAACAGTGAGTATCGGCAATGGGCAATACAGCATTGTCAAACCCTAATCCCTATGTTGCCATCACAATGGCATCGTTATCAACCCATCATTGCAAGATTATTGGCAAAACACAAACACCATCGTTATGACTCAATGGTGCAGGTTATGACTGCGTTACAACAGCTATAAAACTTATAAATTGGGCGTTTTGGCAAAAAAATTAAAATAATTGCAAAAAAATGCAAAAAAGGGGTTGCCAACTTCATTTAAATCTATATAATAGCCAACCACTGAGACACACTAACTAGATAGTTGGTCTAAAATCAGTTAACAACATGGGGCTGTGGCGGAATTGGTAGACGCACCAGATTTAGGTTCTGGCGCCGCAAGGTGTGAGAGTTCGAGTCTCTCCAGCCCCACCATTTAAATAATTGATTTTATTGGTGTTTTCATAAAGAATTTAAACTGTGACGCACTTTTGACACAGTTATTAAAAAGCCCTCTATATAGAATATATAGAGGGCTTTTTTTATTGACTAAATTTTAAGTGAAAATGTGTTATATACCATAAGCATGGAAGTTTGGGTGTGAATTGAAGTTATCTACTGATTAGATAAATCTAAAATAGCATTTGTGGATAAATTGTTTTGAAGCATTGTATTTGCGATGTTAGTTTGATAAATTATTAATTATGAATACTTACTTGAAAAGTATTCGAATATGATTGAGTATGGGAAAGCATGATACTCTACAAAAACATACTATCAACAAGAACACTATAAAGAAAAAAAATAATATTTTTAAGTAAAAATTAAGTTTGTATATAAAATATTAACCTTGTCAAACTTCTACTTTTCTATAATTTATATTGGACGATATGGCTATGAAACAATATCTATTTAAAAAATTTAGTATTATTTATATATGGTCTTTAACGATTGTCTGGGCCTTTTTTTGTTCATTTCTATTTT
Source organism: Psychrobacter sp. I-STPA10 (assembly GCF_021012795.1). GTDB lineage: Bacteria > Pseudomonadota > Gammaproteobacteria > Pseudomonadales > Moraxellaceae > Psychrobacter. The sequence goes on along the minus strand of NZ_VFYU01000007.1, from coordinate 4,773 downwards.
ATCAGATCTTTAACGAACTAACTATTGATATCATCATGAGTAGTATGCAAAACATCATGTATTTATTTTTATACATTACATTTTATTCGATTCCTCTTTTATTTTTTATAAAAAAATCCATTGATACGATAACTGTAGATAAAAAAAGAAGCTGCTAGTATAGTTAATAATACTAATGATATGCCAAATTTGCCTTTTTTGATTGAAGCTTTTAAATACGTTTCAGCCTATTACATTTGATATCTTGGTATATAGATGTAGTATCTGTACCGTTGATATTAACAGTGGGATACGATGATGAGACAAACAAAAAGCCCCACTATATTTAGCGGGGTTTTTTGTTTATTGCTATGATGGTATGGACGATTGTGGATAAGACTGGTATAAGGAAAGCTAGTTTTGTACTATGTGTTGTGTAATATTGAACTAATGCAGATAAAGAAAAGTTGTTATCGTGATGATAAAAAATCACATAATTGTTATATCATAATAATATAAATTCATTTGGAGCATAAAAATGGTTAATAAGCCAGATATAGAGGATGTTGATAAAATTGCTTTACAATTTGTCCAAGTCTTAATCAGTGCAAATGCTGAAAGTCCTAAAAGCAATGCAGAAATATTTGAAAAAGCAACCGATATGGCGATTGAGTGGTTAGCAGCTAAAGAATCTAGACAAATTCAAATTGAACGTTATTATCCTAATTGGATAGATTTATCAAAACAGACCAGTGCTTCAGAATTACAATTAGACATAGGGCGAAACTATTGGTTTTTTGCACAATGTAATAATTTAATCAAAACTAATGTGCGTAAAGTGATACGTGGCACAGTCATTGAAATTAGAGAAAATAGTGTTGGAACACCCATAGTACACTTGATTAATACACAAGGCGCTGAACGCTATATTGGATTATATTATTTAACAGACAAAGATGGAGAGATGTTTAGTGAAGCATTCAAGCCTGCACCGCCTATACCATCTAGAAATGAGTCGTGATAGCTCGTACCGTCTTTGACTACGACTGCACTTTTGCCATGTGTCATATCTTGTAAAGAGTATATCCCACATTATTTTATTTTTTATTGCTTGTTTTTAACGCCTTGAACTTTGGTAAATTATTTCAAGCATATATAAAAACTGTACGATAGACAATTGTAGCAGGTTTTTTAGTGCAAAAAGCCACCATTGTGGGTTGAGAATATAAGTTTTTGGTTTTAGTTAGGACAAAGATTTATATTCTCATCATCTGCTGTTGCATGCTTTGATGCTTCTAACTGCTGTATCTTGCGCGTTAAGGTATTACGTCCCCAGCCAAGTAGCTCTGCGGCATCACCTTTACGCCCATTACTATGCTCTAGTGCCACCTCAATTAATATGCGTTCAAATTCGGGGGTGGCAATCTGCAAAATATCTGTTTTGCCTGCTTGTAGGGCATTATCTACCCAAGCTCTTAATGCTTGCTGCCATGTGTTTGTAGACAGTGATGCTGTTGTTGGATTTGATGCTGTTACTGGGCTTGATGATGGGAACGGTAGCTCATTATTAACAGTATGGTGAGCATGTGGTGTGTTGCTTTGATGGTCAGTTTGAGGTTGGTGTTGAGCATGATTGTGACTGTGTTGTGGGTCACTATACTGAGTATTTTGAGAGTCAAGCGATGGTTTAATTTGAGCCGCATTATCATCAGTATGGAGGGTAGAAGCATAGGACACGGTAGAGTGAGATAAAGTTGGGGTAGAGTCACTTGTTTGGGAATAGTGACGGGCAAACTCTAATAGCTCTGGTGGTAAATCTTCTATCATCACCAAATCTCCCGTAGCCATCACTGTAATCCAGCGGCACGCATTTTCAAGTTGGCGCACATTGCCCGACCAGCCGAATGCTTGCATTAATTGCATGGCTTCAGCAGATAGCTGCTTTTGGCTGCTGTTCATCTCAGTAGCGGCTTGCTGCATAAAAAATTCAACTAAAGCAGGAATGTCTTCAGGTCGTTCGCGCAAAGGGGGCAGGGGTAGGCGAATGACATTGAGACGATAAAATAAGTCTTCACGAAATTTGCCTTGTTTCACCAAATCTTCTAAATTTTGGTGGGTGGCGGCAATGATACGTACATCGACTTGAATGGGCTTTTGTCCGCCCACCCGAAAAAACTCACCATTTGCCAATACTCGTAAAAGCCGAGTCTGGGTACTAAAAGGCATGTCGCCAATTTCATCTAAAAATAATGTGCCGCCATTGGCTTGCTCAAAGCGACCTTGACGCATGGTAGTTGCACCTGTAAACGCCCCTTTTTCATGTCCAAACAGTTCCGATTCGATAAGGTCGTGTGGAATGGCTGCCATATTAAGCGCAATAAAATTGCGCTCTCGTCGAGGGGAATGTTGATGCAGTGCCCCTGCTACCAACTCTTTACCTGTGCCTGATTCCCCAGTAATCAGCACTGTAATGGGTGAGTTTGCCAGCCGCCCAATGGCACGAAACACCGTTTGCATGGCGACAGATTGCCCAATAATACCCGATGGATTGTTGTTGCTGAGCGTATCAGCATGTTTTTTATGGCTTTGATGACGGTTATTATGTTGCGCTGTTTTGCTTGGATTATTGATGGCTTGTTGCGCAGTTAAATCCCTGCTTGTAGAAACATGGCTTTTATTAATATTGCTAAGCATAGGCTCTGCATTGATGGTGGTTGAATGCTTGGTATCATGTTTGCTTTTGCTAATGTCTTTACTATTGTTGCTATGGTTGGTTACTGCATTTTCTTTATCATTGCGATTGTCATCAATGTCGTTATTAATATTATCATTGTTGGATTTTTTGTTTGCAGGGCTGGGCTGCGTTTTTGCCCTCATTTTGGGTTGAATGGCTTTGTTGATGATGGTGACCGCATCATCTAAATCAAAAGGTTTGGGCAGATAATCAAATGCGCCCGTTTGATAGCTGTCCACGGCAGATTTAAGGTCAGAGTGAGCGGTCATAATAATAATGGGAATCTCAACAAAGTGCTTGTGCACCCATTCACTAAACGACAGTCCGTCCATCATTGGCATGCGAATGTCGGTTAAAATAACATCAGGCAGTTCATCTGGACTGCTATGCCCATGCAAGACATCGTTGAGCTTGGTCCATGCCCCTTTGGCTTGGGCAAATACCACCACATTTAGCCCCGCATCATTAAAAGTATCTTCTAATATCAAGCGTAGAGCAGGGTCATCATCGATAAGCCAAAGCGTATTGTTGTGATTCATAAGTATCCTTTGTTTTTGTTGTGCTTTATTTATTGTGCTTTGTTATAGGGTCTGTTGTAGGGGTAAATAAATGCTAAAAGTGGTGTCGCCAACTTGTGAGCTGACATCGATACTACCGTGGTGACAATGCACCATATCTTGTACCAGTGATAACCCCAAACCTGTGCCATGTGCGCGACCTGTGACCAATGGAAAAAAAATGCGGTCTATGATTTCGGGTGCGATGCCACCGCCATTATCATGAATACAGATTTTAACCACCTTTTTATGAGCAGTCGTGCCGATGGTATGCTGAAACTCAATGCGGGTGGTGATGGTCAGTTGGAGTTGATAGTCTGCGGTGCTCACTTGCTCTAACATGGCATTGCAGGCATTGTTGGTAAGGTTTAAAAATACTTGAATTAACTGGTCTTTATCCGCCATTATCTCAGGTAGCGAGAGGTCATAATCTCGCTGTATTTGTACTTGTGGGTGCTGAGTTTGGGTGAGCATCAATACATGCTCTAGTGGCTCATGGATATTAATACTTTGCCAATGTGGTAGCCTGTTTGAGCCTAATAATTGCTCAATAAGATGACTTAAACGGTCTGTCTCAGAGATAACAATGTCAGCATAAGTACGCATTTTTTTGTGGTCACTGGGGGTAATGCGCTCAGGCAGATTGCTAAAATATTTGTTTAATAATTGTGCCCCACCACGAATGCCCGCCAGTGGATTTTTTACCTCATGCGCAACCGAGCGTAACATTTGTTTTGCCATGTCATGTTGCTCTTGTTGGCGTTGCTCTTGGTCAATACGGATATGGCGGTTTTTTCCCCACAGCTCAATAAGATAATAACGTGCTTTGTTATACTCAACAGGGGTGACACTATAATCCACCAGCAGGTTTTTTGTGATACCAATAATGGTTTGATTATAGTCAATAAAAGCTTGTTGATAATTGAGTGCATGGCTAAATTGTTGTGCCAAGATTGTGACACTCTCCTCATCTAACTCAGGGTTTTGTTGTACCGTCTCATGAATATATTGGCGTACCTGCTCTGTTAAGGGCATGTCATTGTGCATGTCGCTTGTTGTTAGCGTCGCGGACATATTTTTTGTGTTAGCCTGTTCCGTTTTTTTACCCATGGTTTGCACATCAATGATGGGGGTAAGGAGTGCTAAAATACATTGACCAAGTAGGCGTGAGCGACTACAAGCAAATAGTTGCTCTGCTTGTGCATTGACCCAGCAAATTTGCAAATCAGCATCGACCCATAACACCGCAGTAAATAAATGCTGCATCATATGGCTAATGTGATTAATATTTTTAATATTATCTGCTTGTGTCTGCTTGAGTTTAGGCTGCTGAGGGGTGCTCATGTCATTAATAACTCTAATTGGTTGTTTTGCATCAATCTTAAAGGCAGTTTAAATAGGGCGTGAAAGAATAATTTTTAAATATCAGTTTATTTAATAAAATAAAGCATTTACTCCACTCTCAACTTTATTTTATAAAATCATATATGACCCCTCCCATAC
>NZ_VFYU01000032.1 GCF_021012795.1 Psychrobacter sp. I-STPA10 | reverse complement strand
TATTGTTGGTTTCCACTTAAACCATCATTGAAAAATGTATCTGCTTATAGACAAGTAGCAAAAACTTAATTATTTTCAGTTGGTTAGTAATTCCCTTATCCCGAATTCAGGTCAATATATTATTTTATCTCTCTATTTATTAACTTCATATTAATAATGACGCATCCACATCATCAAGATATTAACCATTATGAATAACATTGATAACAAACCCACCAAGAAACGTGGGAATAAAAAAGCACAACTATTTACCACCTCACAGTATATCGTACCACAGCAACTACTTAGTAAAGTAGTGGGTAAGGTGGCTGCCAGCAAAAACCCACTGGTAACAAAAGCGTTTGTGCATACCTTTGCCAAAGTATATGGCATCAAGATGAATGACTATGCTCGTCCAGATTTAGATGATTATGACAGCTTTAATGACTTTTTTACGCGTGAGTTAGCAGACAATGCGCGTCCGATTGACCAAACACCAAATGGTATCGTCTCGCCTGCTGATGGTATGGTGTCACAAATCGGTCGTATCAATCGTGAACAGATATTGCAAGCCAAAGGGCGTGAGTATGACATTGGACATCTACTTGCCTCAATCGAAGAAGGCAGATATTTTCAAAATGGCACGTTTGCCACCGTCTATCTAGCACCAAGCAACTACCACCGAGTGCATATGCCCTTTGATGGCACACTCATCAAAACCCGCTATCTTCCCGGTACATTATTTTCGGTTAATAACACCACTGCCGATAATGTGCTTGATTTATTTGCGCGCAATGAGCGCATGGTATGCTTATTTGATACCGAATTTGGCACTGCCGCTGTGGTCTTAGTTGGTGCAATGATTGTTGCTGGCATCGAAACGGTTGCTACAGGCAAAATGAAACGTAGTACAACTACCATACAAGAACAAACGCATCATATACCACTAAAAAAAGGCGATGAATTAGGAAGGTTTTATTTAGGCTCAACCGCCATTGTGATTTTGCCTGAGGCTGCCAATACACAGTGGCAAGTCGGTTTACAGCATGAATCTGTGATTAAAATGGGTGAGCTGATGGGGACTGCCAGTGTCTCTTCACAAAAAATGGCAGGTGCGAATATTTGAATCTCAGTACAAGAATAGAAAGCTTAATTCGTTATTGTTGGTATGATAAACACCCCACTATATAATGGGATTAATATCATCACAGCTTGCAATAACACAAATCCCATTAATAAAAAAAACCATGTCTTTTTTTTAGCCAGTACTGATAGCAGCAATAGCCCAATATCCAGTATTGGCAATAACCACAGCAGATGAGCAAATCGTTGTAAAATAAAATAACTCTGATGTGGCTTTGCGCCAAAAGAACGGTATAAATCAGAAAAGTATGGCAATACCCCAAGCGGCAAAGCAAGTGTTAATAGCAGCAAAAGCAGGACTTCAATGACACAAATGCTGGTTAATATAATAAGCGTTGATTTTTTCATAAGATTGAACTGGCAACAACTACTAAGTCGGCAGTGAGTATTGAGTGCTTGAATTTAAGATAAGATTATTTTAACCATGATGTTGATGATATGATTTTAATAGTATAGTTTTATTGGCATGGCTTCAATAGCTGAGTTTTAATACCGAAAATGCCCTGAGATAGGATAGGCAAATAAAATATCATTTTCCTGGGTCCCACGCCCAATATTATGAATAATCAGCGGTGTACCATTCATGGTTTTTTTATCAGAAACGATGCCAATGTGAGGTAAGTTACCATTGGGCAGTCGCCAAGTCACAATATCGCCTACTTTAAAGCTACTTTTATCTGTTAATGATAAACTCTGCCCACGATGGGCAAAAAATACCTCAAGATTGGGCACACGCCGATGGTCAATATTGCTATCTGTACCACTTAGCCCCCAAATTTTGGGATAAGCAGACCAGTTATTTTTCATGTCGTGATTGACCAATTGTTGCAAATCAATGTTTTGTAGGCGATAAGCACGAATAACCACATCGGTACAAACCCCTATATGCTGAGGCACGTCACCTCGTGGAAAATCTAGCTGACGATAAGCAGGGTCATAGCCCACCGTCACCCCGATTTGTTTTTTGGCATCATGTGCCAGTTTATTACCAGAACTGACCACACCTGCTTGAGCTACTGTAGCAATAACACTACTCAAAAACACCATCAGTCCGATAGCAATAAACCTATTTTTTAAGCGTTTTAAGCCTATTAAAATAGTGGTTATCATAAGTATGCCTTGCTCATTTACTCATCAATCAGCCAACCCATTTTAGTAGCGTGTTCAATCTGCACATATATCCAATGATGAATAATTGGAAACTCGTTGGCAATAAACGCATGTGCTGCCGCTACTTGCGAGCGGCTAACGCCCAAATCTTGCCACGTTCTGCCTTTTGTGTTGATATTAAGCAAAAATGGCAACAGCCTATCAACCACTTTAATCAGCTTCGCTTCACTGCTTGCTCCTGTTTCTTGCGCTTCCCATATCGCTACTAAATCGCTGATACCATGCCCCGCGTGATTTTGTAAACGCTGCATACCTTGACGCTCAGCAAGATGAGCCTCAGAACGCTGAGGTGCATACAAAAAGGTATCACCTGCATCTATTTCACCCAAATCATGTACCAATGCCATCTTCAATAAGCGTTCATGATTAAGTGGTAACTCAAAATAGGTAGCAATCGCCCAAGCTGCCATTGCTAAATGCCATGAATGCTCAGCAGAGTTCTCAAGCCGACTGCCACCCGTGATATAACTGCGCCGCTCAATGTGTTTAAGCGCATCAAGCTGTAGTAGAAACTGGGTGATGTCTTGCATGGTATCCATACTTTCTACCACATTTTCTGTGGTGCCTTCTACAGCAGTTTCACTAAAGCTTGCTACAGTATTATCAACATCACTATTCATTGAAATTGATGGCATCTATTTCACCAAATTACTGATGGTCTTAAATGCAGGGTCTTTTGAGCTACGACACAACTCAAACAATATCGCCTCAGTAGTGGTAATCACCGCACCTGCTCGGCGCATACGACGTATGGCTTGCCTGCGGTCATACGCATTACGTGAACCTGTAGCATCAGCGATAATAATGGGTTGCATGCCATTATCAAGCAAATCTAAAGCTGTTTGCATCACACAAACATGCGTCTCTACCCCAAATAACAACACGGCATTGCGATTTTGCTGTGCCAGATAGTTCCATGCTTCGTCATCATCGCAAACACTAAAGCTGACCTTTTCAAATTGCTGCCCTTTAGTATTACCTAATACCGCCATAATCTCAGGGACAGTCTCACCCAGTCCCTTTTTATATTGTTCATTGTGCATGATTGGTATATCTAATGCTTGTAGCCCTTGGAGTAAGGTAACTGTCTTTTGGATGATTTCTTGATGGCGATAGATATGCGGAGTGAGTTTTTCTTGTACATCAATCAGCATTGCCTGACAGTTATCACGCATGATGCGGTAGGTTTTATCGGTCGTAATCGTGGACATAGTTCTCTCCTTGTTTATGCGAAAGTTATCATTAAAATTGATTAGCGGTCACATTCATTCCATTGCGATATAATCCATATCTTACTGATAAATGGATAGACTTTTATTAAGACACAGTCTAACAGTTCCGTCAATCACCAGTTAAGTTAATCACAGCGTCCAGTCACCGTTAATTGCCGCTCAAACTGTCCTAAATGCCCATAACTGCCCACTTTACTAATTAACCCCTTGATACAAACCCTATCCATCTGATAATAATGACTATAAATACCACGTTGCTTTGCCAGCTCATCAATAATTGATTCTGGGTCATAGACATGATACTGCTGACCTTGCGGTGTCATTAAGCTAAAAACTTCTACTGTTTTATTCACTGCACCTTTGATTGTCTGTGGCTGTAATGTCTTTACATTATGCTCATCTGCTAATTTGGCTGAAATATTTTTAGCATTGGCAAGCAGTGCTACCCCTGTTCCAATTAGACTAATCAAAGCAACTTTTGCCACTGTTTTTGAGCGATTTTGGGTACGTGTGGACATGCTATTTTCCTTCTTCCACTATTTCTCATTTTATGTTTGTATTGACAGTAACTGTGTTAGTAAGTCTGAATGATTGCTAGTGATTATTAAATATTAAATACAAAAAACGCCTCTAACATTATGCCAGAAGCGTTTTAGTTACAAGTGATAATATGTGCTGTTATGGAAACTAAAAGTAGTCTGCCCTTACCTACTTGTTTTTAACTTTTATCACCAGCAGTTATCATCAATTTATAAACCAACTTCTTTTGACATCTCACCCATCTGCTGATTCACACACGCATCATTGGCGATTTTATGTGCAGCTTGTTCACTTTGACCATTGGCGATGGCAGCACGATATTTTTGTTGATACACAGGATTGTCTGATTGGCAAGGGTTACTGGTGGTGGCACAGCCCGCTAACAACATAAGCATGGCTGATGATAGGGTAATAGTTAAAAATTTCATAGTAAAAATTCCATTAATATTAATAAGTTACATTTTTTACCACCTTATTTATATACCCTTTACATAACCAATGCAATATCCTTTTGGTATAGAACTTACGCATTTTTCTAGATTATTAGCGATTGGTAATCATTACCTTTAATACTCTGAGCTGGCTGTACGTAATTCCAGAGGCTTCGTAAAAATTGCTCGCCGCTTTATAAAGCGAATATCATACTTTTGCATAAGCTTTATGTTATAAAGTTGCTCAATAAGTCTTCATAAAACTGTCATTATTAGGGGAAGGAGCTGGCTTTTAAGTCCTGCCGTCCTGCCCCTATTTTAAAGAAAGGATTGGGGATGGGTTATATTTTAATTGAGTCAATCAAGTTGAGAGTAGGATTCAAACCTTTAGCGTTTTAACTGATATTTAATCAATTTATTCAAAGCATTAACTAATTCCTCTTCACCAAAGGGCTTACACAAAAATCCACGTGCGCCATATTTAAGGGCTTTTAAAGCTGTTGCCTTATCGCTCAATGCGGAGACAACCAAAATACTAACCCCTGTCTCTTTAGCAATAATTTTTTGAATACATTCAAGACCATCCATATGCGGCATGGTCAAATCCATGGTAATTAAGTCAGGTTGATGCAGATCAAATTCTTTTAATGCTTCTACGCCATCGCCAGCAGTGGCAACAATTTCGATATTATCTTCTTTAAAGCTTCGTTCAATACGATTTCGCATGATGTTAGAATCGTCGACAATCATCAATTTATGCATATCTTTTCCTAATTTATTTGGTTTGTATAAGACACTAACTTAAACAAGGGGAATAACAATATTAAATTTGGTACTTTCACCTGTGCGACTCTCACAATTTAAAGTACCACCCAGTGCTGCCACTTGCGATTGGATAATATCCATTCCCATGCCCCTACCTGCATCCTCAGTAATATTTTCAGCAGTTGAGACACCGATTCCAAAGATAAGCTGTGTTACCTCATCTTGAGTTAACGTATGGGCACGCTCACTACTAATGACACCTGACTCAACAGATGAAGCAATGATTTTATCTGTTTGCAAACCCTGCCCATCATCATAACAACTAAATAAAACACAATTTTCAATCTCATCATGCATCAGATTAATTTGTATACTACCAATGGCTGGTTTACCCATTTCTTTTCTAATAGCAGCAGGTTCAATACCATGAACCACACTATTACGTAGCATCTGAATACAAATATCTTTAATTCCCATTTGTAAAGTTGCAGAAAGTTTACTATCCTCCCAATACTGACACTGTAACTGAACTTGTTTATTATAACGCTTGGCAATGTCTTGCACGAACTGAGCAAGCTGTAATGCCACTACTGAGTCAGATGTTACTTTGCTAACAAACATCGCTGTTTCATTTGTTTTACTATCAGAAACAACATCACACATTTCACTTTCTGACTCTAAATTTTCTAGCTGAGTTATTTCTATATTTTCAAGGCTTACATTTGCTGCATGTTCATCTTGAAGTGGCTCTGACTGTATTATTTCAGGTTTAGAAGTATTTAGTGCCTCTACTTCAACTTCACTCTGATTATTTTCAATAATCGCATTCGTAGATTCAAAATTCTTGGAACTAGCTTCTATACTTTGATCAGTTTTTTCATTTATCCCATCTATTTCATCATTATTTACTTCATCATTATTTACTTCATCATTATTTACTTCATCATTATTTACTTCATCATCGTTTACTTCATCATTACTATTAGAATCTATTATATGTATAATTTCCTCTTCTGTTGGATTTTCATCTAAATGATGAATGCTCGTATTTTCTAATGTTGATTTCTTACCATCATATAAATTCAGTTGTGTTGCCAGTTGTGATACAAATTTAGTCAACTCATATAAAGAATCAAAACTCACCGCCATTGCCAAAAAGTCATTACCCACCAAATCTGGTTTATTTATCAAGACTTTAACATGTTCTTCAGTTTCATGTGCCAAATCAACAAAAGGTAATAATCGTAAAAAAGATGCCTCACCTTTTATACTATGCATTTGTCGAAATATTTCTTGTGCCTTTTGCTGCATTTCGTATGTTTTTGCACCGGGTGTTTTTAAAATATTATTCACAATTTCCAAACGAATAAATGTATTGTCCAAAAAGGTCTGGAGCATTTCTTTATTTAATGACAATATATTGCTTAGCATTTCAATCTGACGGCTACTTTGTTGTTGCTCGTCAATCAAGCGTCTTTCTAGCTCTACCGCTTCAGAAACATCACTGACTCTGACCAATACCCTATCGATTTCTTCCTCTTTTACCACTCGATAAAAATCAAAATCTAAATAGCGTATAACTGGCATCCCATTATCATCATTACTTGCCACTTTTATGCGCTTTAAAGGGTTTAAATCCGTAATTAATTCTTCTACTACCCAAGGACTATAAAGTTGATCAATAAAGGTTTTGGTATTCTCTAAATCTTCTGCACTAATACTATCTTCTAATAGCTGAGTAAATTTTTTACCAGCAATATTTTCTTTTTGTAACATTCTTTTTAATTCAGTTGAATACTGGTCAGCAATAACCAAATCTTTATCTACTAAAAATAACCCTTCCTTGATGGTTATTAGAATATCTTGAATTTGTTGATTTGATGTTTGTAAATTTTCTTCAGAAATTAATAGTCTACGAACAAAATAAAAAATAAACCATAAAAAGTATAACGCCGCAAAAATCATATCAATAAACAAAATATATTTAGCAATTTCTGTCCAATATTGGTTATTTTCAAACCTATCTGCATAGATCTTATCAATGGTATCATAAATATTATCTTTATTTTCATAAGCATAATTTGCTAATGCTTGATTACTATTATAGTTGTTTCCATCAATCGTAGAATCAATATTATTTTGATATATTTGCCAAACTTGACGTAGTTCGCTTAATGCTTTCCGACTAGTCTCCGAATCAAGGGCAGAAACATCAATATAACCTTCATCTCCATAATTATATTCATAAGTCCCACCCTTATCCAGTCGCTCAATTAAAGTATTAATTTCTGCCTGCGCCTTTTGTGTCTGCTCAATAATCTGTGGTCGCTCATTGGGTTGTGCCAAACTCAGTTGTTGAATATCCAAAGCTAAGTTATAAAATTGGTCACTCATCTCACCAGCAGCATAAATGATGCCTGAGTTACGCTCTACGTGATAATTAACAATATAGTTACTCAGTAAAATACCTGAGATTAATAGTACAAAAGCCAATAAAGATAAAAACAACACTCTAAATCGAAATAGCTTGCTAAAAAATGACAACATAAAAAACTCACAATATTAAGAATGGTATTATTAAGAATAAAATATAAATATAAAAGAATTACTCACCCTACCATCCATAGTAAAGCGATGATGGTGAATATGTAACATGATAATACTAATAAAAAACTTTCATTATTTAATTATTTTTACTATCTATTTGCGACTAAATGACTTAAAAAAGCCACTAAAAACCATGTCTGCTATTGCTGACTTCCTTCCACACACTCCTCACATGAATCCTACATGGCAATCATGATTCATTCCATATCACTAAATGCCAATTATGACACATATATTACCATTCACTTACAATAATATAAATAAGACTAACACAAGAATTTATCCTTAAACCCTAACAAAGCAGTTAAAAATTAATTATTATTGAATATAATTCAAAATACATTTTTTATCGACAAAATGACTCAACGATAAATATGACATCAAATAGGAAAGATAAGTATGACTTTGGCTCATCATGATAACTGGACACAAAAAATCTTTGCGTGGGCAGATGAGTTTGAGATTCCAGAGAATGAAGTACCAAGAGATAAAGAAAAACTGCTGGCGATAACAGAATTAAATCTTAATCGCTATGATGAGAACAAAGCTCACCTGCCCAAAATTACCTATTTACCTAATGAAATTGGACAACTGACTAATTTAGAAAGGCTTAGTATTGGGAATAATCAACTAACCCAACTGTCTGAAAGTATTGGGCAACTCACTAAATTAACAGAGCTTAATATTCGTTATAATCAGCTCAGCACATTACCTGAAAGTATTTGTCATCTAAAAGAGTTAAGGCAACTTGATTTAACAGGCAATCCACTGACTGAGTTATCAAAACCTGTCAAAGATTTTTTACGTACCATACCTCGTGTTCATGGCTACAATAAATAAGAATCATAACAAATAAAAAAGACAGGTTACCATTAGCAACCTGCCTTTTTAACATCATTCAAAAGTTAACATTAATCAAAAACAGTTAAATAAATCGATGATTAGATACGCTCAATCACGGTTGCAATACCTTGACCCAGACCAATACACATGGTCGCAAGTCCAAACTGCGTACCTTTTTGCTCCATCGCATTGAGCAAAGTAACGGTAATACGAGCACCAGAACAGCCCAGTGGGTGACCAAGTGCGATTGCACCACCATTGACGTTGACGATGTCTTGCTTATCTAACAAGTTAAGCGACTTTAATACCGCCAAACTTTGTGCCGCAAAGGCTTCGTTTAGCTCAATAGTTTGCATGTCATCAAGGCTCATGCCTGCACGTTTTAGCGCTTTTTGGGTAGCAGGAACAGGACCATAACCCATGATGGCTGCATCACAACCTGCTACTGCCATACCACGAATACGTGCACGTGGTTTTAGCCCCAAATCTTGTGCTTTTTGTGCTGACATCACTAACATGGCAGACGCACCATCAGACAATGCCGATGAAGTCGCGGCAGTCACAGTACCACCTTTAGGGTCAAAAGCAGGACGTAATTTTTGCATAGATTCTAAAGTGGCGTCAGGGCGAATCACTTCATCAACGGTACAAAGCTGTAGATGTCCGTTTTCGTCATGACCTTCGATACCAATGATTTCGTTATCAAAGCGACCTTGCTGTGTCGCCTCCCAAGCACGACGATGTGACTCAAGACCAAACGCATCTTGCTGTTCACGAGTAATGCCGTTCATACGACCCAGCATCTCTGCGGTTAAGCCCATCATGTTTGAGGCTTTGGCATAGTGCTTTGAGGCTTCAGGGTTGATGTCGATACCATGCATCATACCGACGTGTCCCATATGCTCAACACCACCGATGATAAAGGTATCGCCTTGACCAGTCATAATTTGTGCTGCGGCAGTATGTAGAGCTTGCATAGATGAGCCGCACAGACGGTTGACTGTTTGCCCGCCCGCAGTTTTTGGAATATCAGCAAGTAAGCCGATGTTACGCCCGATGTTCATACCTTGCTCTAAGGTCTGATTGACACAGCCCCAAATCACATCTTCCACATCATTGGTATCAAAGTCATTACGCTCGACTAAAGCACGCACCAATTCGGCTGACATGCTATCGGCTCGCACGTTGCGAAACATACCATTTTTTGATTTACCCATTGCCGTACGTACGCCATCTACGATGACCACGTCTTTTGGACTTAAAGTTGTCATACTAAACTCCTTTCAATTTTTTTATATTTTGGTGTCATCGTTATACTAAGCGGTTTTTGACGCAGTGGGATAAAACTTCTCACCAGCGGCTGCCATGTCACGGATTTTTTGTGGTGCTTCATAGGCTTTGCCAAGATGAGCGTATTTTTCACACAATGCTAAGTAGTTATCCAAGCCCATTTGGTCGATGTAACGGCAAGGACCACCACGGAACGGTGGGAAACCAACGCCCATAATCATTGCCATATCAGCCTCAGCAGGGGTAGCGACGATGTTATCTTCTAGGCAACGCACGGTTTCGTTACAGAAAGCCAGCATCATACGGTCAATGATGGTTTGGTCATCAAACTCTTGGCTGCCATTATCTGTCACTGCTTTTAGTAGCTCATAGGTGGCATCGTCAGCGACTTTTTGTGGCTTACCACGTTTGTCTTTTTCGTATTTGTAGAAGCCGACGCCATTTTTCTGACCTAAGCGATTGTTTTCAAATAAGTGCTTAATCGCGCCTTTATAGTCAGGTTTCATACGGTCTGGGAAACCTTCTGCCATCACTTCGGCACCATGCACGCCAGTGTCTAAACCAACCACGTCAATCAAGTAAGCAGGACCCATTGGCCAGCCAAATTTTTCCATGACTTTATCAATGTGTACAAAGTCTGCTCCTTCTTTAAGCAGTAAATCAAATGCACCAAAGTAAGGGAACAACACACGGTTTACCAAAAATCCGGGACAGTCATTGACCACAACAGGCACTTTACCCATACGCTGTGCTAGGGCAACGGTAGTAGCAATCGCCTCTTCAGAAGACTTTTCACCACGAATAACTTCGACCAATGGCATACGGTGTACAGGGTTGAAAAAGTGCATACCGACAAAGTTTTCTGGACGCTCTAATACTTCGGCTAGATAAGTGATAGAAATGGTTGAAGTGTTTGAGGCTAGGATACAGTCGTCTTTAACCAAGCCTTCGACTTCTTTTAATACGTCATGTTTCACTTTTGGATTTTCGACCACCGCCTCGATAACGATATCAGTCTCACCAAAGTCACCATAATTTAGGGTTGGGCGGATACGGCTTAGAGTTTCGCCCATTTGTGCTGGGGTCATGCGGTCACGCTCAACCATTTTGCCAAGCAGTTTGCTTGCCTCACCCATACCCAAATCAAGCTGCTCAGCTTTGATGTCTTTCATGATGATGTGCAAGCCTTTGCTGGCGGCTTGATAAGCGATACCACCACCCATGATACCAGCGCCCAATACTGCCGCTTCATTGATGTCGTGAGCTTTGGCACTGTGCTGTTTTGCCAGTTTTTTCACTGCTTGGTCATTTAAGAAGATACCAACTAAGCTTTCTGCTTGTGGTGTCTTGGCGGCTTTGACAAAGTTATTGGCTTCTACTTCGATGGCTTTGTCACGTGGCAAATTCACGTGTTTTTCAATCGCTTCAATGGCTAAGGCAACAGCAGGATATTGTTTTGGATTGGCTTTGGCAAAAATCATGCCCTTAGCACTGTTAAATGCCATCGCTTGCTCAAGTTGGTTTAGCTTAACAGGGTTTAGTTTTTCTTCACGTTTGGCTTGCCAATCAAGCTCACCTGAGATGCACTTTTTGACCAAATCAATGGCAGCATTTTGTAAGTCATCAGCAGAAACCACCGCATCAACCAAGCCAAGTTTTAACGCATCGGCAGGTTTTTGTGGTTTACCAGTAGCGATTAGCTCTAGTGCATTGTCGATACCTAATAAGCGTGGTGTACGCACGCTACCACCAAAGCCGGGGAAAATACCAAGCTGAGTCTCAGGCAGACCAATTTGTGCTTTATCACTCATCACACGGTATTCACATACCAATGTCATCTCACAACCACCGCCTAAGGCAGCCCCATTAATGGCAGCAACTTTGGGGAATGGTAGGTCTTCAAAACGGTTAAATATTTGGTTAATTTCAAGTAGCCAAGATAGGATTTTTTCTTCTGGCTCTTCAAAAATACTTAAAAATTCGGTAATGTCAGCACCAGCGATAAACACGCTTTTGCCAGAAGTAACGACAAGACCTTTGACCTCATCCGCCTGCTCTAAGGCACTGACTGCCTCAGCAAACTGTTTATTGGTTTCAGCATCAAATTTATTGACGCTCTCATTTTCGGCATTAAACTGCATATTGGCAATGCCATCATCTAGCATTGATACCGAAATGCGATTACCTTGATAAATCATTCCTCTCTCCTCGTTTTTTCTGTGGTTGTTTGTGTTGTTATGATATTCATTCAGAACGCTACTTAGTGTAGGGGATTTGCCCCCTCACTGTCACAATGTAACGCCTGACTCACAAGTCATAAACTCTTGCACGACTATGAATTTTTCTTACAATTTTTTATCGTAAAAGTGATGAAAATGAAGTAGCATCTAGCTTTGTGTAATTTAGATTACCCTTACTTTAGACTAAAAAAATGACGAAATATAGTGAAATAAAAAATATTAATAAATTGTCACAAAGCTTTTATTTTCTAAATAAAGACAGTAATACTGATTTATTCAGCAGTTAAGACGTATTCACCTCAGTTATAATATAAAAACTTCATCTTATATAACAAAAGCACTCATACTCATTGAAACAGCTATTTAAAAAATTGAGCAAACAAGCGTTTCATAGAGATTGACACATAATAAATGCACAAAGCCATATATAATATGACAGCGACAATATAATATGTACTCAGCAGAAAATAGACTTTATCAAACATTCACCTTTAGCTTACCGTATCCTATATGTCATCTTTAACTTCCCAAACCACTCAGCCAAGCCACCCTACTCATCATACTGATGATACTCAATTCAGCTTTCAGCAAACGCCAAACTTTAATGTATTTATGCAAAACGTGCTGTCTGTTTTAGAAGATGATATTGCCGCTCTATTTGGCAATGAACAACAAAGCAGTTTATCAAATGTTACGTTTGTCACCTTACCTGAACCACTTAAAGCAGCCTGCCACTATGCCATGACAGGCAGTGGGAAACGGGTGCGCCCTTTATTAGTTGCTTGTGCTTTTAGTAGCGTTAATCCTCAGCAACCATTAAACCATGCTTGCCGCCGTGCCATGCTTGCTGTTGAGCTACTACATGCTTATTCACTTATTCATGATGATCTACCTTGTATGGATGACGATGATTTGCGCCGTGGACGTCCAACTTGTCATATTGCCTTCGATGAAGCAACTGCTCTACTAGCAGGTGATGTATTGCAGACATTAGCGTTTGAGGTGCTAACATCAGATATATTAGGCTTTAAGAGCATAGATGACAGCATTGCCATACAACTACTAAATACTTTTGCTCCTCGTGCTAGACGTATGGTGGCAGGACAAATGCTCGACTTAAATGCTGAGGGGCAGCAAATCAGTCAAGATGAATTAGAAGCCATCCACCGTGATAAAACAGGAGCTTTAATCGAAGCGGCAACCATGATGGGTGGTATCTGTGCTCATGCCAATAGCGAGCAAAGCACAGCACTACAGAGCTTTGCTACTCAAATTGGACTGGCATTTCAGGTACAAGATGATATTTTGGATGTGACTGCCAGCACTAACGACTTGGGCAAGCCTGCGGGCAGTGATGAAAAATTGGATAAATCTACCTATGTGAAATTGATGGGGATTGAGCCTGCCAAAGCCTATGCCAAACAGCTTTTTATTGAGGCAAAAGCTGATTTACTAGCACAATTTACTAATTCTAACTCTAATGACAATATAAGCGAAAATAATGCGTTGATTGAATTGGCAGAATGGCTATGGCAACGCAATAAATAACTAAATTAAGTAAATAAGCAAAAAAAGGCACACAGTATGCAAGACCCCAAACATTCTCGCCACGCCAAGTATACCCCCGATGCAGGGGAACAAGTTGCAGAAAGTTTTGCGGCTGAAGTCAAAGGTAAAGGTGGTGTTAGCCGTATTGTCAAAGCATTCGGCTATTCTCGTGATGGCTTTATGGCAGCCTACAAAAATGAAGCAGCTTTTCGGCAGGTACTATGGCTAAATTTAGGGCTATTTGTGGCACTGTTATTTATGCCGTTTGCTTTAGCGATTAAAATGATACTAGTGTTTGCCTCGTTTGTATCCTTGATTGTTGAGCTATTTAATACGGGGATTGAGGCAAGTATTGACCACACCTCCACCGAGCGTCACCCCTTAGCAAAAATTGGTAAAGATGTCGGTTCTGCCGCCCAGTTTTTGGCATTAACCCTATTATTTATTTTGTGGGTGATGGCATTAGCGTCAGCTTTTTGATGGTGTTCTAAAAAGTATGCTACCCCCTCCCTAACCCTCCCCCAAAGTTGGAGGGAACTGTTCCCCCTCCCACTGGGAGGGGGCTAGGGGGAGGGCTGAGACTATGGTAATTTATTAAAAATAACCACAGCATACTTTTTGAAACACTACCAGCTTTTTAAATATTGGTTTTAGCTTTTTAAATGATGAACAATCCCACGCAAAAAATCTATATCGGCACTGGCGGTTATAGCGATACCGATTTGCTTGGTACGCTATACCCTACTGGCACCAAAAAGAGTGACTTTTTAACTCATTACGCCAACCATTACGGAGCAGTTGAGATTAACAGCACCTTTTATGCCCCCATTGGGCAAAAAGCCATTGCAGGTATGTTGCAAAAATCGCAAGACTTCTCCACTATCTTATCAAATCAACCATTACCCGACCTATTTGCTGATAGTCCAACAGATATAACACCAAGTACAACAACAGACTCAGTAAATAGCAAAAAGCCACCGCTTAAATTTGCCTTAAAACTACACCAAGATTTCACCCATGTGCGTTCGCATACAGATGACAGCATTACCAAACATGCCCAAGCCTTTTTAAACATTCTATCACCACTGATAGAGGCAGATTGCCTTGCCCCACTACTGCTACAATTTCCGCATGGCTTTGACCGTACGCGAGAAAATCGTTTGTATTTGGCTCAGTTGGTACAATATTTTGCAGGGGTTGAATTGGCGATTGAATTTCGTCATGCCAGTTGGCACGTTGCCCAAGTTGAGGACAGCTTTGTTAAGCAAGGTTTGATTTGGTGCAGTGTTGATTATCCTAAGGTTAATGGTTTGCCCAATTCTCGGTTTTTATTAACCAAGCGCACAGGTTATCTACGCTTACATGGCAATAATCTGAATTGGTGGGACGCCAAGTCAGCAAGCGAACGCCACGATTACCGCTATACTCAGATAGAGATGCAAGGTTGGGCAAATACCATCGCCAATCAGCGACAACATTTTGATACGCTTTATATATTCTTTCAAAACACCACCAAAGCTCATTCTTATTATAATATTCAGATGTTAACTAAGGAATTGATAAATTTAGGGTTTGAGGTGCTATAGCCAAATTAGAATAAAACTAGGGCAAACTTTATGGATTCATTAACACAAGTCGTACTAGGGGCAAGTGTGCAAGGGACAATATTGGATAAATATCAAGGTCGCCGAGCCTATATTTATGGGGCAATGCTGGGTACGCTTCCTGATTTGGACGTGTTGATATCCTACCCTGACCCGATTAGCAGTATGACTTATCATCGAGGATTTAGCCATTCGCTGTTTGTGTTGACGGCAGTGGGGATTGGTGGGGCATGGCTGATTAGCAAATTTTATCAGTGGCGAGAGCAACCGCTACCCTATTCTACCAGCCGATTAGCGGTGGCAATGACGTTGGCACTGACCACCCACCCATTACTTGATAGCCTGACGGTGTATGGCACCCAGCTATTTTGGCCGTTTACCCCACCACCGACCAGCATTGCTTCAATGTTTATCATTGACCCGATTTATACCATTCCGCTATTAATCGCCATGATTGTAGGACTTATTAAAGGTAAACGGCTTGCGTATGTGCAAGGGGTGAGTGATGGTCAATCAACACATCAATTAAAGCACCAATCCAAGCAGTGGTTTGCCAACTGTCAACGCTTTACCCTATATATGCTTCTTATATCGAGTAGCTATCTGCTGCTATCCATTGGGCTAAAATATATCGCCCAAAATAAAGCCGAACAGACACTTGCCAATGCCAATATTGACATCGCCCGTATCAAAACCATGCCGATGTTACCCTCAACCATTATGTGGCGTAGCCTTGTTGAAACACCAACAGGTCAGTTATACGAAGTAAGAGGCAGTTTGCTTGATAAACGCTTGCCCGAATATCGGCAATTAAACCAATATCAACAATCCAATGCTCTAAAATCACAAGTACCCACAGCCAGCCAGCCCCATACCGAGCGGTTAACGTGGTTTACTGATGGTTGGACAGTGTATCGCCAACAATCAATGGCAGATAATAAACAAGGATTGGTGATTGAGGATTTGCGGATGATGGTGGGTGATGAGCCGTTATTTAGCTTTGTGGTTGCCACAGCAGATGGCGACAATAGCAATAATGGTAAGGGTAGTTATAGCCAAGCCAACTGGCAAGCGATAACCCCAGATTATAGCCGTCTGCATAAGATAGAGTTTGAAAAGGATAAGGTCACCGAAACGGGCAAACCTGTCCCAGATGCTCGCTTCGAGATGGTCAAAAATGGCTTTCGCCGTATGCTTAATGAAAACGAGGGAACAGATGGTTGGGAAGTGCCTTGATTTTAGCAGAAACTATTAGCATCTTACATCAATCACATAACTTTGTTGATATTGAACAATATGATTATCAGCCGTTAATAATTTAACACCTTCTATTTTAGCCTGTACTAATAATAATCTATCAAAAGGGTCACGATGAATTTGTGGTAGGTTACCTACATCAAGCACATGAGGCAACAAAATATTCATCTCAATAAATCCCAAATTTAATAACTCATCAACTATCATTTTTGGGTCATATTGAAAATTGGGCTTATCCAAACTTGCCTTAATCGTCATTTCCCAAATACTGGCTGTACTAAAATAAAGTATGTTACTCGGCTCATTTAGTATTTTTAGTGTTTGTGCTGATAATTGTTTACAGTTTTGTGTTAAAAACCAGATTAGCACATGAGTATCTAATAAATATTTCATTATTTGCAACCAAACAACTCAGCAATTTCATCAGCATAAGCTGTATCAAAATCATCAGGCACAGTAATTTTTCCCTTTAATGTACCCATTCTTCTAGGAATTACTGGCTGTTCTTGCTCAAGCTGACTGGCTAAAAAATCCTTTAATACATTGCTTAAATCCTGCTCATTAAACACGCCTTGTTGTTTGGCTTTTTCAATCAGCTCATCAGGTAAATCCATGGTAATGGTGGTCATAATAACCTCCCTAATAATGCCCTTTTGCTCCAATATTGATACTCAACTTAGCATAATCCACATATCATCGTAAATCAAATGCACAGATAAATATTAACCAACCACACAAACTCTCAACCATTCACCCACCACACCACCTTACCAATCACTTGTTCCACTTCTACCAGCCCCATCTGCTCAGTACTAACACTGTGACTGGGGTTATCCCCTACTAAATATAGCCCTGTAATGCTACGTTTATCATCATACTCTATCTGACAAATACGTTTGATAATATCGCCATACTGTGAATGACGTACTGCAACAATATCACCAACTTTTAGCGATGGTTGCCACTGCACCCCAAGCCTTTTGATATTGACTACAAAACCCATCACCAATACAAAAGCACCCGACTCAAGGGTCGGGTGCATACTATTACCAGTGACTTTTAAAATACGTAATCGAAACAAGTAGTTTTCTCTTGTTATCTTGTTAAGTATATTTATACGCTACTCTCAACTTAACCCCCTCCTGCCCTTCTCCTTTAAAAGTAGGAGGAACCAGCTTTTAATCCCTCCCCTTAACTCAAGGGGAGGGTTTGGGAGGGGTCTAATATTAGTTTAGCCCAATTTTGGATAAACGGTTTCAGCTTTTGGCTCATAAGGGCAAGTGGCACGATACGTCTCAACACCTTTGGTTTCCCAAAAGATTTCTGCAAATTCATTAACCAAGTCAACAAGCTTTTGAGCTTTTTCCACGCTAACGCTTTGCTTAGCAGCAGAGCCTGCCATCATAATATTATGGGTTAGCTCATGGATATTAGGATATTTTTCTAGTAACTCACCTTTGAAATAATCACCCCAAATGACACGGATTTCATGTTTTACAGACTCAGCGTGTTTTTCTTTATCGGCAACCAAACGTACTAGCTTGGCTTGGTCTTCTTTGCTGTCACCCAAACCATCAATTTGTTGGCAATAACGTAACACACTTAGCGCAAAAATCTGTGCAGGGGTGCTGTCATAGATACCACAAGGGATATCGCAATGAGCAGATACTTGAGAAAAAGCGTGTTTTTGATCAATCTTTTGTAGTAGTTTATGTAACATAACGAACTCCTTGTGAAAGTAAATAGCATCAATAACTGCTTAAATAACTTAATAAATAATAGATACTTACATAAAGTCAGCTAAGATAGACGATTTTTATATCTATATTTAATCAGTTATATTCAACGCATTTGGCACATTGAATCATAGTTAATGTTGTGCCAAGACCTGCTAACCATAACGTGAAAATACCTAAATGTAAATAGAACTCATTTTTATAGTTTCAATTTTATAATAAAATTTACCAATTATGCTAATAAATCTTAGGCTTATGGGGTAGGTCATCTTTTTTAATCAAGAGACTAGGAGTAGTTTTTATACATATATTTTTATGTCACATAAAACAGGCATAAAAAAAGGACACCTTGACGGTATCCTTTTTTGCAATTGACATATCGCACATTATGAAAACTTAAACATCTTAGCTTAAGCTTACTCTTCTACGCCTGCATCTTGACCTTTGTACTTGGCATTGGCATAGTCCCAGTTTACTAACTTGTCTAAGAAAGTATCCACATAATCTGGACGGCGGTTACGATAATCAATGTAGTAAGCATGTTCCCACACATCACATGTTAGTACAGCCACTTTGCCATGCGCCAATGGGGTGTCTGCATTGGCAGTTTTCATGATAGATAACTTGCCACCCTCACTATCAGCAACTAACCAAGCCCAACCTGAGCCGAATTGTGACGTTGCGGCATTTTTAAACTCTTCACGGAATTTTTCATAGCTACCAAAATCTTCTTCGATTTTCGCTTTTAGCTCACCAGTCGCTTCACCACCACCATTTTCTGGGGTCATGCAATTCCAATAAAAAGTATGGTTCCATACTTGTGCAGCTTGATTAAACATGGTTTGTTTGCTGTCGTCTACAGCAGTGGCTTTGATAATTTCAGCCAATGTTTTATCTTCTAAGCCTGAGTTTGGAAGCAACTCATTAAGTTTGTTAACATAAGCAGCATGGTGCTTATCATGATGGAATTCTAGAGTCTCTGCACTGATATAAGGCTCTAGCGCATCTTTGGCATAAGGCAGATTAGGTAAAGTAATGTTTGACATATTTTATTATCCTTGGCTAGTCCGTCCGTATTATGAGAGATATTACACTCAATAACACCTCTAAAATACGACAAATTGGCTAATTGATTGTTGAAAGTTAAAACCTTTGTACTTAAAAACGGTGCATTTAAAAACAAAATCCGTCAATATATGAGCTTATAAACGCATTATGGGTGTTTATCATAAGTTTCATATATGAGTTATCAACACTATTTACAAGCACTGTCGTTGAGCATTTGGTCAATTATGTTGAGTTCACAACTATGCCTCAATCAACTTGCCAAGCAGTGTAGCAAATATCCTATAAAATATCCGTTACTTATTGTTATTACTAAAGTTTTTTCAGATAATCTTATATTTATAATGTTGGGATTATTGATAATAAATACCCATAAACCATATTATCAATACCACTGCCTCATTACTTTTTTATGATGAAATAACTTGCATCCTCATAACTGAGGATTCATCGTTTATCCTTATTTATAAAATATTCTTGTTTATAAAAGGTAATTTTATGACCCATACCATTCTACAACACCCACGCTGGGTTTTAGCCAGCAACAATCAAGGCAAACTTGCCGAGTTTCGTAATTTATTTACAGACGCCAATCTTGATATCGAAGTAATTCCACAAAAACAACTCGATATCTCTGATGCCATTGAAGATGGTTTAAGCTTTGTTGAAAATGCCATTATTAAAGCCCGCCATGCCAGCCGTATCAGTGGTCTGCCAGCCATTGCCGATGACTCAGGCTTATGTGTACCCATCTTAAATAATGCCCCTGGTATCTACTCAGCACGCTATGCAGGTGAACATGGCAACGCCCAAAACAATAATGCTAAACTGATACAAACCTTACAACCCTATCGAGAGGCACATTCAGACACCCCTATTATTGGTCACTTTGTCTGTGTATTAGCCCTAGTACAACATGCCGATGACCCTCTTCCCATCATTGCTCAAGGACTTTGGCAAGGCGAGATTTTAGCCGCTCCTAAAGGTGACAATGGCTTTGGCTATGACCCTTTATTTTGGCTACCTGAGCTACAAAAAAGTGCCGCAGAATTATCCTCTCAGCACAAAAATAGTATCAGTCATCGTGGGCAAGCCATGCACACATTACTGAAGCAACTGCTTAATGCGTAATGGATTAGATTCAATATTTTCACCTTAACTTAATGACAGACTACAAAGTATTTATCACGATATTTTGCTACCGATGTTTTATGCCAATGTAATGATAGTTTTTACTTTAATAGTCAGATAGACTATACTGTTCTACTTTTAAAATTTTATTGTAAGACCCTTATATGTAATTTATCTAATATATGGTCAATGGTTATATCGTTTATCTGGTGATTTTCCCTAGATACCCTAGATTAGATACCTAGATGAGGTGGACAATCAATGCTGTATTATCTGAGTATTTATTGGCAGCATGATTGCCAACCATAGCAATCCCCTTTCGTTTAGCGATAGTCGTTTAATTATTTAACAAAACAAGGTGTAACAAACATGGCAACAGATCTACAAGTCACGACCAATAAAGTGTCTGATAATCAAACCCAATTGACAGTTAAAGTACCTGTCGAAAAGATTCAAAACAAAGTTGAAGGCCGTATCCGTCAAGTTGCAAAAACAGCAAAAATTGATGGTTTCCGTAAAGGAAAAGTTCCAATGTCACATGTCCGTGCCCAATATGGTGCTGGTATCCAACAAGAAGTGATTAACGATGTCATTCGTGATACAGTCTTTGAAGCCATTCGTGAAGAAGATGTGCGCGCTGTTGGTATGCCAAATATTGATGATGTAAAACTAGAAGATGACTTCTTAGTTTATCAAGCCACAGTAGAAATCTTCCCAGAAATAGAAGTACAAGGCGTGAATGAAATCGAAGTAGAACGTCAATTAGCTGAAGTAAAAGATGAAGACGTTGATACCATGATTGAAAACTTACGCAAACAGCGTCAAGAATTTGTCGAAAAAGAAGACGTAGCTGACGATGGTGATCAAGTGACCTTTGACTTTGAAGGTAGCATTGATGGTGAAAAATTTGAAGGTGGTAGCAGTGAAGACTTCAAATTAGTCCTTGGTAGCAATCAGATGATTCCTGGTTTTGAAGATGGCATCAAAGGTCTAAAAGCTGGTGAAGAAAAAACCATCGATGTGACTTTCCCAGAAGATTATCAAGCCGAAAACCTAGCAGGTAAAGAAGCTCAGTTTAAAATTAATGTCAAAAAAGTTGAAGCAGCACAGCTACCTGAACTAGATGAAGCATTCTTTGAGCTATTTGGAGTAAAAGAAGGTGGTCTTGAGCAGCTAAAAACTGATGTTCGCAAAAATATGGAACGTGAAATCAAAAATGCTGCACGCAATCAAGTAAAACAAGCTGCCTTTGAAGCACTACTTGAAAAAAATGAGTTTGAAGTACCAGCAGCCATGCTAGAGCAAGAAATTGACCGTCAACGTAATATGATGATGCAACGCTTTGCACAACAGTTTGGTGCAAACCCAGATAACTTCAACAAAGACATGCTGCCAGATGAGCTATTTGAAGAACAAGCACTACGTGCTGCTCGCTTAGGTATCATTGTGTCACGTTTGATTGAAGCTCAAAACATGGAAGTGGATCAAGAGCGTGTGACTACTTACATCAAAGAAGCAGCAGAGAATTACGAAGATCCAGAAGAGGTCATCGAATACTATACCAATGACAAACAACAACGTGCCAATATTGAATCAGTGGTTCTAGAAGACCAAGTTGTCGACTATATTTTAGAACAAGCAAATGTCACTGATAAAGATGTCAGCTATCAGGATCTATTAGCAGCACAGCAACAACAAATGGTATAACTTATTGATAATAGTGGTGACTATCACCCTATGTTAATAAACCATTAATCAACTGTTGTTGAATATTATTGCTAAATACTATGCCCTGACATCATTAGTTGGGGCATTTTTGTTTAACCAAACTCGATAACTATTGGCATAATGGCTGCATATTCGTATCTTGATATATGAATCAAACACCCCAATAGACTCAATTAAACCCATTATTGATGCCATCACGATATGTCATCATCTTTACACAATACAATGCAGACAAAACAATGCAAATAACGTGTGATGAAAATGAATATATCCGAAAATTATTTTTGCTATTTAATGAATAATGAATAAAGGAAACCCCATGACCGATCATGACCGTATAACCCATAATCCTTACTTTGACATGGTAATGAGCGCACAGCAACATATCACCAATACACCCCAAAGCGCACTTGTGCCTATGGTTGTTGAACAATCTGCCCGTGGCGAACGCTCATTTGATATTTTCTCACGTCTACTACGTGAACGAGTTATCTTTTTGACAGGACAAGTTGAAGATAATATGGCAAATCTTATTGTCGCTCAAATGCTATTTTTAGAAGCAGAAAATCCTGACAAAGACATTCATCTATATATCAACTCACCTGGTGGCTCAGTCAGCGCAGGTCTGGCGGTATTTGATACCATGAACTTTATCAAACCAGAAGTCTCTACCATCTGTATGGGTGGTGCTTATAGCATGGGTTCATTCCTACTAGCAGCAGGACAAAAAGGCAAACGCTATGCCTTGGCAAACTCACGTGTGATGATTCATCAACCTTCTGGCGGCGCTCAAGGTCAAGCAACTGACATTGAAATTAATGCCCGTGAAATCCTAAAAATTCGTGACCGTCTCAATCGTATTTTGTCAGAACGTACTGGACAACCACTAGAAAAAATTGCTCGTGATGTCGAACGTGATTATTGGCTAGATGCTCAAGAAGCCAAAGAATATGGCTTAGTTGATGAAGTGCTTGAACGCCGCCCAGAAGCATCATAAATAAGTCTGATAGCTCATTGTGATAATAATGCTACCAAATCAATAGCCAACCCCGATTTTTAGGAGTGCCTTTTATGGCAAAAAATAAAACGCCACAATGCTCATTTTGTGGTAAATCAAAAGATGATGTCGATCAATTAATCGCCGCAGAAGATGCCAATATTTGTAATGAATGTATTGAACTATGTACTGATCTGATTGCAGAAGGAGATACCCACTCTGCAATAGATGATGATGACATTGATACCTCTTGGGTCAATAAAAAACTACCCACACCAAAAGAGATCCGTGCCCATTTAGATGAGTATGTCATTGGACAAAATACTGCAAAAAAAGCTCTGGCAGTCGCTGTCTATAACCATTACAAACGCCTAAAAGTAAGTCAAAAACTGGCACAAGATAAAAAACAAGCAAAAATTGGTGCAGATGATGCCATGGTAGAGTTGGCAAAAAGTAATATTTTGCTCATTGGTCCTACGGGATCAGGTAAAACCCTACTGGCACAGACCTTAGCACGTCTGCTTGATGTGCCTTTTGCTATGGCAGATGCCACCACATTAACCGAAGCGGGCTATGTGGGTGAAGATGTTGAAAACATCGTACAAAAGCTACTACAAGCCTCTGACTATGATGTTAGTAAAGCAGAACAAGGCATTATTTATATCGATGAGATTGATAAAATTAGCAAAAAAGGTGAAAACATGTCCATTACCCGTGATGTATCGGGTGAAGGGGTACAACAAGCCTTACTCAAACTTATCGAAGGTACAGTCGCAGCCATTCCGCCACATGGTGGACGCAAACACCCACAGCAAGAACTTATCCAAGTCGATACCAGTAATATTTTGATTATTGTTGGTGGCGCATTTGCAGGGCTGGATAAAGTTATTCAGCAGCGTACCGAAAAAACAGGCATTGGTTTTAATGCCGATGTTAAATCGAAAGAAGATTCTCGCCAACTGACGGAACTATTTAAAGAAGTAGAACCAGAAGATTTGATTAAATTTGGTTTGATTCCTGAGCTGATCGGACGTTTACCCGTTATTGCTTCTTTAGAAGAGCTTGATGAAGCGGCATTGATGCAAATCTTAACCGAACCCAAAAATGCACTGGTCAAACAATATCAGTATCTTTTTGATATGGAAGGTGCAGAAATCAGCTTTACCGAAGGGGCACTCGATGCCATCGCCAAAAAAGCCATGGAGCGTAAAACAGGTGCACGTGGACTACGCTCTATCGTCGAAAACGCCCTACTTGAAACCATGTATGAGCTGCCATCTATGCAAGACATCAAAAAAGTCGTGGTGACAGAAGAAGTAATTAATGAAGGCAAAACGCCTGAAATGAGCTAACTTTAACCAAATTTTTTTATCATATCATTTTTTATCACATCAAAAGGCAATGAGGTTTATACTTTGTTGCTTCTTTTAAAAAGTTTAAAGACTAACAAAAACCCCATTCACTCTATTGAGCGAATGGGGTTTTTTTCTACGATACAAACTTAAACTTAAGCGGTTAATTATTGGCTATCTGCTTAAGGATATTAACCCTTAGCTGAATCTGCTTTGACCACAGCAATTAAGTCATCAATCACTTCCGCATCGGCTAGTGTTGAGGTATCACCTAAACCATCAAACTCACCTGCCGCCAGCTTACGTAGAATACGACGCATGATCTTTCCTGAGCGTGTTTTTGGTAAAGCATCAACGATATGAATGGCATCAAGGTTGGCAATAGGACCAATCTCAGCACGAACATGACGACTTAGCTCACCTTTAAGGTTCTCTGTCACTTCCTCACCTGCCTTTAAGATGATATAAGCACAAACACCCTGCCCTTTAACCTCATGTGGCATACCGACAATCGCTGCCTCAGCAGTTGCAGGGTGTGCCACCAATGCACTTTCAATCTCTGCTGTACCCAAACGGTGTCCTGAAACGTTTAATACATCATCAACACGACCAGTAATCCAATAATGCCCGTCTTCATCACGCATTGCCCCATCACCAGTAAAATAGCTACCGGGATAAGTACTAAAATAGGTTTCTAAGAAGCGTTTATGATCACCATAAATGGTACGCATCTGTCCTGGCCAGCTATCTTTGATAATTAAATTACCTTCACAAGGTCCTTCAATCTCATTACCTTCAGGATCAACAATGGCAGGTTTGATACCATAAAGCGGCGTCATCGCAGCACCTGGTTTTAAATCAACCGCATTTGGGATTGGGGTCATTAATATACCACCCGTTTCTGTCTGCCACCATGTATCCACGATTGGACAACGACCTTCACCAACAACATGATAATACCAATCCCATGCTTCTGGATTGATTGGCTCACCCACTGATCCCAATAAGCGTAAGCTAGAGCGATTGGACTCACGCACGTAGGCATCGCCTTCTTTCATCATTGCACGAATAGCAGTCGGTGCAGTATATAAAATACTGATATCATGTTTATCAATAATTTGTCCAATACGTGCCCAAGTTGGATATTGTGGTACACCTTCAAATACCACTGTGGTCGTACCATTTGCTAGTGGTGCATACGTCACATAGCTATGACCTGTAATCCAACCCACATCTGCGGTACACCAAAATACATCATCATCTTTGATATCAAATACATCTCTAAAGGTAGACAATGCATAAGTCAAATAACCACCTGTGCTGTGTAACACCCCTTTTGGCTTACCTGTTGAGCCAGAGGTATATAGTAAGAATAAAGGATCTTCAGCATTCATTGGCTCTGGTGGACAGTCTTCATTGGCAGTATCTATCACCGTGTGATACCACACATCACGGCGACCACTCATTGGGATTGATGTACCTGTACGATGCACCACGATAACTTTTTCCACACACTCTGTCCCATCGACATCAAGCGCACGATCCACATTGGCTTTAAGTGGTGTGTGTTTACCACCACGGATACCTTCATCAGCAGTAATAACCAATTTAGATTGGCTATCAATCAAACGACTTGCCAAACTATCGGCTGAAAATCCACCAAACACTACTGAATGCACAGCACCAATACGTGCACACGCCAACATAGAAGCTAATGCCTCTGGAATCATTGGCATATATAAAGTGACTCGGTCACCTTTTTTAATGCCCATTTTACGCATGGCATTACCCAAACGACAAACTTCAGCATGCAGCTCTTTATAAGAGATGATCTTATGCTCAGAGGGGTGATCACCTTCCCAGATGATGGCAGGTTTATAAGGATTATCTTTTAGATGACGATCCAGACAGTTTACAGATACATTCAGTTCACCATCTTCAAACCACTTAATACTAAAATTATCTAAATCATAGTTTACATTTTTGATTTTAGTCGGTTTTTTTATCCAATCTATCAGCTCTGCTCGTTTGGCCCAAAACGCTTCATTACCACTGCTAGAGACGGATTCTTGATAAGTATTGCGATAGGATTCTGGCGTGGCGTTGGCTTGTGCTGCAAACTCAGCACTATGTGGAAAGGTTTTCATAATAAAGTCCTTTTTTTGAATAGAAAATAGATCGAATGCTGATAGAATCCTTGCTAAAGTGCTAAGTTAGCTAACAAAACCAATAGGATAATAAATCGGTTAACTAACAAAGTCTTTATGCTGGGATCAATAACTATCAGTTTTGCTAATATATTTTTTCTATGTTTTTTAGCTATTTAACTGTTTGATAAATAGACATAAACATGAAGTTAGCAAAATTGCCCATATTATGACAAGGAGATTTATAAAATCAACACTAGATTCTGTTGAAATTTTATCTTTATAGGAAAAGCAGCCTGTCTTCTAACTATTATTTATCCTATTGCTTTTATCATAATGAGCACTGTGCCCAAATAGGCTTTATAATAAAAGGCAGTATAATAATAGCCACAAGCAGCGTATTATTCCATATAAACATAAGGGCGTATATAAATTAATAATTAACCATAACAATATTGTTGTGATTGTCATGGTTAAGTCAATCTAGATACTAGTCACTTCCTTGTCGTTGCCCTACCCATAGTTTTACTAGATTCTAGCGCAATTGTAAACTGTTATTTGTGACTTTATATAAAACCTTAGTTTTTTTAAGGATTTATCAATTTTTTTAAATTCTTATCTTCTTTTTTGCTCATTTTTTTAGCACATGGCTATATTTATCCAGTGTATATCAAGCCATGCAGTTACTTGATGATTGCATCAACTGTATTTACTGATTATCAAGATATTAACAATTATTAATTTAATGGATTTTTTATGGCATCTTCTGCAAACTCTAATATAAAAATATTAGATGTTATCATTATCGGGGCGGGTGCATCAGGATTATACTGTGCCATGACAGCCGCCAAGCGGGACAGACAAGTTTTAGTCATTGACCATAGCAATAAAGCGGGGAAAAAAATACTCATGTCTGGTGGTGGACGCTGTAATTTCACCAACTACGATGTCAACTCTGAACATTTTGTTGGTAACAATCAACGCTTTTGTAAGTCGGCATTAAGCCGCTATAGCAGTTGGGATTTTATCGCTTTAGTGGAAAAACATGGCATTGACTATCATGAGCGTGAACATGGACAACTATTTTGTCGTCATTCTGCTAAAGATATTCTCACTATGCTACTGACAGAGTGTCAACAAGCTGGCGCACAAATACAACTCAACACCGAGGTTCAAAGTATCACTGCCCTAGCAGAGGATAAAGGCTTTGTACTGACAACCTCTCGTGGGGATTTTCAGTGTCACTCGTTGGTCATTGCCACTGGTGGATTATCCATTCCTACTATGGGTGCATCTGGGTTTGGATATGAAGTGGCCACTCAATTTGGACATCACATTATCCCCACCACTGCCAGTCTAGTGCCATTTACCTTTACCGACCAAATAGGTGACCTCATTGCTTCACTTGCTGGTATTAGTATTGATGTGGTGGCGTTTAATGAACGAATTTCATTTGCCCGTCCGCTACTGTTTACCCATCGTGGTTTATCAGGGCCTGCCATGCTACAACTTTCTAACTATTGGCAGCTTGGAGAGTATATCCACATTAATCTGGTTCCCAACCTGAGCATGGCAGAGTGGCTTATTGAGCAAAAAGCCCTGCACCCTCGGCAACTTTTGCGTAGCGTGTTAGCAGATTATTTTCCAAAAAAACTGCTACTCGCCCTACAACAGCATCTATGGCAGCCATTAAAAGATACTGAGCTTGCCAATATCAAAGATGAACAGCTCACACATATCGGACATACACTCAATGATTGGACACTCAAACCTTCGGGGACAGAAGGCTACCGTACCGCCGAGGTGACTCGTGGGGGGGTGTCAACTGACAATGTATCTTCCAAAACATTTGCAAGCCACCTACAAAAAAACTTATATTTTATTGGTGAAGTGTTGGACGTTACAGGTTGGCTGGGAGGCTATAACTTCCAGTGGGCATGGGCAAGCGGACATGCCTGCGGGCAAGTGGTATAGCAATCTACTATCATCTACCTACTATTAAGTGATACCATTTCTATTAATTAATCTACCAATTCTACCAAGGAAAACCAGTACAAGTACTACAATACAAGTACTACAAATAGTAGGCTAAACGAGTTTGACAACGATAAGTTATTTTAGAGAATTAGTATGAGTTTATAAACATACCCAAAAAATTGAGCATCTAGCAAGATAGACTATCCAGCCAGACACAACAAAGCCGTATGATTTATATCACACGGCTTTTATCGTTAATCTTCCTGATTAATTGGTAGTGAATAAACGCTACCTTTGTCCTTATTACAGCCAACTCAATCCTTGAGCAACAATCCCTTGTGCTGTGAGGTCATCATCTCAAATTTACTCACCTTTGTTAAGAGGTAAAAACCGAAAACTTTGTAAGCATATACTTACAAGACCTGTATAACTCATTAATGCTACTTTATGAGTCCTGTTTTGGAGCGGTATTTAAATCAGGATCTACTTCTACATCAGTCACGACTTCTGTTGTTGGATCTATCACCACCTCATCACTTTGTTTAACAGGCTCTTCGGTACCATCAGCATCTAGCATTAATTGTGCCGCTTCAATAATAAATACCTCATTTTCTGGCAATTTTGGACGCTCTGATTCTTTCAGATGACTGCGCTCTTCAAATTCTGCTTCTAATGCTGCCTGATAGGTTGTCCAATCCTTATATTCAGGTTTGCCCATGGCTTTACGGCGGACATTTTCTGCCTGCAATGTTTTTGCTTCCACGTCTTTCATGTGCGCTCGACGATCATCTATATTAAGCTTAACAGGACGTTTTTCATCTTCCATATTACGGATTTTATTAAGCTCATTAAGATAAACAAACTGTGGATTGGTGGTTTGACGAATGGTTGATTGCTGATTTAAAGTCTGTAGCGTATCACTGCTAAACTTACCCTCAGGTTTATAAGGTGACGTTTTGATGGTATCCCACTTCAATGGATTTTTTTGCGAACGCTCATCAAAATCTGCACCATCATAGATATTAACAAGTTCTACATCAGGTACAACGCCTTTATTTTGCGTACTTCCTCCTGTAATTCGATAAAACTTACGCTGTGTTAGGGTGGCAGAACCTAACGCTAAGCTATCAAGTTGGATTTGCGCTGAGCCTTTACCTGTGGTGGTACTTCCTACCACTAAGCCACGTCCATAATCTTGAATGGCAGCCGCAAAAATCTCACTGGCTGAAGCAGAGGCAAGATTGGTGATGACCACCATTTTGCCATCATACAACTGATGTCCACCATCTTCATCTTTATAAACTTGCACATTACCACGGTTATCACGTATTTGTACCAAAGGCCCTTGTTTGATAAATAACCCAAGCATTCTTGCCACTTCATCAAGTGAACCACCAGGGTTATTACGTAAATCGACCACTAAGCCATCAATATCTTGTTTATTGAGTGCCTCCAGTGCTTTTTGGGTATCAATACTGACACTACGATATTTCTCACCATTACGGCGAGCTTGATAGTTC
This sequence comes from Psychrobacter sp. I-STPA10, assembly GCF_021012795.1. GTDB lineage: Bacteria > Pseudomonadota > Gammaproteobacteria > Pseudomonadales > Moraxellaceae > Psychrobacter. The sequence goes on along the minus strand of NZ_VFYU01000032.1, from coordinate 34,280 downwards.
AAATAAAAACTGGGAATTTCTAATACACCAATACGGGCAGGCTTTTGGTTGTCTCGCTCAATCTCAATCACCCGATGCTCGACACCAGAATCCTCCTGCTCAATAATATCTCGGGTGATGGTCACCAATCGTGCTGCTGTATCTGGTGTATTGGGCTGTTTTACTTTTAGAACAACATCCGTCCCACGTTTACCACGGATAAGGGCAACGACTTCACGCGTTGACCAGCCCACCACATCTTTCATATCTTTGCCATCTTGGGCAATACCCAATATCAAATCATTGGGCTTAATCTTGCCAGTTTTTGCCGCAGGGCCGCCATCGACCAATGTGACAATCTGCGTATAATCTGGATTTTTGCGATAAGGGCGAATCGTCACCCCAATGCCTTCAAGCTGTAGACTGGATTGTACTTGCATCTCAGTGGCTTGAATGGGGGCATAATAGTTACTATGGGGATCATAAGTCAATGTGGCAGTATTGAGCAGCGTCTCCATAATTTCATCACCTGTCAGCCTTGATAGCTGCTGTGACTGACGATTCAAACGATTTAATAACACCTCCGCTGGTGTGCGCTCCTCAGCCAATATCAGATCCTGACCCAAAGTCAAATCAGGGTTTTCCATATATAGCTTATCACGAGCCTTATCACCCTCTTGAGCCAATGTCATACTAATGACCTGAAACGCCAATTGTCGCTGCCAATAATCTCGCTGTGCTTTTGTGCTTGTAAACGGCTGTGCCTCTTCACGATCCAACACTATACTGTCGTTACGCTTTAAGTTGATGTCACTTTTTAAAAACTTCTTAGCAAAATCATAATACTGATTTGAACGCAAACGATAACGTTCAAATATGGCTTTACCTGCTGTTAAATCACCTCGCTTTAAGCGTTCAGCAAATGTATCGCCATATTTCTTTGTCAGCTCATCAATATCAGACTGCAAAAACAAAGTATGGTTGGGATCAAGACGATCAAAATACATTTGTAATATGCGTTGTCCCATGGCTGTATCTAAAGGTTGATTCAGATAATGACTGCGATCCAATAATGCCGCTACTTGGCGAGTGGTTAGTTTTTGTTCAGGTGTGGTCTCAAATGCTCCTTTATCTGCTGCTTCTGCTGCATGATAACTTTGTGAAAATATGACACCTGCAATACCCACTGCGGCGGCACTTAATAACCACTGAGTTGATTGTTTTTTCATAAATTTGCTTACCTATTATTTGAATGTATTTGAATATTTGAATCGTTTTGATATACCAAAGGTTTTTATACTTTCAATAAACAATAAAATTTTTTGGTCACCTGTTGTCAATATCATTTTATTAAATTTTTTATTAAAAAAGGAATATTAATCACACATCACACTTTGATAAATTATTTTTATCGTAAATCACCAGTCAATTTAGCACAAATAGTAACATAAGTTAATTTTATAAACTGTCTCAAACTGTATGGATAACCTCTCTTAATTTTAAAGCTTATTTATTACAAAGACAGTTAATGGCAGACACATAAATAGTATAGCCAATCTAATCTAATTTCACCACAAAACAAACACAGCGAGTACTGTGGTGACATGAGTAAAATTATCAATTAATAGTTTGGAGTGGATTTATCGTAGGTAAACTATCGTGTATTCATAGGATAACGCCATATACAAGTCAATAAGCCACTGATATTTCACGACAATACTGGCATAATATCGTGACATCAACCAGACATCTAGTAAGGATAAGCAAATGTATGGCGTATTAATGATTGATATTGAGGGTACTCAGCTCACCGCAGCGGATATAAACTTAATCCAACAAGCACAAGTGGGTGGGGTTATTTTATTTGCTCGCAACATTGAATCACCTGCCCAAGTCAGAGAGCTATGTGATGAGATACGCTATCACAATGCAGACATATTAATTGGCGTAGATCAAGAAGGAGGACGTGTTGCCCGTCTACGTGAAGGCTTTACTCCCTTGCCTGCTATGGGAAAGCTAGGAGCACTATTTGACCATGAGCCTATCAAAGCATTAAAGCTGGCACATCACTGTGGCTATCTGATGGCAGCTGAGGTCTTGGCGGTTGGTATTGATATGAGCTTTGCACCTGTACTTGATATTAATGGCATTAGTCAAGTCATCGGCGATCGTAGCTTTCACCCAACACCTGAAGGGGTGACGACCTTGGCAAGCGAATTTATGAAAGGTATGCACAAAGCAGGTATGGCAACCACAGGTAAGCATTTTCCAGGTCATGGTTCGATTGCGCCTGATTCGCATGTAGCAGATGCGATAGATACTCGCTGCTATAAGCAAATTGAAGCCATTGATCTACAGCCATTTATACAAACCCTGCCTTGGCTTAATGCTTTAATGCCTGCACATGTGATATTTAGTGCTGTTGATGATAAACCTGCTGGCTTTTCAAAAATATGGCTACAAGATATCCTGCGGCAACAGCTTGGTTTTACTGGGGTCATTTTTTCTGATGATTTATCTATGAAAGCGGCGCATGTGGTTGGTGATGTGGCACAAAGAGTCACTGCTGCAATTAAAGCAGGTTGTGACATGGCGTTGGTGTGTAACGATAGAGTGGCAGCCAATGAGGCAGCAATGGCAGCACAATCTTTGCCTTATCCCAATCAAGAGCGGCTACGGGCAGTTTGTGGCAAAATTCCTGTATGGCAAGGCTCACTGACAAAAACTTGTGAGCAATTTGAATATTGGGCACAAGCTCGGCAAGCGATTATGGACACTTTTTTTGCAGAAGACAACCTACCAGTAGATAACCATTGTGATAATACAATAACAGCCGCTACCAAAGATCCCACTGCATACAAATAAACCCAAATACCCCACACCAATCATAGGCTGAAAGTCTATTAACATATTTTATCTATCAGGCTTTTATCTACCAGTATCTACCAGCGTGCATAAAAAAACCGCCCAGCCAAAGCTAAGCGGTTTTTTATTGGTTACAGGTAGATGCTACTCACTTTATACTATAAGCATGTCATCAGTTAAATCGTCAGCTAAATCATCAGCTTAGTTGTTTGCATTTGGATCTAACACAGTACCTTGGGTGGGATCATCACTATCAGGTAGCAAATCATCATTATTAGCATCTAATGGATTCAGATCCGGATCGGGTAAAGCCACTGTATCTACTTTACTAGCGTCATCATTGACCGCAATACCATCACCAACCGTGCCATCACCTGGCATTTGACTCTCATCATAGACAGTAAACTCAATACGGCGATTATGGAAACGACCTTGATCTGTTGCGTTATCAGCAATAGGATCATGCTCACCCATACCTTTAGTGGTAAGTTTACTTGGATCAACACCTTGCTCAACTAAATAATCTTTCACTGCTTGTGCCCGCTCACGTGATAGATTCTTGTTATAAGCATCTGTGCCTTTATTGTCGGTATGACCAATGATCATCAAATGCATATCGGGGACTTCCTGTATGATTTTAGCAGCACGATCCAATACAGGCTTATTCACATCAGGAATAAATGCTTTGTCAAACTGGAAATTAATGACCTGTAAGCTAAGTGCACGTGCCACATCACGAGGATCTGGATTATCACCCAAGCGATCCATTGCTGTATCTGCCGCAGTCACACTATTTGCGATCTCATTGGTCAAATCTAGCGGACCTTCAGCAACTACCTGTAAATCTGGCGCAGCAGCCTGAATATCAGCCACCAATTTCTCAAGCGTTGCCGCATCAGGTGAGTTTACAGTGACCGTATCGCCTTTAATAATAGCGCTGGCATCAGGTACAGCTTTGATAAGCTGTAAAATGGCAGGTAGACTGGCAGCAGCAGGCATATCTACTGCAAAATTATCATCAACATCAGAGCGACACTTGTCTGCTTCATCACCAAATACACCACGTACCGCAGCAAGAATGTTGTTTTGTAGCTCATCATTACCCGCATCAATATGGCAAGCATATAGGGTATTACCATCACCACTACTGATACGTAGTGCCGCAGGATCTACATCAGTGGCAACAACTGGTGTGGCTTCTTCTACCACCGTTTCTTCTACTACGGCTGGTGTCGCAACTGGCTCAACTCTATCTTTATCCTGACAGCCACGTAATAACGCCCATGCCAATGCACCCAAAATAATCAAACCAATAATAGGTAACAACGCTTTCATAAAGCTACCACTAGGCTCTTCTTCACGCTGCAAAGGTGCCGTGCTGACAGTATCAGAAATACGCGTACCTGCAGGCTCAGCAGCCAACAAACCCGCTGGAATAACTGCACCCGCCCATGCTGGAATATGGCTACGGTAAGTTGATAGATTATCACGCAAAAATTGAGGCACAGGTGTACTACCTGCCAACTCACTAAGCTCAAGATAAGCCAATGGTGCAGCAGCTGCCGTCAACTTTTGTACTGAAGCTTCATCAAGATTGTGCTCAGCGGCAAGCTCACGTGCAATACTGCTACGATGAGTCTCGTCTGTCCAAACCCGATCATAAAATCCGAGATCATCACGTGCAATCTCTTGTCCAGCAAAACGACCATAGGTATCTTGATCAGCAAGACGGGCAGAAAAGATGGCATAAAACTGCTCAAGTAACCCTTCACTTTGTGGCGTACGCTGATCACCGAGTACAGCAGGGGTGACAGTACGTGATAAATGATTGATAATATCCATAAAATTATTCCTATAAAAGTTTAAGTGCTGTGTTATCTATTAAATTAAGTACAGATATTTGTTCGCATTGACTCATTCAATCTCAATCCTCTATGACCACCCATAACTGCTAGTGAATATGACAGTCGGTAAATAAGTTTACATTATTTATTCTAAATCCCAATATATAAAATCATATTAGATGAAATATTATAAAAGCCTTAGTTGATAAAGTTGATAAAAAACTTAGTTTATAACATAGCTTATTTTTAAACTGGCATTGATTTAAAAATAAATCCTATTAGAATCAAATAGCCAGATATAAAAAACATCGGTGTATATTAAATGATGTTTATTTACATCACTCTATGCCAGTTAACTTTGGTACTTAACTAACTTTGATACTCAACTGTGGTACTTAATTATCGTGAGTTAATAGCGACTGCTTGTACTTACTGATACTTGATTACAAATGACAGAAAAAAAACAATATATCATTTGCCCTATGTATGATTTAAAATCACTAAATCACACAATAAATATTGAGATAGATGCATGTTTAAGATAGCGCAAAAAATACGCTGTATCGTTATCTTAAAGTAATTTATCCGTAACTCATTGTTACAAAAAGCATGAGTTAGCGTCAAAATGTAAAATAAAATAGAGTTTAGTAATCATATTTTTAAATAAAATGGTTATTAAGTTAACAGCATAAATGGATATAAAGCGAAAATTAAAGTGATATATATACCAAGCTATAAACAAAAAATACCACGATTCAATTAATCTAACACGCTATCATTCATAAATAAGCCTATCTATTTTAATAGATTTGACTAAACCATAATATACACGTTATATGCCCATAATGATAAGCACCTAAATACACTAATACTACCTTCCATCTTAAACTTGAGTTTTTATCCACGAGGACAATGAGTTGCAAAATCTAATGTTCAGTCATACGATAATTATTATTATCATTACTGTTATTGTAAGCCTGCTTGCTTGGCAAAATAAAAATTTATTTGACCGCCTCATATTTTATCCACCAGCAATAAAACAAGGGCAATGGGATCGTTTTCTCACCCATGGTTTTATCCATGCTGACAGTATGCATTTGCTATTTAATATGTTTACTCTATACTTCTTTGGTAAGGCGATTGAAAGTTTATATAGTAATTTTCTTGGTGGATATGGGTTTGTTGCTATGTATTTACTTGCCATTATTGTGGCTATCATTCCAAGTTATCTTAAAAACCAAAACAACCCACGCTATTTAAGCTTAGGAGCATCAGGTGGCGTATCTGCGGTATTATTTGCTTACATATTAATTGCACCATGGAGCACTTTATATTTATTTGCCGTACTACCTATCCCTGCCATTATTTTTGCCATTGCTTATGTTGGTTACAGTATTTATGCTGATAAAAAAGGTAACTCAAACATCAACCATTTAGCACATTTATGGGGTGGTGCTTTTGGAGTCATTGCCACCATTGCACTTGAACCCAGCATTATTCCACATTTTATTAATGCCTTATTACATCCGAGTTTTTAGAACCTGTATTCATAATCCAAAATCAGGAGAATTTTAAACTAAAATTGCGTAATACAAGGCAAATTTGGGGGCAAATAGTCACTCTATTTAACCCAAAATTTAACGCCGTAGTACGTCTATTTTAGGCAAAAAGCTACCATTATGAGTTGTGAATACAGGTTCTTAATACCTGATAGATTTTTAGCAAACCACCATATTCAAGCAGACATTACCCAAAAAATAAGCCAGCACCTTATCGATGCTGGCTTATTTTATTACTGTCTATATAAGCTATAAATGCCGCTTATAACTAATTTTTTTTACTATTAGTCATCAATCTTAGCTTGGATATAATTCTCCATACCCATATCACGTACCAAATCTTGTTGCGTATCTAGCCAGTCGATGTATTCTTCATTACCATCCTTAAGATCCAATAGCAGCTTACGAGACACATAGTCTTCCTTGCTTTCACACAAAGCAATGCTATCTTTGATAATATCGAACTTCTGCTCTTCTAAACGCACATCACATTCAATAATTTCTGCTACATCTTCACCAATAAATAGCTTGCCATAGTCTTGGAGATTTGGCAGACCTTCTAACAGCAAAATGCGCTCTATCAGGGCATCTGACCATTTCATCTCTTGGATAGACTGCTTATAAAAATGCTCATTAAGCTCATCAATACCCCAGTTTTTGGCAATACGAGCATGTAAGAAATACTGGTTAATCGCCATCAGTGATTGTCCCAATACTTTATTTAATGCTCTGATAACTTCTTTATCACCTTGCATAGAATACCTCTTATATTTATAAAATTGAAAATCATTACTCACTGGTCGTTATCTGATTGTTATCTAACCAATCACCTTCAATCACTATACTGTGATTTTAGTTAGGGGATACTTCACCCATTTGGCTTTGTAGATAATTTGGTAGACCAATCATTTCAATTAGACCAAGCTGCTGCTCAAGCCAATGTGCATGATCTTCTTCTGTATCTTCTAGCTGTGCTACCAGCATGTCACGAGTCACATAATCATGCTCTTTTTCACACAAGGTAATGCCTTCTTTTAGATGTTTTTGCACTTGGTATTCAAGATCCAAATCTGCTTGTAGCATCTCAGGAACATTCTTACCGACCGTGATGTCATTGACTGTCATGTCAGGCGTACCACCTAACATCATGATACGGCGAATCAAGGCTTGTGCATGCAACGTTTCATCTTCCATCTCATGATGGATGCGATCATATAACTTGCCATAATGCCATTCTGCATACATTTCAGAATGAATAAAATACTGATCACGAGCAGCCAGCTCACCACCTAATAAAAAGTTTAAATATTCGATAACTTGTTTACTACCTTTCATACGACTACCCTCATTAACATGAATTTATGGATTCAATTAGTACTGTTATTAAGCAGCCTCTATCCTTATTCTCTTTACTACTCTTTGACAGTTAAAACTACTGTTAAAGTTTTTAAAGAATATATTTAATAGAGTGCGTTAACAGCCAGTCCTAAGTTTCAATGAGGTCATGCTAACACAAGCAATACAATAAACCAGTTGTTTTTTGAACTGGGAATGAGGTCACAATTGAGAATGAGTCTGTTTAAGATTCAGTATCAGTGTATGTAGTACCAATAACTAATCCAAAACTAACTTAAAAGGAGTATTCTAAATGGATTGATTAAGTGAGTCATTACAAATAGATAGATAATATGAAACGTATAAAAGGTAAGCATAGATTGCACAACTAAGTTACATAAAAACTGCATAAAAACCACATAAAAATAGGTAGCAATTATAAAAATAATTGCTACCTATGATTTTTATTATTAAGAATTAACATTCCATGTGAAATGTAAATAGCTGCTATTTATTCTTTTATTATTTTTATCTATTTAGTTATTTGATGCAGCTAAATCCGACAGTTGGTGTTATTGTTTGGAATTATTACAATGGCACTGGCTTCTTCTGATACAAAAAAACAGTTATAAATCAGTTATACTGCATAGGCTAAAGATGCTGCCGAAGCAAGAGTACTGTCTTGATTAGCATCTAAGTAGTCATTCACCATAGGTTCACAACAACCACAACAAGTAGCCACATCCAATGCGGTTTTTAGACCTTCTAAGGTATCAATACCAGCAGCTATGGCAGTTTTGATTTGTTTTTCTTTCACTTCATTACAAATACACACGTACATCATTATACTCCTGGTTATATGTCTGGCGATTGCTTAATGTGCTCAATCCTAATGAATTAGGATGAAACAACATGACTTATAACTAATTATTTCTTCTAAGTTAGAAATAATAGTGGTTATCCCTATATATCGTACCCTACTATAATAACGATAATTATTACTATTTACAATAAGTTTATAAACTTAATGCAAATTAATAACATACAACACAGTAAAATCTCGCCACACCTATCTGCCCACGAGTTAAGTTATGAATAGATAAATGGACATACGACAGTACAGTACAGTACAGTATAGATACAAAATACACAATTTATACGGATAAAACTCATCCAAATAAACCTTTTTAAATGCTACTTTAGATGTGCTCACTTACTTATGGTATGCATTATTTATTTACCTTTTATGAAACTCATGTAACTAATAAATGAAACACCATAAAGTCTAATCAATCTTTAAAGCTAATATACAACCCAAAGGAGTATCTTATGTTTAGATGGGCTATTATTTTTGCAGTGATTGCATTGGTCGCCAGTCTGCTAGGTTTTGGTGGTGTAGCAGGACTCAGTGCTGATTTTGCTTATATATTTTTAATCGTGGCAGTCATATTATTTGTTGCTAGCTTTTTCTTACGTAAAATTTAAAAATAAGCATGTGCACCAGATATTGTGATGTCTCTATTATTGAGATTATTTAGCCATGACATGTATCACGATATGGGATTTGAGTAGATAAAACCATAGTTTGAGTTTGTTTATACCGATATACTAAGTTAGAAGGAAGGCATCAAAGGATGCCTTCCTTTTTATTTGTGTTAAGTCAGTTTTGTGTTGTTATAATAGCTGCATTCAGCACTTGATAAAGCGACTAGATAACAGGAATTTATGATGATTTATGATGTGATTGGTGATGTGCATGGACATGCAGATAAGTTAATTGGACTGCTTAAAAAGCTTGGTTATACACTAAAAACAAACCACAGCAATAATCAAACTTATTATGCGCCGCCAGATGGGCATCGAGCCATATTTATCGGCGATTTAATTGATCGTGGTACAAGCGAGGTGGCAACACTGCAAATTGTATTTGCCATGCTCGATGCAGGAGTGGCAGATGCCGTCATGGGTAATCATGAATACAATGCTTTGGCTTATGCCACTGTCAATAACTGTGCAACAGAGACAAAAACCTATTTACGTGTCCATAACCAAACCCATACTCGGCAGCATGAAGCTTTTCTAGCAGAGATTCCTTTTGGCTCAGAAGCACATCAATACTGGCTGAATCGTTTTTATGAGCTACCCTTATGGATAGAAACGGAACATGCTTGCTTTGTTCATGCTTGTTGGCACGTCGATAAAATGGCGCAACTTGAGTCTCTATTAACAGCAGATCATTGTCTCACCCCCAAAGCATTACAGCTAACCTCACAAAAAGGCACACCAGAATACGATGCTTTAGAGCGCATATTAAAGGGCGTAGAAATGCCCCTGCCTGATGGAGTATCTTTTACTGATAAAGATGGTGCAGTACGCCGTAATATGCGGGTACAATGGTGGCTAGATAACTTACAGGGTAAACGTATCATTGATATCGCACGTGCACCGACACAGGATTTGGCACAAATTCCTGCGGATATTATTGCCAGTGATATTGATTTTATGCTGAAAACAGATAAGCCAGTATTTGTTGGACATTACTGGTTGACAGGTACACCCATGCCACTTAGCCCACAAGTCGTTTGTACCGATTACTCAGCAGCAGGTAAAGGATTTTTGACGGCTTATCAGTTTGATACCACCAATCCCCTACCTTTAACCGCCGCTAATTTTGTGCAATATCGCCCAACAGATCAGTCATAAAACAGCAAGTGGATTTTTGCTGTTATAATAAAGTGACTATATAGAAAATAAGCAGATACTAAGAAACAATTACTAGGAATAATCATGTCAAATATGTCACAACCTGCCCCCATTACTTCTCCAGAAGGTCCTGCCAAAGTTGGTATTATTATGGGCTCACAATCTGACTGGGCAACCATGTCTTTAGCAGCACAATTGTTGGCAGATTTTGGGGTCAGCTTTGTGTGTGAAGTAGTGTCCGCTCATCGTACACCTGATAAACTATTTGATTTTGCCAAATCAGCCAAAGATCAAGGGTTACAAATCATCATTGCTGGGGCAGGTGGGGCGGCACATTTACCAGGTATGTGTGCCAGTCAAACAGAACTACCTGTATTGGGCGTACCTGTTAAATCATCGACATTAAGTGGTTGGGATAGTTTGTTATCTATTGTACAAATGCCTAAAGGTGTGGCGGTAGGTACTTTAGCGATTGGAACAGCGGGTGCTTATAATGCAGCATTACTTGCCATTCAAATATTGGCTTTACATGATCAGAAGCTTGCAAACCAACTCAATGAGTTTCGCCAAAGACAAACCCAAAGTATACTTGCCAATCCCATACCTGGTACAGCCAATTAGAATCCGTTAAACAGCCACAGCCGATAATAAACAATAATTATCAGCTGTTTTCAATATATACAGGACACAATACACAGGATTTTTTATCTAGCTACAGTGGATACCGTTAGCTAGCTAGATACTTATTATTCGCTAATTTAAACAAATCCCAATCAGAGCATCTTTACCATGCCAATGATATGGAATGATATAAGATCGCTTATTTTTTGGTAAATAATTAGTACCTGGTATGCCTTCTACAATAACAGGTGGTGATATAATAAAATCTGGCCCAAATTCAGTGCGCGCATTTCCTGAGACTGTATTAGCAACCTCACCAACCAAGTCTTTAAGGTTATTAATTGAAATATCAGGCTCACCCATGACCTTTAACATCTCACGCAACATAATACTAGGCGCACTTACATAGACACATCCAGTAAATGGGCCTGAAATACTGATAATACCACTAAAATCATAACCCAAAGGCTGAGCATTTTCATTCAAGTAGGGCGTGCTAATACCTTTTAGCTCACTACCTATTTGTGAATAAAAGGCCATCACTGATTCAATAAACACGTTAAGTTTTTCTGCTTTCATAATTTTTAATAATCTCGCTCTACAGAATAATAAAGATACAAACAAAAAAGCACCGAATAATAGACATACTATGTAATGTCTTTTTAGGAACTAAACTGATATAAAGTTATGATCTGTACAAAATGATGCTTTTAAGCCAACTGTATTTTTTGCTAACTTAGCTAGGGTTTCATACATTCATCATAATATAATATAAAGCTTTTTTAATTTATGCTGCTATATTGCACTATGATGCTTATCAGATGGCGAACCGATACTATGGTACATTTGTTATGCATTCTAAACCGATTGCATTATGATTTCTTAATAATTTTTATTAATTTTGTTATTAATCTTGCAAGCAGATAACGATTTCTCCTATTTGCTGCTGCCAAGAAATGGGGATAATAAAGGATTGCCCTTTTTTTGGCAAAATAATACTTTGCGGCGCACCTTTAAATACAATGGGTACTGATATATGAAACTCAGGCCCAAACTCCGAGCGGGCATTTCCCGAAACTGTATTCGCAACTTCTCCCACAAGATCAACGTAGTTATCTTCACTAAGGTCTGTCTCACCGATCTCATGCATAATTTGTTCAAGCAGTTGTTGTGTCGCCGTGAAATAGACTGCGCCTTTATTCACTCCAGAGATACCAATCACCCCTGTATAATCTAGTACTCGAGGCTGCTTATTTTCTAGTAAATAAGGAGTATCTAATATCAACTCCTCTTCCCCAAATTGGGTGAAATAATTTTTGATAACATCAATAAAAATTTGCAATCGTTTCTCTTTCATAACCAAATCTCATTCTTAATCACTTATAAGCTCGTTTAATGCCTCAATCAAATCATCCTCAGAGAAAGGCTTGCATAAAAACCCATTCGCTCCCAGCGATAAGGCTTGTATACCCGTTGCTTTGTCAGAAAGAGCAGATACGACTAAGATACGTACGTCTTCATCTATTGCAACAATTTTTTCGATACATTCAAGACCATCCATTTGTGGCATGGTCAAGTCCATAGTAATCACATCAGGACGATGAATCTTAAATCTTTCTATTGCATCTTTACCAGTTGATGCTGTTGCCACTAACATAAATGTATCAGAATCATAAGCTCGTTGGATACGATTTCGAATAATATTAGAGTCATCAACTATCATAAGTTTACGCATAAATAATCAACCTACATTTTTTCAACGATATATTCTATTAAATGAAAATTTATGATTCTATTGGTAAAGTGATCACAAACTTAGTCATCTCTCCTAACTGGCTTTTTATATTCAGCTGACCTTTGCTCTCTTGGATACGATCCTTAACAATATCAAGACCTACACCACGCCCGCCATCTTCATCTGCTTGAGATTTAGTCGTAAAACCAGATGAAAATAACACACCTAATAACTGCTTCTGATTTAGTTTGTATGCAGTTTCAGCATCATATTTTCCAGCATCAATGAGCTTTTGACGAATTTTTTCATAATCGATACCAGCACCATCATCTTCTATAATAACAAAAAGACATTTATCCGTACGGTTCACATTTAAACATATTTTACCCGTTTCATCTTTACCTACTGCTTGTCTTACTTCGGGTACTTCAATACCATGTACAATGGCATTACGTAACAACTGAATGATCACTTCCTTAGCAGTGGATACGGCATTGCTAGATACATTTAATAAATCTAAATCTGATATTTCTAGCTGAATTTTCTTATTTTGACGCTGAGCTATTTGCTGTGCAAAATCTTGATAATATTCGACCAAGTCATGCTCTTTAGATGAGTTTGAAGCTAACAAACTATTACTGTCTATAATATTTATTAGACCATCATTCTCTGTCTCTATTGTATCCTGAGTATGCTCAGTAATAATAACTTTTGGTTCATTCACTGGCGTAGTGATGACCGAAGTTTCTGCTGCTGCGTTTTCTTGCTGTTGTATGTTAGCTGTTGTAACAGCTTCTTTTGTTGGTGCGACTGTCTTACTTAGTTTTGTTGGTTCACTTATTTTTGTTGGTTCACTTCGTTTTGTTGGCTCATTTTCTTGTAGTGAAGTAAATACCTGAGGTGCGGCTTGATTAATACGCTCACCAAGTCGCTCAATCGTATTAGATAGGTTTAATAGCTCTTCTAAATCGACTGCCAATGGCAAAAAGTCATTTCCTGATAATTTTGCTTGATTTTGTAATGCCTGCAATTTATCTTCAGCAGCATTCGCAATCTTGGTAAAACTATGCAGTTTTAATGCTGAGGACTCACCTTTCAGACTATGCATTTCCCTAAAAATAAGTTTTAATTTATTTTCTAACTCAAACTGTGAACTGCCTGGATTTTTAAGCACATTATTGATTTTTTCAATATGCTGTTTTGTGTTCTTGATAAAGTCTTGAATTACCACAGGATTTACATTTAAGATGGTGGTCAACATCTCAATTTGCATATCATTTTGTGCACGCTCTTGTTCAAGCTTTTGCTCTAGTCGTACTGCATCTGAAACGTCAGTCACGTTCACCAAAATACGGGCAATATTTTTATTTTCATAAACCCGTGAAAACTTAAAGTCCAAATATCTATTTTCTTGACCAGATTCACTCTCGGTATGCAGCATCACTTTATGCAATGGATTTAGGTCATTAACCAATTTTTCTTTTACCCGTGGGTTATACAACTGCTCAATAAATTGCCGCGTTGTATCTAGATCTTTATCAGAAATACGTCCACGTAATACATGGGTTAGGTTCTCTCCTGCCAAGCGATCAGAACCGATAATTGATTCTAATGCTTGTGAATGCTGCTGACCAATCTGCAAATTTTTGTCTAATAAGAAAAGACCTGTACTCACCGTCTGCATGATCTCTTGTGTTTCACGACGTGCTTCTAATGTTTCTGCATCCGATTCACGCAAACGACGTACAAAGAAGAAAATGAAAATCAAAAAGTAAGCAAAAATACTGGCAACACCCAAGATCTGAATCAAACGAATATTTCTAGCTTGATTTGCGGCAACAGTAAAGATATTCGCCGTCAATTCCTCAAGAGAACTATTCATTGCCAAACTTGAGGTCTTCGCTTGCTCTCCCACCAAAGCCAAGCGAACAGAAGTATCTTGACGCACATCATCAGCAATTTCTAAATAATCTTTTACTCTAGGACGTAACATGCTCCATTCTTTTTCTGTATTATTTAATGCTTGTAGAGTTGTAGGATCGGTAATAGAAGGAAGTTGAACTGTCTCACCTTTTGTGTCTACATACGCTGAACCTGTTTTTAAGGCGACAAGTAACGTATCAATTTCTTCAGAGTTTTCTTCTAGACGCTGTAATACAGTCTGAATGTGAGGAGAGTTAATATCTTCTCCATAACTATTTTGCAAATCAAAGATGTCTTTAATAACCGCCTGAGCATTATTAGCTATCTGATTTGAAGTATCAATAGCAGCCGTATTCTCTTCTAATAAACTTGATGTATAGAAAGTATAGACAAGCAACGCACTAATCAATGCCAAAAATAAGGTGATCGATATAACCAATCCACGATAACGACCCGAGATATTTACATTACTTAAGTTCATAATATGTTTACTCTATTTTAAGATTATCTATTCTCTATTAATTGAGATGGTTAACAACTTAACTTCTAACCTCGACTCCAAATGATGCGACTGCTGATGTACAGTAGTATTTTTGCGTATCATATCATAAGTATCATCTTTTTTAATTTTATCTAAATCATTATTTCCACATTGTAAGTTGTCAGTCATTTAGCAACATCCTGTAGGGAGCATGTAACTACTGCTAACATAATCACCTATCTGTTGCACCGCAACTTATACAGGTGTGGAGCATGGATAACAACGTTATAAACAAGTACAGTAAATAACCACATGGGATCTAAGGATTTTAAACGTAAAATATACGCCAATAAAAATTTAAATTAATCATTGTGTCCCTATTTTTATAGCTGTCTTATAACCGTCTCTGTTGTTCTGTATTTTTTCTTAAATTTGGTTATTTAGCTTAATCTTTAATCCTTTATATTTTGTGTATTTTTCAAATATATTTATAAAACCACCATCATTATAATAATATATATATTTTTAAAATTGGTCATTTTATTAAGTAAAAATACCAGTATTCATAAATAAAAAAATTTAATATCTAAACCAAATTATTTTATACATGAATTTTCTAATGGCAGCAAACTAAAATAAACTAAGTTTTGGAATATCAATCCACTACACACCTTAGTTTATACACATTAAGGTAATTAAAGCAAATGCAATTACTATCACCTTCATATCACTTTAACTAAGTGATGCACAAATTATAGTAAAACAACACCACATTATAATCAATCATTATTGCCATTTAATTATTATTAACTTATTAAACATTTGTGCACAAATGTGCACTAAATACACCACAATGGTATCATTGAAAAGTTAAAAACAAAAACTTAACTAATTGGTCAGAAAATATATAAGGTGTATATAACTTAAGGTTAATATTTTCAGCAAGATTAGACAAGCGTAATTAAGAATCGCTATGCTATAATGACCGCCACTATTTATAAAAATGATATGAATGATGACTATGAACAACAATTCTTTAATCCAATCTGCCGAAGCCATTGAAAAAATGCGGGTGGCAGGTAAACTTGCCAGTGATGTTTTGGTGATGCTTGATGAACATGTTAAAGCGGGTGTGACCACTGAGGCCCTAAACCAAATTGCTCATGATTATATTGTCAATGTGCAACAAGCTGTACCTGCACCGCTCAATTATCATGGTTTTCCTAAGTCTATTTGTACTTCAGTCAATCATGTGGTGTGTCATGGCATTCCTGATGATAACAAAATTCTCAAAGATGGTGACATCATCAATATTGATGTGACTGTTATCAAAGATGGTTATTATGGTGATACATCAAAGATGTGGATCATCGGTGAAGGCTCTATCATGGCAAAGCGTATCTGTGATGTGGCACAAAAGGCATTGTATGCTGGTATGAGTGTGGTCAAAGATGGCGCATATCTCGGTGACATTGGTGCTGCCATTCAAGCAGTGGTTGAGCCTGAGCGTTTTAGTATTGTACGTGAGTTTTGTGGTCATGGTATCAGTAACTCGTTTCACCATGAACCACAAATATTGCACTATGGTAGAAAAGGTACGGGTATGCAACTAAAAACAGGTATGACGTTTACCATTGAGCCAATGATCAACCAAGGCACTTGGAAAACCAAAATCATGCCCGATCAATGGACAGCGATTACCAAAGACCGTAAACTATCAGCACAGTGGGAGCATACCATGGTGGTGACGGATAATGGTTGTGAGGTATTTACCACCCGACCAGAAGAAGATTTAAGCTTTTTAAAAAGTTAAGCTAACTTAAAAGATCGCTACGGCGGTCTTTTTTTCGGCTTTGATTTGCCTGTTTGTTTACACTTGTCTGTTATTCTGTGCTTGCTTGCCTTTTGTGGTGACATTATATTAGATGGATTATATCTTTTTTTGCTAAAACTTTAATTTGAGTACATAGCCATGTTTATTTGCAATCCTGCCGATCCTTTACTAACCCCACTGCCTGATCTAGCACACAATCATGAACGAGATTTGGGAGTTACTGCTTGGTTGACTCAAATTGAGACAGACATTGACAATCGATTGGCACATAAGATGGATATCCGTCATTTGGTCAATGCCCGAGCTTGCGCTATAGATAGCTTACTCATTGCGTTATTTAAACGCTTTGATCTACACAATACAGATTTGGCATTATTTGCGACGGGAGGCTATGGACGGGGGGAGCTATCACCACACTCAGATGTGGATATTTTGCTTCTATTTACCAATCAAATCACGGAGTCTACCAAAGATAAGCTTAATAAGTTTGTGGCAACTTTATGGGATGTGGGCATAGAGCCAGGTCTGGCAGTGCGCTCTGTAGCAGAGTGCTTAGAAGCTGCTGAAGACATTACGGTTGCCACCTCATTACTTGAGTCAAGGTTGTTAATTGGTAATACAGCATTGGCTCAGACTCCAATAGATTTGGTGTATCAAACATGGCCACAGCGTGCGTTTTTTGAAGCCAAAATGCTAGAGGCCAAACAACGTTATTTACGCCATAATACCACTGAATACAATCTTGAGCCTGATATCAAAAATGCACCAGGTGGTCTGCGTGATATTCATACCATTGGCTGGATTACCAAACGTTATTTTCGTATTAATAAATTGTATGACTTAGTACCACAAGATTTTTTAACCGAAAAAGAATATGATGAGCTGACTTTTTCTGAAGGATTTTTGTGGGAAATTCGCCATCATCTACATAAAATTACTGGGCGTAACGAAAATAAGCTGTTGTTTGATTATCAACGTGAAGTTGCTAAACGAATGGGATACGAAGAGTTGCCTAGTGACCCACCCAATGCGGCTGTTGAAGCTTTTATGCGTGATTATTATCGCTGTGCCATGCAAATCTCAACCCTATCGGAAATGCTGACCTCACATTACTATGAAACAGTGATTGAGGCACGTCTGCCAATACACGAGCGTCCCCATAAGACCACCCTCAATGCCCGCTTTAATATCATTGGTAATCAAATCGCCATTGCCCATCACCGTGTGTTTGCTCAATATCCAGCGGCTATTTTAGAGTTATTTTTACTGATGGGGCAACATGGCATTAAAGAGGTACGTACGCGCACATTACGCTCGTTAAAGATTGCAGCTCGGGGTATTGATCAAGCATATCGTGACAATCCTACCCATCAAGCCTTGTTTTTGAACAATCTAAAAGAGCAAAATTATCTGTTTCATCGCTTACGTACTATGAAACGTTATGGGGTGTTGGGCAGTTATTTACCTCAATTTGCGGCAGTCACAGGTTTGATGCAATATGATTTGTTTCATCGCTACACTGTCGATGCACACACCTTACTTTTGGTGAGAATGTTACACCGATTTACCGATGATAAATATCATGATAACTTTCCTCTTGTCAGTTCTATTTATCGGCGTATAGAAAGAAAAGAGATATTGATATTGGCAGCAATCTTCCATGACATTGCCAAAGGTCGGGGAGGCAACCACAGTGAGCTTGGTGAGACAGATGCGGTTGAATTTTGTTTGTCACATGGCATGCAGCAAGCTGATGCTAAGCTGGTAGGCTGGCTGACACGTCATCATTTGTTGATGTCTTTAACTGCACAGAAAAAAGACATCTCTGATCCTGAGGTAGTCACTGAGTTTGCACAGTTGGTCAGTAATGTAACCCATCTCAATCATCTATATGTGCTCACTGTAGCAGACATGAATGCCACCAATCCACAGCTTTGGAATGGTTGGCGAGCAACGCTGATGAAACAGCTATATACGCAGACTCGACGAATTTTGCGTGCAGATGTTGATGCACCCACCAACCGCCAAGATATGATCTTTGAGACTCGCCAACGTGCCACTGCACTGCTTGCAGAAGTGGATCACATGAATCGTGAAGAGGTGCTGATTTTATGGGATGAGTTGGGTGATGAGTATTTTTTACGTGAAATTCCTGAGGACATACTATGGCATACCGAAGCCATCTTAAATCACCCTCCGATTGGTAAAGCTTCTAATGCAGACAGCAAGCCATTAGTGGTACTACGGGAACACCGAGGATTGGCACTTGATGCGGTGCAAGTTTTTGTATATACCCAAGATCAAACCAATCTATTTGCTGTGACCATGGCTGTGTTTGATCAGATGGATTTGGATGTACTTGATGCGCGCATCATCACTGCCACTCGCGAATTTGCACTGGACTCTTATGTACTTTTGGATCGTCATGGGACACTGCTCACCGACACTGAACGCCAAGATGAACTCAAATCACGTTTGATTCAAGCATTTGCCAATCCCAATACACCTAAACTGGTACAAAGACGCCTGCCACGGCAATTAAAAAACTTTTATGTGCCAACCAGTATCAGTTTTTCTTATAATGAGGCAAGTAATCAACATATCATGAGTATTACGACTTTAGATCAACCTGGGTTGCTTGCCCAATTAGGTCAAGTATTTTTGCAACAAGGTATTGAAGTTCATGCGGCCCGTATTACCACACTTGGTGAACGTGCCGAGGATATGTTTTATATCAGTGATCAAAAAGATGAAGCACTCACTGAGCAACAACTTGACCTACTAAAAACTGCCATTATTGCAGCATTAGATGATAAGTAAATCAAATATGAATCCAACCCTATTTTTCAATTGATCAACCAGTTGTTCAGTTAATCCATATCGATAAATTAATATCTAAAAGAAGAATTTTATGAATAGCAATCTCAACCAACTACACCCTTATCCATTTGCTAAGATGAGTAAATTACTTGCTAATAGCACCCCTGCTGAGCAATATGAACCGATAAAACTGGGCATCGGTGAACCTAAACATCAGCCACCTGAGTTTGTCTTAGAAGTACTCAAACAAAATCTAGCCAAGGTACAACACTACCCCACCACCAATGGACTACCTGAGCTACGAGACTGTATTGCGACTTGGTTAAAACAACGCTTTGAGCTCAACCATATCGATGCCAATAGTCAAATTTTACCAGTGATGGGTACTCGTGAAGCGATATTTAGCTTTGTCCAAGCCGTCATAGACACACCAACACCTACAACCACTTCAACTGCAAAACCGTTTGTCGTCATGCCCAATCCTTTTTATCAAATTTATGAAGGGGCGGCACTGTTAGCAGGGGCAGAACCTTATTTTGTGCCTTGCAATGCAGACAATGAGTTTAAAGGTGACTATAGCAGCGTGCCTGCTGAGGTTTGGCAGCGTGCACAGTTGGTATTTGTATGTAGCCCAAACAATCCCACAGGCAGTGTGATGCAGATGCAAGACTGGCAAGACCTCATTGCCCTATCCGATGAGCATGACTTTATCATCGCCAGTGATGAGTGTTATAGCGAGCTGTATTTTGATAGCGCACCAGTGGGTCTATTACAAGCCTGTGCTGCGCTGCAACGTGATGATTATAAAAACTGCGTCGTATTTCATTCGTTATCCAAACGTTCTAATCTGCCGGGATTACGCTCAGGATTTATTGCAGGCGATGCCACACTGCTTGCCCCATATTTGCAATACCGCACCTATCAAGGCTGCGCCATGCCGATCCATCACCAATTAGCGTCCATCGCTGCTTGGCAAGATGAAGAGCATGTGGCACACAACCGAGCCTTGTATAAAGAAAAGTTTGAGCTATGGATGCAAGAACTTGGTGATTTACTACAGTTACGTCACCCTGACGCTGGATTTTATTTTTGGGTCAAAGCACCCAAGCAATTTGTTGATGAGCATGGTGAAGCTGATGATGAGGCATTTGTGAAAGCTTTGTATGAGCAAGCAAATATTCATGCCTTGGCAGGGCGTTATTTGTCTCGTGACGTGGCTGGTGAAAATGCAGGCAAAGGCTATGTGCGTCTTGCACTCGTTGCCAGTGTTGATGAAAGCCGAGAAGCCATAAGCCGTATTAAGCAGTTGTTAAACTCGTAGCATCATCGTAGCCGCCAATATTTTGGTATAAGTCATAATTTTTGCATCAGCCATCAAGAAGACCAAACTCACAAAGATAGAGGATTGTTTGCATGACACTCAGCTCTATCTTGTATTCCTCCAGTCATGGGGTTAATATTAAGCTTAGCCCGCTCAGTGTTTTAACAAAAATTTAAGATTAATGGATTAATCTTGTTTGCACTGGGCTTTGCCAACATGGAGGACGGCTCATGACTCAGCTTGATTTTTCTCAGCCCCCTTTTGACGTACTCACCCCCACAGAGCGTCAAAGTCTAAAAAAACATACCCAAGTACGCTATCTGGGCAAAAATGATAGCCTGACAGACAAAGAGTTAGATTATTTTTATGTGGTGCTTAAAGGTCGCATACAACAAAAACTAAATGATGACTATGTTGGTGATTTTACTGCCAATGAATATAGCAACGACTGGTTTGATGCACGGCGGCAATTTAACACCTATTCTAGTGAGCACAATCACAATACGGCTTCTGCCAACACTACAATCAGTGAGCCAACCAACGATAACAATACAAACAAGAATGCTCCAAAATCATCATCATATTGCTATCAAGCATTAGAAGATACTTTGTTATTACAAGTAGAAGCGGCTGCCATTGATCGACTCTCAGCACAAAATCACCTTGTGCGCCAACTGTTATCAGGTGAGTTAAGTGAGCGTATGCAGGCGTTAAATATGCGTAAAAATAGGCAAAAAACCAGCCACCAAATACAAGCGACCTCTCAAAAAAACAACCCGACACAAAACAGTACAACTCATGCAAATCACAATAGCAATCAAGCAGAAGCACAGCAGCTTATGCTACAGCCTGTCACCAGCATTACCTTATTACCTGTAAAAATTATCAATGAAGCCGCGTCATTATTTGAAGCCGCGCAAATTATGACTAATACTGGCTTAAAACATGTACTAATCCAGCGCACACCATCACCTGAGCGGCACCCTACTCGTGCCTATGACAGTAATTTTGGTATCCTTACTGATACGGATATCTGTCGTGCCATCAGCGAATCAGCTGAGCCAAAATCGACTCCGTGTCATACCTATGCCAACTTTAAGCTACGTACCATTAGTGAACATGATGATGTCAGTGATGCCTTATTAACTATGATACGTTATCAAGTACATCGCCTACCTGTGGTCAATGCCACTGGTGAAATTATTGGTATTTTAGGTCAGAGTAATCTTTTGGCATATATAAGCCATCACTCACAACTGATTAGTGTACAAATACAGCAAGCACAAGACATTCAAACGCTTGCCAGTGCGGTAGATCAAATTGGACAGTACATTCGTGCACAGCAGCATGATGGCATTAAGGTGGGTGTCATCAGTCGTATGGTGCAGACACTCAATGCGCAAGTATTTACCAAACTTTGGCAGTTGATTGTACCTGACATGGTGTTTGAAAATACCTGTGTCATTGTGATGGGCTCAGAGGGTCGAGGTGAACAAATCATGCGTACTGATCAAGACAATGCACTGATCATTCGTAATGGCTTTAATCACCCTGAGTTGCCTGAATATGCTGAGCAATTTAACCAACATTTGGCTGATATGGGTTATCCACTGTGTGATGGTAATATCATGATGAGTAATCCATTATGGCGATTACCACTCAATCGTTTTAAAACACAAATTAGCCAATGGTTTAAAGCCAAAGAACCCAATCATAGCATCTGGCTGGCAGCATTGCTTGATGCGGCTTATGTCTGTGGTGACGAACGCTTACTTGACAGTTTGCGCCAACATCTTGCCATTGCTTATAAACAAGCAGATCCTATGTTTGTACGTGGATTTGCCCGTGCTGCCCTACAATTTGGAGATGTTAATCAGTGGTGGAAAAGCTTTGCTCCCTTAATTGGTAAGCCTGCTGTACAAGATGTGGATCTAAAAAAAGCGGGAATCTTTCCACTGGTACATGGTATCCGTGCCATGGCGTTAGAACAACAAATTTTTGCAGTGACCAATACTAAAGCACGTCTACAAGCACTGACTCGCTGTGGGGTACTGACATCAAAACGAGCTGAAACCCTCAATGAAACCTTAGAGTTTTTTATCGGACAACGACTTGCCGTCGCTCTGTCATCTCATGATAAAAATGCACACCAAGTTGATCCCACAACCCTATCCGCCCTTGAGCGTGATCTACTCAAAGAATGTCTTGCAGTGGTCAAAAGCTTTAAAAATCAGTTGCGCCAGCATTATCAACTTGAAATCAACTGATGTCATTGAATAAATATATTAAATTGTTCTATCGCCATGACAAATCGCCAAGCTTGATAAATATGGTAAATACAAAAATTTCTGCCTGAGATGCTAAATATGACAACGCTCATACACCAACTAAAATCATACTGGTATAAACGATCATTAACTCGTCCTGAGTTGGCATACTTATTAACTCCACCTTTACCCGATCAATGGGTAGCCATTGATTGCGAAATGACGGGTCTAAATCCCAAAAAACATCATCTACTCTCTATTGCCGCCATTCATATTAATGGCGATCATATTGATACTGGTAATGGACGCTATATGGTATGTCGTCCTCCAGTGATGCCTGAAGCGGACAGCATTGTTATTCATGGCTTGCGTCCGCATGATGTCGCACATGGTATCAGCTATGATGAGATGCTGGCATTGCTATTACCGTTTGTTGGTAACCGCCCCATTGTGGGATTCTGCCCACAGCTTGATATGGCATTTTTAAATCTACTTGCCAAAGCCTATATGGGCATACCCCTGCCCAACTCTATTATTGATATTCGTGATATGTATAATCGCAAAACAGGCGATCGTACTGCTGGGGTGTCACATCAGGGACAACACTTAGCGCAAATATTAAAAAAATATAATATTCCTGACTTAGGCAGCCATGATGCCTATAATGATGCAGTGATGACTGCCATGGCTTTTTTGCATCTACGTTAATTTTTAGAATATCGTGATCAATCTAACTCACTTCAATTACAACTGTATTTGCTAAGGTCACGACCACTGCTATTCAAACTACTATTAAAGATACTATAAATAGAAGGCAGACTGAAAAGCCAATCCACCGCCACAAGCAAGGGCTTTTAGTCTAAAATGGCAGCTTATGCCTTTTTATTTTGTCTAAAATTTTTACTCAAAAAAGACCGTTATGACCACTCTTAGTGTACTTTTGACCACTTATTATCGCCAAACGCTACTGACCATGTCTGTATTGCTCAGTGCCCCTTTATGTCAAGCCGCGCTACCCAATATGATTGAGCAATCCCTTATTGCTGCCAACCTCAAAGACAATGATATTAGTATGGTCATCCTACCTGTCAGTGATGATACACAGCACAATCATTTACCTGCTGCTATCCTGCCTAAAAACCCAGCTAACACTTTACCAACCGATGTCACTACCGTCAGTATGACTGAAAACAAGCAGACTGAACAGACGCTAACTCAGCCGGTGACACTTGAAGATGGTAGTGTGATTCAGCCGATATTTAAAGAGTCTGCGCCATTATTAGTGCAAGATAATGAGTTATCTATGGTCGATGCTAACCCTCAACCTGCCATACAACCATTGACAACCCCACTGTATCATTTAGCCAATCAACCCCGTACACCCGCCAGTACCATGAAGCTGATTCCCACTTTTGTGGCATTAGACACACTTGGGCAAGATTTTGTTTGGCAGACACAAATCTTGCATACTGGGGTGATTATTAACGGTACACTATATGGCGATATGATTATTAAAGGTAGTGGCGACCCTAAGCTGACTCATGAACGCTTAACCCAACTGCTGTATCAAGCCAAAAAAGCGGGCATCTCTCATATTGATGGCAATATTATCTTAGATACCTCAATCTTTCAGCAAGTTGGCAAAGACCCAGCCGCCTTTGATAACGAGCCACTGCGTCCTTATAACGCCAGTCCTGATGGGTTACTTATCAATTTTAACAGCATCCAAATCACCACTTTGCCAGATAATCATGGCAATTCTCAACTCAGTTACACCCCCATGCTGGCAGACTATCAACTGCCCGCAACACTACCACAACGTCATGCAAGTTGTGGCTCAATCGAATATAGTCTTGCTCCAAAATGGCAAACAAATCAGCTATCTTTTAATAAAAATATGCCCAGTAACTGCGGCGAACACCAGTTTTATATTGCATATCCTGATGTCACTGACTATGCCAGACGTGTAGTAAAGCAAAAATGGCTAGACTTAGGTAATAGCTTAAACGGTCAGGTAATTACCCATAACCAATTAACAGCCACCCATTCAGCGAATGTACACTCCACAAAACCCAAAAACTCACCTCCCATTGTCGCACTCAAAGCATGGCAATATCCGCTACCACTTGCCAGCTATCCATCTTTGCCCTTATCAGCACAAATATATGACATCAACCACTACTCTAATAATGTCATGACTGAACAGCTCACTTTATCTTTGCCTGTTTATAGCGCAAATAAAACCACCCTAACCAGTAACTATCCTACGGCATTAACGCAAATTAGCGATTGGTGGCAAACTCATCTTAGCTCACCGCCACCGATGATGAGTAATGGCTCAGGTTTATGCCGTGACTGCACAGTAACTGCTGCTAATATGGCAGAACTATTACAATATGCATATCAACACCCTAAATTTGCCACCTATGTCGACTCATTAGGAATCGCAGGGGTTAGCGGAACGATTGCAGGACATGCGCATCGGCGACCACACTCACAAGCCATTGGTCGAGCATGGATAAAAACGGGTACACTCGATAATGTGACTTCTATGGCAGGTTACGTAAAAGGATTATCTGGACAAGACTATGTGGTGGTCGGCATCATCAACACCAATCACAAGCTTAATGCCGCTAAAGCTCGCCCTGTACTTGATGCCATGCTCGATTGGACAGCACAGCACTAATATTGAGTATGGTTAATGATTAATAGTTAATGGTTAACAGCTAGCTGCCTAATCTTGCCAACATTTGCTGATATACTTGGGCATCTTTGGCAGAAAAACAGCAAAAGATGACTTTATTTAAGCTTATCGAATTTTGGGTGGCAGCTTGCTGCAATGTTTGATGCACACTATCAATGGCAATCTCAGTAGCTTGCAATAGCGGATAACCATAGACACCCGTACTAATGGCAGGAAAAGCGATACTACCAAGCTGCTGCTCTAATGCTAGCTGTAGTGAATTGCGATAGCAACTGGCTAATAATGCTGCCTCATTTTGTTTGCCGCCATGCCAGACAGGTCCGACCGTATGGATAACATAATCACACGGCAAATTAAAAGCAGGGCTTATTTTGGCATTGCCCGTTTTGCACCCATGAAGCGTGCGACAATACGCCAATAACTCAGCTCCTGCTGCACGGTGGATAGCCCCATCGACCCCACCACCCCCTAACAAACTGCTATTGGCAGCATTAACAATGGCATCAACCACCAATGTGGTAATATCTGCCTGCATGACTTGTAGTGATACACTTTGGCTATTATTCAATTTTATATCCACAGTAGATATTATATTTTGTTCTGTATTCATAACTTTACTCCTCATTAAATTTTAATTTCTTTTTATAGTAGGGTCTGTTGAACATTCATCTTCATAGGAAAAATTGAGATAAATTTGTCTTAGTCAAGGCAATGAACACAGATAATATCAGGATATTAACAAGTTCATTAACACAGAATAAGGCAAATTTAGCCAATTTTTACATGAAAGTAAAAAATAGTTGTATACCTTGTAGATATTAGCCTAACGGGGTGAAAGTTCAACAGACCCTATATGTCTTTAACCATCATTGTAACTATGAATGTATCTCCTATCAGCCCTCACTCACTTGTTAAGGATAACCCATGCAGCATCTTTTATTTGATAATTTAGATAAACTTGGACGCATCGTCATCACCTCAGCTTTGGTCTATTTACTCATTGTGGTAGTCACTAAAATATCAGGCAAACGCTCCACTTCACAACTGAACAACTTTGATTGGGTGGTGACCGTGATGATTGGTTCTATCGGCGCAAGTACCATTTTGCTAGAATCCATTCCCTTTGTGGAAGGTAGTGCTGCCATTATTACCCTATTTTTATTACAATATTTGGTTACCAAATACTCTGCCATCTCAGCGCCGTTCTCTGCGATGATTTTATCTGAACCAACCGTGGTATTTTATCAAGGACAGTTTTTGCCTGAAGCGATGAAAAAAGAGAGGCTCAATCGCCAAGAATTAGAATGTGCCATGCGTGCTGACGGTATCCATCATTTTAAAGATGTCGAGGCGATTGTATTTGAAAGTGATGCTAAGCTGACCGTCATTCCAAAAAAACAGCCTGATGATGCGAACGAAAAACCAGATACGCTGATTATTCCTGAGACCATCAAGCCATTAACTTGAACTTGTCCATGCAATATGCATCACTGAACAAATATCTTAATGATAGCAATTAATAAGAAACCCATCTAATAAGAGAATCATCATGAAACTGCGCCTACTAACTGTCGGTAACAAAATGCCCAACTGGGTACAAACGGGATTTGATGAATATTATAAACGTATCCAGCCGATGCTCAGTACCGAAATTATCGAGCTGGCTGCCGCCAAACGGGCAAAAAATCCATCAGAAGCTAATTTAGCACAATACCGTGAGCAAGAAGGGCAAGCCATTTTACAAACGCATGGCGCTGCCAGTCGTGAACAGTTATGGGTGCTTGATGTTAAAGGGAAAATGCTCTCAACCGAAGCATTGGCGACCAAACTTGCCGATGCCATGCAGCTTGGCGATGACGTTGCACTGGTCATTGGTGGGGCTGATGGGGTATCGCCTGAGGTGCTGGCGCAAGCGGATTTTAAATGGTCATTGTCTGCTTTAACCTTACCGCATCCACTGGTACGAGTGTTACTAATGGAGCAGTTATACCGAGCCATGAGTATTAATCACAACCACCCCTATCATCGTGGCAACTAGTTAGTCGTGATTAGCTAATAGCGACTAGTTAATGACAAATGAAGCCGTTTTTGCAATCAGTGGTGACTGCCCCCATAATAGACACATGCCTTATTCAAACTATCCCACAAAGTCACCGCTCAATTGCTCTGATGCCAGCCAGCCAGTAGTAAAAAAGCCACTGAGTGTGCAATCCATATTTGCTGACACTCACAGCAAGCGTGCCACCCTACCCGCTTTGTTTATCTCTCATGGTGCACCAACACTGGCACTAGAACATTCTGCAACCACACAAGCATTGCGGCGCATTGGTCACAACCTACCCAAACCACATGCGATTATTATCATGTCTGCACATTGGTTATCACCCACGCTTGAGATTAACAGTAATCCTGCACCGACCACTTGGCATGATTTTAGTGGACTAGACCCCAAGTTATATCAGCTTAACTATCCTGCTTTAGGGCAGCCACAGCTTGCTGAATCACTGGCACAACAGCTAAGCGAACATGGCATACGCGCCAGTACCAACCCCATACGAGCCTATGACCACGGCGTCTGGTCACCTTTGCTACATTTGTACCCACAAGCAGACATACCGATTGTGCAAATCAGTCTGCCCCATTCATTTGACGCTTATGCCTGCTATCAGTTGGGGGCAAAGCTGGCATCTCTACGCACAGAACAACTTTTACTCATCGGCTCAGGCAGCATCACCCATAATCTACAAAATATGCGCTGGGCAGCAGACTCTGAAGATGAGGCTGCCAAAGATTTTAAATCATGGCTGTTACATCAGCTCAAAACAGACATTCCTGCGGCACTACAATGGCAACAGTACGCCAATAGTGAGCATATACACCCTTCAGATGAACATTTGCTGCCGCTATTTTTTGCACTGGGGGCAGGTCAACGGGTATCAGTGGTGTCACAGCGGATGGCACATCACAGCTTGGGCATGGATATTTATCGCTTTGATTAGGGTCTATTGAACATTCACCCCGTTGGGCTAATATCTACAAGAGATATAGCTGTTTTTTACTTTTATATAAAAATTAGCTAAATTTGCAACATAGTTCAAAGGCATTTTAAAGGTAGTCAAGATGAGAGAAGTTAAAAATATGGGTAAAAAATATACACTGTATAGCTTGGTATTGCTCAGTGGCGTATTTGTATTGGGTTGCCAACCGCAAACTGATAACGCTGAACCACAAACTGACACGCAAACCAATCCACACACTAAAGCACAAACTACAGCACAGGCTGAGTCAGAGACCACCACCAAAACACAGTCGCAAATTAAAGGAACATCCACACCACAGCCAATAGATTGGGCTAAGATAGATTCGGGGGTCACACCAATAGCAGCAGATAGCTTTGAATATCCATTTGCATTGGACAGTGAGCCAGTTAAGTCTTATGCACAATTTTTTCATGTCACCCCCGCCGAAGCACAGCATAGCTTAACCGTAGGCACTGCAAGTAATGAACCCTTACCTGCACTGTTTGACCAACTTGGTGATAATTATGTGTCGCATGAGCTAACCGATGGTAAAGAAGTACGGCTGATTGTGCATACCACGGCTGATGTAGCAGCCAGTGAGCATGTATATGTATTTGCCGAACCATTTGCCCGAGGTTTGAGTATGCCAGTACAGATAGCACCACAAAATTGAGTAGTCAGCATAAATCCGCTGTAAAATTTTCAATAAAATGTTATTATTCAATTAACTATAGCGAAACTAACTCATTTATATCATTATTGATGTCCCTAGTTTTTTAATGACTTACACCATTATTAACCACAAATTATACGCTACAGTTTGCAATCATTAGCATAATGCAATGAATATTGCCATTAATCATTGATAATGTAACCACACAAGGATGTGCTTTATGACACAATACTTCTCTGCAAAAAGACAATTTGCCACCCTACTATGCACCACACTATCAGCAAGTTTATTACTGACTGCTTGTGGTGATAATGACGATAATAATGATAAGCATAGTAATAGTAATGCTACCAATAATACTGCCAGTGAAGTCAAACTGCTGACAGATCCTGTGGTCACTCAGACATTTACAGCAACCCAACTTGCCGAAGCAATCGCCAATGCAGGATTGAGCCAAGCTGTGCCCAAGGCGCCTGTCTGCGGAGTGACAGTTGAATATATTAATCACACCACGACAGGGTTAAAAGGTGAAGCTACTAATGCTACAGGCGCATTGATGATCCCAACAGGTGAGGATCCAAAATGTCAGGGTGCTCGCCCCATCTCTTTGTATGCACATGGCACAACAACAGAGAAAAACTATAACCTAGCAGCATTAAATGACAATAAAAATCCTGCGTATAAAACAGCATTATTATTAGCCGCAACCACCGCTGCTCAAGGTGATATTGTTATTGCTTCTAATTATCCTGGATATGATGCTTCAAAACTAGACTATGCCCCTTATGTAACCAAACAACAAGGCAAACAAACCGTTGATAGCCTTACAGCAGGTAAGCTTGCCCTAAAAAAACTGGCTGAGAATACTGACGCACCAACTTATGTTACCCCCAGTGACAAGCTGTTTGTCTCCGGCTACTCACAAGGTGGCTATGTGGCACTCGCCACAGCTCAAGCACTCGATCACCAAGGCACACCTATAACCGCAGTTAGCCCAGGTTCAGGTCCTTATGCTTTGGCAGCATTTGCTGATACCATTGTTAATGGTAATGTCAACATTGGTGGTACCGCATTCTTACCCTTATTAGTAGACAGCTACGAAGCAGAATATGGTGGCATTCAACAAGGCATCTATGCTGATAAATATGCCAAAATTGTACCATCCCTACTACCAGCAGATGTCCCTTTTGAGCAGTTGGTTGCAGAACAAAAACTGCCACTATCACAACTATTTTCTGCCAATCCTAATGTCCCTGAATTAGATAAAATCTCGCCACCTAGCCCACGCTTTAGTTTTGGTTTTGGCGACAATTATTTAGTGAGCACCGATTATCGTGCTAACTATGTCAAAGATATGCGAGCCAATCCTGATGGATTATATCCTGACTTGACAGCTCTGCCTTTTGCCGCACTAAATCCGCAACAACCTTTGCGTAAAGCACTAAAAGAAAATGATTTGCGTCCCTATGTACCACAAGCACCAACGCTATTATGTGGCGGTAACCAAGATCCAATCGTATTCTTTGATGTCAATAGTACCTCTCTTGCCAGTATTTGGAAAAATGATAAAACTATCAATGTGACATTCGCTCTACTAGATATAGACACCTCTAATGAGATTGAACGTGCTAAAGCAGGTAGACAAACTTATATCAGTACCTTACCCACCATGGTTAATAGCGCGGTTGAAACAGTCGCCAAACCGTTACAGCGCCAGTTTTCTCAGCAGTTAAATATGATTAAAACTAATACTTATACTGTCGCTTATACAACAGCGTTACAAGGCGGGGCATCACAAGAGCAAGCCAATGCCCAAGCCACGCAAGCAGCTACTTTTGCCGTCTTTAGCCAATATCACAGTATAGTCATGCCTTACTGCTTAGCCGCTTCACAAACTTTCTTTGATCAATATCGTTAAGCTGATAACCTAGCTTGCTATGTGTTAAGTTCAAGCCTCTGACAATAAACTTGCAATAAAAAAAGACAGCCTAGGCTGTCTTTTTTTAGAACCTGTATTCATAATCCAAAATCAGGGGATTTTTAGACTAAAATGGCGTAATACAAGGCAAATTTTGGGGCGAATAGTCATTCTATTTAATCCAAAATTTAACGCAGTAGTACGTCTATCTTAGGCAAAAAGCGACCATTGTGGGTTGTGAATACAGGTTCTTATATTGTCCAATATAGCGGCTAAAATGCCTGACTGAGCATATATGCCCCCATCACCACCATCATCACATTTTCGGTCAATGAGATAGCCCCCAATGGCACATTACTATTACCACCCACACAGGCACATTTTAGCTCACGTTTATCGATATACACCGCTTTGATAACTGACACACCACCAATCAAGCCAATGCTTAATGACACAATACCTGCAATAACACTTAACCACGGCTGATTTGCCAACATCGACACGCCAGCAAATGCCTCAAAAAATGGATAGACATAGGCATAACGTACCACCTTACGAGCTAATAAATCATAGCCCAAAAATCCAGTGCTGAAACTTTGCAAATCCTCTAATTTTTTGATGGCTAAGACGCACATAGAGAACGCCACAAACCACATTAACGCTTGCATGGACAACACTGACACTGATGATGCCCAACACAATGCCAAAGTCATTAAAGCGGTCACACCAAACACCGCAATAATCGGTGTATAGGAAGTATCATCTTCGCTTTCGGGTTCAGCATTGCCCAAAAACACTTGCAGGTCATCATTACCACCGATACGTTTACCATTAATAAAAGTCTGCGGTGTGGTCTTAACACCCAAGGTGTTTTTGACCAGTTTGTTTTCCTCATCATTGGTGATATGACGATCAATAATGTCATAGTCTGCGTGTTTTAGCGCATCTAATGACTTTAAGCCAAATGGACAAATGTGCTTGTCCATCACCATACGAAAGATGATGGCTTGTTTTGCCTTATTGTCAGAATTATTGCCACTGCTGATATGCTCACCCGAGAGCCTCTCAATAAGATTTTTTACCTGCGGGTTATTGGCATCATTAATGGGGTTTGCTTGTTTGGATATGTCTTGAGTGTTATCTGTCATCACTGTCCCCTATTTCTTATGTTTTCTTACGTTGCTCATATTTTTATGATAAATATCATTCATATTAGTAAGCCTAGCAAAGACATAAGGATAGTGGTACCAAAATCAACCATAAGCACACAAGCGCATCGCTTTATTTACAAAAACTCATTATATTTAATGAGTTAACCAACTAAAATCGAGGGTTGAATAATTAATGACTCAATCAATGTTTAATTTATCTTCTTAACGTAATAAAACCAATAAATAATAATATTATAATCTGTAGTGGTCAACTAAATTTAGACAACAGATAAGAGGTTTCGATTGAAGTAACGTTTCTCTTTCTCTAATGGGGTCAGATAATTGTTGAAAGTATGTGGTCTGATGGTTTGATAATAACCCCAAATATACTCATTAATAGCACACTTAGCTTCCTTAATATTCTCATAGCCAACCTTTGGCATCCATTCAGTCTTAAAACTTCTGAAGAATCTCTCAGTAGGAGCGTTATCCCAACAATTGCCACGGCGACTCATACTGTGAGTCATATCACTGCACTCA
Source organism: Psychrobacter sp. I-STPA10 (assembly GCF_021012795.1). GTDB lineage: Bacteria > Pseudomonadota > Gammaproteobacteria > Pseudomonadales > Moraxellaceae > Psychrobacter. Next base: position 987 of record NZ_VFYU01000032.1, on the reverse strand, counting down.
CTCACATAGATAGAGAACTCAAGACTGGTATAATGACTCCCCTGATCGGAGTGGAACATTACCCCAGCAGGGTTTAATCTAGTGTGATAAGCCATCTTTAAAGCTGATCCAGTTAATAAGCTATTAGGTGAATCTGACACAGCAAAGCCTACAATGCGCCGAGCATATAAATCCAAAACGATTGCTAAGTAGCACCAGCCACCCTTGATACGGATATAAGTCACATCCCCAGTCCAAACTTGATTAGGTGCTATGGGACTAAATTTGCGCTCTAAGGTATTGTCATGAATCTTGTGACCCTCATCGCAGTGTTTGTACTTAGGTTGCTTAAGCTGTCTGCTGATAAGCCCCATACGCTTCATAAACTTACCTGCTTTATAACGAGACAACCTAACACCGTGTTGATGCCATAAGATAGCTGTGATAGTGCGCGTACCTGCTGAGCCATTAGAGTCATTAAATATCTGGCGAATTAACGCTTTAACCTTGATAGCTTCGATATCGATTGGCTTAATCTTAGTGCTGTAGTAGTAACTGCTTCTGACAATACCAAGTAAGTTACACAGTTGGCTTTTACTAATTTGTTTATCTTGCTCTGATAACTTAGTAATTAGCGATAGTCTTTCAGGTTGTCCAATGCTAGCAGAGCGGAAGCCTTTTTTAATATATCACGCTCCATCCGTAAGCGTTTATTCTCCTTACGTAGTTGCTGAAGTTCTCTTTGTTCATCAGTTAAAGCATTGCCTTTGACTGGTCCAATACCCTGCTGTTCTTGACGATACTTACGCACCCAGTTATCAAGCGTTGAGATACCAATGTTCAGAGAGTTGGCCACTTCTTTGATTTTACGGTTTTCGTCAATAACGGCACTAATGGCTTCAAGTTTGAATTCTCGGGTGAATTTGCTACGCTGTTTGGTCATACTAAGTTCCTTTTTTAAGTTAGTATAACCTCTTAGTTGCTGTCCAGTTTTATTATGACACTACA
>NZ_VFYU01000019.1 GCF_021012795.1 Psychrobacter sp. I-STPA10 | reverse complement strand
GTATGGGAGGGGTCATATATGATTTTATAAAATAAAGTTGAGAGTGGGATGACAGATTGTAATATTTATATATTTTTCAATCTGTCTTACATAAGAATAACAGCTATAAATAACAATGAGAATCATTATTATTTAATTTTTACAAAAATTTACAATGCTACTCACTACGCACTAGACGCACTGCATAAGTTTCATTTACGTTGAAAATACGTACTATTCCGTCATGTTGGCTGTAAGTATAAGAAGAACCTTTCTCTCCTATATTAGGTGATGAAGACCACACTATAGCATTATCTATAAAATCAAAAATTTCTACCCCTGTTTCAAAATAGGTAGTATTGAAGGAAGGACTACAACCATAGCTAGTTAAGCTTGCTAGTTCTTTAATATTAGGAACACGATAAGGTTTTTTAGTGCTGTCTGCTTTAGCTTTAGCTACCTTTAGTGCCTCATGCCATGTTAAAGATTTACTATCTTCTACACCTGTACAGCTATTACCATCCCACGTTTCTCCAACTACACAACGTTGCCAAATCAACCCTGTTTGCTTATCTTTAACCTCTTCACCATTGCCAATAACTTCGTAGCGATCGTTTTGTGCTGTCCTTCTACTCTTTTCATTACATTGCTGCTCAAGAGCGTTAGCAGAGCTTGCTATTACTAATAAACTGCTGATAGCTAGAGCTTGATATATCTTTGTAATATTCATTTTTTTTCCTTCATATCAGATAGTTAAAATCAACTTAATATTTTTTATATAGCTTTAGTCTGCACGTACTGCCCTAATTGCATAAGATGCCTGTTCTGAATCTTTATGTCCTTCATTTACTACTCCAGATGCAAAATCAATAGCCATAAAGCTTGTAAAGTAGCTAGCAGTAGTTGCTGTCATAAAAAATCTATAATTAATTGGTTGAGTAAAATATTGTTTGTTAACCAGTGGAGGCTTGAGTTGACCGTAATCTAATAAACCTATTAATTCATTAGCTTCAGGTAATCTCCAGTCATTATAGCCACAATATTGAATCTCATTGAGTCTATCGATATAGGCTTTGCTATTACACTTATTACCAGAGGTGGCTAGCGTACCACCACAGGTATCTTTACCTGGTGAGCCTTTTGTACCACCATTTTCAGAGTTATTAGGATTGAACCAAGTATAAGCCCAGTCTTTATCACGTAGTCCATCATCATCGGTTTTAGTTTCCCACATCAGCCCAGTGACATCATCTTGAATACAAGTTTCTGTTTCATGAGTAGTGGGGTTTTGGTGTATTTTTTTGCTATACTTAAAGTCTGCCCCTGCTTGTACTTCACCGTCTTGGTTTAGACCAATCCAGTCCTCTGATAATTTCTTACAATCCATGTTTTTTTCTGTATCAGTTGAGCAGGTGGTTATACCTGTTTTAAATAGTATGTCTTTACCTCCAATTACTTTAGGCAACTCAACATTGATCTGCGATTTTAGAAGCTGTGTTGTACCATCACTAATAGTCAGATCAAATGTACCAGCCGTATCTGGAATACAGCTTATAACAAAAGAGTCTTTGTCTGTGTAATCCGTTACAGCATCTTTAGAGCGTTTAATATCACTACAAGCATCAGTTTTGATTTTTAACTTATCTAAGTTACCTTTTAGGTTATAGCCAGATACAGTAAATTTGAGATCTTGATTAACATTGGTCACAGGTGCTGATATGGGATCAATAGTAGTTGCTGTTGGAATACATAAATGGCTTTGCTCACCATTTTTCTGTCCATCTTCACAGACAGGATAAATATCAATCACATAAGCACTAGAAATACCTTTAAATCTAGCATTACCCCCTTGGTTATCTACCCATAAATCACATCTATTGATTTTATTTTCTTTATTAGGCAGTAATTTAACACTATAACCATCTGCAGATAGAGTACAAAACTCTTCACTATTTTCACGGTATGTATATTTTAATGGTAAGCCATTTTTACTAAGTTTGGGTAGTTCGTGTGTGGTATTAGCAAAGGCATGCTGACTTAGTGAATCTGCTCCACCAATAAAGCTATCATACTCTTTAACAATCGGCACATTACCACCACTACTACCACCGCCACAAGCAGTTAAGCCAATAGCACTCATGGCTAGGGTGATGGCAACGCAGAGCTGCTTAGTTTTAAAATGGGTTTGCATGGTTTTTCTCCTGTCTTATTTATGATTATATAAATACAGCTAGATAAATATATGCTAATGATAATAAAAATAATAATCATTTACATACTAAGAGCAAAAAAATAGTCGATAAGAAGTACTTCATTCGACCTTATAGCAAGATAAATAATTTGCATTTTTAAGGGTAACACCCTGCAACACTCTTTAATAATAGTAATTATTATTTCAATATGCAATACAATTAATAAAGGTTCTGTTGTAAATCAGTAAGTTTAATAATAAATAACCAAATATAAAAATCCTCCTCGGTTAAGGAGGATAAAGTGCAATACATCTTTTAATCATCTATTAAAACTTAGTCTCAAAACTCAGATGCAGTGCTCGCCCTGGTGCAGGCATTAGGGTACGAGTTAATGGGTCTAGGTAATATTCATCTGTTATATTGGTAGCTGATAGCTGTAACTTACTGTCTTTGAACACTTCATAGCTCAAAAAGTAGTCAAATGTTGTCACAGGCGACCAGCTATAAGGAATATTGACAAATGCATTGCCTACATCTCCGTAGTTTAATTTATACACATTTTTGACCGAGCCACTATGATGGTGGATACGAGTTCCCATCTCCAGTTTTTCATCGAGTAGACGAGTACCGAGGGTTAAATCCAGCATATATTTGGGCTGTGCCATATTAAATAAGAAACCACCAAAAAATCCTTGCTCAACACAATCAGGTACTTGGGCATAATAAGGGTCTTGTGTGACGGCATAATCAGCATCACAGACTTGGTTTTCTAAAGTATAGCCCACACTAAAGTCACCAAAATACTGCCCATCATCATAACGGCTTTGTAGCTCTAGCCCAGATATGTGTTGTTTATCAAAGTTACGCAAGTTACTTTGTAGCCCAAATTCTCTATCGACCACATCACGGATGGTATTATCATAATAAACCAGTTTTGCATCAGCAAAGCGTGCATCATTAAACCAAGGTGTTAAATCTTGCACATAACCAACCTCGATATTGGTGCCACGCTCTGGTGAGACAGGATCATAGTGGTTGATGTTTTTGGCAAAGGTAGCGATGGACTCAAACATACTCGGCATACGAGTGGTCTGCGCATAACGTCCATAAACTCGAGCCTCCCAAGGCAAGCGTACTGCTGCACTGACACTGGGTACCCAGCCCCAACCTTCTTTGGCAGGGGTAGGCTCAAAGGGGTCACCACTGCCATCACTCACTAAGATATATTGTGGAAAGCCTGTCTTGCCCTCACTTTTAGCAGGACGTAATATGCCTAGTTTTTTGGCTTCTCCATTTAAGAAGATATTATCTTCACGATGATATACACCATTTTGGTCAGGATACCACGGTATTTCTTCTCGCATTGGCACATACGCTACCCCTTCTTGCCCATTTTCAATGATACCAACATTATCACCAAAATCTATACCACCATAATTACCTTTGCCAGGGTAATATTGATCATAGATACGGCTGTATTGATTCGATTTGATTTTGCCAGCACGGTAGTCTTGTAAAGCCTGCTGTACCGTTTCATTTGCCTTATAAAATCCATTTAAAAGCTTATGGGTTTCTATTTTTCGCTGATTGATCAGCTCATGTCTGGCACGGGCTTCATTGACATAATCATCTATTGCCCAGTAGCGGTCATAACGTGCTCCAGCAGCCAACTCTAACCAATCATATGGCTGATAATTAAAATTAATACTGACATCACCTGAGCGTCGTCGTCCTTTACCTGGAGCGACAGTAAATAATCCAGGAATACCTGTGGCTGCATTATCTGCCTCAAGCTGCTCTTGTTGATAGTTGCCCGATAAAGTCATCGATAACGTGTCTGTCAGCTGACTTTGATTACTTAAGCGCAAACCATAACGGGTATTATGAATACTAGATTCTGAGTTACTTTTAAAGGTATTTTGATACAATCTGGCAGCTTGCACACATTTATCAGCAGCCTTAGCAGGTGTAGAATAGTCTGGACTTCTTATCACGCTGTTGGGACAATTAACCACTCCAGGAAATTCACCTTGAAACTGTTGGATAAATCCTTGCTTATATTGATTAAACTTATCACTATCGCTGCCAAAAAATTGACCAATCATACTCAGTGGTGAGCCACCAGAATTATGGGTAACTGTCGTAGTGTCTGTATGCCATAATGTACCATCTAAGTCTATCCAAGGATTATCAGGCTGCCATTTATAGCGGATATGATAAGCATCTAAATCAATGTTGCTCAAAGGCCACTGTGGCAAACGCCCTGTGGTGGCAAACTCAGTGCTTGGACGGTCGTCAGCAACACGAAATGGCATGATATCACCCGTCACTACATCTGTATGACGGTAACCAAACTGTAATGCTTGTGTATCTGTTGGCTTAAAGGTAATTTTTGCCAAATAGGAGGTATTTTCGTTAGAGCTATTGGGTACTTCTTGATGCGGACGATAGACATCTGCCATATAAGAGGGAAACTGGCTTAAATCCCGCTGCATATTTGGCGTATCACTGCGATAATCATCACTGCCTCGTGCACCTGCGAAATAATTGCCTCGCTCACGATGGCTATATGCTGCAACCCCTTCTACCCACTCAGTACGCCCAGCTATGGCAATACGATAAGCTTTGTCATCAAAGCTGGTCGTCATTTTGTTACGCTCGGGTGTTTTACCAACCAAGCCCAAATTAGTAAAGGCATTGACGTCTTTTCTTGGTACTCGTCCTATGCCATTTTCAAAAACTTTAACAACGTCAGGATTTCTTGCCACATCAGGCGCAATTGGATAAATATCTGTCGAATAATTACTGGCATTATCACCAACATAGTCTGTAGGATTAATGGCATTCGCTTCGGTAGCATTGTTGCCAATAATACCTTTGAAGTTAATACCAAAACTGGCATCATCTGTTAATACATCATTAACATTGATGGTATTAATGGTCACTGCACCACCAACTGAAGAGTGGATACCACGCTCCATTGACGCCCCTTTACTTACCTTTACATCACTAATCAATAAAGGGTCGATATAGTTGCGATTACTCGCACCTTGATAGCCACGATTTGCAGTGATTGCCTGCTCAGTACCATCAATAGTGACAGGTACACGTCCTTCGCCTTGAATACCACGCACGTTAGGATCAATCGCACCGCTATTACGAGCATCACCACTATAAACCCCTACCATCCCCTTAAACACATCGGCAGGTGATTCACCAATATAGCGCTCTAGCTGTTCTTGATTGCTATAGGTACTAGATTCATCATTGTCATAGACATCATGAGCAGAAATAGGGGTTTTTATGGTGGTTTCTTTGGAAGCAACTACAACAATAGGGTCAACCGTTGTTGAGGGTAGGGTGGTATCTGCCGTAGCCGCCGCTGCTGTATTCATTAAGGCGATAATAGACAGATAAAGTAAGCAGGGCTTGCTGGTTATAGTCGTAATGTTAGTTATTTGCATAAGTAACTCGTTAGTGAAACCCTAATGGGCGTTGCTGTTATTGAGTTTTATTTAAATATCTATAAATTGCCAAAGATGTGTCATTGCAACCAATAGTGTTATAAGGAATTGAGCATTGTTGAAATCTAGCTGAATAAACATTCAGTGATGACAAACAGTTAAATTGAAAAGGCTATGATGCAGTATTGTCTGTTTATGTTAAAAATAATACTAATATAAATGAGAGTTATTATCAATAACAAGTTATGGTGTTATGTGTCTTTTTGTATTTACAAAAAATAAGTAATATAGGACTTACGCAGTTTCATAAATTATTAGCGTCTGGTAATCATTTACTCGCTGGCTGTACGTAGTTCCAGAGGCTTCGTAAATAATTCCCAGCCGCTTGATTAAGACAAATATCGTACTTTTGCGTAAGTCCTATAATAGTAAATAATGCAAAAAAATAAGTAGAAATAAGGGGTTAAAGCAGGATTATATTGGGGTGTTTGGTAATGTAGGGATTTGGGATTGATGTTATCAATGGTTTGGGTTACGTAGTTAGTTAATAGTTAGTATAAATTACTTCACTCTCAAATTATTTTAATAATTTGGTATATGACCCCTCCTAAACCCTCCTCCTGAAGTAAGGGGAAGGCTAGCAGGGGGTTGAAGTTGAGAGTGGGGTATAGCTTGGATTCATATAATAAGTGATAAATAATAACTTTGTTGATCGTTTTAATCGTGTTTACTCTAGCAATCACGCCAAATAGGATGGCGTTTTTCAATAAATGCATCGATACCTTCTGCCACATCATCTGCCATCATATTGTTGACCATCACTTCTCTGGTATAGTCATAAGCTGCTTCAAGGCTCATATCTAGCTGTTGGTAAAACATTGTTTTACCCGTGGTTACGGCAACAGCAGATTTATCAGTAATGGCATTGATTAACTGTTGTAAGGCTTCATCTAGCTGGTCAGCAGCAGCAATGCGGTTGATAAGTCCTTGTTGCAGGGCGGTAGAGGCATCAATAAATTCACCAGTGATAAGCATCTCAAAAGCTTGTTTACGAGGTAGATTGCGGCTAACGGCAACCGCAGGTGTGGAGCAAAATAGTCCGACATTGATGCCAGAGGTGGCAAACTTAGCGGTATCTGCTGCCACTGCTAAATCGCAAGCCGCCACTAACTGGCAACCAGCAGCAGTAGCGATGCCTTGTACTTTAGCAATGACAATCTGCGGCATGCGATTGATGGTTAGCATCACTTGGCTGCATTGATCAAATAAGTGGTTATAAAAATCCTTGTCAGAATTTGCGCGCATTTCTTTGAGATTATGACCTGCACAAAATGCTTTGCCTGTTGCTTGTATGACCACAACTCGGATATTCTTTTGTGTCGCAATATCATCTAGCTCAGTTTGCAAAGCATGTAACATATCAACCGATAGCGCATTAAACTGCTTCGCACGATTGAGGGTAAGTGTTATCACTGCCTCATTATCTTCTCTGATTAGAAATGGATCTTCTAAGTTGTTTGCTGGATTATTAGATGGGTTGTTAGTGGAGCGATTGTTAGTGTGTGTCATTTTGTCATCCTTGACCTTTGAGATAAGGTAGTTTTGCTATTATATTGTTTGACTTAACAATAGTCGCATAAAAATATTCTAAACCATTTTAACTGAAATTTGCTACCATAGAATATATGATTTAGACAGTGCTACTTTTTGTCTATTTTAATTTTTTATCAACTTTAGGTGATTGTGTTATGGTTAAAAATGCCTTACAGGCGCAGCTATTAAAAGCTGGATTGGTGGATAGCAAAAAAGCAAAAAAAATAAATAAACAGTCACAACATGCGAAGCGTACGGGCAGTGCCGCAGATATCGAAAGCAAAAAAGCGGTGGCAGAGGCGCAAGCCAACAAACTTGCTAAGGATCAAAAACTCAATCAACAAAAGCAGCAAGTTTTAGAAGAAAAAATGCTTAAGGCAAATATTGTGCAGATGATTAAGCAGCATCAGATTACAGATACCCAAGGAGACATCAGTTATCAGTTTGTTGATGGCACAAAGATAAAAAAGCTTAATGTGACCCAAAAACTATATGATCAAATTGTGGCAGGTCATGTGGTGATTGCCCGTTTTGATGAAGAATACGCTTTACTACCACGCCCCTTAGCAGATCGTATTAATAGCAAGATGGAAGGCTTTATTGTGGTGTCTAATGATAAATCAGAGAATGAGATAGCAGAGGATGATCCTTATGCTGCTTATGTGATTCCAGATGATTTGATGTGGTAAATATAGTCGCGGCAATCCAAAAAGCAATACAAAACCGACCCAAAGCCCTCCTCGCTAAAGACCGCTAAAAGTATAAACTGATGGCGGTCAGTTGTTATATAACAAAACGCTTGATGTTTTGCTTATTACTGGCTAGCATCTTCTTAAAAGTCAATATAAGTTTTGACATCTTCTAGAAAGTCAACGCTGACACCAAGATTGACTAAATTCCAATACTGCCCTGAGACGGTTCTATCTACCATCATGGTAGTGGCAGAGGGTTGAAATTGATTTAAGTATTTTAATGATTCTTTAAGTTGTTCCATGACTTCAAAATGAACATTGCTGGTGCCATAGTCAAACTCACCCTGGTGATAGGGTGGGATAGATAAAGGTTTTAGGCTAATCTGTAGCCAGCGTTGGTAGAATTCACTAGGAATAATTTCATCATCTTTGCGGCGGATACCCAATGCCACCAAATCTTGCTCCATGGCAGTAATATCTGCCCGCAAAGCATGTAGGATAAAGCGGCGAAATAACTGTACTTCGGCATCACTATAGCTACGAATACCGCCAAAATCATAGGCAATGACACTGCCATCAGGGCGAAAGGCAAAGTTCCCGGGATGTGGATCACAGTGCATACGATATAGCTCAAATAACTGCCCTGCACTAAAGTGAAATAAGCGTTTGGCAATTTTTTGTTTGATCTCATTATCCCACGTTGCTGCCACTGATAAAGGCTCCCCCAACTCTTCGGTTAAGGTCAGTACCCGTTTAGCAGAATGGCTAGAGATGACTTTGGGAATGATCAACCCCGTATCATCACGATGAAAATCAGCAAATATTGCCAAATTATGCGCTTCTTTAACGTAGTCTAATTCATCATGCAGACTGCTTCGAATCTCATTAAATATTTGATCTTGTAGCTTGCGATCCATATTTAGCACGCCAGCAATTTTTAGTGCCATACGGACTTGTTTTAGGTCACTGTCACAGTTTTTATCAACATCAGGGTATTGTACTTTAACCACCACTCGTTGTCCTGAGGGCAATACTGCTTTATGTACTTGACCGATTGAAGCGGCGGCAAATGGAGTGGTCTCAAATTGAGCAAAGCTGGTTTCGATTGGTTCACCAAGCTCACGTTCAACTTGTTTTTTTATCACCTCATAGGGCATGGCAGGGGCATCTTTTTGTAGTTTTTCTAATGATGCGGCAATCTCAGGCGGGAACACATCTTTGTACTGTGAAGCAATTTGTCCAACCTTCATCACGGCCCCTTTCATCTCTCCTAATGTATCAGCAATCTGTAGTCCCACATCTTTCATTAACTCAGAACGTGCTTCATTGCGTTTGTCTTGATCGCTTGAAAGATGTTTGAGAGAGTTTTTTGCCGCCTTACCAGCAATACTGGCGGTCATACCTGCCAGTTTCATAAAGCGTTTGCTTGAGGATGCCATAATACAAATTACCTTAGCGTTTTAGTGTATGAAGGTGTTTGGAGGTGAGTTCTTATAACCGTTTATAAAGTAGGGGTTAGATGAATACTATACAAGTTATTTGCCAGAAGTTTAATAAGTTATTAACAAATTATCCATCCAACCATTCATCAAGTCATCGTTGCTGTGCAATAATATACTGTAATGCCATCTCATAGCCTTGTGCACCCAGTCCACATATCACCCCAATGGCACAATCGCTAAAATATGAATGATGGCGAAAAGGTTCACGTTTGTGCACATTAGACAAATGTACTTCGATAAAAGGTACACAGACAGCAAGTAAGGCATCTCGTAGCGCCACTGAGGTATGGGTAAATGCCGCAGGATTAATAATAATGGCTTGTACTTGCTCAGCTTTGGGTTTTAATAGTCCATATTGATGAATGATATCAACCAGTTCGCCTTCATGATTCGATTGATGGCAGATTAAGGTAATATCATGCTGTTGTGCTTGCTTTTTAAGTCTATTTTCGATGTCGGTCAGTGTGTCATATCCATAAATCTCAGGCTCACGCTTACCCAGTAAATTCAAATTAGGACCATTTAATAACAAAACTCGTTTGTTAAGAGTAGAAGTTTGTTGGTTTTCACTTAGTACAGCAGTCATTTAAACTCCAAAGAACAAAGAAAGTAGAGGAAATTATAATAAAATACTTTGTGTTGTAAAATTAGCATGATATGATATTTTTTAAGAGAAAAATATTTCTGTATTATTGCTGTATGTGCTTCAAATCTATATATAACTTTTGCTTATATGAAGTATATTAAATAACTGGTGAATTCAATTAGAATAATGATTGTTAGGTCATTTAGTGATTAACTGAGTTAAATGGTTATTTTTTAATCAGTTAACATCAGTTAAGAGGATTATGATAGCACTGAGTTCAGTAACAATATAGAGTGTGTTTCTAATATGGTAGTTATCTATCTTTTTTTGTGATTTTTCTTAGTTTTTTGCTTTGAAAATAGGTGATGAATGTTGTATTGTTAGGTGTATGGCATCTTCATCAATAATAGATAGATGATATGCTACTAACTGTGGTGTAATGTAAACATCAGTATGATAACTGTAAAAGGTAAAAGCTGTTGGTAGGGTTTACTGGAGTTGCTAATAGTTATTTAAGTACTGGTATTTTTTTGTTTGTTTAGGAAGTAATATTATGTCAGATCGTGAGCAAGGTGTGGTTAAATGGTTTAATGATTCTAAAGGCTTTGGCTTTATTCAACGTGAAAGTGGTGAGGATATCTTTGTCCATTTTCGTGCCATTCAAGGTGAGGGTTATCGTTCACTACAAGATGGTGAGAAAGTTGAATTTAAAGTTGTTGAAGGTCAAAAAGGCTTACAAGCTGAAGAAGTCACTAAAGTACAATAGTACAATAAAGCAGCCCAATTGCCTTTATTGGTAATATTATTGATACTATAGATTTTCTTTAGTCATTAATATTTAGTCACTAAGTAGGCTAATTTAGTCATTGAACAAGCCATCCACCTTTTTCTTATGAGAAGGGTGGTCTTTTTGTCCTTATTGTTATATACACTGTGCACTTTACTTAGCCATTTCATTGCAAATGTAACGTGACAACTGATACCAGATATGCCAGTATTTAAGCCAGCATAAAGGATTTGCCATCATCAATCCTTTATGCTGGCTTATTTTTTGTCAAAAAATAATAATCAAATAACCAGATATTAATAAGGAAATTTCTGTTGTCTATCTCAACCTCAATACCCAACTCATCATCAAGCCAGAATCCATCAGCTGCTGTATCTGACAAGGGACAAGAAAATACTGCTGATCCGTTGTCCGTATTTACCACGTTTGATTCGTTGCCTTTATCAAACGCTGTTTTAAAGGCAACAGAAGATTTGGGGTTTGAGCAGCTCACACCAATACAAGCCCAAATCTTGCCGCATACGTTAGCAGGGCAAGATGCTATTGGACAAGCACAAACGGGGACGGGTAAAACCGCGACCTTTTTACTAACGTTGATAGAAAGTTTATTAAAGCGTCCCTTTGCAAAAGATGAGCAGCGTTATTTAGGTGAGCCACGTGCACTTATCCTAGCACCAACCCGAGAGTTGGCACAGCAGATTTATGAAGACTGCTTGCAGATGACTCGATATATTTCACTGCATAGTGTGTGTCTGATGGGTGGTGTTGACTATCAACAACAGCAACAACAATTAGAAAAGGATTTTGTTGATATTATCATTGCCACACCAGGACGTTTGATTGATTTGATTCAGCGCAGTGAGGTGTTTTTGGATCGCATTGAAGTGTTGGTATTAGATGAAGCCGATAGAATGTTGGACATGGGTTTTATACCTGATGTGAAACGCTTAATTGCAAAAATGCCACCTAATACCGATCGTCAAAGCTTGCTATTTTCAGCGACATTTAATCAAGATGTGATGAATCTTGCTTATCGCTGGTTGTATCAGCCTGTGTTTGTAGAAATTGAGCCTGAGCACAAAACCAGTGAGCTGGTACAACAGCATTTTTATATCATGACTGAAGACAAAAAGCTTGAGGCATTAAAGCGAATCTTGCAGCAGCCTGATGTCAATAAAGTGATGATATTTGCCAATCGTAAAGATCAGGTAAAACGCTTGTATCAGGCGCTACGAGGGCAATTTGACACAGTGATGCTCTCAGGTGATGTGGCACAAGCTCAGCGTGAAAAGTACTTAGAGCGTTTTAAATCTGATAAAGCTGCCATTATGGTGGCAACAGATGTGGCAGGGCGGGGTATTCATGTCGATGAGGTAAGCCATGTGATTAATTATACCCTGCCTGATCAGCCTGATGATTATGTGCACCGTATTGGGCGTACGGGGCGGGCAGGGCAGACGGGTATTAGTATCAGCTTTGTTAGTGAAGATGATGCGTTTAATTTGCCTGCTCTAGAGACCCACTTACAGACTAAGTTTGATCTTGAGTATTTAAGTTTTTAGGTTGGGTTTGTAAATAAGTCTTAGATATATCCCTTCACTAAAACAATCTATTTTTGTTAAAACTGTTTGACTGGTTTTGGTTGGTAGGTTAATTACTCAAAAACATTGAAACCTAATAATCGTAGGGTGATTTTATATCAAAGTCGCTGCAATGCAGGAAAAATGGTCACCGCAATGCAGGTAAAATGATAGATGATTACTCTATTTTACTTATACTTCGCTATGTATAGACGAAGAATACTAAAACAGATACAAGGCGACCGAGTGAAGATAGTACAGTTAGTACAGCAAACGAGGGCAACACCGTAGCTGTTTAGTAGTTCTTTGACTATATCACTCCACCTTACGACAGCCCACCCCTGATAACTGGCTGTAGCCACCAGCCCCTTTTTCCACCTTGATTTGGGTTAAGATACGCTCTTTTAACGCCTGCACATGCGAGATAACGCCAATGAGTTTGCCTTCTTGTTGCAAGTTGGTCAGCGTCTCTAAGGCAATATCGAGCGAATCTTCATCAAGCGTGCCAAAGCCTTCGTCCAAAAACAGTGAATCCACGCGAATATTTTGGCTTGCCATTTGTGATAGTCCCAAAGCCAAAGCCAGACTGATGATAAAGCCTTCACCCCCTGATAGGTTTTTACTACTGCGTATCTCACCGCCTTGATAGTTATCAATGACGTTTAGCTCAAGTGGGTTGCTGTCATCACGGATAAGTAGATAACGGTCACTCATTTTGTGCAGTTGCGTATTGGCATGTTTCACCATGATTTCAAAGGTTAAGCCCTGAGCAAAGGTGCGAAACTTTTTGCCATCGGCTGAGCCAATTAAATGATGGAGCTGTTGCCATATTTGATATTCTTGCTTTTGGGTTTCGATGGCATCGACTTGGCTCTGCACATCGGCTTTTTTTGCCAAGTTGCTATTAAGCTGTTGGTTAATCGCCCCAATCTGCTCAGCGATATTATCGGCTTGTTGGCTGGTGTCTTGCTGGATTTGCAATAAGCTGTCTTTATCGGCATCGGTGAGGGGGTTTTGTTGTTTAGCGTTAAGCGTTTGCTGAGTTTGGGTCAGTAATAAATGGGCTTGTTGTAATTGCGATGCCAGTTGGTTTTGCTGTTGGCTTAGTTGTTCCCGCTCACTTTGTGGTAGCCGTGCTTGCAAAAAGGCTTGCTCATCGGCAAATTGTTGTTGCTGTAATGCGGTGGCAAAACTTGCCTGCTGAGTGGTTAAGTTATGTTTGGCAAGGTTAAGTAATTGCGTCAGTTTTTCTGCATCTTGTTGTAGCTGTTGTAAGCGTTGTTGCTGGCTGGCGTATTCGGTCTTGCTTTGAGCCAGTTTGTCTTTGCTGTCATCTAGGTGTTGGCGTAGGCGTTGCTCTTCATTATCAGGGTTTTTATCAGCAAATAATTCGTGGCGTGCTTGCACAAGCTCATCAATATGTTGTTGTTTTGCCTGTATGCTTTCTGTGATATGGGTCAGTGCTTGTTTTTGCTCGTTAAGTTGCTGTTGTTTGCTTTGGATTTGTGCTTCAAGTGTGCCAAGCGTTTTTTCTAACTCATGCTCTGCTTGCTGTTTGCTTTGGTAGGTCTGTTTGCACTCGGTTAACGCTTTGCGGTAGTTGCGTAAATGCTCTAGATAAATGTCAAACTCTTGTTCTACCAGTAAGTTTTTGTTACTTATTGGCTCATTTATCTGTTCAGTTAATTGCTTAGTTAAGGCATTTAGGTCATCTAAACACAATTCGGCTGATTGGATATTATCGACATGATATTTTTGTATCAGCGTGCGTAGTTGTGTGATGTGTTTTTCAAGGTGTTGATAGTTATTTTCAATTTGTGTTTGTTGGTTGTTGTCCTGCTGTTGTCGTAGCTGAATGTCAGTACTTAGTTGGTTAAGCTCACCCTTGATGCTTTGTTCATTTTGTAGTGTGTATTCAAGCTCGCTATTTTGTGTGCTGATTTGCTGTGATAGCTCATCGTATTGGTCAAGCTGTGTATGTAGGGTTTGCTTTAGCTGTGCTACGTTATGCTGAGCTTGTTGCACCTCTGTCATTGCATTGGCTATTTGCTGATTGAGGTTTGTTAAGGTGTTGTTGGCTGTTTGCCAGTCGTCATTGCTCGGTGATGGCTGGGTTTCTAATATAGCCTGTAATGCGGTAGAGGTATTTAAATCCTCTAAGGCTTTGCTTAGGGTTGTAGTTTTTAAGTGATTGAGCGTTTGTAATGGTTGCTGTATCCCTTGTTGTTGCTCGTTGAGCTGATGATGTAAGGCGTTTAGTTGTTGCTGTTGTTGTTTGATATGTGCCTGATGATTGGCATACTGTACGTTCAAGTCGGCAATTTGCTGAGTATACTTGCTGATATTGTCATCAAGTTGCGATAGTTTGTTTTGTGCCTCGACAATAGGCGAAGTGGGTGAGATGGGCGAGGGGGTATCTGACGCATCATCATTTTGGCTTTGGCTGTTATTCTGACTTTGTGTTTGTGTCTGTCTGTGTAGGGGGTGCTGATGGGCGTAGGGATGCTCGGTTGCACCACATAGCGGGCAGGGCTGATTGTCTTGTAACAGCTCGATATAGTCTTCAAGTTTGGCAACTTGTTGTAATAACGACAGTTTTTCTTGTTGTTGCTGTCGGTTTTGTTGGGCGTGTTTCAGCTCGGCTTGTGTATCTAGTATTTGCTGATGCAGTTGCTGTGCTTGCCCGTTTAGGTTTGGCAGTTGCTGATGAGTGCTGTTTAGTTGTTGCGTGGTTTTTTGTATTTGCTCAAGTTGAGCATGGAGCTTATCGAGTTGGCTAATTTGCTGATTAAGCTCTTCTTGTTGCTGACGTAATTGGCTAACGGCTTGCCCTTGTGTCAGAGTGGTTAGTTGCTGTTGTAGGTTGCTTAATTGCTGTTTTTTATCGCCAATTTGGCTGTGGATTTGGCTTTGTTGTTGTGTCAGTTGCTGTTGTTTAAGTGTCAATGCTTGCATAGCTGACTGGTTTTGCTGTCGCTGTTGAGCAAGTGTTATTGTCTGCTGTAAATAATGCTTGAGCTGTGTGCCATGATGGTCAACTTGTTCAATATCAAGGGTTAGGTTTTGATGGTGTTGATGATTGCTTAAATATGTTTGTGTTTCTTTAAGCTGTGCCTGCGTTTGTGTTTGGGTGGTTTGTTGGGTTCTAAGCTGTTGTTGTAGTCGCTCAATCTGCTCAGTGAGGTTGTTTTGTTGCTCATGTTGTTCATTTAGCCCTTGACGTTGGTGCAATAGCTCATTGTCTTGCTGGCGAGCTTTGTTAATGAATGGCAGTTGTTGCTGTAGTTGTGCATTTGCTTGTTTTTCTGCTTGTGTGTGTTCAGTCAGTGTTTGCTGACTTTGCTGAGTTTTCTGTTGTTGTTGTGGGATAAGGGTTTGTAGTTGTTGCTGTTCTTGCTGTCGCTGAGTAAGCAGTTGACGCTGATGGCATAGTTGACTGTATTGGCTTTCAATCTCTAATGCTTGATTTGCCATTGCCAGACGTTTTGCTTCACTGGCAAACGCTTGCTGTGCTTGTTGTGCCTTATCATATTCGATTTGGTAGGTGTTTAGGTTGTGTTTAAGTTGCTCAATTTCTTCTAGCCATGTGATTTTTTTATTTATGTCTTGTAGTTTATGGCGTTGCTCATGTTGCGTTGCGTTTAGCTGTTGTACTTGGGTTTTAAGCTGTTGTTCTTCTTCGCTACTGAGTAGGGCAATGCCTTCTAGTTTGGCTTTTAATTGCTTTAACAGTTCTTCTTCTTGGCGTTTTTTCTCATGGACACTTTCAGAGATGATGGCATAAATATCGGTACCAGTGATTTTTTCTAGAATATCGGCACGTTCATCAGATTTGGCATTTAAAAACGCTGAAAAACTGCCCTGTGCTAATAAAATAGAGCGGGTAAATTGCTGAAAGTCCATACCTGTCAAGTCGATAATGGCTGTTTTGGTACGCGACAGTTTACTTTCGATGATTTTGTCGCCTGTTTTTTGAGCTTGTTTATTGTTGGCGTTTTGCTCAGAGTTTAGGTCAGGTTTTGGGGTTATCAGGGCGACTTCATGGGTGGCATCTTGTAGGTTGCCGTCAGGCTTGTTATAAGCCCTGCGTTGCCCCCAACGGCAACGATAGCAGGTGCCATTTAGGTCAATCACCACTTCAGCATAGCATTCGCCCGTCTGTCGAGTCATCACTTCATTGGTCGATTTGCTGATGGTGGGAATACGAGGTGTTTCACCATATAGTGCCAAGCAGATGGCATCTAAGATGGTGGTTTTGCCTGCCCCTGTCTGCCCTGTAATGGCAAAGATGCCTTCGTTAATAAAGCTGTCATGGCTAAAGTCAATGTGCCATTCGCCTTTAAGTGAGTTTAGGTTTTTAAAACGTAGTTCTAAGATGCGCATGGTTGGGTCTTATTCTGCCTGACTGTCTTGTTGTTGGAGGGTGTGTAAAATCTGCTCATAAGCTTGGCGTAGGGTGGGCTTTTGACTGTCAGGAACTTGATAAGTATCCAAACAGCGTTCAAAAACCTCACGTTCATCTAAGTCTTGTAGGGTTTCATCATCACTTTGTTGTTGTAGCACTTTGTTATAAGTACTGGTATTTTTGATTTTTAATACCTCACATGGTAGGTCACAAATGATGCTTTGGATATGCTCACGCAGGTCACTGACCACCTCTTGTCCAGTATATATGACCTCTAGCCAAAGTGTGCGATTTTGTGTGTTGTTTTCTGTATGGCATAAAGTAGTGACAGCATGATGGATTTTTTCCTCAATTTGCTCAAGTGTGCCTGATATTTGTGCCATTGGCTGAAAGCAAGGTACGGCAATCGGTGTTATTTGCTTATCTGTTTGATTTTTCACATCTATATGAGTGAAACGAACGAGTAATACTTGTTTTTGTTGCCGAGCTTCACCAAAGCCCATGGCAATGGGCGAGCCACTATAGCGGATATGCTCACAACCGCCAACTTTTTGTGGTACATGCAGATGCCCGAGTGCCACATAGTCAAAGCAGTCATCAAATATACTGGCGGACACTTGCCCAAGTGTGCCGACATATAAGTCACGTACGCCATCATCATCAGTGGTTTTTCCACCTACGGTGAATAGATGACCTGTGGCAATGATGGGGATATGACACTGATGGTTGGCAATAAGCTTGCTCTGTATGCTTTTGGCATGTTCTGCAACTTGTTGATAGTGTGCTTGAATACCTGCAATGACATTGGCGTCTTTGTCGCTACTGGACTCACCAGCGATACTGCCTCGCACATCACGGTCACGTAGGTAGGGGACGGCAGTAACGATACAATATGGGTTGCCTTGATTGTCCATTAAAGTCAATACTTCGTCACGAGGGTCTTCGCAAGCTGTACCGATAATATGCACGTTTAGATATTTTAGGGCAGTTTTGGGGGCGTCCAAAAAGGTGGGGGAATCGTGGTTGCCTGCAACAATAACCACATGCTGACAGTGTAACTGGGAGATTTTACCCAAAAATTCATAATATAAGGCTTGGGCTTTGTTACTTGGGGTCATGGTGTCAAAAATATCACCTGCGACAATGACCACATCTACTTGCTGTTGCTCAATGGTATCGGTAAGCCATGCCAAAAAAGCCTCAAATTCAGCATAACGCTGTTGTCCATAAAGCCGTCTGCCTAGATGCCAGTCGGAGGTATGTAAGATGGTCAAGGCAGGGGGGGTACTGTTGTTAGTAGTTTGGGTGGTATCAGTTGGGGTATTGGGCATGGCTGATGGCTACTGCGTTTATAAAAGATAGAATAGAGATAACATTCGGCGGATATGAATGTGTCAGTATATCAGTGTTTTGGGTGGTTTTTAACCATCGTTCATTTTAAATGCTGTCCCTTTTAATACTGTTCTTTTTAAACACAGCCAATATGTGCCACTTCACTCATCACCGTAATCGCCATTAATATAATAATAAAGTCTTTGGGGTTGGTAGTGTTAGGCTGTAGCTGGTTTAACCATGTGGCTAGGGTATGATGTCCAATTTGTCCTGCATATTGGATAAGTTGTTGACGCTCATACCAAAAGCGTTCAGATAAACGCTCACTACCACATAATAAAGCGTCATCTAGCCAGTGTTGGCAGGCAGATAATAGGGTCTGTGAATCGGTGATGGGTTTAGTTAGGGGATTGGTTAGGAAGGTAGATAGACTGCTGGTATCATTGGTGTTGATTTCGCTTAAGTCAATACAAGGCAACTGGCTTAGCCACTCTTTAGCAGATTGCTTGTTATTTGAATGTGACAGATGGGCAGGCAGGTCAATACTGGGGACGATGTGCTGGTCATCATGAAATATTGCCCAAGGGGTGATAACTGCCATCATTTGCCCTTGATAGCGTTGCCATGAAAGCGTACCTGCGACATGGTGGACAGTGGTGCTGTAGTGAGGGCTTAAATCTTTGTTATCTAAAATGCTATTTAAACTGTCTTTGCTATCATCATTTCTGTCATTTAAAAACGCTTGGCAAAGCATTTCTAACGCATAGGGGGTATGTTTACGGTAGTGTTGTTGTATCCAGAAATGGCTGGGTGTGCTATCGGGATTGCTAGAGATGTCTGTATCTGTGACTAAGATTGCCACCCTTTGTTCAGCAGGGTCATAGCCGATATAGTGTATTTGGGCAATGGGCAAGATAACAAAGTCAGGGTGCTGATAACGAGGCTGGATAAAGTTGGGAGTGCGTTTTTGATAATGAGCTTTTAGCTGTGCAATTGTGGCAAAGCGAATGGGTGTGGGTAGGTTGCTTAATTGTTCGGCAGTGACAGTATAAGGTAAGCGTTGGTTATAAGCTCGGCGAGTTTTGTTTAGGGTGAGGCGGTGATTGGCGTAGCGTTTGCCTCGTTGACTGGTTAATAGTCCATGTTGTAGCTCAGCCAATGTCAGCTGTGGGGCAAGGGATTGTTGGCGAATTTGTTGTTGTTTTTGCTGGTTGGTTACGGGGTCATTTGTTTGTATTGGTGCTTGTCGTTGTTGTGGCTGAGTTTGGGACGGAGTTTGAGATTGGGTTTGTGGTGCTGACCAAGTGTGATACAGCAAAGATAAGCTATGACTATGAATGTCTAAGAGCATGGTTTGGGCGTGATAAGTATCAGCGTAGGCTTGGATTTGACAACCAAGGCTGAGCAGTTGGGTGGTAGTAATGTTGGTGGTGTGTTTAAGCCCGACACCAAGGCTAACTTGGGAAAATTCAGTTTGTTGCCCTGCCAGCCGTCTGAGTAGGTAATCTGCAATTAGACGATTGCCTTGTGCAAAATCAAAGTCACTACGGCGTATTTGATAGGCAGTTAGCCAGTCTTGTAGGTCATCGATGATGTCCATCAGCCAGATATATTGCTTTTTTTGACAGTCTTGGCGGATATTGGCAAGGCGTTGTTGGTTGGCGTGTATGCCATCACCAATGTTATTGCCGCTAATGCCAAATTGATACAGTTGGCAAAATAGTTGTTGCTCCTCATCGCTTAATAATGAGAAAACGTGCTGGATAGCCTGCGGTGAAAATAGTTGTTGAGTAAGCTTTTGATAAATTTGCTTATCCGTTTTTTTGTCAACTGTTTTGCTCGCTTGCTGGTTAGAGGGAGCTTTGGTAGTTGGGGTGTTGTTGGTATTTGTATCTAAGGTATTATTTTTAGCTGAATTTTTTTGTTGCGTGTTTTGTTGACGGCTGTTTTTATTATTAAGGTTGCTCACATCATCAGCGGTTAGGGTAACCGATAAGCTATTGGCTGATTGGTTTTGTAGCGTATCACCAGCTTTAACAAAGGCAATAGACGCCAGTAAAATATGCTCACAGCCTTGTTTTTTATGGCAGTCACAAATACATTCTTGTAATAAAGCCCCTCCCCAAAATCTAACTGTTGCCATTGGTAGGCGAGCAGTGGCACAAGGCTCTTGTTCGCCATCGGATAGGATAATGCTGATATTGGGTTGACACAGTTTGCTGGCACGTTGTCGGGTGTTTTTATAATAAATATCATTGCTATATTGGCAGATGTCCTCAGCAGTGAGGGTATGAATGGCAGGCTGTTGGTCATCAGGGTTGCCAAAATTTTCTTGGTAATATTGACGGTAGGTAAGGGCAGTTTGTAGCTGGTGGCGACACAAACTATGGGCAATGGCAGGACAATCACATTGGCTATCATTGATGGCTTGCTTGATTTGCCATGTGACTTGATTACCATCATCAAAGCTGGCAGTAAGGGTTAGGTCATCGTCGGTACTAAGACTGGGAATATCACCTTTTTCAAGGGCTTTTTGCGCCCGTTTGACCAGTCCTTTATTGGCAATATGGCTAAGTTTATCAGGGCTTAGGCTGGCAATATTTGGTAGTTTGGCAAGTGTGGGTGTAGATTGGTTCATAGTTATATTTCTATATTTGAATGGCTAGTTATTTTAATGACTAGTTAATATTATCCCATCACTTCAATCACCCAATCTGCCAGTTTGGCAGGGGTCATGGCGGCGACGCTGGCACCTGCTTTGGCAAGTTGTTGGGCAGTATCATGGCAGTAGCTTGGGTTGGCATTTTCATCTAAGGCAGCCAGTGCCAATACTTTGCTGCCTTGAGTATGTAATTGGGCGATTTGTTGCACAAGCCACGCCTCATTACCACCTTCATAAAAGTCACTGATTAACACCACCATGGTGCGTTTGGGTATAGTGATAAGCTCACTGGCATACTGCACCGCATTCGCGATATTGGTGCCACCGCCAAGCTGTACTTGCATCAGCAATTCGACAGGGTCTTGTACCTCGTCGGTCAAATCAACAACATTGGTATCAAAGGCAATCAGATGGGTACGTAAGCGACGTATGCCCCAAAAACTTGCTGCAACAATGGCAGAATGAATGACCGAATCGACCATACTGCCACTTTGGTCAACCAAGATAATCAGTTGCCACTCTTTTAGACTGGGGCTGTGGTGACTATAAAACCACGGCTGGGCTAAGATAAGCTGACGGCGTTTGGGGTCATAATGCTGTAAGTTGCGTTTGATGGTGGCTTTAAATGCCAGTTGTTTGCTACTGCCTTGCTTTTTAAGTTGGACAGGTTCTCTTTTACCAAGAGTACTACGCTCGATATCCAGTTTTAATTTGTTTAGTAATTCCTCGACCACTTGCTTGACTAATTTACGAGCCATAGCCAGCACCTCAGGATTCATCAGATGTTTGGTACGCAATACTGCCGATAATAAGGTGGGATTGGGTGTTGCCCGTTGCAAAACTTCAGGGCAGGTCACCAAGTCATCGAGTTGATAGAGTTCTAATGCATCTTTTTGTAGGCGTTCGACGGTTTGTTTGGGAAACAGCACTTCAATGTTATTTATCCACTCTGGCGTGCTTAAGGTGGACGCACCTTGCCCTACTTGGCGTTGCAACTGTTCTTGATTGCTGTCACTACCACCAACACCATTGCCAGTATTTAAGCCTAAACCTGCTTGTTCACGACCATATAGCCAAGTGAGATGTTGATTCATTTGGCTCACGGTGGAATTTTGATTTTGCCCAAAACTGCTGTCACATACTTCGCCTAATAACAGTCGCCAGCGGTCTTGAATAGATAATGGGGGCTGGTCGTCATCGCTATTTTGTGACTTTGTAGTTGCTATTGGCTGTGGTGCAGATAATGTCATCAGTCTTGCTCCCAAATTTGTTGCCAAAATGGCGGATAAATTTGTTGCAGATAGGCTAAGGTTTGTTGCTCAATTTTGCTGGCATGACTTATTTGTCTTGCCAATGTTTGGCTGTCTTGGGGAAGGGGTTGTTGGATTAACCGTTGCCACTGTTGTGCTTGCTCGTTATTTAATCCCATAATAGAGGCAAGTTGTTTGGCAAGTTGCTGTCGTTCTCGTGGGGGAAACCAGCCAAATGCTTGGCGTAAACTGGGCAATGCGGTTAAAAATTCGGTGTCATTTATTTGGCTAAAAATTTGGTGCAAACTGTCTAATAAATCCGCTTGGCGAGTGATTTCATGGCGGGCAGTGGCAAACAATCCCAATAAAAAATCACCCAATTTATCAACCACAGGCACGCTTTTGATAATACCAATTAAATCTATGGCAACTAAATCTAGCTGAGCAGATTGACCAAACTGATGAATCAAGCGTTGGTAACTGCCAACGGCACTGCCTCTTAATGTTGCACTGGTTTGATTATCAAGGCTTAGACGTTGTAGCACTTGGCACATACTCAATGGGTCAAGCGGTGTTACTTGTGTGGTTGGTAAATTTGCTGATTGAGAACTGGGCGAGCTAAGTGGGCTAAATGAGTTAAGTGGGTTAAGTGAGCTTAGTGTTATTTGTGCCATTTGATTGAGTCTGTCTGCTTGCTCAATGCCATGCGTGATGATTTGGATACTGGTGATGTCGGCTTGTTTGTCTTGATGATGTTGGCTGTTACTATGACTATAATCACCATCGACCAACCATAGCAAACGCTGAATCACCAAAATTAAGGGCATCGCCAATAGACGCTCAATATCTTGCCCCCAAAATCCTTGCAATTGCATACTAATCAGCCGATTACCCAATCTGCTGATGGCTTGGCGTTTTTGGATATGTGGCAATAGCCGTTCAAGCTGAGTAATCAGTTGGGCTGACCATGTATCAAAGCCACAATGAATAACGCTACTAAAAATTTGGGTGATGGCATCAATTTGGCTGTCAGCATCAGGCAGTTGCTGAACTTGATAAAAGCGTTCATTTAATGCTGTTTGACTGGCTTGTACAAGGTTTGCCCCATAACGTGAAGCTTGGATAAGCTCGACTTGCCAATGTGCATTTTTATGTAGTTGCCATTGTTCAGTGGCTAAAGGGCTATTTACTTTTTGGTTAGTGTTTGGGTTGTTATTTGAGTTGTTGTTTGACTGTTGGTTAGTGTTTAGATTGGTGTTTTGGGTAATTAACTGCACACTAGAAATGTTAAGTACTGATAATTGCCATAAAATATGTAATTTTTCTCGCTCAACGGGGTCACGATAGCTTAATTTTAATGTTTGTGGCTGGTCAGTGGGCATTAAGTCAAAACGTTGTAGCAACGTTTCAATGGCACTGAGTAGGGGTGGTGTGGGGGTATCCTGTGCCAGTCTGCCACTGCGTTGTCCTGTTAATGTGGTCAACGCAAGGCGGATTAATGGGTGGTCATCGCTATGTAATAAACGCAAATATTGCCAGCCATCGTTGCTGGCGTGGTTTAGTTTAGAATCATTCCAAGGGCTGACCATCGGTAAGGTATCATTGACCACACAGCTTAACATGGCATCTAGCAGTTCTTGCCGACTCGGGGTAGCCAAACCACGCAGAGCTGCCAAACTGGCACTGCTGTGTTGCCATGCCGTTAGTGTCGCTGTGGATAGGGGCTGTTTTGCTTGCCGTATGGCTTGGCAAATGGCTATCATGGCGGTGTCATGGGCGATTTGGTGGTTCATCTTGGCATCAAACAACCACTGGTAATACTGCGGTGAGGGCATACCTGCCCCATAACCCATAAGGCTTTCGACCTGCTTAAAGCTAAACGGTATTAGATAGTTGCCTTGACTGATAATTTGCGTATGTGGTAACAAATTATCAAACTCAGCGTCATCGTTATAGTCATTGCTATCCTTATTTTCAGCACCTTTAATATCAGCATTATTTTTATTATCTTCTGTCTGCTCATGTTGTGATTGAGCATGTTGCAATTGAAAAAACTGCTTAACATAACGCTGCATATCAGGTGGTGAGGGTAATAAGGTTTCCTCTGTTTTTTGTTGTGTTGGCTGTTGTTTTAATTGTTGTTTTGAATGTGGTTGTAACTGGCTAAGTTGCTGTTTGATACCATTGATGTGCCAACCCCCACACACCACCAAAATACCCCCTTGTTTGTTTTGCTTATTGGAGTACTTATTTTGCTGACTCGTTGCCAGTTTGTCTTGATGATAAGCAATCCATTGTGCCATATATCCTTCTCGGCAACGGTCTTCTAGTGAGCCTTTGGCGTCACCTCGTAACACATCAAAATAATAAGCCAACCGAGTTTCAATATTGTCAAAGTGCTTATTATCAAAGTATTGGTTGTCAAAATGATTCAGGTCAGTGGTTTGTTCAAACCATCGCTCCCATAAGGCATCTTGATTATCACAGCCCGTTTGTTCTAATAGTTGGGTAAGGATATGATGATAACGATTGTTTGCTTGGTTATCGTTATCCAATGATTGAGTAGATGAAGGGGTTTGATTGTCTGTACTGTCTTGCCAATTATGATGAATACTTGCCCGATAGCTCCAATGGGGTAGGTCAATAAAATCAATCTCGGCATTAATTTTACCTGCTATCTGAATGGCGAGCCATTCTGGTGAATAGTCTAATAAGGGAAACCAACTTTGAGCTGTTTGGATATTATCTTGAGCGTCTAAATTGTTGTTTTCTAAATTATTGCCCTCTAAGTTATTGCCCTCTAAATCCAAATCGGCAATAGGCTGTGCTAAAACTCGCTCTTGGCGATAGCTGTATAAGGCAATGGGCAATTGGTGTGGCAAAAAAAACTGTGCCAACTGTGGCTTAATATCACTGGGGGCTTCAATCAATACCACCGCAGGGCGATGCGTCAATATCCATTGTTGCACCAAGGTAGCACACACAGGGCTATGATGGCGAATACCAATAAAATGTACCGCTTGAATAGCGTTTTTTGCTGGGTGAGTAGTGGTTGGCTCAGTCACAGTTGTCATCACCAATTACCCTAATAGCTCTAATCGGGATTGGTATAAATCCTGCCAGCCAGATTCTGGGCGTTGTTTGGCGTGGTGGTCAAGATAACGGCGTAACTTAAGCTTGTCATCATTGTTATCTTTGATGGCACAGCCAAGCATGGCATTTAAAATATCGGCAGGGGAGCCTGCATCGCCACGTAAAAAATAACCATGCAAACATACCGCCTGTGCTACATTGACCACCTCGGCAGTACTTAGCGTAGTCGATAGCTTTTCAATGGCATTGCCCGAGGTTTTTATGCCTGTGCGTAGCTCTCGGCACATGGTAACCAAAATCTTAATCACCTCATCAGAGGGGGCAGTATCAATGCCTTGCTCAGTTAATAATTGCTTGACTTGACGTTTTACCAAACTCATTTCATCGTCAATATGGGCAATGGGAAACACCGTCTCAAAAGCAAAACGCCGTTTTAGGGCGGCAGACATCTCATTGACCCCTTTGTCACGTGTATTGGCAGTGGCAATTAAGTTAAAACCAGCCTTTGCATAAATGGTGGCGTGTTCATCGTTATGTGCCAATTCTGGCACCATTAATAGACGCTCAGATAATATGGATAACAAGCCATCTTGTACTTCTGGTGGACAACGAGTAATTTCCTCAAAGCGGACAATTTTGCCCTCTTGCATGGCTCGCATCACAGGTGAGGCAACCAACGCTTTAGTGCTAGGACCTTCATTCAATAGCAAGCCATAATTCCAGCCATAGCGAATTTGGTCTTCACTGGTAGCAGCACTGCCTTGTACCGTCAAGGTGCTGTTACCACTGATGGCGGTTGCCAATAATTCAGATAACATGGATTTGGCAGTACCGGGTTCACCGATAAGCAATAATGCCCGCTGGCTGGCAAGCGTTACCAATATTCGCTCAATCATACTTGCGGGACAGACCAGCTTTTTTTCAATATCAAGCGAGGCATTGCCCAAAATAAAATCTCGCACTGCTAACATCGACATTTGCCACCCTTGTGGGGTGGGTCTGGGCTGTGTTTTTTGTTGTGTCTGGTCATATTCTTGCAGGCGTTGCAATTCATTGGCATAACGCACTTCTGCAGGCGGACGTTGCTGTTGCTGTGCTGTCTGCTCTGATAGTTGTGCTGTTGTTTGCTCTGATGTGTGTTTTTTACTAGACATGGTAAATCCTAATTGTCAGTTTTTTTATTTATGCCAATATAGCCAATTTAGTATTGCCAATTAAATCGCTAGCCTACTAGCCTATAGCCTAACCATCGAATCAACGGCTAATAAAAACTCACTGGCGGTGATATCATCAATATCTTTTGGCACTAATAAAGGCTCTATTTGTTGCCCATTATCAGGTTTAGGTACACCTTCATACAAAGGATAGCCTTCTTGCAAGGTGATGGACAGTTTATGCCCATTTATTACTTTGTCATAAGCACCACAATAGCCACCTCGATACTGTATGACTTCCCAATTTTGAGTACCAGAACGTAAACCAATGACACTGCCTGTGGCAAAGGTATCATTATCAAAACGGTGTATTTCACCCGTTGATTTTTCTTTATCACTCAGAGAATAAACAGGACGGGCTAGCTGTGCAAATGGCTGTATGATTTGATAATCATTAAACTGCTCTGACCAAGTTGCAAGCTGTTCTTTGCTTAACAAAATGGGGTGGACGAGAGTTATTGTTACTGTTGGGGTTGCTACCGATTGAGGCGTGTCTTTTTTAGCATCTTTAGCATCATGTTTGTTATCATTGTTAGCCACTAAGCTATTTTTTAATATACCTTCACTAAGTAAATTATCCTCAGCATCAAGCAATTCAAGACTTTCACTCAGCCAAAATAATTGGCATTTATTGCTTTTATCCTTAGCATTGTTTTTACTCTTAGTGTTGTCCTTGCTCTTAGCACTATTATTGTCATTGTCACTGCTATGATGACTGTCATTTACCTCATTATTATCTGTGAGCTGTACTTGCCATAGTAGTCGTTTGCTTAACTGAGCCATGACGGGGTGATGGACGTAATAATCCATAAAATCGCTTAAGGATAATGCCCGTTGCTCTATCATCATTTGCTCTAGTCTTTTGGGCAAGTTGATACGCAACTCTTTAAGCTGTTTTTTATCCAGTTTGTGTTGAGCCAAAAATTCTTTGACGGCATTTTCATCATCATTTTTCCCTGCTTTGGGTGGGTTTTTAAACGCTTTACCTGTTTCATCATGATAAGCAAAGGTTAAATCATCGGTTAGACTGACGGTAATTTTGCGTGAATCTGGCTGATGGGGATTATAATCAACCACCAATGTGCCGTATTTATCCAAGCCAAAATTAGGCAATAACTTATCTGCCAACTGCTCAGTGCTTAAGCCTAAGCATTTGGCATAATGACTCAATGCCTTATCGGCATGTGGACGCAATGTAGAACGGGCTTTTTGGCTGATTTTTATCAGCATTTGCAATGACTTCTCGGCACGCTCACTATCAGGATAGTTGCTGGCAAGCGTTGCCAATACTTTAAAGCTGTGGGTGATGGAGCCACGCTGGGTAGGCATGGATTCATAGTCTTTAATAAATTGCCAAACCTTATCGGCAATACTTTTATCTGCCAGCCATGCTGAGGCGGTCATAAACCAGCGTTTATTTTTATCAAAACTATCAAACCAACTGTCTTTGTCCCTGCCACTGGTGTCCTCATAGTCGTCCCATAACTCATTGGCAAGTGTCGCCAGTGATTCGGGTGTAAAAGCAGGTAATACGGAGGATAAAGTGATAATGGGTTTATCCAACGAGCTGAATTTAAGCATTAATAACAACTGCTCAAAGGCATCACTGGGCAGTGGCTCGCCTGTGCTGGCGATAACGGGGGCAGTGAGTGCATCAACTAGAGGAACTTGTTGTTTATCCTCTGTGTTATCTTGCTTATCCGTTGTTGAGGCCGAGGTTGAAACTGATGTTGTGTGATTGCTGGCACAGCGTGACACCGTTTCATTCAATATAATATTGCGTTTACGGGTGGTTTTTTGCCAGTCGGTTGATAATAGTGCCTGTGGAATACCTGTGGTATTGCTTTTTATCTCATTGCTATTGACCATTTTTAGTCCTTTTTTTAATTGTATGATAAATGATGGTTATGCTGATTCATTGTGTTAGCATTTAGCAATAGAGGACAATGCCAACAGTACTTTGCTAATAATGATTGGATTTTTATCATAAATATCAATGGCGTTTATCTGTACCTTTTGGTTAAGTTCATCAAAAGTTACCCTTCTACCATGTTGTTCACTATAGTAGGGCAAGGGCTCAGATAAGCGAATATGCAGATAATTATCTTCACCAAGACGCTCATTTTTTCTGGAAAAAAGTTGATCGCCATATAATTCAGGCTCATTGCTAAATTCTACTACGCTGCTTATTTCCAACGAGTCATCTTTAATCTCTCTAAATTTATAACCGCCACCTATAACCTTTTGTAGCTGAGTAAACAGCTCATTAATATGAAAATAACAGTCATCAAAGCGAGTGATTTTACCCACGCTTTTTTCCTCATCGGTGGCACGTAGACAGGGTATATTTATCTGCTCAATCGGTTGGGTGATGGCATGGTCAGCCAATAGTTCTACCCATGAATCGATCTGTGATTGACTTACATAGCTGGGGTGAGTCAATATCACACAATATTGCGTTTGTTGCTCATTTTTTTGCCACTTTTTCTGCCACTCTGCAAACTGCTCGGGGGCAATCTCATCATAGTCGGCATTCATAAAACTACCGTCCTCTGCCATGATAAAGGTATGGTTTAGCGGATTATCAGCATATACGCCAGCGGAGATGTATTCCTTGTTTGGCTGATCGGGGCGAATAGTGACTGTCCATAACAAATTCTGGGCATATTTTTGTAATATTGGATGATGACAAAAATACTCATACATAAATAAAGGCTGGCGAGATTCTGCTAGTAGCAAATTTCGCTCAAATTGCTTATTTAACGTTTCATATAATTTATCCAATTGTTTTTTAAGCTGTTTAATCTCATTATTGACTTGTCGAAAGCGTTCTTTATCATCACCTTTTTTGGCACGAGGGAAACTGTTTAATAACTGCCCCTGCATATCCAATAATAATGGCGATAAATGAGCGTCTAAGCGTAGTGTTAATCGCTGATTGCCCGCTTCATCTAAATCAAAATGACGCTCGCCTTGAGCATCAAAGCCCAAACATGGCACTGCCAAATCTCGCAATTCTATTAATGATAGTGAGGTGGTATCACAAATATCAGCCAATACTTGTTTAATCAGCGTGCGAAAGTGTGAGGTACTTCTATCATACTGATATAACAATTCGCCTACTATTGCACTTATATCCGCACTATTGGCAAAATTTAATGACGGATTATTTTGTAACTCAACCTCATACCAAAGTTCAATATTGGCTTTCATCATACGGATTAAATCACGGTTTTGTTGTGGACGCAGGGATTCAATAGTCGGCAATGCCTCTGCATTCATCAGCCACCCCCACGGCTCAGTGATACCCACGTCCCACAATGCTTGCCCCAAGTCATTTAATGACGTTCGAGTAAAGGGAGATAAGATTGCCCGCATATCTGCATCAGTGAGTGGATCAATCCATGTTTTAAGGTTGGATTTAATTAAGATACCCAATAGATTTTCAAATAATGGCAATGCCAATTCACTGCCATCAACTTGTAAAATTGGACGTGGAAAACCATGAATAGATAAATGCTCAGGTAATTTTGGTGCTGGTAGGCGATATTTTTTATAAGACCATGGTGGGGTGGTCAGCCATTCTGACAGCTCTTGTGCCTGCTTTTCATCACTGGGTGAGGCAGTTGCTGACTGTGTACTGGCTATCATATCTCGAACTTCAGCAAATATTGGGGCAACATGATAACAGTTTGTAGGTGTTTGAGTGTCTGTTGTTTGCTGTGTATCTGGTTTGGTGACTTGTTTATTGCTGTCTTGCTTTATATGTAGCATTTCAATTTTTTCAAAATCTGTGGGCTTATTGACCAATATATCGGTCAAAATATTTTTGATAATTGGTAGCAAGATCTCAGCACGATAGACGAGAAAATCGTATTTTTGTTTTTCCTCATCATACTGTTCATTTATCAGCTTTTTAGTCATTTGTGAGAAGTCAGGATAGTCATTGAGTGACGTATATAGGGTATTTAAATGCTCAAGCATTTTTAGGCTTGTAAATATAGGATAGTGATTGACCCAAACGGCTAATAGCTTACTAAAATTCTTATTATGGATACGCTCAAGTAACCATGTTAAATATTGCTCATGATGATAATCTTGCAATACCTTAAGCACTTGCTGTATGTTTTCTTGATAGCGAGATCGGTAATCATCGAACTTATGATTTAGTAAGGTAGCAATAGAGGCAAACGCTTGCTCGTCTTTCTCTTTAGTGTCAGTCTTAGCCTTGTTTTCAGTATCAGATAGCGATAGGGCAATAAAATCTAATAAGTGTGGCAGAGTGTCACGGTCTTTAAATGCTTTACTACGCACTGCTTGCTTATAAGCAGGAGCAAATACCGCTGAATTATAAGTATGATGAATAAATAAAATCTGAACGGAGGGAGTGTTTTCCCAAGATGGACGCTTTATATGCTCAAAAGATTGCCGAGGATAAGGCACATCAGCAAAAAAATAAAATGCCCGTAAAGATGGCAACAACTGCTGATGGCGGTTAAATAACATTTCATATTCTTTAGGTGACTGCTGTTTTAGCTGATGAATGTGGGCTTGAATATAAAATAGCGTTTGTCGATGACGTTGACAAAGCTCCTGTATATAAGTGGTGTGTTGTAAACTGGCTAATATTGCCGTAAAGCTGATTTTTTTGGATAGAGATAATTTAGCAAATAAACGATGATTGAGATCTACAGTAAAGCTATAATCTGAGGAATTTAAATTTAAATGTGTTGGCCACAGTTTGGCACAGTTTTGATAATCTACTAATGCGTCATCGTCTGCTTGTATCCACTCGTTAGCAAGGGCAAGCAATTGTTCTTGTTGTGAAGTTGTGGTTTCTACATCACTGGCTTGAATGGGTGTATTGTCCACTTCAGGCTGATAAGCCAATGCTTGAGCAAAGCGATTGGCTCGGTAGTCATCTAAAATCTTTTGCTGTTTTTTTGACCAATGAAACTGGTTGTCTGGGGTGGCATAAGATAGTGTGTTTGTTTCATTGTCGTGTGCATTGTTAGTCATATTGTCGTCCTAATTTAACAATAATAATGGTTTGTTGTTGTTTATTAAGCCCATCATAAACTAAGACTAAATATCAATCATCTTTAAAGTTAAATCAGGTGACAACAGTTGTCGTGTGAATATGATTGTTTGAGTGTGATTTTTGATAAGGTATTTAATGAAGGACTTACGCAATTTTGTTTTGTATAAGTCCTAATCAACTAATGGTTAATTAAGTGATATTTTTTATTAGCATTTAGCAATAGAGGACAGTGCTTGCAATACCTTACTAATAATAAGTGGATTTTTATCACAAATATCAATAGGTTTTATCTGCACCTTTTGGCTAAGCATAGAAAAAGGCATATTTCTACCGTGTTGCTCACTATATGAGTAGGCGGGAAAGGGCTCAGATAAGCGAATATACAGATAATTATCTTCACCAAAACGCTTATTTTTTCTGGAATAAAGTTGATCGTCATATAATTCAGGCTCATTGCTAAATTCTACTACGCTGCTTATTTCCAACGAGTTATCTTTAATCTCTCTAAAATAATAACCACCACCTACAACCTCTTTTAGCTGAGCAACCAGCTCATTAATATGAAAATAACAGTTATCAAAGCGAGTGATTTTACCCAAACTCTTTTCCTCTTCGGTGGCACGCAGACAGGGTATATTTATCTGCTCAATCGGTTGGGCGATGGCATGGTCAGCCAATAGCTCTACCCATGAATCTAACTGTGATTGGCTTATATAGCTGGGGTAAGTCAATATCACACAATATTGCATTTGCTCCTCATTTTGTTGCCACTTTTTCTGCCACTCTGCAAACTGCTCAGGGGCAATCTCATCATAGTCAGCATTAATAAAACTGCCGTCCTCTGCCATAATAAACGTATGGTTGAGCGGATTATCAGCATACAAGCCAGCGGAGAATGATTTTGCTTCGTCCTCATCATCGCTACTTTGTTTCGCCTCCTCAGCAGTATTTGGTTTATCAGGGCGAATAGTAACTGTCCATAACAAATTCTGTGCATATTTTTGTAATATTGGGTGATGGCAAAAATACTCATACATAAATAAAGGCTGGCGGTGATGGGCTTTTTCTAACTCTTGCTCAAATCGTTGATTTAATGTTTTGTATAATTTATCCAACTGCTTTTTAAGCTGTTTAATCTCATTATTGACTTGTCGAAAGCGTTCTTTATCATCGCCTTTTTTGGCACGAGGGAAACTGTTTAATAACTGCCCCTGCATATCCAATAATAATGGCGATAAATGAGCGTCTAAACGTAGCGTTAATCGCTGATTGCCCGCTTCATCTAAAACAAAATGACGCTCGCCTTGAGCATCAAAGCCCAAACATGGCACTGCCAAATCTCGCAATTCTATTAATGAGAGTGAGGTGATATCGCAAATATCAGCCAATGCTTGTTTAATCAGCGTGCGAAAGTGTGACTTACTTTTAGCATACTGATATAACAATTCGTTCACTATTGCACTGATATCCACACTATGGGCAAATTTTAATGACGGATTATTTTGCTTGCGTTGACTGTTCTGTAATTCAATCTCATACCAAAGCTCAATATTGGCTTTCATCATACGGATTAATTTACGGTGTTTTTGTTTCCGTAGGGACTCAATAGTCGGCAATGCCTCTGCATTCATCAGCCACCCACAAGGCTCAGGGAAACCTACGTCCCACAATGCTTGCCCCAAGTCATTTAATGACGTTCGAGTAAAGGGCGATAATATTGCCTGCATATCTGCATCAGTGAGCGGTTTAATCCATTTTTTAAAATTGGATTTAATCAAGATACCCAATAGATTTTCAAATAATGGCAATGCCAATTCACTGCCATCAACTTGTAAAATCGGACGTGGAAAACCATGAATAGATAAATGTTCAGGTAATTTTGGTGCTTGTAAGCGATATTTTTTATAAGACCAAGGTGGGGTGGTCAGCCATTCTGATAGTATTTGTGATTGATTTTGTAGTTGCTCTTGTGCTTGTTTTTCGTTCGTATCGTCAGCTTTGTTAGTATCACTGCCATTACTATTATTGTCATCACTGGGCGAGGCAGTTGCTGACTGTGTACTGGCTATCATTTCTCGAACTTCAGCAAATATCGGGGCAACATGATAACAGTTTGTAGGTGTTTGAGTACCTGTTGTTTGCTGTGTATCTGGTTTGGTGACTTGTTTATTGTTGTCTTGCTTCATATATAGCATTTCAATTTTTTCAAAATCTGTGGGCTCATTGATCAATATATCGGTCAAGGTATGTTTGATAATTGGTAACAAGTGCTCAGCACGATAGACGAGAAAATCATATTTTTGTTTTTTCTTATAATACTGTTCATTTATCAGCTTTTTAGTCATTTGTGAGAAGTCAGGACAGTCATTGAGTGATGTATATAGGGTATTTAAACGCTCAAGCATTTTTAGGCTTGTAAATATAGGATAGTGATTGACCCAAACGGCTAATAGCTTACTAAAATTCTTATTATAGATACGCTCAAGCAACCATGTTAGATAGTGCTCATGATGATAATCTTGCAATACCTTAAATACTTGCCGTAGATTTTTATAGGAATGGTCTTGATAGGGGGAACGGTAATCATTGAACTTATGATTTAGTAAGGTAGCAATAGAGGCAAACGCTTGCTCGTCCTTCTCTTTAGTGTCAGTCTGAGTCTTGTCCTCAGCATCAGATAGCGATAGAGCAATAAAATCTAATAAAGGTGGTAGGGTATCACTGTCTTTAAATGCTTTACTACTTACTGCTTGCTTATAAGCAGGAACAAATACCGCTGAATTATAAGTATGATGAATAAATAAAATCTGAATGGAGGGGGCACCTTCCCAATATGGACGCTTTATATGCTCAAAAGATTGTCGAGGATAAGGCACATCAGCAAAAAAATAAAATGCTCGCAAAGATGGCAATAACTGCTGATGGCGGTTAAATAACACTTCATATTCTTTAGGTGACTGCTGTTTTAGCTGATGAACGTGGGCTTGAATATAAAATAGCGTTTGTCGATGACCTTCACAAAGTTGCCGTATATAAATGGGGTCTTGTAAACTGGCTAATATTGCCGTAAAGCTGATTTGTTTGGATAGAGATAACTTAGCAAATAAATAATGATTGAGCTTTATAGTAAAACTATGACAACGTGAGAAATTTAAATTTAAATGAGTTTGCCACAGTTCGGCACAGTTTTGATAATCTACTAATGCGTCATCGTCTGCTTGTATCCACTCATTAGCAAGGGCAAGCCATTGTTCTTGTTGTGAAGTTGTGATATCTAAATCACTGGCTTGAATGGGTGTATTGTCCACTTCAGGCTGATACGCCAATGCCTGAGCAAAGCGATTGGCTCGATAGTCATCTAAAATCTTTTGCTGTTTTTTTGACCAATGAAACTGGTTGTCTGGGGTGGCATAAGATAGTTTATTTGTTTCATTGTCGTGTGCATTGTTAGTCATATTGTCGTCCTAATTTAATGTTGTCTTAATTTGATATCGTCCTAATTTAATAGTAGGGTTTACTGTTGCTTATTAAGCTCATCTTAAACTAAAACTAAACATCAATCATCTTTAAAGTTAAACTAGGTGACAACAGTTGTCGTGTGAATATGATTGTTTGAGTGTGATTTTTGATAGTCTATTTAATGAAGGACTTACGCAATTTTGTTTTGTGTAAGTCCTAACCAACTATAGCCAGTGAAATTATAAACTGGTACAAGGCAGACGAGTGCAGATAGTACGGTTGTACAGTAAACGAGCCTAACACCGTAACAGTTATCAAGTTCGTTGACTATAATGGTTAGGGTCTATTGAACATTCACCCCGCTAGGCTAATATCTATAAGGCGTACAGCTGTTTTTTTACTTTCATGTGAAAATTGGCTAAATTTGCATGATGAAGCGTTAATGAACTGATTAATATCCAGAATGCATAAAAAAAGAGGGAATACCCCCCCCTTTGTTATACTTTGATTGTCTTTTTAAACCATATTGAGTGCATGTGCTTGCTGACTAAGCTTAGCAATATCATCACCATACCATGCCAGCGTTTGATGCAGGTTTACTACCTCACCCATGATGATAATCGCAGGGGTTGGTAGGTTAGCATCGGTTTGTTTTGCCACAATATTAGTTAGTGTGCCTGTTAATACTCGCTGATTGGGCAGGCTGGCATGAGAGACTATCGCTATCGGGGTATTGGCAGGCTTGCCCGCCTTTATTAATCCTTGGGTCAGTCGCTCAAGCGCACTT
Organism: Psychrobacter sp. I-STPA10; assembly: GCF_021012795.1. GTDB lineage: Bacteria > Pseudomonadota > Gammaproteobacteria > Pseudomonadales > Moraxellaceae > Psychrobacter. The sequence goes on along the minus strand of NZ_VFYU01000019.1, from coordinate 28,230 downwards.
AACCCCATATAAAACACCACCGTCTGCTCAGGGTCTAATAGCTGGGCAAAATCAGTATTGGGTTCACCTGCTTTTAAGAATCCAGACACAAATTTCACCGATTGAGCATGGTCACGATGGGTTAGCGGAATGCCAGTATAGCAAGCCGCCGCATTAGCAGCAGTAATCCCCGGAACGATTTGATAAGGGATACCTGCTGCTTGCAGGGCTTGTATTTCCTCACCACCACGTCCAAACACAAACGGGTCACCGCCTTTGAGACGTACCACTCGCTTGCCCTTTTTTGCATTATCCACAAGCAACTGATTTAAATCTTGTTGGGCTACCGCATGCTCGCTACGTTTTTTACCAACATAGACCTTATCAGCATCACGGCGGCATAAATCTAATATTTGCGGGGATACCAACGCATCATAATAGACAATATCTGCTTGCTGCATCAAACGCAGCGCCTTAAACGTCAGTAGTTCAGCATCACCCGGCCCTGTACCGACCACATAAACCTCACCGTTTGTTGAATGTGTTGAGGCTGATTTTGAAGGTGTTTGTGCTACTGGCGATAAATAATCATCTGCTATCTGTGCTAAATCCTGCCGCAAAGTTGCCTCAGCGTCCCCCTCACGTCCTGCAAACATCAATTCACTGACTCGACCCTCAAATGCGCGCTCCCAAAACTGCCGCCTGCCCGTTAACGTCGGAATTTTAGCTTTCACCTCAGCACGCATATTACCTGCCAGTTTTGCCAACTTACCATAGCCTTGTGGTATTAGTGTCTCAAGCCTTGCCCGTAGCAGGCGAGCCAATACAGGCGCTTGCCCATTAGACGAAATACCAATCACAATCGGATTTCTATCGACAATCGCAGGAAAAATAAAATCACACAAATGCGGCGTATCCACTACATTAATAGGGATATTTAATGCCTTAGCATCTTGATAAATCTGTTTATTTAGCTGTTTATCATCTGTAGCTGCAATAACAATACGCTTACCTACTAGCCACTTTTTATCATACGTCTCACAAACAAGTTGATGCTTATTTTCTGTACTTCTTTGCTTATCATCCTGCTTATCATTACCCAATAACGCATAAATATCTGTACTGATTTTGGGGGCAACAATGGTCAAATTTGCGCCTGCACGCTTGAGTAAATCAGCCTTACGCTGTGCCACCTCGCCGCCACCAATAATGGCAACAGGCTGATTTTCAAACTTAAAAAATAGCGGGAATGTGTTCATGGTTATCCTTTGAAACTTTTGGCTAAGCTAAGAATATGGATGATTATATTCATTTAAGGCTAAAATAGGGCATTATGAGGGAAATAACAAAGTCCAATACGTAATAAAATGTCATTATGATATTCTTAAATGAAATTTAGATGGTATGCTGTTGTGTATCATAGATAAATGCTAGTATTTAATGCAAGTTTTGAGGTTTTTTATGCGATAAATTTTGCAAACACAACAAAAGTAAATACAAGGAATAATCATGCAGATTATAAAAACACACACAGCTATCATGACTGCTGCGTTAATTATGATAGTTAGTATGCCAGCGTTGGCAAATTGTGAATTAGATACAGGTTATCAACTGCCTAAAGGTGTGGGTTTTGGCTTTGATTGTGAATTTAAAGATGGACTGGCAGTGGTTGATAATAATGATAAATATGGTGTGGTAAATAAACAAGGTCAAATTATTGTCCCTTTAGAATATGATAACATTAGTTCTTTTTCTAATGGTATGGCTGCGGTCGAAAAGAATCAAAAATATGGTTTTATTAATCATCAAGCACAGACAGTCATTCCGCTAAAATATGATGGGATTGGTCTTTTTTATGATGGATTAGCAATAGTACAAGTTGGTGAAAAGTTTGGTTATATTAATCAAAATGGAAAACTGGTTATTCCTACTATATATGACTTAGCAACTAATTTTAATCAGGGTTTAGCGGTTGTAAAAAAAGACAATTTATTTGGTGTTGTTGATAAAAATAATCGTATAATTATAGATTTTCAGTATGATTGGATTGGAAGATTTTCGGAGGGATTAGCAAGAGTATCGAAATCTGGAAAGTCAGGTTTTATCAATAAAAAAAATGAACTGATAATTCCTTTGGTTTATGTTGGTGCGTCACTAAATTATTATGTAGATGGTAATAATTATAATTTTAAAAACAATATCGCACCTGTTAAAAAAGATGATAAATGGGGTTTTATTAATAAAAATAATGAAGTTGTGATTCCTTTTATTTATGAGAGCATCATACCTTTAAAAAATAATATTTCATTAGTCAAAGATAATGAAAAATGGCAGTTTATTAATGCTCAAGGAAATGCTATTAATCAATTAACTTATGATGATGTTAGCTTTTTACAACAGGGAATGATAGCCATTGCAAAGAATGATCAGTGGGGAGTTGTGGATGAATATGTAAGTTTTCTTGCTCCTTTGCAATATGATAAAATTACTCAGTTTGAAAAAAAATTAATGCTACTGATAAAAGATGGCAAATTTGATATTTTAAACCAACGAGGGCAAGTAGTATTGCCCGTTGTTTATGATGATTTAGCTCATTTTAAAGGTAAATTAGCACCAGTAGTAAAAGATAATTTATGGGGTCTTATTAATCAGCAAGGAAAAATTTTACTGCCTGCTATTTATGATGGTTTTAAGCATACACGAAACAATTTATGGGTAGCATTTAAAGCCGGCAAGGTCGGGGTTTTTGATGAAAATGGGGTAAATATTATTCCGCTAGTCTATGACAGTATGAGTGATTTCCATAATAGTATGGCAGGGGTTGCACAAAATAATAAGTGGGGCATGATTGATGAGGATAATAACCTTATCATCCTGATAGAGTATGAAGCGATTGCTTATTTTTCTGAGGGAATGATAGGTGTACAAAAAGATGGCAAATGGGGATTTGTCAATACAGACAATCAGCTGGTCATTGATTATGACTATGATATGGCAAGTGTTTTTACAGAAGGTACAGCAAGAGTAGTGAAAGATGGCGAGACTTTTCATATTAACAAACAAGGGCAACGCGTTGATTAAAGTAGTCGTTTAATAATTTAAAAATCCCTCTTAGCATAAGAACTAAGAGGGGTTTTTGTTTGCTACAATCTAAATAGCCTAAGCAAATAATATGCCTAATCATATACTTATACTTAAATCATCCCGTGTCCTACCTCCCAAAGCAAAGCCACTGCAATCCCTACGAAAATCAATCCACAAATGCGATTGAGCCATAACAATCGCTGTCCTGTTGCCAGCCATCTTGCCAATTTTTTGCCCCCAAAAGTATAAATCAGTTGCCAAATTGTCTCACTGATAAATAGCCCAATGGTGAGCCACACATATTGTGGCAGTAGGGGCGCAGAAAAATTAATAAACTTCGGGAAGAAGGCAGCAAAAAATAATATCGCCTTGGGGTTAGACAAAGACACCCACACACCAATACGAAATAGTGACAGTGAGGAATGAACTCGCTTTGGATTTATGCTATTTGTAGCATTATTAGGGGTATTTGAGGCATTTAGCAGCTTGGTGTCTTCTTTACCTGTTTGCCATGATTTTACCCCTAAATATAGCAGATACAATGCCCCCACAACTTTAATTGCTAGCAATAACCACGGAAATTGGCGACTGATGATGTTCAGCCCTAGTAACGTTGATAACAGTAGGATAAACAGTCCAATACTAAGCCCTGCGAGTGTCCATAAGGTGCGTTTCACTCCATAATTTAGCCCATGCTGAAAGGCAAGTAGCATATTAGGACCTGGTGTGGCAGAGATGACAAAGGTACTTAAAAAAAATAGGGTAAATTGCTCAAATGACATAAGTGTCGCCAAAGAAGATAACCATAAAAATTCAGGTGGTTAAGGTTGAGATGGGTAAAGTTATGGTGATAGATTTGCTATTATAGGGCTAATGATTAAAGAATCATATATTGAATAAAGACGGACTGAAAAATTATATTAAAAAATAGGACATGTTATGCAGCAAATCTTAAGGTTGCAAGTCTTTCAAACCATTGCAGAATTTAAAATAAGATGTCTATCTTATGAGCAATTAATTGATACGGTAGACGTAGAGTTATCACAAGATAATTTGCAAGTACAACTGGCTGATTATTTGAGTGATATTTATGCAGGCGTTAGTAATGGTTATCTAGCAAGTTTATATGGCATATTGACAGACAGACGAGTAGAAGTAGTGGGAGACGTAGCTGATTTATTTGCCTGCCCTTGTTGCGGTTATAAAACATTAACTGAAATCTATGACCCTAAGCGTGGAACGGGTTATGATATTTGTCATTATTGTCATTGGGAAGATGATGGTACAACTGATGCAAATCAACAAAGCAGTGTTAATCGGGGTAGTATCTCAGACTATAGAGTAGAAATGACTATTAAGCCAAATTTTTATTATCAAAAAATGTGGTATTGTGAGAAATGATTTTGAAAAATAAAAGGATGGCTATGCTAAAAAATAAAAAGTTAGTCGCTGTACTGACCATGACATTATCTATGTTAGCCAATGCTCAGATAATGGATGAATGCAAATTAGAAGAAAGTTACATTTTAGCACAAGGGATTAAATTTACGAAACCATGTATGCAACAACAAGGGGTGATGGTAGTTGAGCGTGATGGAAAATACGGGTTTGTAAATAAATATGGTGGGGTTATTATTCCTTTTGAATATGATAAAGTTGGTGAATTTACTGATGGTTTGATATCTATTTTAAAAGATGATAAATGGGGTTTTATTAATAAACAAGGAGAAGTTGTTATTCCAATACAATATAATTATGTTTCTTATTTTTCTAATGGATTGGCAGTGATTGAAGAAAATAGAAAAGTTGGCTTTATTAACAAAAAGGGAGAAAAAGTCATTGCCGCACAATATGACCTAGCACTACCATTTAATGAAGCGCATGACATCGCATTGGTTGTAAAAAATAATAAAATTGGTTTTATTAATATGAATGGGAAAATAGTTGTTGACTTGGCATTCGATGATATTGGAAATGCGAGTAAAGGTAACAATAAAATTATTGATGACGATGGATTTATCATAATAAAAAAATCAAATAAATGGGGGTTGATTAACAAAAAAGGGAAAATAGTTATTCCTTTAGAATATGATGAATCCTTTGTTTTTGTTGATGGATTAGCAAAAGTAAAAAAAGAAGGTAAATATGGTTATATTAATAAGCAAGGAAAAAAGGTTATTCCTTTAGAGTATGATGAAATTAGTGAATTTAGTGAAGGGTTGGCAGTGGCTAAAAAAGATAATAAATATGGCTATATTGATAAGCAGGGAAAAATAGTCATTCCTGTAAAATTAGAATACGATTCTGTTTATGATTTTAAGGATGGGTTGGCAAAAGTTGAAAAATATAATAGATATGGGTTTATTAATCAGCAAGGAAAAATAGTAATACCTTTGAATTATTTGAATGCTTGGGACTTTTTTGAAGGTATGGCAAGAGTTGAAACAGGCGGTGAGTTTTTTAAAATAAATAAGCAAGGTCAGAGAGTAAATTAACTCAATATAATTTAATATCTTGGGTTTATATCGAATAAATCAATTATTTTTTCTTTTACAATAAGTTAAGTGAATAGTGATGTTAAAAATAAAAAAGTTAGTAGCAATGCTGGTAGTAGCGTTATCTATGGCAATCAGTAGCCAAGTGATGGCAGCGTGTGAGTTGGATAGCGGCTATCAATTGCCAGATAAGGTTGAATTTACAAGTTATTGTAACTTTACAGATGGATTGGCCAGAGTCGAAAAAGAGGGAAAAGTAGGGTTTGTGAATAAACAGGGGGAAGTGGTTATTCCTTTAGAGTATGATTTGGCATTTCCTTTGGTTGCAGGATTGACAAGAGTGCAAAAAGCTGGCAAATGGGGTGTTGTGGATAAGCGAGCAAAAGTTGTTGTTTCTATAGAATATGATAATGTGGATGCTTTTTCTGAAGGTATGGCAATCGTTGAAAAAGATGGTCAGTTGGGTTTTGTGAATGAACAGGGAGAAGTCGTTGTTGCTATACAATATCATGATGTTAGTGCTTTTTCTGAAGGCTTGGCAAATGTAGCAAAAGCTGGCAGATGGGGATTTGTGAATAAAAAAGGAGAAGTAGTCGTTCCTATAGAATATAACTGGGTAAGTCCTTTTGTTGAAGGGTGTGCGCAAGTTATGAAAGATTTGAAATGGGGCTTGATAGATAAACAAGGCAAAGTAGTTGTACCCATAGAGTATGATAAAGTCAGTGATTTTTCTGAAGGCTTGGTAGCCGTTAAAAAGAATGGTAAATATGGATTTGTAAATAAACAAGGGGAAGAAGTTGTCCCTTTAGAATATGACTGGGTATATGATTTTTCTGAAAATTTTGCCAATGTGCAAAAAGATCAAAAAAACGGCTTTGTAAATCAACAGGGAGAAGTGGTTATTCCTTTAGAGTATGATTTTGCTAGTTCTTTTACTGATGGTTTGATAAGAGTCAGAAGACACCGCAAATATGGATTTGTAAATGAACAAGGAGAAAAGGTTGTCCCTTTAGAATATGATGCCGCTTATAATTTTTCTGCGGGATTGGCTGTTGTTAGTAAAGCGGGAAAAGCAGGATTTATTAACAAACAAGGAAAAATAGTGATACCGCTAGAGTATGATAAAGCTCGTTCTTTTTCCGAAGATATGGCAGCCGTAAGAAAAAATAGAAAATATGGATTTATTGATAGACACAATAATATAGTGATACCTTTTGAATATGATGATGCAGGTGATTTTTCTGAAGGACTTGTCGCGGTGAAAAAAGATAATAAATATGGATTTATTAATAAACAAGGACAGGTAGTAATACCCTTTGAATATGATAAAGCTCGTTCTTTTGCCAAAGGATTAGCAATAGTTAGAAAAAATGATAAATATGGTTATATTGATGAACAAGGAAAGATCGTGATTCCTTTGGAATATGATGAGGCTTGGGGGTTATCTCAGTCAGGTTATTATAAAGATTTAGCAATAGTTGAAAAAGAGGGTGAAAAAATTTATATGTTACCTTAAATGGCAAGATTGGCTATTTAAATAGACAAAACAAAGTGGTTATACCAATTGAATTTGATGGTTTTGAGGAATATAAGCTTAGTAAGCTTTGGATACAACAACTTATTTTAATATTGCAACTATAAAAATTATCTTAAGGAATGGTTATGTTAATAGTCAAAAGGTCAGTAGCAGTGCTAGCGGTGACATTATCTATGTTCGTCAGTGAACAAGTGTTGGCAGAATGTAAGTTAGAGAGAGGTTATGAGCTACCAGATAAAGTTGAGTTTGGTTTTTTATGTGAATTTAAAGAAGCATTAGCAGTTATTAAAAAAGATGAAAAATATGGATTTGTAGATAAACAAGGAGAAATCGTTATTCCATTAGAATATGATTTGGCTTTGGCTTTTTCTGATGGTATAGCAGAAGTTGAAAAAAATGGTCAGTGGGGATGGATAAATAAACAAGGACAAGTTGTCATACCTTTTGTATATGATGAAGTTAGACCTTTTACTGAAGGCTTGGCAGCCGTGAAAAAGGATAACAAATATGGGTTTATTGATAAGCAAGGTAAAGTAGTTGTCCCGTTAGAGTATGATTGGGCTTATCTTTTTTCAGAAGGATTTGCTTTGGTTAAAAAAGAGGGTAAATCTGGGTTTGTGAATAGTCAAGGAAAAGTAGTTATTCCATTAAAATATGAGGGGGCGCAACATTTTTCAGAAGGATTTGCTGCTGTTAAAAAAGATGGCAAGTTTGGATTTGTTAATAGTCAAGGAAAAGTGGTTATACCTTTTGAATATGATGAAGTCCGAGGTTTTTCTGAGGGATTAGTAGCCGTTACAAAAGATAAAAAATATGGCTTTCTTGATAAGCAAGGTAAAGTAATTATTCCTTTTGAGTATGATAGTGCAGCTTCTTTTTATCAAGGATTAGCAAGAGGTACAAAAGATGGTAAATGGGGTGCTATTAATAAACAGGGACAAGTAGTCATACCTTTTGAGTATGATGGTTTTAAGAATTTTTTTGAGGGATTGGCCTTAGTTAAGAAAAATGGAAAGTATGGCTTTGTGAATAAACAAGGAAAATTGGTTGTGCCAGTAGAGTATGATTTTGCGACTAATTCTGATGAACTTGCTATAGTAAAAAATAAAGGAAAAATTAGTATTGTAAATAGACATGCACAAAAAATTTCTCCCCACGAATTTGATGCTATGGGTAGTCTTAATGAAGGCTTAATAAGAATTAAAAAAGATAAGAAATATGGATTTGTAAATGAGCAAGGAGAAATAGTCATTCCTTTAGAATATGATTATTTAAGTGATTTTTATAAAGGATTAGCAAAATCTAAGAAAAATGGTAAATGGGGGTTTGTAAATAAACAAGGAAAAATAGTTATTCCTTTTCAATACGATCTTATTTTTGATTTTTCTGAGGACTTAGCTGCTGTTGTCGTTGGCGATAAAGTTGGATTTATTAATGAACAAGGCAAAGAAGTTATTCCTATTAGCTATAAATTTCATATTTCATCATTAAACAATAATCAGTATTATAAGTTTAAAGGCGGGATGGCTAAGATAATAAGAGGTGATGGAACATCTTTTTATATTAATAAACAAGGGGAGTATATAGGGTCATTAGATTAAAGCCAGAATGCTAACCAATATGAGCGTTTAAGTAGTATTAAGTTGACATATATAAATAAAAGAAGTAGCGTTGATCGAGGTAGTATCTTGGAATATAGAGAAGAAATAGTTGCCAAGTCAAATTTTTATTATCAAAAATAGATTAATCTAATATAGGAAATATCATTATGTCAAATAAAAGTGTAGTTTCAGTAGTGATGGTGGTATGTGGTATATTTATTGGTAATTATTCATTTGCTGATTATCAGCCCTGTGTTTTAGAGAACGGCTATCATCTACCAAGTAATGTAGAATTTGTTGATGAAATAGACTGCGAATTTGGTAATGGATTAGCACCCGTTGTTGATAAAAACCATCAGTATGGCTTTGTTAATAAAAAAGGGCAAATTATTATCAGACCACAGTATAAGGTAGCCTCTACTTTTTCAGATAACATGGCAGCTGTTTGGGTTAATGGCAAACGGGGATTTATCAATACGCGTGGCACGATGGTGATTCCTGCACAATATGAAGATGTTGGCTTATTCACTGAAGGGCTAGCACCTGTTATCAAAAACAACAAATGGGGATTTATCAATAAGTCTAATAAAGTGGTGATACCCTTTCAGTATGATGAAGCTTATTCTTTTTCCGAAGGATTGGCAGTAGTAAGAAATAATGGTAAATATGGATTTATTAATAAGCAAGGGCAGGTAGTAATTCCATTGACTTATCAGTATGTAGATTCATTTTCTGAAGGTTTGGCTAGTGTGAGTATGAATAATAAGTGTACTTATATTAATAAACAAAATAAGCCCATAACCTCATTTCGTTATGATTCATGTTATGAGTTTTATCAAGGTAAAGCAGAGGTTGAAGTTGGCAACAATAGCTTTACAATTAATAAGCGAGGTCAGCGAGTTAATTAAAATTAAGTTAACAAAGTTAAATTAACTTGGTTGTTTAATAAATTTAAAATTTTTTCAACTTAAAATAGTTAAGGGAAATTTATTTTCTAAAATATTTTAATTGAAATATAGTCGATTTAAGATAATAAAAAATTTTTATATTGAGTTGACTATAATAAAAAACATCTTAAGGATTAGTTATGTTAATAATAAAAAAGCCAGTGGCCATGTTTACAGTGGCATTATTGATGGCAATAAGTAGTCAAGTAATGGCAGCGTGCGAATTGGATAAAGGATATAATTTACCCAAAGGTGTATCTTTTTATCAAACAGGTATAACAATTTATAATAAGGGCAAATGTGATTTTTCAGAAGGACTCGCAAGAGCAACTCAAGGAAAATTAAAAATTGTATTTTCGAATGCATTTTATGATGGGAAAATTGGATTTGTCAATAAACAAGGAAGAGTAGTTATTCCTTTTCATTATGATGAGGCGAAAAATTTTTCGGAAGGATTGGCAGCCGTTAAAAAAGATGATAAATATGGATTTATTGATAAGCAAGGTAAAGTAGTTATTCCTTTTGAATATGATATGAGTAGTTCTTTTTCTGAAGGCACGGCTTTGGTTATAAAAAATGATAGATTTATATTTATTAATAAGTTAGGTAAAGAGGTTTTGAATTTAGATTATGATGAAGTGGGTATATTTTCAGAAGGTTTGGTAGCAGTCAAGAAAAATAATAAAATTGGATTTATTAATAATTCAGGAAAAATTATTATCCCTATAGAATATGATGAAGTCGGTGTGTTCTCACAAGGAATAGTGGAAGTTAAAAAAAATGGTAAATGGGGACTAATTGATAAAGAAAATAAACAAGTAATAGCAATGAAGTATGATAATGTGCAACCTTTTTTTGGCATGGTTGCAGCAGTGAAAAAAGATGATAAGTGGGGGCTAATTAATAAAGCTGATGAGGTAATAGTACCTTTCAAATATGACTATATAAGCTATATGCATGATGATAACTTAATAAGGCTAATTAATAACTTTAAAGAATATAATGGTCAGTTAAAAAATAAATATGGTTTGGCAAATAAACAAGGTAAAATTCTATTACCAGCAGAATATACAGATATTCATGAGTTTTCTGAAGGCATGGCAAAGGTATCAAAAATAGATAAGGTTAATGTAAGTTTGTCTATATCTAAACCTTCTTTTAAAAAGAAGTATAATTATAAATATGGGTTTATTGATAAACAAGGGGAAATAGTTATTCCTGTAGAATACGATAGTGCTTCTGATTTTTCAGAAGGTGTTGCAAGAGTTGAAAAAGATGGAGAATCTTTTTCAATCAATAAACAAGGGCAACGAGTTGACTAAGCCAGTCACTTAGTAATTTAAAAACCCCTCTGAGCCTAACAGCTAAGAGGGGTTTTTGTTCGTTATAATCTAAATAGCCTAAGCATACTAAAGCTGAGTATGTAGTCCACACTCACGATGCTCTTCAACCTTAGTGGGGTCAAAGTAGTCAAACTCATTAGGTAAGTTATTTTCTTCTAGATAAGCGTCTAAATCTTTATCATTTTTATAAAATAGTGGCGCAACTTTTAATACGCCATCTTTAGATTGGCTAAGTACATCCAAGCCTTGACGGAACTCAGTTTGGTCTTGGCGAATGGCGTTAAACCATACATCAGGTTTTAGCTCAGCCAATGCACGGCGAAATGGCTCAAGTTTGACCTGCTCGGTAAATTCTTCATGTTTGGCATCATCCACACCAGGAATACCGCCTAAAGTGACATCACGATGTGCACGAGTTTGTTGTGGAATATAAGTCACCACATTGAGGTTTAAATCTTTAATCAGCTTATTGGCAAATTTATAAGTTGCGTCAGTATTATAGCCAGAGTCGACCCACAGTACGGTAATGTCAGGACGCTGCTTGGCGATTAGATGCAAAATAGCCGATTCATAAGGGCGAAAGTTGGTAGTAATGATGGGATTTTCGGCTTTTGCCAATGCCCATTCTACGATTTGCTCAGGCGTTTTGCCTTGTAGCTCTTGATTGGCTTGCTCAAGATTGATGTCAATACTCATAAAATTATCCTTTTGGTTAATTATTGGTTAGTTATGGGTTAAAGCCTTATAAAATGGCTATCTAAATAGTTTTAAGTTTGTTTAAGCTCTTATCTAAAATTTAGCGGAACATTGTCATCTTTACCGAAACATTGGTAAGCGACTGGCGTTATCGCCATTATAAGCAGAAGGCAATGCCACAAAAGCTGCTTGAATGTCTTCGGTCACTTCAGAGGAGGGCAAAATAAAGCTATCCACTCCAGCACGTAGCAGATAGGCGATTTGGTCTCGCCCATAGGCTCCAGCAACACGAATTTCACCTGTGTAGCCTTGTAAGCGTAAATGCTTAATTTGGCTAAAGCTACGCCCATCAGCAAAGGCAGGCATATAAAATACCAATAAGTCTAATGCGTGCAGTAAGGTGTTGTCTTTGTCTTTTTGCAAGGCAAGTAGGGCATCGAGTTGTTCGGTTGAAATATCAGTATCTGCCCACAAACCAAGACGACTACAGCGAGCAGTAACCAGCTCTAAAGTTTGATGTAGCAATCCTTCTGGTGCTGCCAGTACATCGGTTAAAGGCAAGATAATGTCTAGTTTTTCTTGCTTGTGTAGCAGTTCGCTTAGCTCTATTTCATTCGATGCAATGCCATCAGGTAATTGAGCGACAGCAATGGCTTGCCATGTGTCATTGCTAGTAATGTCATAAGCTTGATTGTCAAGTATGTGATGATTAGCCATAGACTGCCTCCTTAAATGGGGCAATGCCCACACGTTCGACAAAGTCAGCAAATGGTTCACTGTTGTCCTCTTCTTGCTGGCGATCACGAGTATAGACATCCACGATGCTTTGAATAGTGTCAGCTACGGCATCGGCTGGGACAGCTTTACCAAGAATTTTACCTAATCTGGCATCGGCTTTTGAGCTACCGCCAAGGCTAATTTGATACCAGTGTTCGCCTTTTTTATCCACACCCAAGATGCCAATGTCACCGACATGGTGATGCGCACAAGCATTCATACAGCCTGACATATTGAGCTGAATCTCACCCAAATCATATAAGTAGTCAAGATTGTCAAATTGATTTTCGATTTGCTCAGCAATGTTATGGGTGGTGGCATTGGCAAGCGAGCAATAATCAAAACCGGGGCAGACAATCATATCGGTCAATGTACCGATATTGGCTCGTGCCAGTTTTAGCTCAGTTAATGCTTGCCATAAAGTATAAAGATCAGTCATTTTCACATCGGCAAAAACGAGATTTTGCTGATGCGTTGCGCGTATTTCGCCAAAGCTATACGCATCGGCTAAATCGGCAAGCGCATCCATTTGTTCAGCATTGACATCACCTGCTGGCACATACTTGCCATTCACCACACCTGCCTTAAGTGAGATAATAGCGGCTCGGTAGCCTGTTATTTTATGCGCTACCGTATTGTGAGCATACCAATCAGCAAAGGCTTTATTGGCATCTAGCTGTTTTTTAAGCTCAGTTTGGCAGGCGAGAGCATCAATCTGCTCATAGTCAAAATCAGTAAAATAGCTTTTTGCAGTGGCAAAATTTTCGTCGCTGAGGGTTAGCTCACCATCTTTGCTGTGCGCTTTCCATTCCGCTTCGACCAGTTTGGTAAACTCTTTTTCACCCATACTCTCGACCAATATCTTGATGCGAGCTTTGTATTTGTTATCACGTCTGCCATGTAGGTTATATACTCGCAAAATGGCATCCAAATAACTGAGCAGATGCTCACGTGGCAAAAATTTACAGATGGTCTTGCCAATCACAGGGGTACGACCTAAACCACCGCCAACAATGACTTCAAAGCCCACTTCACCCTCTTTATTTTTGAGTACGTGCAAACCAATGTCATGTACTTGGGTGGCAGCTCGGTCTTGCTCAGTGCCAATCACTGCAATCTTAAATTTGCGGGGTAAAAATGCAAACTCAGGGTGGAATGTTGACCACTGGCGGATAATCTCACAATAGGGGCGAGGGTCTTCAACCTCATTGGCATTAATGCCTGCATAGGGGTCGGTGGTGGTATTGCGGATACAGTTGCCCGAGGTTTGGATAGCGTGCATTTGTACAGAGGCAAGCTCGGCTAAGATGTCAGGCACATCTTCAAGTTTTGGCCAGTTTAATTGGATATTGGTACGGGTAGTAAAGTGCCCATAGCTTTTGTCGTATTTGCGGGTAATATCGGCAATTTTGCGCAATTGATAGCTGGCAAGCAAGCCATAAGGAATGGCAATACGTAGCATCGGCGCATGACGCTGAATATATAATCCATTTTGGAGGCGTAAGGGTAAAAACTGCTCTTCGGGCAGTTCTCCAGCAAGATAGCGACGAGTTTGGTCACGAAACTGTGCCACTCGCTCATCCACCATCGCTTGGTCTACTTGAGTATATTGATACATAGTTGGCTCGTAATATTAGTTATTATTCAGATTAAGTCACAGTTTTTTAGCTTTTTAGCATTGAGTGAGTCACTGATCAAAACTGCCTGACTATCAAAATAAAACACTAAAGTTAGTGGCTGATCAGCAGGGTTTATTCGCAATAAGAGAATGACGCTATAGTACCCATTGTTCTGCATTTCAATAAATTCAAATAAGACATATCCATATCCAAACAAGGCATAGAAAAGAATAAGCGAACTTCGGTAGGCTATGTGCATACAAAATCTGATGGATTGAGTTCATAAGAAATAGCCTAAGCAGTTTTATTTCTTATTCATCTTTATTCACCCTGTAAACCCTTTGTTTAAATTAAGGAAATGATCTTTATGTCAATAGCACAAACCGCCAATGACAACCATAGCAATGATAACAATCAACCCAAAGCTGTCAAAAGACTGGGAAAAACTAAAATCGTACCACCACATGGTAGCAATGAATTAAAGCCATTATTACTAGAAGACAGCGCACGTGAGCAAGCGTTAGCAGCAGCTAAGTCGCTGCCCAAAATTGAGCTCAGCTCACGTGAGCGTGGCGACTTAATCATGCTTGGTATTGGTGGATTTACTCCCCTTGAAGGCTTTATGAATCAGGCAGATTGGCAAGGTGTGGTTGATGAGATGACGCTTAAATCAGGCGAACATGCTGGCTTGTTTTGGCCGATTCCCATTACCTTATCTACCAGTAAGCAGCAAGCTGATAGCCTCAGTCAAGGTGATGAAGTGGCATTGGTGAGTAGTGATGGTGAGATCATGGGTATCTTAACGGTCGAAGAGACTTACGAGATTGACAAAGATCATGAATGTCAGCAAGTATTTACCACCACTGACTCTGAGCATCCCGGTGTTAAACAGGTGTTAGAGCAAGGTGAAGTCAATGTTGCAGGTAAAGTACAAGTGCTTAGTGAAGGTGAGTTTCCTAGTTTATATCCTGAGATTTATAAAACGCCTGCTGAGACACGCGCTTTATTTGAGCAAAAAAACTGGCAAACTGTGGCTGCCTTTCAAACCCGTAATCCCATGCACCGCTCACATGAATATCTGGCAAAAATTGCCGTTGAAATTTGTGATGGGGTGATGATTCACTCATTATTGGGAGCATTAAAACCCGGTGACATTCCTGCTGAAGTACGCCAAGAAGCAATTAAGACCCTGATTGATAATTACTTCAAAAAAGATACCGTCATTCAAGCAGGTTATCCACTTGATATGCGTTATGCAGGTCCTCGTGAAGCGTTATTGCATGCCTTATTCCGTCAAAATTATGGCTGTAGTCATTTGATTGTTGGACGTGATCATGCTGGTGTGGGTGATTATTATGGTCCTTTTGATGCACAAGCCATCTTTGATGAGATTGACAAAGATGCGATGCAAACTCAGCCGCTCAAAATTGATTGGACATTTTGGTGTAATGCTTGTCAGGCTATGGGGTCAACCAAAACCTGCCCACACGATGCCGAGCATCATGTCAAAGTATCAGGAACAAAACTGCGTAAGGCATTATCAGAAGATGCGCCTGTACCAGAAAACTTCAGTCGCCCTGAAGTATTAGCAATTTTGCGTCAATACTATGCAGGCATTGCCAAAGAAGATAGAGCTGAGGTTAAGTTGTCGGGTGCATCGGCTCAGTAGCATCTATTATTTTGATTGTCTAACCAATTATCTAATAGCCCGTGTGGTATAAGAGAAAAAGTACGCTTTTATATCACACTGGTATTTTAATTTTTATTGAGTTGTTTTTATATTGACGATAAATTATTGAGAGGTTGCCATTGATAATTAGCATAAAATCCTTTATGATATATATTGTTATGTTATAACATAACAATTAATAAGTTAACAACGTATTGTTTCCATTCACCTTCGATAGTAGAGGATTGTATGCAAGTATTAAGTTCACTAAAAAGTGCTAAAAATCGCCACCCAGATTGTCAGATCGTGCGTCGTCGGGGTCGAGTGTTTGTGATTAATAAAACTGATGGTCGTTTTAAGGCAGTACAAGGACGTAGTAAAAAGCGCTGATATCTGACTTTTTTCTTAGAACCTGTATTTATAATCCAAAATCAGGGGAGTTTTAAACTAAAATTGCGTAATACAAGGTAAATTTTGGGGCGAATAGTCACTCTATTTAACCCAAAATTTAACGCCGTAGTACGTCTATTTTAGGCAAAAAGCTACCATTATGGGTCGTGAATACAGGTTCTTAACTTCAATTTTAAATAATAAAATAATAAAAAAGGCTAACCATATTTTATGATTAGCCTAATTAAGTTTATTATTATTTAGCTGTTAAATAGACTTAACATCTACATCAGGTCTGAGTGTTAATGGGTTTTTCTCCATTAAAAATGCTTGCCAGCCCCAATGCAAAAAATTACGAATGTTTTGATGGTTAGTACCATTGGGGGAAGCTAACACTTCGTGATAGTGTTCCCCAAAAAGTTTTAGGGTATCTAACTGGTTTAAGTGATGTAGCTTTGCAAAGCCAAAAATTTTTGCGCTGCCTTCATTTTCACCCACATGGTTGTGTAGTTGACCATTGGTAAAACTGACTGGTGAATAGCGGTAAAAATCATCAATAAAATTGATAACATCATTAAAGCCAATTGCTTTTTTTTGTAGACCATTGAGCAGAGCGGAAACATCCGACTGTCTGATACTCATATTATCCTCATTTATTCAACGGTTAAATGGGTAGTAAGCAGATTAGGGGCGTAGTTAATATTTGTGTCTTACACAACATCCATAAAACACAAATATTTTGTTAACTTAATTGCTTAGCGATTAAAGTAATCCTCATCTTCAAACGAGGGTGCAAAGCCTCCTTGTTCTAAATGGTGCATTTGTGATTGCATCGCACGTTCATGTTGGATACGTTGGTAAATCTCTTCACGATGAACCGCAATATCTTTCGGTGCATTCACACCAATACGTACTTGATTGCCCTTCACGCCCAAAACGGTGACACTGACCTCATCACCAATCATTAAAGTTTCGCCCACACGGCGAGTTAAAATTAACATGCGTCACACTCCTTATGTCGCAATATGTATTGTCCTTGCGATGGTTGATTAAAAATCATAATTTCCATAATTTTGCCCTATAAACAGTCATTTGCCCAAATGACTTTCCATGAATAGGCGTTCTATTATAAGGTCGAACCCCAACGCTGTCACGGATTTTAACAAAACTTATCACTGTGCAAGATAAAAATAGAGCCTAAATTTTTCTTGTTATATCAATGTTTATAACATGGTTATGGTATGTAATATAGAATAACTGTACGTTAATTTCAATAGATTTAAAAAAGTGACCAATATCAGTTGTGATATTGGTCACTTATTTTAGTAGCGTGATACTCTAACTAAGATATTTATAATCTTTTATAAACCAGCTACTTGGCTTTCACCATCTTCACGGTCTAGTCCAAAGGCAGTGTGCAAAGATTTGACTGCTTTTTCAAGATACTGCTCTTTGATTAAGACTGAAATTTTAATTTCACTGGTTGAAATCATTTGGATATTAATGTTATTTTCTGCCAATACTTGGAACATGGTACTTGCCACACCTGCATGTGAGCGCATACCCACACCCACCAAAGATACCTTAACCACATTACTATCACTATGTATTTCTTTGGCATTGATATCATCTTTGACTTCGTTATTTAAGATATCTAATGCTCTATCAAATTCTGTACGATTCACGGTAAAACTAAAGTCAGTCGTGCCATTGGTTGATAGATTTTGTAATATCATATCGATTTCGATATTGGCATTACTGATTGGGGTTAATATCGCAGAGGCAATACCAGGATGGTCAGGAACACCTCGTACTACAATTTTTGCTTCATCACGGTTAAATGCGATGCCTGAGATTACTGGCTGTTCCATGTCGTCTCCTTCGTCTATCGTAATTAATGTACCAACGTTATTTTTAAAATCATCATCAAAGCTGCCATCTTTGCCTTCATCAAAGCTGGATAATACTCGAAGTGGCACTTGATATTTGCCTGCAAATTCTACTGAGCGGATTTGTAATACCTTAGAGCCAAGACTTGCCATCTCTAGCATCTCTTCAAAGGTAATTTTGCTTAGTTTGCGAGCTTTTGCCGTTACTCGAGGGTCGGTGGTGTATACGCCATCGACATCGGTATAAATTTGACACTCATCTGCCCCTAATGCCGCTGCCATTGCCACACCTGTAGTATCTGAACCGCCACGCCCTAGTGTGGTGATGTCATCTTCACTATTGACCCCTTGAAACCCTGCAACCACAACGACATTACCTGCATCGAGCTGTTGTTGCACTCGCTGCACATCGATTTTTTCGATACGGGCTTTGTTATGAGTACTATCCGTATGAATGGCTATCTGTCTACCAGTAAATGAGCGTGCACCAACCCCCAACTCTTTGATAGCCATAGCGAGCAGGGAGATAGACACTTGCTCTCCTGTGGATACCATTTGGTCGTATTCACGAGGATCAGGCTGTTTACTGATTTGTTGTGCCAAATCAATCAAGCGGTTGGTTTCACCACTCATGGCAGAGACAACGACCACCACTTGGTGCCCATGGTCATGCCAGCGTTTCACCCGCTTGGCAACATTTTTGATGCGGTCGATGCTACCCATCGAAGTACCGCCATATTTTTGTACTATCAGAGCCATATTTGTATTCCTTTAAGTTTCTCTTGAAGTGTCTTGAGAATTAGCTGTCTTGAGGAGCAAGCTTTGATTCTAGCCAGTTGGGTAAGTCGTCAAGTACTTGCGCTAAATTATCTGTTGCAGGTGCACCACCTTGGGCATATTCAGGTTTACCACCACCTTTACCACCAAGCTGCTCAGCTAGATGGCGGATAATATCACCTGCCTTAATTTGCTTAGTTAATGTTTTACTCACTGCTGAGGCTAAAGCCAATTGATTATCTTTATCCCCGATAAGTACAATAATTGCCTTAGGCAGTTTTGATTTTAGATCATCGATCAGTGGGCGGATACCTTTACCATCAATGCCTTTAACCGTGGCGATAACAACATCATGCCCAGCGATGTTTTGGATATTATCGAGTAAGTTTGCTGCTTGTGAGCTGGCAAGTTTTTGGTTTAATCGCTCAAGCTGTTTTTCAAGCTCACGCTGTTTGTCTGCTAAGTTTTGTACTCGCTGTGCAATTTCAGGACGCTTGGCTTTTAGCTGTCCTGCAAGCTGTGTCAATTGGGCATCACCTTGTTGAATGTATTTGAGTGCTCCCATGCCTGTAAGGGCCTCGATACGGCGGATACCTGCGGCAATACCAGATTCACTGGTGATTTTAAATATACCAATATCGCCCGTACGATGCACATGTAGCCCACCACACAGCTCGATAGAGAAGGGGGTATCAATGCCATCTTGATAGCGATGTGTCCCCATGCTCAGAACACGTACTGTATCACCATATTTTTCACCAAACAATGCCATTGCGCCTTTTTGCTTGGCTTCTTCGATGCTCATGTGCTCAATACGAGTGGCTTCATTGGCTTGGATTTGTTCATTGACAATTTTTTCGATGCGGTTGATCTGCTCTGGGCTAACAGGGGTATCGCATGAAAAATCAAAACGTAGGACTTCGCTGCTCACTAACGAGCCTTTTTGCTGTACCTTATCACCCACAACTTGGCGTAGGGCAGCATGTAATAAATGGGTTGCTGAGTGGTTTTTGGCACTGGCAGCACGGATTGATGACATCACTTGTGCTTCGGCAATTTGTTCGACATGAATAGAACCAACACTGACCACACCATGATGAATGATCGCTTGCCCAGATTTTTTGGTATCTTGCACACTAAACACACCAGTTTGGGTGCGTATTTCACCCATCTCACCTGCTTGACCACCACCTTCTGCATAAAAAGGAGTATGATCTAAAATGAGGATACCTTCTTCGCCCTCATTAATTTGCTTGGTAGGTTTGCCATCAACATACACATCAATGATACTGGCTTTATCTTCTTGTAGCTGTTCATAGCCCAAAAATTCAGTGGCAGCATCGGTGTTAATCACACTGGAGTAATCAACATCAAACTTACCTGCATCACGCGCACGCTGTCTTTGAGCTTCCATTTGTGTCTCAAAGCCAGCTTCATCGATGATGATATCATGCTCACGTGCAATATCAGCAGTCAAATCAACAGGAAAGCCATAAGTATCATACAATTTAAAGGCGGCATCACCAGATAAGGTATCGCCTGCTTTTAGCTGCTCAAGTTCGGTTGCTAATAAGCGTAAGCCTTGCGCCAATGTTTTGGCAAATTGGCTTTCTTCTTTTTCGATGGTACTTTCAATAAAGGCTTGTTGCTCAACAAGCTGTGGATAGGCTGCCCCCATCTGCTCGATTAAAGGCGCAACCATCTGATAAAAGAACGCATCTTGCGCCCCCAGTTTATTGCCATGGCGTACGGCACGGCGGATAATACGCCGTAGCACATAGCCACGACCTTCATTACTAGGGATTACCCCATCAGCGATTAAAAAGCTGACCGCACGGATATGATCGGCGATCACTTTAAGCGAGGCTTGCCCTTGGTTGTCAATGCCCAAAAGTTTGGCAGCAGCATCAATCAATGCCACAAACATATCTATTTCGTAGTTGCTATGTACCCCTTGAATGATGGCGCTAATACGCTCAAGCCCCATGCCTGTATCGACGCTTGGTGCAGGCAATGGATCCATAGTGCCATCTTTTTGGCGGTTAAACTGCATAAAGACACAGTTCCATACTTCAATATAGCGATCACCATCTTCTTCGGGTGTACCTGGTAGCCCACCTTCTACGTCTTCGCCATGATCATAAAAAACCTCAGAGCAAGGGCCACAAGGCCCTGTATCACCCATTGCCCAAAAGTTATCAGAAGCATAAGGCGCACCTTTATTATCGCCAATACGAATGATACGCTCAGCGGGCAAGCCAATGTCATCATGCCAATGGTTATAGGCTTCGTCATCTGTTTCATAAACCGTGACATAAAGACGATCGGCATCGAGTCCTAGCCAGTCTTTTGAGGTCAAAAATTCCCATGCAAAAGCGATGGCATCTTTTTTGAAATAATCACCAAATGAGAAGTTGCCAAGCATT
This sequence comes from Psychrobacter sp. I-STPA10, assembly GCF_021012795.1. GTDB lineage: Bacteria > Pseudomonadota > Gammaproteobacteria > Pseudomonadales > Moraxellaceae > Psychrobacter. Next base: position 7,001 of record NZ_VFYU01000019.1, on the reverse strand, counting down.
TCAAAGAAGGTATGGTGACGAGCGGTATAGCCGACATTATCTAGATCATTATGTTTGCCCCCAGCACGTACACACTTTTGCGCACTGACAGCACGGCTATAATCACGTTTATCAATACCCAAAAAGCAGTCTTTAAACTGATTCATGCCCGCATTGGTAAATAGTAATGTGGGATCATTGTGTGGGATCAAGCTGGCAGAGGGCACATGCGTGTGCTGCTTGCTTTGAAAATACTCAATAAAGGCTTGGCGAATGTCGGCGCTGCGATATGGCTGAGTCACGATGGTTGTTCCTTACAGTACATTAAAGATAATTGTTTATATTACCTATTATGACTGATTGTTAGTTAAGTGGTACTGGTTGCATTTTTTAACTTGGCGATTAAAGTTGTCAGTGAACTGGCAAAACTCATTTGTTACATAATGCGTAAGAGGATAATTGCAAATCAGCGATTTTAGCACAGTTTTAGCTTGGGTTTCACGCCCATCGTTATTGTTGTTGTCAGTCGCCTTGTTTTGATGGATACAAAACTAGTTTTCATTAGATAAAATAGCCGCATCTGTTTGGTCAATTTGTTCGATAGAGGTAGGATCAGCTTCGATGACCACAACAGGTAGATAACGAAGTTGAAGATGAACAGGTAAAAAATTGGAATAGTTGTTATTAATCTTATCAGTAATTTGTTGCTCTAGCTTTTTAACATCAGCAGGAGTAGGACGGGTTACTCCACGAATGACCGCTCTGATCACTTGATGATTGTCTCGGTTGACAAATTGTGTGGCAGCAAGTACATCCCCTTTATCAATAAAATAATTAGTCAGTATTGTGTTGACATCATTTTCAAAACGCTGTGTCCGAGCAATGGTATTTAGGTTGACTGATAAGTAAATACCCAAGCCAAAAAGTAATAATAAGGGCACAGCATTACGGCGCAAAAATGCCATGGATGTGCTTTTTTTATAGTCATCTTTGACCAGACGGCGAAAGCCAGTAAACCATAAAACCATCGCGTTGGTAAATTGAATGGCGATGATATTGGTGAATGCCAGTAGTAGGGCACCAAATGCTAATGACATCTCACCATTGGCAAAAAGTATACCACTGGCAGCCAGAGGTGGCACTAATGCGGTTGCCACTGCTACCCCAACAACAGCGACGGATAGGTGAGGGGAGATGATGGCGTATGCGCCAGCTGTACCACCTGCCAAAGCAATCATTAAGTCCATAGAGGTGGGTTGCGTACGAGACAAAATCTCATTGGTCAGCGGTTGACCTTGATGTAGCAGTCCGATAATAAATCCTATAAATACCACCATAATACCGCCAGCTAGTACGGTTAAGAGGGATTTTTTTAAAAATGGCATGCGATAATCTATGATGGCAAGTGCCACACCACTAATAGGGCCTAACATCATTGCCACCAGCATTGCCCCAATGACCACCGCAGCAGAATTTACAACCAGACCATAGCTGGCAATGACCGCAGACAGCGCATTCATAATAAAATACATACGACTGGGAAGGGCATTGGCTTCAATATTGATGCGAATTTTTTGATAGTCAATTTTTGTATTGCTGGCTTGCTCGGCAACAAACTGTTTATAAGATTCAAGCTTTGCTTCTTTTTCTTCTTTTAATGTTTCGTCATCTTTTGGTTCGGTTGAGTCTTGAGGTTCTTGTGGCAGTTTATGAGCTTCTTTTTTAGATGGTGTGGTTTTGATGCTGTTTGAGGCAGATGAGTGTGTGCTGGTGATGTCGGTGTCTGCTTTAAAGGATTCAGTGTTGTGATTTTCCTCTATCAGGTTGTGTTTTATAGCGTCATGATTTGATGGGTTGTTTGTATTATTAACGTTCGACTCGGTAGTAAGCTCTGTGTTATCTGTATTTTGTATGGTTTGTGGTGCGACAGTGTCATTTTCATTTAACTGCTCAACCCTACCTTCATCATCAACAGTGACAATGGCAATATCTTTATCTTCAGTTGTGTTAGCTTCTGCTGCTTTTGCTATATCCGTATCGTTGGTGGTGATATTGCTGGCATGGGTTGATTGCTGTGATTTATTAGAGTGGCTCATAGGTAGGTGATACCAAAAAAATATAGGTTGGCATAATGTACTGAAATTTGTATAAAAAATCTATCAAACTTTTTGCAGCTTATCGTAAGAGTTGTAGGTTAAGTTGGTATGCACAAAGAAAAAAAGGTAGGGAAGGCTACAGATAAATAGATTTTATCAATAAAGCGTGTGTACTAGTGGTATTGGGATAGATAACTGATTGCAAATATACAAGTGTGGCACATTAAGTTGACTGTTAAATCGAAAATAAATTACTGATTTATAATCTCCCTAATAATAACATGGTTTTTAAATATTGTCATCGTGATTGTGTGGGATCAGCGTGTGTATTAATTGCTTAACAATTAGACATATATCAGATATAAAGTAACTATATTTGTAATATCCACACAAATCATAAGGAAATTATCATCATGAAATCATTAAACTTCCCTCTTTTTAGTATGATGTATTCTATTGCTAGCACAGTCATCATTGGTGTGCTGATGATAGTTGCATTGGTGATTGGATATGATGACATTCCAGATATCATCATGGTAGCCGTTGTTGGTGCTGTGATAGCATTACCTGTTGGTTTTGTAGCGACCAAAAAGGTCGGTAGTATTGGTAATAATAAGTCGGAATAGCAGATAACTAAGAGATTATTATTGAGATTAGTGTCATCAAAAAAGACTCTTCTAAGCTTTTGATTGCTTTGGCGAGTCTTATACGCTACCTTTTAGCTATCTCATAATAAGTTCACTTTGTTATTAATTTAGTAGCAGTTAAACAAAACCTTGCTCCATTGTCGCATAAGGCTTGCCAGTCTCATCAAATAGCATGGTACCACAGCTATCACAAAGCCCTTCTGATGGCGGGGGGTCATTGACATCTAGTACCCAAATACCTGCCATATTAGATTGGCAGTCTGGGTCTGGACAATGTAGACAATAAAGTATTTCGCGTTTTTTACGCTCACCAAATTTGCGAAAATAACAGTCATGAGGAAACTGCATTTGTTTGAGCTTGCTCAAGTAGGTTTTTTTGGTGATACTCAATAGATAAGTGTCAGAATAAGTAACAAATTCTGCAATGACCATTTTATGTGGTGATAGTAATTTTTGGTACTGTTTAATCAGCAAAATAATATAATCACCTCGCTGTAGTTTTTTCTTTTTAAGTTTAGTGGCAATCTGTTTTTGTACTTGCTCGTTATCAATAGCAAAGTTAATGCCAAAAAAATTCAGTTGTTGGTTAATATAACAAGCAAGATCACCCTCATTATCTTCCCCTGACCAATCAACCACCATCATCAACTCTTTCTCTATTAAAAAATCCAAAAACTGGTTAAAATCCATGTTTTCTATTTTTTCTATCAATGCTGGCTTAGCAAAGATTTGCTTAAACTGTTTTGCTGAGGTTAGGTTTTTGATAACGTCTAGTTTTTGGTTTATCAAGATGTTGTTATTCATGTGGTATTATTAACTCAAATTTCATTATTGATGGTACTAAAGTTTTACTCATGCACCCATACTCCATTATATCCAACAAAGTAGGTGTGCGTGTCTTCAACCTCGATGTTATAAACATAATCTGTAAAGGCAGTGGACGTTGCATTGATATCTGTATCCCAATCTGGGGTTAGGTAGTCGTCCCACAGCTTGGAGTACCTAACAATGTCTGCATGATGTTCGGGATTGTCTTTGTCCAAAAATTTATAGGCTGCCCACGGTTTATCAGGCGCTTTGGATAAAAAGCCATCCCAACCAATGTAATGCTTTTTATCATTGCTATAAATCTCTACTGGCTCTCCACTACTAAAGTCCACAACGCCCATTGGTATATAGTTTGGACCACCTTCGTCGCCATCTGAATCTATCATATATAAGGCGACATTGGGATCACTGGTTGCAATTAAATAAGCGCCACCCACCCCATACGGATCTTTGCCAAATACTCTTTCTTCGTATCTACCACGTATTTTACATGGATGTCCTATACCATCTATAAAAGGATACAAGCATTCGACATGGTCACTCCAATTAATATGTCGGGCTGCCAGCCAACGAGGTTTGCCCACTCTATGGATGTGCGTCCAAAACGGATGCTCTTGGGTACAGTAGATACCTTGTACTGGTGTCATAATGGGTTTTTTGTCTGCTGACTTCATGGTGCGAATAACACGGCTATAAACCAGCTCACCCTCTCCTGTTTCGGACTTAGACAGCACCATGTCGTTCACTTTGATATCTTGAATGGGCACTAAGCCTTTATCCGTATGTACTAGCGTGCCTGCAACAAAACTCATATTCTTTCCTTGATTGATTTTACTCATGCACCCACACCCTATCATGCCCGACAAAGTAGGTATGATGGTCAGCAACCTCGATGTTGTAGACGTAATCCTCGTAGGGGTTGGGACAGTCATCGGTATAGCGTTGCATCTGCTCGTGCAGGCTGGTCTCTGTTAGCCCTGTGGCATCACCATACTTTTCAAGGTTTCTGATGGCTTGTTTGTACAAGCTTTCAATACCAATTTTATTTTCAGAGACAACTTTACCCTTCTCATCCATTAGAGGCGAGTTCATATGATCTATAAATTTAGTGACACTGTGCGTATTAGGATCGATATCTTGGTCTAACCTAGTGCTTAATGTGGCATATAATTGGTAATCTACCAAAAATGGTGCATTTTCATTAATAAGATGCTTGGCATCAGATGTACGTAAACTCAATGTTTTGACCTGTTGCCTAAAAGCGTTTTCTGTCTCTGCCAAACTGACAAAATGATAGCCAGTGTCAGTAAATTCTACAAACTCAGCGCCCGCAGCATCATTCCAACCGTCATCATGCTCTTCAACGTGTTGCACATAGGCACAACCTGCAGGGAAGTTGGGTAAGGTACGTACTGGCATGATGGCATAGTCGCTCAATTCTATTTCATCACCATGCGCAGAGGTCAGATGAGCGGGTGGCAGATTGGCAGCACCAAACCATTCGCCTTGCAAATCCGCATTGGCATCACTGACAGGCTGCATGGTGACCCAAAAGGGGTGGTTGTCGGTACAAAATATGTAGTTCAGCCCTTTTTCACCACGTTCGGCAGCGGTGACGTTATAGTACTCAATCTTGTAGATGTACTCTTTTACAGGTGATTTAAAGGTGCTGAGCACAGGTTTATATTCAAGCTCACCATTACCATTTTCAGGCTTTGACAACACAAGGTCGCCAACTTTAATATTCTGTATAGGCACTAAGCCTTTATCCGTATGTACTAGCGTGCCTGCAACAAAACTCATATTCTTTCCTTGATTGATTTTACTCATGCACCCACACCCCATCATGCCCGACAAAGTAGGTATGATGGTCGGCGACTTCTAAATTGTAAACATAAGCCTTATATGGGTTGGGGCAGTCATCGGTATAGCGTTGCATACTCAAATGCACACTATCGCCATAATCGGCACCCAAATCAATGCCATACTTCTCCATCCTATTTACTACCTTTTTAAAGCCCGCTTCATCAAAAATGTGCGTGTCTCTAACAACCTTGCCGTCGATAACAAAAGGCGAGTACATCTTGTTGAGGTAGATTTCTTTTGAGCGATAATACGGACTGATATCTTGTTTTAATAACACATCAAGTTTTTGAAAGCGCTCAGGCGCTGTTTTGATGGGTTCGTATTGACTTAACCGTGTCACTGGGTCTATGGCTCTCAACTCACAAAAAGCTTCTCTTATTGACTTTCGCTCCTTGGCATCTTCACTTAGGCTGATAAAATGATAGTCTGTATCGGTCAGTTGCAGATACATCACATCGTAAGTTGAGTCTTCGTATTGCCAACTGTCGTGCTCTTCAATCGACTGGGTATAAGCACACCCCTGCGGGAAGTGGGCTAAGGTACGCACGGGCAAAAACGAGTAGTCACTTAATGCCAAGACATCACCGTTGACAGCTTGCAAATAGCCTGCGGGCAGGGCAAAAGCAGGTAACCATTCGCCCTCATTGGCATTTGGCATTCTGGTCACCCAAAATGGATGGTTTTGGTTACATAGCAAAAAGTGAAATGCGTTGTCTTCTTCGGCAGTCTCGTTATGGTATTCAACCTTATATATCTCTTCTTTGTGAGTGGACTTAAAAGTGCTAAGTACAGGCTTATATTCTACCTGACCACTACCGTTCTCAGACTTTGATAACACAAGGTCACCAACTTTAATATCCTGTATTGGTACTAAACCCTTATCTGTATGTACTAGCGTTCCTGCAACAAATCCTGAATTATTCACCAAATTTCCTTTTTATTTATAGTAGGCAGACTGTTATATTTCAATTACCACATTCCAGTCGCTAATATTGACCTCAATACAATTATTACCCTCACCACCAACACGGTCAACCACCAAAAATGCACACTCTTTTTCTAGGGCTAATAATGGGTGGTGCCAGACACCTGCGTCATATTGTACCCCTTGATAAGACTTGGCATAAAATACCGCCAAATCATCGGCAGATTTGGGAGCATCACCTGCTTTGGCAACCACCACCACATAATCTAAGCCATTCATCGAAAAAAACGCCTGTGAGCCTAATGGGTGATACTCCATCACTGATAAGGCAATCGGTACAGTGCGAGGCTTGGCAACAAAAATGCTTAATCCTGCATTGCCACCATCGGTAAACACTTCGGCAATACGATGATGACGGGTGGCATAGCCATTGTTAATAACAAAGGTGTTTTTATCGGTTTGCTGATGGTCATCATAAGGCTCAATTACTGTACCATAAGGGGCAAAGGCTTGTTTGGTTAATGGCTGGGCAGTTAGTGTTATGGTCATAGATTACCTTGCTGATTTGTTTTAATTAAAACTTCTTCTCCCTTAATCTAATCCCTCCCCCTAGCCCCCTCCCAGTGGGAGGGGGAACAGTTCCCTCCACCTTTGGGGGAG
>NZ_VFYU01000016.1 GCF_021012795.1 Psychrobacter sp. I-STPA10 | reverse complement strand
CCCTAACCCTCCCCCAAAGATGGAGGGAACATTCCCCCTCCCATTGGGAGGGGGCTAGGGGGAGGGAATAAATTAACTTGTAAAAGATAGCCAAAACATACTTTTGAAACACTATCAGCAAATTAACCCAATATAAAAAATGAGAAAAGACGATGAGCATACAACTAACTTTAAATAAAAGTGGCAAACATGGCGTGCCAGTAAAGATTTACACCAGCGATGTTGAGCAATCCGCATTACAGCAGCTCCGCAATCTCGCCCAGCTTGAATTTGTGCATTCACATATTGCAGTGATGCCAGATGTTCATGTCGGTAAAGGGGCAACGGTGGGCAGTGTGATTCCGACCAAATCGGCAATCATTCCTGCTGCGGTGGGTGTGGATATTGGCTGTGGTATGAATGCGTTACGATTGTCTCTGACCGCCAATGATTTGCCTGATAATCTAAAGCCATTACGCCTTGCCATTGAGCAACAAGTCCCCGTTGGCTTTAACATGCACAAGCAAATTGAGGCAAAAATATCGACCCTTGACCCATTGGCAAAACGCCTAAAACCCATTACCGATAAACACAAAGGCTTGCTAAAAATGCTCAAAGGTTTTGAGCGTACATGGGCAAAACAGCTTGGTACATTGGGTGGTGGCAATCATTTTATTGAGCTGTGTTTGGACGAAAATAATGACGTTTGGGTGATGTTACATTCAGGCAGTCGAGGTATTGGCAACTGTATCGGGCAGTATTTTATTAACCTTGCCAAAAAGGAGCGTCAAACTCGCTTTGGCTATGTACCAGACCGTGATTTGTCTTATTTTGCCGAAGGCTCAGACAGCTTTGCCGATTATATTGAAGCGGTGGAATGGGCTCAGGATTATGCCATGCAAAACCGCAAAGAGATGATGCGACTGGTCATCAAAGCGATGCAATCACCACAAGCAGGCTTGCCCCGTTTTCAAATCACCAAAGAGGCGATTAATTGCCATCATAACTATGTCAATGAAGAGGTGCATTTTGGTGAAACCGTTTATGTGACCCGCAAAGGGGCGATTAGTGCTTATAGCGAGGAACTTGGCATTATCCCCGGTTCAATGGGGGCAAAATCCTTTATTGTGCGTGGGCGTGGCAATCCACAATCCTTCTGCTCATGCTCGCATGGAGCAGGTCGTAAAATGAGTCGTGGCAAGGCAGTGCGTCAGTTTAGTTTGGACGATTTGCGTCTGCAAACCGAAGGCGTGGAATGTCGCAAAGACAAAGGCGTGATGGACGAAATTCCCAGTGCTTATAAGGATATTGATGAGGTCATGGCAAACCAAAGTGATTTGGTGGAAGTGGTGCATACTTTAAAACAAGTGATGTGTATTAAGGGGTAAATGATGAAAACTTATCCTTTTATGAATTCCCCTAACGCACAAACAGGGAAACAACGTTTAGAGGCAAAAGAATGGTCTGAAGTTCGGGCAGAGCTGATGCAGTTAAAAACCAAACTCAATCTAAGTGATGATGAATTTCGTATGTTATCACCTTATGAGGATTATCAAGGCATAGAGGAAAAAATATACCAAACTTTCTGTACGATTGATAACGGTAAAAAACGTCCTGTTTGGCTATGGCATTGCTTTAAGCAGGAAAAGTATTTTACTGATTTTTTGCCAGATGCCCCAGAATGCTATTTGCATAAACTGATTGACCCTAACGAGTCCATTTGGATGGGGGTGTTTGGTATGGCAAAACAGCAAGATAAGATTTGGTTTTATGAGGGAAAAATCTTAACCATACAAAAGCTACTGGCTGAATTGTATTTTTTTGATGAGTTCTACTTTGTGTCAAAAAAATATCAGTGGTTAATCTGCATTAATCATCATGATACGTTAATTGTGACAGGTGGTGATATGCCCCAAAAACTCAAAGCACTCGAACAAGAGATGATGAATCATTCAACATAATATTAAGGAATTTAACATGAGCTTAAAAGAAACATTAAAACAAGGCAAACAGTTAGAACGTTTGGCAGAAATGCAAAAACAAGGTAAACAGGACTCAAAATCAAACACAGATGTTCCTGCCAGCCGTTCGTTAGGTGCGGTTAAACCCCGCAATTATTTGGCACTCAATCCACTGTTAAGAAAGGGCGGTATACATGAAAAAGACGATGTCAAAATCGTGCGTAAAAAGCGTCGTCGTGAAACTAAGCAAAAGTTACGGCAAACAGATTGGCTGTCGGAGCTGTGAGTTGGTTAAATAGTGATTGACAAAGGCTTAGTAATTAAGTTTACTAAGCTGTTACTATTAAACTTATGGTTATATTTATATTAACAGTTAAAAGGAGATAATCATGCCAAAAGTAAACCAGTATTTTGATAACAAAGTCACCTCTATTGCCTTTCAAACCGCTAATAAGCCTGCGACTGTCGGGGTGATGGAAGTGGGTGAGTATGAATTTGGTACTAGCGAGTTTGAAACCATGACCGTTATTAGCGGTGCATTAACAGTGAAACTGCCTGATTCTGATGACTGGCAAACCTTTTTGGAAGGTGAGCAGTTTACCATTGAGGCTCAGCAAAAATTTGCGGTCAAAGTAGAAATAGAAACCGCTTATTTATGTACTTATGGTAAGTAAGTTTAAATTATTATTTTTTTTTGATGACTATTTTATCTGCTTTCTTTAATTGAATTTTCTATCGTTAAAGAAGGCAGATTTTAATAGTTTCAATATAAGATTAACACCGTTTTGCCAAAGGGATGTAAATCCTGATAATCTGCATAGGCTTCACAATTATCCCAATATTCTTTCCAACATTGTAAACAACCTTTGATATTTTCTGCTAATTTTTTATCTTTATTGTGTCAAAATGAATAAATGACACAATGATATACTTCTCTGTAAACCAAGATAAATCTCGCATACAGTCATTTAAGCCATCAAAACTATATTGGCTATTATGTTGCTGGTTGTCTTGAAGATTATCTTGAAAATAGTCAGGTAACCTAAACTCTTGGGATAAGCAGTCAAAAAAATGCCTTTCACCCCGAATTTTAGCCAAATCTATTTCGATATTGAGTACAGTTTGAGTGGTCATTTATAAAATCCAGATAGAATAAAACCACTTTATTTATAAATATAGCGCTGGTATTGGCTGAGTATTTCTATAGCCTATAGTAGCTATTTAGCTCACATTGAAACAAAATCTAGCTTATGCCCTTGATATAAGATAATAGGGTTATGCACGTTGACTTTGGCATTTCTGCCACCTAAACAAAATAACTCATAAAGCATTTTATGCTCAACCATAGTTAATCCTCCTGCCAGCTCCTCTGTTACGTCAATAATAATAAAGTTACTAACATACATGACATCAAGAAATGTCTTTGGGAATTTGGTAAATAACTCAGTGACAGCCTTGTCCCCTAATTCAAAATCAGCGACCACCATACGAGGATTACTAAAGTTGCTAGTAACTTGTTGGCGTTGAGTTGAGCCATCTTTTTGATATCGTACTGCCTTTATCTGATTAAAAGACAATTCAATCTCATAAATACTAGGCTGTAACCATTTAAATAACCATGCTTGTGGGTTATCTTTACAAACTTTGGCTAACTTACTTTGGTATTCATGTGTTGACACAGCTTATTTCCCTTTAATTATGACAGTATCTTTATCTTTTTAGTTTATGACTACATACTGAGTGTAGCATAAAAAAAAGTGTTGGCTTTATGTTCAAAATACTTTAATGAGACGCTATGTATTGAAATAAGAATAAAAATGCGCTATTAATAGCATATAGGATTTTCTAAATACACATCTAGCTAAAGGAATAGCGACATGACTAATAATAGCAATTGTAACTCCTCTCACCTTCAAGATTATCAACAAGCTTACGATAACTTCACTATGGATAATCTACAGCAAGAAATCTTTGGCAACCGCCCTGATGATGGCAGAAATGCTTATATGGCGTGTTGTGGACGTCATGTGCGTGATGGTAAAGCCGATAAGATTGCTCTAGTGCATGAGGATTGTGAAGGAAATCTGCGTCAGTTAACTTTTGCTAAGCTTGCCAAGCAAAGCGGGCAAGTTGCCAATTTGCTTAAAAGTTATGGTGTGCAGGCAGGGGATAGAGTAGCGACCATGCTCCCACGTACCCCTGAGCTATTGGTGATTGTATTAGCGACATGGCGTATTGGGGCAGTATATCAGCCGTTATTTACTGCCTTTGGTTATGAATCTATTGATTATCGCTTGCAAAAGGCCAATACCAAAGTGGTGTTTACCAATCCTGCCAATCGAGGCAAATTTACAGAATTAGAAAAGCATGGTGAGCTTGCCAGCCTACCAAAAATGGTGTTAGTTGGTGCAAGCAGTGCAGAAAACACATGGGGCGATGTGCTGTATCAAGATGAGATTGCTTCGCAAAATAGCGATTTTGAGCCAGTATTATTAACAACTGATGCCCCATTTTTACAGATGTTTACCTCAGGTACAGTGGGTAAATCTAAGGGAGTGAGTGTGCCATTATCTGCCTTACCTGCATTTTATCTGTACATGCGTTATGCCATTGATTTACGTGAGGATGATAAATATTGGAATATGGCAGATCCTGGTTGGGCGTATGGTTTGTATTATGCGATTACAGGGCCTCTTTTAATGGGTATGACCACCCACTTTAATGAAACAGGTTTTGATGCACAAAATACCTTTGATTTTATGGTGCGTCATGGTATTACTAATTTGGCATCTTCACCGACTGCCTTTCGGATGATGAAATCTAGTGGGGTTTTTGATAATAATAGTGATAAGTTATCATTACGAGTGGCAAATTCAGCAGGGGAAACACTGAATACCGAAGTAGTGGGCTGGGTGACGGATAATTTAGGTTGTCGTGTGTGTGACCAATATGGGCAAACGGAAACGGGTATGACCTGCTGTGTGCATCATGCACTTACCCATGAAGCAGACACAGGCTCAATGGGTAAGCCACTATTGGGGCATACCTTAGTGGTGCTTGATGATGAGATGAACGAAGTAGCTGATGGGGTACAAGGACAGCTTGCCGTAGTGGTGAGTCAGTCACCAGCGTTTTACTTCACTGGCTATAGCTGGGATGAAAAGCAAGCCTTTCATGGTGATTACTATCTGACAGGCGATGTGGTAGAGCGTCATAGCGATGGCACTTATTGGTTCTCAGGTCGAGATGATGATATTATTATTACCGCAGGTTATCGTGTCGGGCCAACTGATATCGAAAATACGGTAATGGAGCATAAAGCTGTTGCAGAGTCGGCAGCAGTGGGCGTGCCAGATGAGATGCGTGGGCAGGTGATTAAATCATATATCGTACTAAAAGAGGGCTGGCAGGGCAGTGATGCGCTTGCCAAAGAAATCAAAACCTTGGTGCAATCTCATCTTTCTGCCCATGCTTATCCTCGTTATATTAAATTTGTGGATGCGCTACCAAAAACACCAAGTGGTAAGGTGCAACGCTTTTTATTACGTCAACATAGTTAGTAAAGGTTTTTATATCAATTAAAATATTAACCAATAAAACACTGCTGTCATGCAGCAAAGGAATAAAGGAAAATTTATGCAATTACAAGGCAAAACGTTTATTGTGACTGGCGGTGCATCAGGTCTGGGTGCAGCAACAACACGAGAATTGGTAGATAATGGCGCAAATGTGGTTATCGCTGATTTGAATGAAGAGAAGGGACAAGCATTAGCCAGTGAATTGGGTCAAGCAGCACAATTTGTACGTTGTGATGTTACCAGTAGTGATGAGGTGCAACAAGCGGTTGATACGGCTGAAAAAGAGTTTGGTGAGCTATATGGTTCGGTAAATTGTGCTGGCATTGTCGTGGTACAAAAGCTGCTTGATAGAGAAAATAACCCTGCTGATTTGGATAAATTTGCCAAAGGGGTACAAGTGAACTTAGTTGGCACATTTAATGTAGCAAGATTGGTTGCTGCCAGTATTGCCAAACGTGTTGCAGCAGCAGGTGGTGTTGATAATCCTGAGTCGAATACTGACCAAGGGGTGATTATTAATACAGCAAGTATTGCTGCCTTTGATGGGCAAGTCGGGCAGGGCAGTTATGCTTCCTCTAAAGCTGGCGTGGTTGGACTCACCTTGCCGTTAGCACGAGAGCTTGCCCGTCATGGTATTCGAGTGATGACAGTTGCGCCAGGTATTTTTAATACGCCGATGATGCAGAGTCTGCCAGAAAAAGCAAAAGTACAGTTAGAATCCAGTGTGCCTTATCCTAAGCGTTTGGGTAGTCCACAAGAGTTTGCCCAGCTTATTTGTCATATTATTAGCAATGCGTATTTAAATGGTGAGGTCATACGTCTCGATGGGGCGATTCGTATGGTATAACTGTTTATGCATGGTGTAATTTTTTATTTGCTTATGTATTGAATAAAGGTAAAGCTTGGCTTTACCTTTTTTTATGGCATATTATTTTTTATTATAGTTAGAAGGTTTGGTTAGAATCTTTTAACTTTATGTGGCTATATAGAATCACTTTGGTATTATAGTGTTTTATTCACATAACCTATAATTTATGGTAGATAGTGGTTAGTGATTTTTTGTTTAATCAACTATATACTATTTAACTTTATACTATATAAGCTATCTTGACGAGTCGTCTTATGTCAATTCCTTCTAAAAATGAGTTTGCTAAAGATAATAGTATCTCAGAGCAAAAAAGTCCGATTGAGTTTATTGCTGAAGTGTTTTGGGAGGATTTTGAAGCACAGCGTCCTATCAATGGTGGGGTATTATGTGAGGATAAGCTGCGCCAATGTCAGCTTGATGGCAGTATACAAAGTTTGCGGCGTTTAGATGCATTGCTTGATGAACTGCGACTACAGTGGTTAGGTAAAGAAACACTTTTTGTACAAGATGAGCGCAATCGTAATTTATTATTGTTTATCGGTTTTTATATGGGTAAGGTGTTGTCTCAGGCGTGGCAGGTGTCACCACAGTGGTTGAGTGAGCATGAAATAAAGACACATTATCCTCACCTCAAGGTACAAAAAGATAAAGTGTACCATTTTATGGCTCTAAATTATTTACCCTCTAAGCACCATACCAGCCATGAAAGTCGGCATTTGTTTTTTGTTTTAGAGCCCATTGCTACACGTTTATTTACTAATAGCGAGCAATTATCGTCTTCGGTGCAAGGTGATAATATCGATAAGGGCATATTTGATGCGGTATTTAGACGACTGCCGCTTGCACAAAAAGAAGCGTTATTAGAGCAGATGTTGATAGAGAAAAAATCTCAAACAACCTCTGTGAATGTCTCAGCTACTGCTAAAAAAGTGCCTCAGCAGCCCATAACTAACATTAACGCAATCACACCTACTAAAACAGTGGCAACGGCTGCCTTGCAAACACCCCCACTGTTAACCACTAAAGAGTCTGTTGATGACCTGAATAACAGCTCTAAAGTAACAAAAGCTGCAATCAAAAATTCTAGTAAAGTCAGTGCTGTTAAAAAAGTGGCGTTAAAGCGTCAAGATGATTTTACTAAGTTACGTGATGATTTGTATGCGATGATTAGAGAGCAAGAAGAAGGTGATACTCTTTATCAACAGGCAGATAAAGTGCTTCTACAATTTGACCAACATATAGCCAAGCTGAGTCAAAAGGGTAAAACTTTAGAGGAAATTACATTTAGTGAGCAGCATCAGCTTGCACAGCGACAAGCGTTGGCGAAGCTGAGTAAAGCGGTTAAGTTAGGTAATACGGATGCGATGTTGCGCTTAGCCATAGCTTACTTTTTGGGAGAAGGAGTAAATCAAGATATAGAAAAAGGTACAGCGTTAATTAAAAAGGCAGCAAGGGAAGATGATCCACGTGCTCAGCGTCAACTTAGCCGTTTGTATTACCAAGGACTTGGTGTTAGTCAAGATACCACGCAAGGTTTGCACTGGTTGGAGACTGCTGCTGATAATGGACATAAAGAGGCAAAAGAGTTATTGGAACAGTGGCATAGTAACCAAACAGTTATTGATGAACGTAAATATGATGTAACAACAGATAGGCGTTATTTATTGTTGGTTTTGATAGCACTTATCGTGGCGGTGGTTATTTTTATTATGGTTTAGGGACTGTTTATATCAAAAAGTATGCGGTGGCTATTTTTAATAATCCACCATAGTTTCAGCCATCCCCTAGCCCCATCCTTGTAGGAATTTCTATCTAAAGAAATTCCCTTACGAAGCTAAAATTGCAGTGCAATTTTTTAATGCCTCTTAGGTAGGGGTAGCATACTTTTTAGAATACCACCCATATATTTTATTTTTATAACAGTAACAATGAAATTTTAAAATCATTTAAAATTAGTTAAATAATCAATATTTAGCGATGTTATTTATTTATTGCCATCAATATGGACTTTAGTCAGATTAAAAGCTCCCTTTATCTGATGTAGGTATGAGAATGGTGTGGGATATTGGTAAGGTAGCAGCGTTCAATTCAAGGTGAGTGGAGAGCTCATACTTAGTTCTCCTTTATATACGATATAGTTTGCCTACGATAAATACACCACGGCGGTAACCCTACTCGATGGAGTACGTGTACTATCTTCACTTACTTACCTGTTGGTGAAGTGATACTGGATTGACTATATTTGATATTGCTTATAAAAATTTATTTTACCCTGCATTAAATTAGGTCGAAGGCTATACATGAAACTTAAGCTGAGTCAGCACTTGTTGATATTACGAGATAAAATATTAACACGACTTACATTGATATTGACAGCACAAAAATCTGCTTGGTTACAATGTGTTGCTGTCATCTGTTTGTTTTATGCTGCTTTGGTTAGTATGGCTTTTATTGACATTATTGATACAAAAAATTTAAATAATATAAATAGTACACAATCATCAACAGAGTATAAAGGCGTAGTGACGGTGGTTGATGATGAAGCAGTATTAAAAACACTTAAAACTTCTTATATATTATATGATCCCAAAGAGATGCTGCATAAATCACCTTATTTTACCGAAAAAAGTCAGTTACAGTCATTCCGTATTTGTGTGCACGCAAGACGTAGTGTATTAAAAGAGCATCTCAAAGGTTCTTATACTTATAAGCTGACCATAAAAAACTTATGTTGATAGATTTATGTGAATAGGTGATGGGTTAAGTGATTACAGATAAGTATTTTATTTTTCTTTAGTCATAGACTATGATAGCTAGCTATTTTTTACCTGCGTTGTTATCAGCAACGAGATTAACTTATTTTAAATCCTTTTTTTGTCCATGCCTCCCTTATGACTCTATCTGCCTCTCCATTACCACCACCTTTATATTATCGTCTACTGATAAAGCTCCTCAAACCCCTATATTACTTCAAGATAAAATACATTGGTGATAAAAAAGATAAATCCATTAGCGGCCACGTCCTAAAAGATGAGCTTAATCAGAGATTTGGTAAGATTTATCCTGCTCTGCCACAAAGGCAACAAATTATTTGGTGTCATGCTGTATCTCTTGGAGAGACCAATACCATTGCGCCTATGATAGACGAGCTGTTGACACAAGGGTTTGGTGTTTGGTTAACTAATACAACACACACAGGTTATGCTCGCAGTCAGATATGTTTTGCACACGCCATTGCTGATGGGCAGCTTGTGCATAGTTATGTACCAGTTGATGCGCCACAAGTAATAAAGTCATTTTTGCAGCATGTGCAGCCTTGTTTGGCGATGTTTGTTGAAACGGAACTGTGGGCAAATACGTTATATATCTTGGCACAGCAACAAATTCCTTCGGTGTTGGTGAATGCGCGACTCTCTGAAAAATCTTGGCAAAACTATCAAAAAATTGCTGCTGTTAGTCATAGTATGATGCAAAATATCAGCCTAATTATTGCTCAAGATAATGAATCTGCTAAGCGTTTTCGTCAGCTTGGTGCGGCCAGTCATAAAATACGCCGAGCCAGCTCACTAAAATGGTCGGTTAATTCTGTATCCTCTAAATTGACTCAATCAGATGCCCTGTTTACCCAAAATATAACAACCAAACGCCCTATTTGGGTCGCTGCCAGTACACATGCAGGTGAGGAGGCGGCTGTATTAAAAGTACAGCAGCAGTTACTTAACCAGCCACAGTTATCGCATACCTTATTAGTCTTAGTACCTCGTCATCCTGAGCGTTTTGATGAAGTTGCAGAAATGATAGAGGCATTTGATTTTCAATATGCTCGGCGTAGCCAACAGCAATCAATCACTGAGCAAACGCAAGTGTATTTGGCAGATACGATGGGTGAGTTAATGCGTTGGTATCAAATGGCAGATGTGGCATTTGTTGGTGGTTCGATGGTGGATATTGGTGGACATAATCCTGTTGAGCCTGCCAGTGTTGCCACGCCAATTATCATGGGTAAATATACTCAGTCTTGTGATCAAATCGTAGCGCAATTGCAAGCAGTAGATGCATTGCAGCAGGTTGGTGATAACGAAGATATTGCAGGATTATATAAATCACTTGAGTTTTGGCTCAATGATAAAATGTTGGCAAAGCAAGCAGGACAAAATGGCTATCAGTTGGTATGTCAGCACCAAGATGCTATGGATAAACAGTTAGCAATGATATGTCCATTATTGCCATCATTAAATATATCAAAGCCAACGCTAGCCACAGGGGATAAAACCTCAGATGTTCTATAACAAGATGTGAGATGTTTCAGAGCTAGAAAATTTGTATAGAAAGGAGATACAGTGAACTGTATTTTGTTACCTGCATGTACATCACTTTGTGACAGTCAGGGTAAGGTCATACACCCAATACAGTCTTTATCTGCACATAAAAAATGTATAACGGCTGCTCAAGCGGTGATTACCGATATTGATCAGGTGACACATATTACTCATGTGTTAAAAAGTCAGGTAGGTGACACCTTAAAAATTGGGCAATTGCAAGGTAATTTGGGAACGGGTGTGATTACAAAGATAGATGCCTCAAGTGTGCATTTAGCCAATATTTGTTTGACCAAACTACCCCCTGCCAAGCTTGACTTGACCCTTATATTGGCATTACCTCGACCCAAGGTATTACGCCGACTTATCATGGACATGACCGCCATTGGCGTTAAGCAGATTGTATTGCTCAATAGTGTACGTAGCCAAAAAAGCTATTGGCAAAGTCCATTACTAAAACGCATTGATGAATTTTTGATTGAAGGGTTACAGCAGGGCGTTGATACGATTCCGCCGACAATATTATTACGCCAACGTTTTAAGCCTTTTGTTGAAGATGAACTGCCAGCATGGATAAAAAATAAAACGGCAGTGATTGCTCATCCACAAGCATCACAAAGTTTTACCCAACTTATTAAAGAGCAAGGTAAGCCGCAGCTAATATGTGTGGGGGCAGAAGGGGGCTGGGTAGATTATGAAGTCGCATTATTACAAGCACAAGGTGTGCTCACTGCCAGCCTAGGTGAGCGCATATTGCGTACAGAAGCTGCGGTCAATGTGTTATGTGGACAAATTATATAAAAATCTGATAATACGGTGTGTGTATGCGTTTTATGTATACGAAAAGTAACCAGACAGTAACTAAATTATTCATATTATTTATTTAATTTACCAGATAAATGTTTACTAATATTGATAATAATTACTATTTGCTTTATTATACCGTGCTGGTGCTACATTATTTAATCATTATAGTAGTAGAGTGTCACTAGAAAAGTAAAGTCAGATAAGTATCGAACGTCAACTCATAACTTTATAGAAGTCTTTATATATTTAGTAGTTTTATTTATATAATAGTTTCTATCAAATAACAGCGTCAATATTTTTGGCATGTCGTTCGGTTTTATAGTACATATATTATTTTAAAGGATCGTTTTATGAGTTTAACTACGCACAAGACATACTTAGGTATGGCTATCTTAGCCACATTTTCATTGATTAGCGGTTGTGATAAATCTGCTGATCAAGAACCAGCGGCTACAGAAACTGCTGAGATTACTGAAACTACTGAAACAGATGGTATTGCTACTACAGAAACTGCCGTTGTAGAAAATGCAGAGCCAGCGTCCACTGATACGGTTACTATTTATTCTTCACGTAACGAACAGCTTATTCAGCCATTATTGGATCAATTTACGGCACAAACAGGCACACCAGTTGAGCTTGTGACTGATAAAACAGGACCATTGATGGCTCGCTTAGAAGCTGAGTCTACCAATACACCAGCAGATATGTTACTGACTGTTGATGCAGGTAACTTATGGCAAGCGGGTGAAAAAGGTCTATTGCAACCTTTAAATTCTAGTATTGTTAATGAAAATGTTCCTGCAAAATATCGTGATTCTAGCGATCTTTGGACAGGTTTATCATTACGTGCACGTACCATTTTTTATGATCCCTCAAAGGTTCAACCAACAGATTTATCAACCTATGCGGATCTAGCTGATCCAAAATGGAAAGGTAAGCTATGTTTACGTACTTCTAAAAAGGTTTACAACCAGTCATTGGTTGCTAGCATGATTGAGCATTATGGTGCTGATAAAACAGAAGAAATTGTAAAAGGTTGGGTTGCTAACTTAGCTGCTCCTGTATTTAGTAATGACACTAAAATGCTAGAGGCGATTGCAGCTGGACAATGTCAAGTGGGTATTGCTAACAGTTATTACTATGGTCGTATCTTAGAAGATAATCCAAGCTTCCCTGTAAAAATCTTCTGGGCAAATCAAGGCAATGGTCCTGATGACTTCGGTACACATGTGAACGTCTCTGGTGCAGGTATCATTAAAAATGCCTCAAATCCAACAGGCGCGCGTCAAGTTATCGAATGGTTATCATCAGATCAAGCACAGAGCTTGTATGCTAGTGCTGATAAAGAATATCCTGTCAAGCCAGGAACAGACCATTCAGAAATGCTCAAATCTTGGGGTACGTTTAAGCAAGATGATATTAATGTGAGCATATTTGGTCAACGCCAAGCAGAAGCCATTCAGTTGATGGATCGTGCAGGTTACGAATAAGCATCTGTAACCATATCTATTATGCCCATGTCTCACATGGTTTTATATAATAAATTAAGATACGGATAATGATAAAAACTTCTTCTTATCGAGCAATCACAGCGAAATCAGTTTTAGGACTGATTTCGCTTTTTATGTTAATCCCCATACTGGTAGTGATGTGGTCTTGGCTTGAGCCAATGGAAGAGGTTTGGACGCATCTATCTGAGTATGTATTACCGCAAGTCATTAAAAACACGACACTTTTATTAGTGTTAGTGACAGTTATTGCAGGTAGTTTGGGTACTTATTTAGCGTGGCTGACCAGTATGTACCGTTTTACTGGGCAACGACTATTTGTCTGGGCGTTGATGCTACCATTTGCTATTCCTGCTTATGTTTTAGCATTTGTTGGTGTGGGTATATTTGATTATAGTGGCATTATTCAAACCACACTTCGAGAGATTGGTATCTCTATCAGTTTCCCCAATATACGGAGTGTATGGGGGGCAGGGATTATGCTCTCACTTGTTTTTTATCCCTATGTTTATTTGTTAGCTCGACAAGCTTTTTTATCACAGGGCAGGCGTGCATTAGAAGCAGGTCAGATGCTTGGGCTTACTCAGCGGCAGGCATTTTTCAAAGTTGCGCTGCCACAAGCGATGCCATGGATAATTGGTGGGCTACTGCTAACATGGATGGAAACTCTGGCAGATTTTGGGGCGGTATCAGTATTTAATTTAGATACCTTTACCACTGCCATCTATAAAGCGTGGTTTGGTTTTTTTAGCTTGACCACGGCAGCTCAGCTTGCGGCATTGTTGATTATTGCTGTCTTACTGGTGTTGTTATTTGAGCGTTTTTGGCAAAAGCGGCGCAGTTATTTGCCCAGTGCGGGGCAGCATCAGCGTATTCAGTTAAAAGGTTGGCGCAATATTTGGGCAATGAGTTTTTGTGCGATTATCTTTTTATTTGCTTTTGGATTGCCCATGATTCAGCTTATTATTTGGGTGATTAAAAACTATCATTATGATTTGGATCAACGCTATTGGGGATTCGTCACTAATACCATGCTGATTGCCACCATGACTGCCTTATTTGTGGCATCGCTGGCAATGATTATTGCATGGATACAACGTCAATACCCTGATCGTACAAATCAGCTACTGGTTTCATTGACCAATTTAGGCTATGCCGTTCCAGGTACAGTGCTTGCGGTGGGTGTTTATATTCCGATTGCATGGCTAGATAATCGGTTTATTGCATGGGGTGTGAGTAGCACCCAAATATTAAGCGGTAGTGTGCTGGTCATGCTATTGGCATTATCCACCCGCTTTTTAACCGTTGGTTTTCAGCCCATCGATCGGCAGATGCAACGTCTAACCCCCAATCAGGAGCAGGCCGCAGGTCTACTTAGTGACAGTTTGCTACACCGCTGGCGACGGGTATTTTTGCCCATTATTAGCCCCGGTGTATTTACTGCCTTAATTATGGTATTTGTTGAAGTTACCAAAGAGATGCCAATTGTATTGATGACCCGTCGTCATGGCTGGGATACCTTGGCAGTTAGGGTATTTGAGATGACCAGCGAGGGCATGTATGAGCGGGCGGCTCTACCAAGTCTGTCTATTGTATTGGTGGGACTGATTCCTGTTATTTTGCTAATACGACAATCAGATAAAGGCTAACCTACAGCAATACAGTTGTTGTTATTGGTGACTTAGGATATTAGTCAAAATACAATCACCAGCCTTCAGTTCTTTATTTTAAAGTTTTAATATTGTCAGCAGGTTGAAAAAATATGAAATCATCTAATCCAATAGATACTAATTTATCTTCTAAATCTAATATTACTTCTGGCAATAATTACTTTTGTGTGGATAACCTTGTTGTCAGCTTTGGTAAAACTGAGGTGGTACGTGGATTATCTATGCAGCTTCAGCAAGGAGAGATTGGCTGTTTTTTAGGGTTTAGTGGTTGCGGTAAAACCACAGCTTTGCGTGCCATTGCAGGGTTAGAGAGACCACAACAAGGTGTTATCACTTTAAATGGTAAAACCTTGACCAGTGTGATGGCAAATAGCAACACAACAAATGGCAGCGATATGATTATTGCACCTGCCAAGCGTGGTATGGGTATGGTATTTCAAGACTATGCTTTATTTACCCATCTGACTGTCAGTGAAAATATTGGTTTTGGGCTACATCGCTGGGCAAAATCAGAACGCATTGCTCGAGTACAAGAAATGCTAGCATTAATTGACCTCACTGAGCATGCTAACAAGCGTATTAGTGAGTTATCAGGTGGGCAGCAACAACGTATTGCTCTAGCACGAGCCCTAGCACCTAAGCCTGACTTGTTACTACTCGATGAACCATTTTCTAACCTTGATATGATGCTACGAGAAACCCTTGCTGCCAAAGTACGTGATATTCTAAAACGCACCAATACCACAGCTATTTTGGTCACTCATGACCAACATGAAGCCTTTGCTATTGCGGATAAAATCGGAGTGATGCACAAAGGGCGTATTGCACAGTGGGCAACGCCTAGTGATTTATATCATCAGCCCAATAGCCCTTTTATTGCTGAGTTTGTTGGCGAAGGTGCAATGATTGATGGGGTTATTGAAAATGGTGTGATTAAAACGGCTTTGGGAGACATCACACAGCGAGCAGGTGAGCCTTGCCGTTATGATTATCCCAATGGCACTCAAACCAAACTGCTGATTCGTCCTGATGACATCGTCCATGATGATGCCAGTCCCCATCAAGCAACTGTACTTGGACGAGTATTTCGTGGTGCAAATTATTTATATCAGCTACAGCTAGATAGCGGTGAGCAGGTGCTCTCACTAATTCCGAGTCATCATGACCATGCCATTGGCTCAAAAATTGGTTATCTAGCTAACCTTGAACATGTTGTTTTATTCTCAAGTGAGGTAAGTGCAGATACTGCAATGACAGATGATAGTGAACAAATCATATGGAAGCGTATTTGATATATTTGAATGAATAGTAACGGTATAGAAGGTCTTATTTTATCTCTTATATACCTATTTATATTATATGCTACAATCAAAATCAGCTATATTACTTAGGATATTACTATTATGGTTACCTTGAATATATCACCTAGCCAACAAGTTCTTATTGAGCAGGCAAGTCAGCAAGCAGGGATGACATTAGAACAATATATTATCACTCAGGCTTTATCTACAGTTAATCATTCACAGCATAGCCGAGAAAATAAGCCTAAAACATTGGCTGATTGTGTTGCTGGTAAAAAGCTAGATAGTTTTCGAGATGATTCAGTAGCCATACAAAGAGCTTTACGTGATGAATGGGACTAAATATTTATTAGATACCTGTTTTATTTTGGGATTGTATAACCAGAATGATGATGTATTGGATAGATTTGGTGATACATTAATAGAAAACTGCCATATTAGTGTCATTAATCGCATTGAAATTTTTGGCTATGCTCATATCAGTTCTACGGATGAGAGGACACTTTGGGAATTGTTGTCAGAAATGGTGTGCTTACCGTTATCCTATAGGGTAGAAATGGAAACTATCAAAATTAGGAAGCAATACAAAATTAAACTGCCAGATGCCATCATATTAGCGACGGCAAATATTTATGATTTAGAGTTATTGACTCTTGATAAAGGTTTGATGAAATATTTGTGATAGCAACGAAAAAAATACTCTCGATACTCAGGATATTGATGTCTTTAAAAGTAAACAAAACAAAAAAGGAATGTAATGACTTATGATTTAGTGATAAGACGTCAATTACCAATTCTATTTCAATTATCAATCCTAATACTTCCGTTGTTGCCACTTTTGTTGACGGGATGTCAAAAAGGTGATTTTATAGCACAAATAGAGCAGTTAGATAAACCAAAAGGATTTGAGCAAGTCACGGTCAATGAGCAGTTGGATAATCATGTATTATTAGGTATGAATGAGAATGAGCTACTAACCTTTTTAGATAACAATGATTTTGATACATTTGAGGATAAACAGGATAAAAAGTGTCCTAAAGCAGAAAAAGTATATATCTCAGTGTATGAGTTTAAAAATAATTTGTCTTTTCCTGCTAATTATAGGTTAGCAGGTTATTTTTGTTTTCAAGATAAAAAATTAACCCATAAAAATATGTTGTATATTAAGCATAACTATTAATGTAAGCGGTACTTTGTTTATATATTTTTATTTTAAAATAAAAATATCTTTAAAATAAAACTCTTCCCCGTTAGACCTCTATTTTTCAAACTGCTACCCCACATACCTTGCCATGATATGTAAATAACGTCCCAACCATTTAAATGGTTCTTGCCCTGAATATCTTACTTCCATTTCAATCACTGCATCAGGGTTGGTGTGTCCACCTCGTTTTAGGGGTGAGTAGTCATGGAATACTCGTAAGCCTGATACAGTATCAATTTTAAAGCCTGTTTGCTCAAGCCATGTCGCTACTTCATCATAAGCGACGGGGTGGTTTGGGGTCAGGCTTTTTTTATTGTCGGCTTTATAATTGGGATTATTGAGCAGGTTAAAGTTGCCCATGACTAGGTTGCGATAAACAAAGCTGGCGGGATTATAAAAGCACAGCGAGACGATGCCGTTTTTTGTTAGCCATTTTGCAAAAAAGTCCATGATGGCTTGCGGTTCGGCTAACCATTCAAGTAGGGCATGACAAAGTATGAGGTCATATTTTCCGTGTAATTTATCTTCTAATTGTTGATAAGGGCATACCAGCCATGTGATGTTGTCTAATGCTTGTGTGTTTTGAGTCGTAGCATCTTGATTTTCTGCTTTTTTTTCTTGTTCTGCTTGTATGTATTTTGGGTCTTGCAAAGACTGCTGGGCTTTGGCAATCATGTTTGCCGATATGTCATTGATAGTGACGTCGTGTCCTTGTTTGGCAAGCTCGATGGATAATTGTGCCAGTCCTGCACCGATGTCTAATATACGCAGTGGGCGGGATTTAGCGGTGCTATTTGGTAGTTCTTGGGCTGGAGTTTGAGTGAGAGGAAAAGTATCGGCTAGGGTGGTGACAGCTTGAGTGATGTCTCGTTTAAGGACAGCAAGGCGAATATCACCTTTGAGTCCGCCATAGACTTTGTCGGCAAAGTGGTCAGCGATGGGGTCAAAATTGCGGTCTTCTCTGGGGTTGTCTTTCTCATTAATAACTTTGTCACTGGTAATGTGGTTGGTCATGATGGTCTCTTGTTGTTAACTTAGGGTGCATTATTTTATCGTTTATTTCGCGGTTTTAACGTTGGCTTTATGATTGATTTATGGGACGGTTAACAAAGGGTAATATCATTATTATAACAAGGGTTTTGAGTGGTGAAACAGGCAGATATGCGCTGCCCGAATAAGGTGATTTTGTGCTAAAATAGACACCCATTAAATCATTAGTTATTTTCTGTGCTTGAGTGTGTAAATTCACAGGGCATAGAGTGCGTGGAGATGTGTGTATGAGCGGTTCGGTTAGTCCTATTGCCATCGTTGATGAGCTAAAACAGTCCTATCTTGATTATGCGATGAGTGTGATTGTTTCGCGGGCGTTGCCCGATGTGCGTGATGGCTTTAAACCAGTGCATCGCCGTGTGATGTTTGCCATGAATGAGCTGTCAAACGATTACAATAAGCCTTATAAGAAATCTGCTCGTGTGGTCGGTGATGTGATTGGTAAATACCACCCCCATGGTGATACAGCGGTATATGATGCGATTGTGCGTATGGCACAAGATTTTAGTTTGCGTTATCCAATGGTTGATGGTCAGGGGAATTTTGGCTCGATTGATGATGACCCAGCAGCAGCGATGCGTTATACCGAAGTGCGTATGACCAAGCTGACCCATCAGATGCTTGCCGATTTGGACAAAGATACGGTCGATTGGGAGGATAACTACGATGGCTCTGAGCGTATGCCGAGTGTGTTGCCTGCACGTGTACCCAATTTATTAGTCAATGGGGCGACGGGTATTGCGGTAGGTATGGCGACCAATATGGCACCGCACAATCTCACTGAGGTGATTAATGCATGTTTGGCGTATGCCGAAAATCCACAAATTTCAGGCGAAGAGTTAACACAGCATATTACAGGTCCTGATTTTCCTACAGGTGGCATTATTTATGGTCGGGCAGGGATTGTTGATGCTTATCGTACAGGTAAGGGTCGTTTGCATGTGCGTGGTCGCTATCATATTGAGCCAATGAGTGAAACAGGGGTCAATCGTGACCGTGACCGCATTGTGTTTACAGAGATTCCGTATCAGACTAACAAGGCGAAATTGATTGAGCGTATCGCTGAGCTGGTGCGAGATAAAAAGATTGAGGGCATCTCTGAGATTCGTGATGAGTCGGATAAAGACGGCATGCGTATCGCCATTGAGCTACGCCGTGGTGAAGTAGCCGAAGTCATTGTTAATAATCTATTTTTGCAAACGCCACTAGAGTCAAGCTTTAGTATTAATATGGTGGCTCTTGATAATGGGCAACCAAAATTAATGACCTTGCGTCAGTTGATTGCGGCGTTTGTGCGTCATCGCCAAGAGGTGGTGACACGGCGTACAATTTTTGAATTAAATAAGGCAAAAGCACGTGGTCATTTGCTTGAAGGTTTGACCGTGGCTTTGGCAAATATTGATGACATTATTGCCACCATTAAGCAGTCAACAAACCGTGCTGATGCGCGCGAGCAGCTATTAGCCAAAACTTGGGAATCGGGTACGGTGGTAGCGATGCTTACTGCCGCAGGACGGGGCAGTGACAGCTCAGATGTGCGTGCAGTACGTCCTGAGATTATCGAAGGTGAAGATTTAAACAATCCATTTGGGCTGATTGATAAGGGCACACGCTATCGTTTGTCACTCGACCAAGTTAACGCCATTTTAGAGATGCAGTTACACCGTTTGACTGGGCTTGAGCAAGATAAGTTGACCGATGAATATCAAGATATTTTGCGTCAAATTGCTGAGCTTGAGGCGATATTAGCAGACTTTAATAATTTGATGACGGTGATTAAAGATGAGCTTATCGAGATTCGTGATAACTTTGGTGATGAGCGGCGTACAGATATTGTGGACTCTCGCACTGACTTTAGCCGTGAAGACTTGATACCTGAGCAAACCGTGGTGATGACGGTCTCTCGTACGGGTTATGCCAAAACACAGCCAATTAGCGATTATGTGGCACAAAAACGTGGTGGTAAAGGTAAATCTGCCACGGCGATGAAAGAAGATGATGTGATTGACCATCTACTCGTGACGTCAACCCATGCCACGGTGATGTGCTTTACTGACAATGGTCGGGTATTTAGCTTACGCGGCTTTGAAGTACCGCTTGCCAGCCGTGGTGCTAGAGGTCGCCCATTAGTAAATCTCATTGGTCTTGATGCCGATGAAACAGTAACCACCATCTTACCTGTGCCTGATTTATCCGATGATATTGCAGGACGCTTTGTGTTCTTTGCTACCGCTAATGGTACCGTAAAACGGGTCGAGCTTGAGCAGTTTGCTAATATTCGCTCAAATGGTCTGATAGCCATCGGACTTGAGGACGATGACAAACTGATTGCTACTCGTATTACCAATGGTAATCAAGAGGTGATGCTGTTTGCCAGTAGTGGTAAAGCCATTCGTTTTGATGAAAATGATGCCCGTGCTATGGGGCGTACCGCCAAAGGGGTGCGTGGCATGCGCCTAGACAAAGGTGAGAGTATTAAATCACTGGTGGTGCTTGATGATGATGTCAAAGAAGTATTGATTGCTTGTGAAAATGGCTATGGTAAACGTACCCTTATCGAAGAGTTTAATGCGCAAAAACGTGGTGGTGGTGGTGTGATTGCCATTAAGACCAGTGAGCGAAATGGTGCATTGGTACGTGCCACCAAAGTCGATGCAGAAGATGATATCATTCTGATTTCTGATAAAGGTACTTTGGTACGCACGCCAGTAGCACAAGTGGCATCAGCAGGGCGTAATACGCAAGGGGTGACCTTGATACGCTTGGCAAAAGATGAGTCATTGGTTGCCATGGCACAGGTAGAAAATGATGACGATGATGAGCTGATTGAAGCCTTAAAAGAAGATGGCTTATTGGGTGAGGATACATTAGCGACTGACACCCTAAGCGATAGCGATAACCTAAGTGATAAACTGGGCGACACATTGGGCGATGATTCAAGTGATGTGGATAGTGCAAATGATGGTTTGATGTCTGATATTGATGCAGAATAATTACTTTGCAACCATTGTATAAAATAATCATATAAATTGTCATGAAAGTTGTCTTGATTAATCTGTGTGCGTCGCTCACCATGATGTATCGCAATTCATAAAGTTAAGCATTTATGAAATGACGTAGTATTTGTTTTGGCAATATTTGACAATATTTGATGAAGATAACACAAGGAATCAATCATGGCACAACTACATTTACACCATTTGCAAAACTCACGCTCGTTTCGTATTTTATGGCTGTTAGAGGAGCTTGAGCTTGACTATCAGTTGACTAAATATGAGCGCAATCAGGCGTATCTTGCGCCAGAGAGCTTGGAGACAGCACACCCAATGGGTAAAGCCCCCATTCTTGAAGTGGACGGTGTGCCAATGATTGAATCAGGGCATATTATTGATTATCTGATGGCAAAATATGACACTAAGTATCAACTGCACCCAAAAACCGATGCCGATAGCCAATCGTGGCTCGATTATGATTTTTGGCTGCATTATGCCGAAGCCTCAATGATGCCGCCTTTGGTGATGCGCTTGGTTTTTCATAAGATTGCTGAGCAAGCACCTGCATTGGTGCGTGTGGTGACCAAAAAAATTCGCCAAAAAGTCGAAGCAACGATGATTAGTAAAAATATCAACACCAGCTTGGACTTGGTAGAAAAACAGCTCAGTGACAATCAGTGGTTTGCAGGCAGTGAGTTTAGTGCTGCTGACGTTCAAATGGGTTTTGTCCTAGAAGCCATCAATACTCGAGAAGGTCTTAACCCAACCAAATATGCCAATATTTTAAATTGGATAAAACGCTGTCAAGCCCGTCCTGCTTATCAGCGTGCCGTAGAGAAGGGAGGTAAGCTTGACTTCTAAACTGGATAATCATTTAGGGGCAAATAAGCCGTCAGATAATCCAAATCTTAACTCGGCAAAACCAGAAGTGCTTAGGGGTTGGAAGACTAAGTTATTGGTACTTTTGCTGTGTGGCATAAGTTTTTTTGCTGGCTGGAAAGCGTATCAGGCCCGCCAAGCCAATGCTTGTATACAGCTTGGTGGACAGATGGTTGCTCATGGGCAGGTATCTATTTGTCAGGGTGTTGCTTTATAGAGGTATGGCTATTGAGAGTAATACACCATCAAGCGGAATCTATAAATATTTGCTCATAGATAGGCTTGAGAGCTGGAAATTAAGAGCTTGAGAGCGGCAAACTAAGAGGTTGTATACTTTTACTTTCATACTTTTAATAATAGGGCGTACTATCATTTTGGTAGTACGCTTTTTTTTGTTTATTATTTGTGTTGATTAAATGCGGGGTAACAGGTATGAAAAGTGTGAATAAGGATTGAAATTAGCAAATATGACTACATTTACAGGCTAAGAGTTGGACAATGGGTTGGATAATGTTGGATAAAACCCTGCATGTGACTCAATAGTAATTATTAATATTTGACAATGTAAAATATTTTTGATTTATCTATTGAAATTAGTTGTAGATGACCGCATATAGATAATAAGCAACAAGCACAAAGCTTGGCAATCATATTAATATTATAAGGATACAAAAATGAGATTTGATAAATTTACCCAAAAACTACAAGCAGCAGTACAACAAGCACAAAGTTTGGCGATAGGTCGTGATAATACAGGCATAGACCCTGTGCATATCATGGCAGCATTGCTAGAAGATGAAGCCAATATTGCCATCTGTCAGCAAGCAGGCGGTAGTGTGCCAGCACTTAAAAATGGCGTGGCAAAGGCACTGGATAATCAAGCCACCATTAGCAGTCCAACAGGTGAGGTGAGCTTAAATCCAAGCGCAGTTAAAATACTCAACCTTGCTGACCGTCAAGCCCAAAAAGCAGGTGATGATTTTATCGCCACTGAATGGGTATTATTGGCATTGGCAGAGCAGGGCGATACCAAAAAGATATTTGCTCAAGCGGGTGTGACGGCAGACAAACTAAAAGCGGTGATTGAGCAATTGCGTGGAGACCAAACCGTGAATAGCCAAAATGCTGAAGACCAACGTGATGCGCTTAATAAATATACCATAAACTTAACCGAGCGTGCTGAGCAAGGCAAACTTGACCCTGTGATTGGGCGTGATGAAGAAATACGTCGTACCATTCAAGTCCTGTCACGACGCACCAAAAATAACCCAGTGCTTATCGGTGAGCCGGGTGTGGGTAAAACCGCCATTGTTGAAGGTTTGGCACAAAAAATCGTCAATGGTGATGTACCTGAGGGCTTGCGTACCAAAGAAGTGTTGTCACTTGATTTGGGTGCATTAATTGCAGGTGCGAAGTTCCGTGGTGAGTTTGAAGAGCGTCTCAAAGGGGTGCTCAATGACCTTGCCAAACAAGAAGGTAATGTTATCTTATTTATTGATGAGCTGCATACCATGGTAGGTGCGGGCAAATCTGACGGCGCAATGGACGCAGGTAACATGCTGAAACCTGCGCTGGCTCGAGGTGAGCTACATTGTGTTGGAGCAACTACATTAGATGAGTATCGCCAATATATCGAAAAAGATGCGGCGTTAGAGCGTCGTTTCCAAAAGGTATTGGTTGATGAGCCAACAGTAGAGGATACCATTGCTATATTGCGTGGCTTAAAAGAGCGTTATGAGCTGCATCATGGGGTCGATATTCAAGACAGTGCCATCATTGCAGCAGCACGTATGAGTCATCGTTATATCACTGACCGTAAATTGCCCGATAAAGCCATTGATTTGGTTGATGAGGCAGCCAGTCGTCTGCGTATGGAGATGGACAGCAAGCCTGAAGCTTTGGGTAAATTAGATAGTCGTTTGATTCAACTAAAAATGCAGCGTGAAGTGCTCAAAAATGAAGATGATGCAGGTGCCGTTGCCGAAAGACGCGTGCTTGATGAGCAAATTGAAGAGTTAGAAAAAGAGTATGCGGATTTAAATGAAATCTGGCAGGCAGAAAAAGCCTTGGTCAAAGGCAGTCAACAGCTCAAAGATGAGCTAGATAAAGCCCGTATTGCTTATGATAAAGCCAGCCGTGAGGGTGACTATGAAACCATGTCAAAACTGCAATATGAGACCATACCACAGCTAGAAAAACGCATTACTGAGTCTGATTTGGCTGAGCAAAAAGAGCAGTCAGGTGAAGCATCAGGCATTAAGCTGTTGCGTAATAAAGTGACTGATAATGAAATTGCTGAAGTGGTCAGTGCTGCAACGGGTATTCCTGTCGCTAAAATGATGCAAGGTGAGCGTGATAAAATGCTGGCAATGGAAGAAAAATTGCATGAGCGTGTCATTGGACAAGATGAAGCGGTAGAATCGGTTGCCAATGCGGTACGTCGTAGCCGTGCGGGCTTATCAGACCCTAACCGTCCTTCAGGCTCATTCCTATTTTTAGGACCAACAGGGGTGGGTAAAACTGAGCTAACCAAATCATTGGCAAATTTCTTGTTTGACTCAGAAGATGCCATGATACGCATCGACATGAGTGAGTTTATGGAAAAACACAGTGTCAGCCGTTTGGTCGGTGCGCCTCCTGGCTATGTTGGCTATGAAGAAGGTGGGGTATTGACCGAAGCTGTGCGCCGTAAACCTTATAGTGTGGTGCTGTTTGATGAGGTAGAAAAAGCACACCCTGATGTGTTTAATATCTTATTGCAAGTGCTTGATGACGGTCGTCTGACAGACTCACATGGTCGGGTAGTGGACTTTAAAAATACTGTTATTATCATGACCAGTAACTTAGGCTCACATAAAATTCAAGAAATGGCAGGTGATGAATACGAAGAAATCAAAGCGGCAGTGATGGAATCAGTTGGTCAACATTTCCGCCCTGAGTTTGTTAACCGTATTGATGAAATTGTTGTCTTCCACCCACTGGGTATGGCACAAATGGCAGGTATTGCCGATATCCAGTTGCAGCGTTTACGCAAACGCTTACAAGAGCGGGATATGGATATTAGCTTATCACCAGATGCGATGAATAAACTGGTTGCTGTGGGGTATGACCCTGTGTATGGTGCACGTCCACTGAAACGTGCTATTCAGCAGCAGATTGAAAACCCATTGTCATTACAGTTACTAGCTGGTGATTTTGTCGCTGGAGATACCATCAAAGTCGATGTTAATGACAATGATGAGTTAAGTTTTAGTAAGGCGTAATAATTTAGCCCATTGTTTTTAACATAGTTGTTTAATCGTATAATCTCACTGCTTAGCTTAAGCAGTGAGATTTTTTATACACTAAATTAAGGAGACGGATAAAAGCAAAAAAACATAAATTTTTTGAAAAAAACATTTGACACCCACGCTTAAATCTATATAATACACACCCACAGCGAGAGACCTTAACCATTTAATTGAGTAAGGTTTTAAGTTAAAGAAATTTGATAGTATAATTTTTTAACGCTTTTTTTAGAATTTACGAAAATGTAAATTCTCTTGCGCTCGGGCAAAGCAGTACTTTGCTTTATCCTCGCTCAGGGTGATTAGCTCAGTTGGTAGAGCGTCTGCCTTACACGCAGAATGTCGGCGGTTCGAATCCGTCATCACCCACCACTTATTATATAGCGAGTGGATAAATAAGCTAGATAGCGACCTAAGCAGCGGTAGTTCAGTTGGTTAGAATACCGGCCTGTCACGCCGGGGGTCGCGGGTTCGAGTCCCGTCCGCTGCGCCATTTTTAAAACTAGATATTAAACTTATTGTTTAAACAAGTTTCGCCTCAAGTATCCCCTTACTTGAGGTTTTTTTATGTCTGTAGGTTTTTGGTTTATAAGGGGTTTGTGAGATTTAGGATAGAAAGTTGAGTTGCATGGCTGCTTTTAGTTAGATTATTTTAACAATATCCCACTTTTATTTTAAAATAATTATAAAATGAAGTTAGAAAGCTATGGTTATCACATAATGATTAAGATATTTTTAATATTATGTTATATGATGAAATGTTGCCTTGTCCTACCTGTGAACTAAATAAAGGTATACATCACAACATAGCTACAGGAGAACAATAATAATGAATAGAGATAACATACAGCTTATAAAACAAATGAATGAGCTTATATTGGCATATGCTGATGACGTTGTACCAGTAAATCGCAATATCATTGTTGATTTTTTTAAAGAGAGGAATATACCCTGTCGAAAAGATTATATCGACTTTTTAGCAAGATTTGGTGGTAATTACTCTTATTTTTTTAGACCACAAGGTAGTGGTTATGACTGTACTTTTCAAGAGATAAGTGAAATATATCTTGAAGAGCCACCAGAAGAAATGCCAAGCAATGACTATGCACTAATATCCAACCATACTTTTGCTGATTTTTATTTTATTGAATATAGTACAGGTCATATTTGCCAACCCTATTCTGATAACGAAGGAAATTGGACATATGAATATTATTCATATAAAGATATTGATTCGTTTTTATGGTGTCAACTGTATTACACCTATTATAAAAACTTTACTACTGAAATCATTCATCATCTCACTGATGCAGAATTAAATAAATTTTTTATTGACTATCATGATTATTTATTAGTGGGCTTTCCTGATTGTACTGCTGGAAACTATTTTAAAGATAACAAAATATATGCCCACTCATCTAATACCAATATCATTGAAGAGCATATCTTATCTGATGATTTTGTCCGTAAGCTTTATAAATAAAGACTTTTAAGGCTGTTTGCTAAGTTTTGTTTTTTATCAGATAGTAAAGGTTATGAATCCAAATAAATTATCATTAATCAAAAAGATGAATCAGCTTATGCTTGAATATGCTGATGATATTGTCCCTGTTGAACGTAAACAGGTTACAGATTTTTTTGAAGAAATTAACATCTCTTATCGAGAGGACTATATTGACTTTCTAGCAAAATTTGGTGGTAATTACTCTAAAATGTTTCAACGATTTGAGTTTGACTGTACATTTCAAGAGATAAAGGAGATTTATCTTGAAAATGCAGTATATGACCCTGTGCCACCAGATGGTTATTGTATTATAGGTAACCAATTAATGGCAGATGCATTCATTATAGAAAACGATACTGGAAAAATATTTAATAAATATCCTACAGAATACAAACCTATTATAGGTAAAGCAGACTTTGAAAATATTGATATTTTTCTTTGGTGGTTTTTATATGGTACTTATTCCGATAATTTTATTGCCAACTT
Organism: Psychrobacter sp. I-STPA10; assembly: GCF_021012795.1. Taxonomy (GTDB): domain Bacteria; phylum Pseudomonadota; class Gammaproteobacteria; order Pseudomonadales; family Moraxellaceae; genus Psychrobacter. The sequence goes on along the minus strand of NZ_VFYU01000016.1, from coordinate 103,785 downwards.
TTCCCTACATGAAAATATAGTAAATTTAGATAAGTATTTGACCTCGAATAGAATAGAGCTAATATTTTATGGTACAAAATACTTTATTGATGAAGGTAAGGTATATATCTATTATGAAAATAGTCATAAACTTTATATACATATCCTTACTGATGACTTTGTAAAACGGCTTTATGAGTAACTGTTTTAAACAGCTTCCTATCTATGAGATAACACTTAACTATAAAAGATGAATCATGCACCCAAATAAATCATTATTACTCAAAAAGATGAATGAGCTTATATTGGAATATGCTGATGACGTTGTACCAGTAAATCGCAATATCATTGTTAATTTTTTTAAAGAGAGGAACATACCCTGTCGAAAAGATTATATCGACTTTTTAGCAAGATTTGGTGGCAATTACTCTTATTTTCTTCAAACAGGTGATTTTGATTGTACCTTTAAAGAGATAAGTGAAATATATATAGAGGAGCCAGCAGAAGAAATGCCAAGCAATGACTATGCACTAATATCTAACCATACTTTTGCTGATTTTTATTTTATTGAATATACCACAGGTCATATTTATAGACCATCTATTGATATAGAAGGAAACTATATATTTAAATATTACTCGTATAAAGATATTGATTCGTTTTTATGGTGTCAACTGTATTACACCTATTATAAAAACTTTACTACTGAAATCATTCATCATCTCACTGATGAAGAATTAAATAAATTTTTTATTGACTATCATGATTATTTATTAGTGGGCTTTCCTGATAGCACTGCTGGAAGCTATTTTAAAGATAACAGGATATATGGACATAGTTCAAATACTAATATAATTAGGGAATATATTCTATCGGATGAGTTTCTTCGTAAGCTTTATAAGTGATTAAAAATCTATTAATCAAATAGAGAATAAATAAAACAATGAGTTATATAGAAGAAGTCGCCCAAGGCAAATGGTATCGACCTGAGCTGGTAAAAGGCTATAGTGAAGATGAAATTAAACAAATAGAAGCACTTTATAGCATTTGTATTCAAGGAGAGTTTAAACAGTTTATGCGCTGTATGGGACGCTCTTCGGGTGGTCTATTAGCAGAAGATAGTATAATGCTATATAACTTTCAGCCAACAGCACATATGATTATTTATAAATCCTGTAATGATCAGCTTTTATATTCTAGTGGTTATGATTTTTCCTATAAAAACTCTTTTTTCTTTGCACATCTTTCAGAGACTCATCTATATTTTTTAAAAACAACTTCTGATAATCCTGATAGAGTCTATCGTTATATAGAAGGTTCAGAAGATATATCAGATACAGGTCAAAATTTTACTGAATTTTTAAAAGGTGTGGTGATACATTATGCCCATAATGGCTCATGGATTTTGCAACACCGTTATACTGGAGAGTTATTACCACAATCAACCCATATTGGTGCAGAATATGTAGACGATTATCTAAACAAACAACAGGCTTATATTAATGAATTAATCAAAATTCATCCTAACCGCCACTATGATATCACCCAAATCAAAGGCTTTAGCTTAAGTGAAATATCAGCATTTGAACATGTTTATGAAATTCAGATTACTGGACAGCTTAAAGACTTTATGCACTATATGGGGCGGTCATCTGGTGGGTTACTAAGTGATGATTTTATTTTTTATAATAAAATGAGTTTAATAGAAAAAGTATATTATATTGACAGTGTTTTAGAAAACACATGGAGAGACCCAGATAATTATAGCCAAGACGATAGATGTTTTATATTTATGACTTATAAACGAGATAATCATTTCTTTTTAGTGACCAATCGTAAAGATGCAGATATGGTGCATCATTATAATAGCTATGACCAAATTTTAGCCAAAACAGGTAAAACCTTTTTAGAGTTTATCAAAGAAGTGATTAAATATAGCTAGATGCTAGGACTGGCTTATAAAGAGGTATTAAAAAAGGCGGATAGTTATCCGTCTTTTTTAATACAAGCAAAAGTAATCAGTCTTATAGCAACAGCAATAAAAACTAAGGCAGTTTCATATCGCCATCAACCAGCCAGCCAAAACGGCGCATTAATGTTGCCACGCTCCATGCAATCAGCGCAGGTAACACAAACATCAACAAAATAATGGCTAGCCATAGTTGACTGCTGCTCATCAAATCTTGTGATGCCTCAAGTACACCAAATACGCCAACCAATCCTGCCGTACCCATACCAGCACCTGTAGCTGTACATGCCAGACCAAAACCAACCGTTGCAATTGGACCAGTAATAGCACTGGCAATCACCGCAGGTAATAAGATAATCGGTTTTCTAAATACATTGGGTATTTGCAGCATACTGGTACCTAGCCCTTGTGAGATAAGCCCACTGACACCATTGTCCTTATAACTGGCAACGGCAAAACCGACCATTTGCGCCGCACAGCCAACCACCGCCGCACCACCTGCAAGTCCACTGAGCCCAATGGCAATACAAATGGCTGCACTCGATGTTGGTAAAGTTAATAATAATCCCACCACCACCGCAATGATAATTCCCATTAATAAAGGTTGTAACTCCGTAGCGGCTTGTATACCTGTACCAACCATATTGACGGCGGCTATCACAGGTGGGTTGAGTAGGGCGCATACCAATAAAGACACCACACATACGGCTAATGGTAGCAGTAAAATATCCAACTTGGTTTTGCCTGCGATTAGACTGGCGACCCGATAGGCAAAAACGGTGGTTAGGTATGCCCCGATAGGGTTGCCAGGAATGGCTAAAAAGGTTGCGGGTGCACCTTGTTGAGGAGTAAATAACGTGCCTGCCATTAATGCTTCAGAATGTGCCCCAAGCATACCTGCTACCAAGCAGCTTAGCATCACCAGTGTCGGTGCTTTTAGGTAATAGGCTATACCAACACCGATACCTGCACCCATCAAAATGCTGGCAAGTTTGCCAATGTCTTTTAGATAGGGCAGTCCTAGCCATTGTCCTATTTGTGAGATAATAAGCCCTGCAATAAGGGTCACAAATAAACCCAGTGCCATACCAGTAAAAGCATCAATAAAATATTTTTGGAAAAAGGCGCGCACACGAGTGTTGGTTTGACTTTGGGCGGTCATAAGATTGCCTTATATAATATATATATAATAAAGGTTAATTAAATATTAACGTACTTATACCAATATTTAACTTTGACATTTCTATTATAGTGGATAAGGTAAGCTTATGCCTTAAAACCATTTATCATAGATTTGTTGATAAGTGCCATTTGCTTTTATATTTTCAAGCCCTGTATTGACTTTATTGATTAAATCATCCTTACGATTTTTATCAAATGCAAAGCCATAATCTTCTGGTATTGCATTTGGGATAGTAGATATTTGTAGATCAAAGTTTTTGAGCTCCTTATTATAATAGCGTAAGACAGGTTCATCTGCCATGGAGTACATCACCTTTTTTTGTATGACCGCTTCAATACCTTTGTAAGGGGAGGCAACATGAATAATATTTTTATGATCCATTTTGAGTTGATTGGCTAATATATCATCAGAAGTGGTATTTGCTTCAACAGCGACTTTATGCGTTTTTAACATATCAAAATCTGATATTGGTGGTGTGCTTGGTAATGCAATAATTCCTTGAGTAGAAGTGAAATAGGTGTCACTAAAATCTATCGTTTGTTTACGCTCTTCAGTAATGGATATTCCTGCTGCGACCATGTCATACTTGCCTTTTTTAAGTCCAGTTAACTGATCTTCAAATGGTGTCATAATATAGGCAACATGAAAATTTTGATCAGCAGCAATGGCATTGACAATGTCTATATCAAAGCCAGTAATTTTACCTTCATCATCTCTAAATTCAAAAGGTTTGTAGTGTTTGTCAGTAGAAACAATATATTCGGGTATCGTCAGCTCACTATTGGTTGTATTGTTTTGATTTGATTTTTGCTCTGTTGTATTATTTTGTTTGCTGGCTGAATTAGAAGCATTTGAACAAGCAGTGAGGGTAAATACTAAGATGGAAACAAAAGAAGTTACTGTTGGTATATAACGGATAGAAGACATAGAAATTATTCCTTGATAATATATTTTAGAACTTATGCAAAAGTACGATATTTATCTTAATAAAGTGGCGAGCAATTTTTACGAAGCCTCTAAAACTACGTACAGCCAGCGAGTAAATGATTACCCGCCGCTAATAATCTATGAAACTGCGTAAGTCCTATATTTTTATTAGTATTTTAGGTTAGTTGTAACTTTTTAATACTAAAGATAAATTTTTAGTTATATTAAAGTAACACAAAATATTATTGGCAGATTGTCTCTTAGATATAAAAGGAAGATATATTGGATAAATGGTTTACAGATGTAAGCTAAAATAATAGAAGGGAGAAATATAAAAAATGCTGCATTTAACTATATTACTGAATTGCTAACTTTTAGTGCCAAAACGCAGTAAAAATAAAGTATGGTCATTAAATGACAATACACATCAATAAAATATAGCCTGTCTGCTATAAATCCACCCCGGTGTTTACCTCGCTAGATGTACTACGTGTACTATCTGCGCTCGGTTGCCTTGAAGTGAAATTATATTAGATTGACTATAGACAATCAGAGTAGAGAATAAAAGACTATAACAAGGTGAAAATAACAAGCTATGTTTACTCAGTACCTTCCAACCAACTATCAGCACATTGCCTTAGTAGACGGTATTGGTATTACCATTAAACGCATTGATCAGGTACATCCTTATATTTCGGGTAATAAATGGTATAAACTTAAATATAACTTACTAGAAGCTAAGCGATTAGGATACACGCATCTGCTTAGCTTTGGTGGTGCCTATTCCAATCATATTTATGCGTTGGCACATGCTGCCAAAGAATATGGTTTTGCTTGTATTGGTATTATCCGTGGAGAAGAGCTTGCAGACAAGCCATTAAATCCCACATTAACCAAGGCACAAGAGCTGGGTATGGATTTACAGTTTATTAGTCGCCAAGAATATCGGTCTAAACACACACCTGAGTTTATGAGTAAATTACAAACACATTATCCATCTGCCTATATTATTCCTGAAGGGGGTACAAATGCGTTAGCCATCAAAGGCTGTAAGGAGATTTTAAGTAAGCATGATCAAAACAACTATGATGTTATTGTGTGTGCAGTGGGGACAGGTGGTACATTTTCTGGGTTAATTAATGCCAGTAGTGAGCAACAAAAATTACTAGGATTTGCGGCATTAAAAGGAGATTTTTTAACCGCTGAGGTACAAAAATGGACAGATAAAGACAAGCAAAATTGGACAATATATGAAGACGATATGTTTGCTGGCTATGGCAAATTTAATGATAAGCTGCTTAACTTTATTGCCAATATAAAAGCACAGTATGATCTACCACTTGAGCCAATTTATACAGGTAAGGCATTTTATCGATTACTGGCAATGATTGAACAAGGTAAGATTGCCGCAGATAGTCAAATATTATTTATTCATACGGGTGGGCTACAAGCATTTTTGCCTTATTAACCATAATGAATCATATCATCATTGGTTTTGCAAAATATTAATAATATCTAGCTGGCATCGGCTTTGTTATAATGAACCTAACTTTATTAAACATGATTTATTATCAACTATGCGTATCCGCAAATTATTTAAATTCGAAAATGCTCATATTGTACGTAACTGTAGCTCAGATCGTTGTAAGCGTTCTATTCATGGGCATAGTTATCAAATAGAGCTTATCTTAGAGGCAACCCGCCTTGATCATGGGCAGATGGTGTATGATTTTGGTTTATTAAAATCCTCTATCAAAGATATCATTGATAGCTTTGATCACGCCATTTGTTTTTGGAACAAAGATGATCCTGAGTATATTAAGGCGTGCAAAACATTTAGTGCTCGTTGGATAAGTTTACCTGTATCACCTTCTGCCGAGCAGTTCTCTCGGGTGATTTTCTTTTGGGCAGATGCAATTTTGCAGCAAACCCAGATGCAAAATGGTGAAGCAGATGTGCAGGTGTATTCGGTGATTGCTCATGAGACTGCCACAGGTTATGCGCAGTGTTTTCGAGAAGATGTTTATAACGAGCAGATGGGTCAACTTGAGCTAGAGAGCTTTGAATTTAGTGAGCAAATTAAGACGGAGTGGCATGACAGTCAGATGTATGACAAACTCATCTTAGGTCAACCATTTATTAACCCCAGTGTAAAGCAGCAAGTTTTATAGGTAACCTTAATGGCACAACAATCCATCACTTTAACCCTACACTCAGAAGCAGATACACAACGATTGGCACAGTATTTGGCAAATTTAGATTTGTCAGGGAGTGTATGGTTATCAGGAGATTTGGGTGCTGGCAAGACCACGCTGACACGTTATTGGCTACAGGCATTGGGGCATCAAGGAGCAGTCAAAAGCCCGACTTATACCTTGGTCGAGCCTTATACAATGACGCAAATAAATAGTGACGGTCAAAGCCTAACTAAGTCTGTATATCACGCTGATTTGTATCGTTTGCAAGACCCAGAAGAATTATCTTTTATTGGCTTTGATGAATATCTTGATGATGCCACTGCATTGGTGATTATTGAGTGGGCAAGTCGCGCGGATGATTATCTGCCACCACCACATCTATTTATTGACATACACCAAATTGATGACAATCAGCGTCAAGTCCGTTTGCAACTAAGCAAAATAGGTGACTCTGTTGGTATGGATTTGTCAGTATTACAGGATTTTTAGTAAATTAGCTTTAGCGATTGTGTTGTGATAAACACATTATCTAAGTTTATTTCTTATTTTTATCTTCACTCTTTTTTTATGCAAAAAGCTGAAATAAGCCCTTTTTATGACCTCTTTTAATACAGTAACAAATAATATAGCAACCCCTCCTTCTTCTTTGGCAACTGAAGCTAGAATCAAAAAACTACCACCACTGTTAATCAATCAATTGGCGGCAGGTGAGATTGTCACCCGTCCTGCCTCTGTGGTAAAAGAGCTGATGGAAAATGCCATTGATGCAGGCGCAAGCGAAATTGAGGTAAAAATAACTCAAGGTGGCATGGGTAAAATCGAAGTCAGTGATAATGGTCATGGTATTCACCCTGATGATATGGTGATGGCGGTGACGCGACATGCCACCAGTAAAGTAGCCGATGTGGCACAATTGCATGGTATCCAAACCTTGGGGTTTCGGGGTGAAGCATTGGCTTCAACAGCAGCAGTATCACGGTTAACCTTGATAAGCTGTCATGATGAGACGGGTATTGGTAGGCAATTGACCGTCGTTGGGGTGATTGATGATGAACCACAGATAGCTCCCGTACTGCATGCTCAAGGCACGACGGTGATTGTCAAAGATTTGTATTTTAATGTGCCTGCCCGTCGGGGTAATTTAAAATCCATTGCGACTGAATTTGCGCATATAGAATCAGTCGTACGTGAACTTGCATTGGCAGTCAGTCACATGACAGTGAGACTTTGGCATGATGATAGACAGCGTTTTTGTTTTGAGGCGGTGCAGGGTAATTTAGACATAAGTCTAGATTTAAGTTTAGCCACAACTGGACAATCAAGTATGAGTCAACAGGCTTATAAGCAGGCTGACTTGTTACAAAGTGGCTATATACAGCAAATATTGGCACGATTATCGTCCATTTTTCCACGTCAATTTCGTGAAAAGTCAAGTTCAAGTTCAAGTATTGTGCCGCTACATATTGAGTTAGCAGGATTGCTTGAGAACATAGCAAGCTGTGACACTGATTCAGTCAGTGAAACAACAAAATTTGTTGGTATTAGGGGCTTATTTTTGCCACAGATACATCATGACTGTGGTGAGATGCCGAAGCTTATTTACATCAATGGACGTTTGGTAAAAGACACACATATCGCGCAGCAGATGCGAGAGTCTGTGACTAAAAGTGGATTATTATCCACAACGTCAAAGGTAGCGGATAACAAGACACACATCGACAATTATGGTTATGTTTTATTTTTTGCGCTGCCTAATCGCTGGATTAATGTCAATGTTCACCCCAGTAAGCAAAGAATAGCCATACAAGCATTGCCCAATGTCTTGGCACATTTAGACGTGATGATCACCGCTCAGTTAAAGTATTGGTATGAGCAGTGGCAACAACAACGCACCCAACAACTGACAGCTAATGTAACTAATATATCTAGCTCATCTAAAATAGATAAGCCACAAAATAGCTGGCAAGCTCAGGTAAATGAGTCAAGGCAGCATTATCATCTAGAGAAGATGAGAGAAAATAAAGACATAAAAAATCGTAACGATGATAACTATAATAGTGCTGATAAGGACAGCAATAGTCATACATCTGTATCTGTATCAATTAACAATAGCCTAAATGATGCCAAAGACATACATTCTGCTGTCCTAGCCATACCTCGCTGTCTACAGCTATTATTGCCACAACAGTATTCACAACTAACACAGGTGAGTGGTTTATTTCAAAGTGCGCAAGGCAGTAGCATCGTTAATTTGCAAGATTTGCAAGAATTTTTGATGAGGTATACTAAATATGATGAGCCAGAACAGCGTTTTTCATGGTTTTATGAGATAGAGCAGATATCAGATACTCAGATGGCATTGAGCATTGAGCGTATTAACCAATATCTACAAGAGATTTTTATTGATGTTTATCTGAATCATAATCTCAACAATAAAGATACAGAAGATAAAGAGATAAAAGGGTTAAGTAACAAAAAGTCACGTAACAACAAAGTAAGTATTAATAAATCAAGTATTCATGATAGTAATGAGAAAAATATATTTGTTTATTGGCAAGATTTTATCACTCAACATGCGGTGGCTAATATCAATCAGTCGCAACTGATAGCGTTGTTATTAGCAAATGATAATAGTATTAATTAAACTTGTTTGCCTTTTGTGGTGCAATGCTATTAGATTGACCATAGTATTTAAATAAATCATAAGATATTAAGACAAAAGATAAAATGAAAATAAGATTGAGACGAGACTGGTCAGTATGTCTAAAACCAAAATAAATTCTTTATTAGCTGATAATAGCGTCATCTGTTTGATGGCACCTACTGCCAGTGGTAAAACAGCACTTGCCTATGAGCTATATGATACAGGCAGATTTGAGTTGATTTCTGTTGATTCTGCTTTGGTTTATAAAGACATGAACATTGGTACAGCCAAGCCATCACAGCAAGAGTTACAGCAATATCCCCATCATCTGGTTGATATTATTGATCCAACCCAGCAGTATAGTGTGGCAAACTTTGTTGATGATGTGCAGTGTTTAGTACAGCAAATCCATGAACGTGGTAAATTACCACTGCTGGTCGGTGGTACGATGATGTATTATATGGCACTGTTTCAAGGGCTATCCAACATCCCTGAGACGGATCCTGTCATACGCCAAAAGGTAGAAGAACGGGTACAAACGGATGGAATTGAAGCATTATATGGCTATTTGGCACAAATTGATTCCAATATTGCACAGCGGTTGCAGCCGACGGACACACAGCGTATTACCAGAGCAGTTGAGGTATATATGCAAACGGGTAAACCTTTGAGTGTATGGCAAAACTCTCCCAAAAAAGCATTGGCGGATAATCCCAAGCAGCAGTGGCATGGCTTGGCAGTACTACCAGATAGAGCGTGGTTGCATAAGCGCATTGCACAGCGTTTAGAGATTATGTGGCAACAAGGACTGGTAGAAGAGGTGATTTCTTTGTTACATAAATACCCACTTCTACAAGATAAGCCCTCTATGCGTTGTGTGGGATATCGGCAAGTGATTGATTATCTTTATAAGATAAACCATCCTGCTGTGCTACAATTTACTAAAATAGGGGAAGATAAACGGTCTATTTTACCCGATAAAATAAGTATTTACTCAACAATTAGTATAGATACTACATTTTTAGCACCAAACTGTAACAGTAAGCAAAAGGACTTGGCTTGTCAAGATATGAAAAATCAGGCATTATATGCAACTAGGCAGTTAGCAAAACGCCAATATACTTGGTTGCGCAAACTCAATAAGCTTGATTGTTTTTCGGGTTTGGTTGAACAAAAGCAAAAAAACAACATAAGAATATTGAATAGTTTACAACAAGTACAAGTACTAATGGACAACAGTAATTAAAATAATAAGTCTAAATAACTAATACTAAGTATGATAAATCTCATGGTTTCAAATCTCTGATACAAATGGTTTATTATACTTAATACTTACCTGATGATTTATTTCAGGAATTAACAAAATAGCCTTTTTATTACTATTAAGCTTAATCATTTTATTTAAGTCTGTGCTAGTAGCTTGCTATTGGTACAATACTTTGGAGAAATACTCATGTCAAAAGGACAAACACTTCAAGATCCATTCTTGAATTCTTTACGCAAAGATCGTATCCCTGTTTCTATATTTTTAGTTAATGGCATTAAGCTACAAGGGCAAATCGAATCATTTGATCAATATGTGGTATTGCTAAAAAATACTGTGAGTCAAATGGTGTATAAACACGCCATATCTACTGTCGTACCTGCTCGTAATCCACGCAGTGCAACATCTGGAGCGCCGGTTGCTGGTGGGATTCAAACTGGTGGCGGTTATGGTGGCGGCTATGGCGGTACAGGTTTTGAGCGCAGTGGTGGTATCGCTCCTGGTGGTTTTGAACAAGGCGGTTTTGCAGGTAATCGAAGCGGCGGTTTTAAACGTGGTGGCTTTGCTCAAGACCGAGGTGGTTTTGGTTCAGACCGAGGTTTTGGCTCTGATAGAGGCTTTGCACAGCAGCGTGGCTTTGCAAGTGAGAGAGGATTTGAAGATAGAGGTTTTGAAGAGCGAGGATTTGATGCACCAAAACCCTCAATGGACAAAGCTGACTTTGATGACAATCAAGATGATGATTATACAGGTAATAACTAGACTGCTAAGCACTAAGCAGACAGACAGTCACTTACTTACTATAAACTATAGACTATAGACTGGTATGTTAATATGCATCATTGATGTTAGGTGAGTTTATTGAGTATTATCCTAACATGACCAATATCAATGAACCATAGAATGTACCACAGTAGGCAGCGTTTATTTGTCTGTTTTTACTAGCATTTTTACTTATTAATAACAATATTTTAGCTTTTTAGCTTAGCTTTTTAATAATAACGTTTAGTATGAGTATCAATGCTATTACTTAACAATTGCTATTTTCTTGAATTGTATGGATATAAAACCTGTGCTAGCCGCAGGTTTTTTGTTATCTATTTTTTGTGCATGACCATTATTTAAGACATAACATTATGAAATGATGGAATAGACTGATGAAAAGTGAGTGTGATAATGACAAACAGTAATGAAGAATCAAAGACAATGGTTGTAAATCATGGTAGTGGTAGCATAACTCAGCCATTACAATCATCTTTGTCTGATGATCAATTTATTACATTGGCAGAGTCCGCTATACGTACAGAGCAAGCAGCGTTAGATCTGTTGATCGGGCAATTAGATGAGCGTTTTGTTTTAGCCTGTCAGCTGATTATGCAGTGTCGTGGACGTGTGGTGGTTACTGGTATGGGTAAATCTGGACATATTGGACGTAAAATTGCCGCTACCTTTGCCTCTACTGGTACCCCTGCATTTTTTATGCACCCTGGTGAAGCTGGGCATGGTGATTTGGGTATGTTGGTGCCAGGTGATGTGTTGCTTGCCATCTCAAATTCAGGCGAGTCTGACGAAATTAAAACCTTGTTACCTGTCGTGAAACAGCTCAATATTCCACTGATTAGTATTAGTCGTGATAAACGGGGTATGCTACCAAAATCAGCAAAGGTAGCATTGACTTTGGGTGCATTTGAAGAAGCTTGTCCACTGGGTTTGGCACCCACCTCTAGCACCACAGCGACTTTGGCGTTAGGTGATGCCATGGCTGTGGTATTGGTACATGCACGAAACTTTACTTCTGAAGACTTTGCTTTGTCACACCCAGCAGGTGCATTAGGGCGTAAGCTGCTAATGCGGGTGGCAGATTTAATGCACAGTAAGGAAGAGGATTTTGATTTACCTAAAGTAACTGCTGACTCGCTGTTGCATGAAGCTTTATTTACCATGACCAATGGGCGGCTGGGTATGACCGTGGTAGTCGATGATGATGACAAGGTTATTGGCATATTTACGGATGGTGACTTGCGTCGTGGCTTAGAAAAACAAATCGCACTATCCACACCCATGCGCGATATCATGACTGCCAATCCACAGCAAGTCAGTATGAATATGCGAGCGTCTGATGCGCTAAGTTTGATGAATGAAAAGGCGATCAGTCAATTATTGGTACTCAATGATGAGAAAAAGTTAGAAGGAGTGATTACGATTCACGACTTATTGCATGCTGGTGTTAGCTAGTTTATCAAGATTTTGTATGTAGTATTATTATTTTATAAAGTGTTATATATGCGGGGATAGATATGCAAGATTTAGTCAAAGCAGCAGGGCAAGTTAAAATGTTGGTATTGGATGTCGATGGTATTTTATCGAATGGTCAGATTATCTATGATGCCAATGGGATTGAAACGAAAGCCTTTAATGTACAAGATGGCATTGGTACCAATGCCTTAAAAAAATATGGCATAAAAACAGCGATTATTACTGGGCGCAGTAGCCCGATGGTGGATAAAAGAGCCAAAGAGCTTGGTGTTGAATATGTGGTACAAGGGCGAGATGACAAACTGGCCGCTCTTAAAGAGTTACTCAAAGATATGGATTTGCAGCTAGAAGATTGTGCTTATATGGGAGATGATCTTCCCGATATTAAAGCATTGCAATCCGTGGGTTTTGCTGCAACCGTACCCAATGCGCATAAAGAGGTATTGGAGCGGGCGATGATGGTGACTTCTCGTGCAGGTGGTGCAGGTGCAGTACGTGAAGTATGTGACTTGATATTAAAAGGTCATGGTGTATACGAAGATTTTATTGCGCAATATGTGTTGTAAGATACATCATATAATTTATTCAAGATAATGATAGCATTGTTACAAGAAAAGCAAGCAAGATTGACAACGTAATAGACTTGAGTCAGTACTGATTATACAAATGATGCTATTTAGGTATTTTAGATTTATACTTACGCATTGTAATTGTTAAGTTTGGCTTATTGGAGCAATAGTGAATACACGAGTTTTACTGGTTTTTGCATTGGTGGCGGCTATCTTGGCATCTTGGCTATATAAAGAGCAAGGCAGTCTAGATAACCCTATTGCAATTGCTTCATCAAATATTGAATATGAAGCCACTGATATTAATGCGCTACAAACCAATGCTTTAGGAGAAGTAGCGTATTTGCTCAAGGCAGATAAGCTGATACATTACACTGATATCAATACAGACGAGCTGGAAAATATCAGACTCAATTGGCGTTCTGATCAGCAGCAAAATATTCAATTACGGGCAAAGCTTGCCAATATTAATCACGAGACGGGTGACATACAGATGACCCAAGATGTGATTTTAGTGACTCAACATCCCACCCCAACTGTCGCTAATAGTAATGTTGCTCACATACCTCTTAATTTAACCGCTACAGTATTAAATGGCAATTTACAACATAAAACCCTTTATAGTGAGCAGCCAGTGATAGTAACTCAAGGTGACAATCGTTTTGAAGCCAATAGTTTTCGTACAGATTTACAAACAGGTGAGTATGAGTTTGATCAAGTTGCAGTCACCTTTCAGCCACCATCACGACAGGATACGGCGTTATTTTAAGAGATGTTGAACTTTCATGGTCTAATTTAAGACTCACCGTTAATTTAAAGATCATTTCCATTTTAAGAGTACTGTATTTATGTGCAATCCAATTGCAAATTTTCAATCGGCAAAATACATTGCCTATCGTCTGGGCTGGTTTGGTGTCTCATTAATGGGATATTTATTGGGGACAGGCTTTGTCACACCAGCCAATGCACTGCCTTCTGATGCCAATCAACCGATTAAATTATTGGCTGATCAAGCCACTTATAGTGAGCGCACAGGGGTGACCTCTTATTCTGGTGATGTGGTGATTACTCAAGGCACGCTTAAACTAACTGCTGCTAATTTGACCGTTAATTTATCGAATGGACGTAGCATTGAAACTGCCATTGCAAAAGGTAGTCCTGCAACCATGCAGCAGATTGTTACCCAAGAAAAGGGACTGGCAAAAGGGCAGGCAAACGAGATTATTTATAATGCAAAAAATGGCATTGTTACCTTAAAAGGAAATGCTCGCTTGACTCAAAATGGTGCAAGTTTTGCAGGAAATGTGATTCGTTATAGCCTCAAAGTGGGTGATGTAGAAGCGACCGCAGGTGGTAGTCAGCGTGTTGAGTTAATCTTCCCACCCAATGCTCAGACCAATCGTCAAGGCATTCGTTAGCTTAAGTGCTTTGTGGATGCATTACCTATCTTTGTTTGAGTTAGATGTATGAATAAAAATGGAACATCAGAAAAATTAGTCAGTCAAGATACACTGGCAGGTGAATCAAAGCCGCTAACCTTATCAATGCATAATATGGCAAAACGCTATGGTAAGCGTTGGGTAGTAAAAGATGTGTCTTTTGCGGTTTCGCAAGGGGAAGTTGTTGGTTTGCTAGGGCCAAATGGGGCAGGTAAGACAACCAGCTTTTATATGGTGGTTGGTTTGGTGAACTTAGACAAAGGTACAGTGGTACTGGGTAATAAAGATTTATCTGTATATGCCATGCATGAGCGTGCTCGTGCGGGCATTGGCTATCTGCCACAAGAGGCTTCTGTATTTCGTAAACTGTCTGTTGAAGATAATATTTTAGCAATTTTGCAAACTCGTAAGGATTTGAATCGCCAGCAGCAAAAGCAGGCATTAGATAAGCTGATTGATGAATTTAATTTATCACATGTACGTCACTCACTGGGTATGAGTGTCTCTGGTGGGGAGCGTAGACGTTGTGAGATAGCACGAGCATTGGCAGCAGATCCAAAGTTTATCTTATTAGATGAGCCTTTTGCAGGTGTAGATCCTATTTCCGTGGGAGATATTAAAGCGGTGATTACTGCCCTAAAAAATAGAGGCATCGGGGTATTGATTACGGATCATAATGTGCGTGAGACATTGGCAATTTGTGAAAAAGCGTATATTGTGAGTGAAGGGGCGATTATTGCAGAAGGTACACCACAAGATATCTTGGACAATGAGTTGGTTAAAGAGGTGTATTTGGGTAAGGATTTTCAAGTATAGGTCATGGTGTATTTCGTACAATATGAATCTGTCTTGAGTTTAACAAAAAAATAGTAATTGTTGCTAATATTTCATCATATTAAGTATAAAAATGGCAAAAAATAAAAGTAGTTATGTCTGTCAAAACTGTGGTGCACACTTTGGCAAATGGTCGGGGCAGTGCTCAGACTGTGGTGAATGGAATGCTTTAGTAGAAGCACCAAACGTCAGTATGCCACACCATAATCATAATAAATCATCTAAAAAACCCATTGCCGCCAGTACCCCATCGGCAGCAGGTCACCAAAACTATTCTGGTGCACGTAGTGGCGTGATGCCATTGCATGCGGTGAGTATTGCTTTGGATACACGTTTACCAACAGGTATCAGTGAATTTGATCGTGTGTTGGGTGGTGGATTGGTTGCAGGCTCTGTAGTATTGATTGGCGGTGATCCTGGTATTGGTAAATCTACTATCTTGCTACAGACAGCCACTAATATGGCAAAAGTCGATTCACTGGCAGGTAGTGCGCTATATGTCACAGGGGAGGAGTCATTATCGCAAGTGGCGATGCGGGCACAGCGTTTGGGTTTGCCTGCAGATCAATTACGGGTACTTGCTGAGACCAATGTGGAGACAATTTGTGCAGCTTTAACCCAAGAGCAACCTGCTGTGGCTGTGATTGACTCAATTCAAACGATTTATACCGATGCCATTAGTTCAGCACCAGGAGGTGTGAGCCAAATAAGAGAATCTGCAGCGATGCTCACTCGTTATGCCAAGCAAACAGGTACGGCGTTGTTTTTAGTGGGGCATGTGACTAAAGAAGGCACACTGGCAGGACCGCGTGTGCTTGAGCACATGGTAGATACAGTGTTGTATTTTGAAGGACAAGCAGATTCACGGTTTCGTATGATCCGAGCGGTTAAAAATCGCTTTGGTGCGGTCAATGAACTGGGTATTTTTGGTATGACAGATACAGGGCTAAAAGAGGTCGCCAACCCATCAGCCATCTTTTTAAGTCGTTATGACAAACCAATTGCAGGTTCAGTGGTGATGGTCAGCCGTGAAGGTACACGACCATTGTTAGTGGAAGTACAGGCTTTGGTAGATAATTCACAAGGGCAACCAAGGCGTATGGCTTTAGGGCTGGATCAGCAGCGTTTGGCAATGCTATTGGCAGTGATGCATCGGCATGGTGGTATCCATACCAGTGGACAAGATGTGTATGTCAATGTGGTGGGTGGGGTGAAAGTTATGGAGACAGGATCTGATTTGGCAGTATTATTGGCATGTGCCTCAAGTATTAAAGCAAGGGCACTGCCTTCGCATTTGGCTGTGTTTGGTGAAGTGGGATTATCTGGTGAGATTCGTCCTGTGCCTAATGGACAAGAACGGCTAAAAGAGGCAATGAAGCATGGGTTTACTCATGCCATTGTACCCAAAGCCAATGCACCAAAAAGCCAAATGAGTCAGTTTAAAAACATAACGATAATTACGGTAGATCGTTTGGATGATGCCATCGAGCAAGCCTTTGAGTTGTCATAAATATTAAACATTATTCATAAAAAAAGACCATTTAATAATGGTCTTTTTTTATGGTTATTTTATGGCAGTATTAAACAGTCAAATTAAGGGCCACTGACTCTTTCAATAGTGACGTTACCAGTACCACTTTGTGCTAATCCAATTTGTTTGGCTGCACCATAAGATAAATCTAATACACGATTACCATGGAAAGGCCCGCGATCATTGACTTTCACGACCACACTTTTACCGTTAGATTTGTTGGTCACTTTGACATAGCAGTTAAGTGGTAATGAGCGATGTGCAGCAGTCATGGCGTTCATATTAAAGGTTTCACCACTGGCTGTTTTACGACCATGAAACTTACGACCATACCAAGAGGCTAATCCTGTTTGTTTAAATTTGCTCACACTATTAGAAGCGACGGCTGTCAAACGCTCTAATACATCTTCATCATTGCTGATGGTTGAGGTGTCTTTGGCAAGTAGGGGGCTTTGTACAGCTAATGACACAGGCTGGCGCGCCTCTTTAACAAGGCTGGATGCATTGTCATGTTGGCGCGATAACTCACTAAGTACCCGATCGATATTGGGAGCTGATGTTGAGCTAGAAAGTAAATCAGTGGTGGGACTGGTCAATTCAGCGGCTTGCGTCGCAGTACTAATACCAGCAATAGTTGAGCCTACCATCATACAGGTTGAGAATAAAAACAGTCGGGAGCGTTGCTTCTTCATAAGCACCTCTTAATTAAAATTTAGATTATCTACTAAGCCAATGTTAAAATTTGCTAAATCATTATTTAAATAAAACACATTTTTTCAGCTTAGTGATATGTCTATTTTTTTACAGTCTTTGATACAGTTAAGTAATGCTATAAGTTTAAGCTTATAGAGTCAAAATGATATCTTATATACCTTGTTGTATACTTGCTTTAGTCTGGGTCTTAAATAACCATCAAATCATAACTATCAAAAAATAAACAATATTTATTTTTAAATTGCTAATTATGGAAAATTTATACAAAACTCTGACTTTAAGTAATATATAGGGTACATCAACTTTAATTTGATTACAACCTTGATACAAATAATGTCTTCATTGTGGTAACTTTAGGGAAATATTTATTTAATAAATAGGAGGTATAACTAAGATTTAATCTGGCTGTTAATTATTATGGGTATAGATAGACATTAACAATCCAAAACCAGCCAATAGGGTAATAACGGCAGTTCCGCCATAGCTGATGAGGGGGAGAGGGACACCAACAACGGGCAAAATACCACCTACCATGCCAATATTAACAAATACATAGACAAAAAATGAGATGGCAATAGCACCACCAAGAAGTCGTCCATAAGTATCTTTGTGGATAAGCGCAATATAAAGTGAACGCATTAATATACACGCATATAAAAATAATAAGACACAAACCCCAATCAAACCAAACTCTTCAGAGAAAGCGGCAATGATAAAGTCTGTGTGACCTTCTGGTAAAAAGTGTAGATGAGATTGAGTACCTTCTAAGTAACCTTTGCCTGATATCCCACCTGATCCAATGGCTATTTTTGATTGAGTGATGTTCCATCCTGTACCCAGGGTGTCAGATTCAGGATTTAATAGTGTTAATACCCTTTGTTTTTGATAGTCATGCATCAAAAATTGCCATGCTCCCCAAACCATAGGTATCATCATAATGATTGCTGAACCAATTAACCACCAAGGTAATCCAGCTAAAAATAACACAAAAATGCCACTGGCAGCCACCAATAGCGAAGTGCCCAAATCAGGCTCTTTGGCAATGAGTAATACAGGCAATGCGATAATAATAAGCGTTACGACAATGCTTACAATATTGGGGGGAAGATCTCGTTTGGATAAAAACCACGCACAAATCATGGGCATACCAAGCTTCATAAATTCTGAGGGTTGCACACTACCAAAGCCAGGAATACCTATCCAACGCTGAGCCCCCATACGTACTTCACCAATCCTATCTACTAAAACCAGTAGAATTAATCCTGCCACATAAAAAAATGGGGTGAACAGTTTATAAATATGTGGTGGTATTTGTGCCATGGCAATCATCACCGTAAAGGCAATGCCATAACTGACAACTTGGCGAATGACCATAGACATATCTTGGGTAGAGGCACTGTATAAAATAGCGAGACTCATAAAACAGACGGTGAGTAACAATAAAGTTAGCCACGGATCTATATGAATACGTTCCCAAATGGTAGGTGTGTTATCTTGCCCAAAATGGTGCGAATGACGAGAAAAGCGATATTGTTGTGATTTTAAAGAATTAGATGACATAAATACTAAGGCTGGGTTATGTTGATTTGTGTTGAATTTGTGGTTAGTTTAGCGTGCATGTATAAAATTTGATAGTATCTAAGCGTATTTTTAACATCACAGAAGCATAAAAGGTGTGAATATTATTATCAATCAATGATTGTGTAATACCTGCTTGCATTTTTTAGACACTATTGCATTGCTGAATGCAGGAGATGTGGTTAAGATATTTGTATCACAAAATATGAGCGCTATTCTAGGTAAGTTCATTGCTATGAAAAGTCAGATAAATCACCAATTTGGTTACTAATATAATGTCAAAATTTTCTCGCTTTTACAGTTTTCCCCTATGTTTATTGATTTCATCTGGTATCACTTATGGTGGCATGTCTGCTAGTGTGGCAGAAGTGGTGTTGCAGCAAGAGCAGCAAGTACGTAGCAGCCAGAGCAGTCATCAAAACACAGTGAACAATACTAATAATATTCCTAATAATAATGCTAACAATGTGGGTGCTTATACTCAATTTGGTACAAAAGACAATTTAAATAGTCTGATCGATTTAAAACAACGCGCGTTTGAGCAAGATGTATTGGCACAGCAACAAGCGCATTTGGTGATTGAAGAGCAACGGCGTATTAATAGACGTCCACAATATCCTAATGCTGGCAGTACGGGAATATTAGTTGATGAGATGGATTTTAATCGTTGGCTGAATGCGTCAGTGGAGCGTAGAAATTCGGTTGCTCGTTATCGTGAGTATTTGGCGGCACAATTGGGTAGCTATAATGTGCCTCCGATGCAGCAATTATTGACCACTGCCCGTAGTTGGGCGCAATGTGGCTATGAGCCTTATCAGCTACCGCCAGAATATTTATGGCCTAATATGATTAATACGTTACGTTTATATGCGGTATTAAGACAACAAGGTATTTTGCCACCGACCACCCAAATTCGCTCGGTTTATCGTTCTCCAGATTTGAATGATTGCGCAGGCGGGGCTGCCAGTAGTAAGCACATGACTAATGGAGCGATAGATATTTGGGTGCCTGAGTATGAGGGTAATGAGTGGCAGATTAATCAGATGCAAAATAATTTATGTGATTTTTGGGGTTATCAAGGTCAGTATTATGAGTTTGGATTGGGTCTTTACTCTACTGGCTCTATCCATATTGATACGCAAGGGTATCGAAAGTGGGGCAGTTCACACTCTAGTGCCAGCTCACCATGCCGCTTTGACTATCAATAATGGTTAAGTTTATAATACTATGAGTAAGTGTTTATATAATAATTTAATATAAATAAATATTGGATAATAAAACTGTGATTCGTATAAATATATTTTTAATAATAGTACTGGTTGGTGTTGTTATTAGTGGTTGCAAAGAGGAGAAACAAAGCATCCAAGCTCAAGATTCTGCGACTGTAGAGGAAAGTAAAAAAAATAAGCAGTTTTATTATATTGATGGGGTGAATTTTAGTAGTAAGACGGATAAAGAGATAGGTAATAAGAGCGTTAAGTTACGCTCTACAGTGATCATGACGCAACCTGTGCAACCAGTATCACAAGCTCATATTAATGCAGATGCTGTACAAAAGGCACGTATGATACAAGAGAGTTTGAGTAATACGCATGCTAGAGAAGCAGCCAATTTTAAAGATATGTGTCCTAAACTATTGGTAAAAAGTGTGGATAGCAATAAGATAGCACGTCATGGCGAGTTATTAAAAGATAAGTATTGCGATTATTATATTTACCCATTTCCGAATGATCGTATCAATGTTTTAAGTAATGGGGTAGCGTTAAAGCGTTATATCGTGGAGCCCATTCAGCATAATTTTGCTAATGGCAGTTATTTGGTTGAAAAAGCAGATAAATACATCATACGGGTAAAAAGTGAAAAGATGCAGCAAAAACCAATTAACTATGACATTATTATTACCATAGAAGATGAGGGACAAGAAGATAATTCTGAAACTTAATCTATATCTAAATATTAAAAAAGAGCGGTTTAGTATGGGTAAACCGCTCTTTTTTTATTTTCTATCTTGCTATTTTTTAGTGCTGTCTTTTATCTTTTACCGTCTATCTCAGTAGAGCTTTGAGAGTTTTGAGGTGTTGCTTTTTGTGCAGCAGCAGACTTAGTTGGACTACCCACAGTCACAATCAAGAACTCATCAGGGGTTAAAGTGGTGTTGAGTGCGGTATTGATGGTCTCTGTATTAGCGGTATCAATACGCTGAGTATAATTAGATAGATAGCTGTCTGGCAATTGATAAAAGTTCATCATACCAATGGTCGCATTGATACCTGCATTACTGGCATAACTCATTGGAAAGCTGTTTTTCATATTTTCTTTGGTCAGGGCAACCTCAGAGTGAGTAACCCCTTTATCAAGGGTATGATTGATGGTATCAAGGGTGGTTGCTATGGCATCTTCGGCTTTGTCATTACGGGTAGAAAAGCTGATGGTGTAGGGGCCTTTTGTTAGCATTGGTGTCATGTGACCATAAATACCATAGGTATAACCACGCTTTTTGCGTACTTCTGTCATTAAGCGTGCGTTGAAATCACCACCAGCCAATATGTCATTGCCAATACTAAAGTTGGTTTGCTGTTGCAGTATTTTAGGGTCTGCGCTACGCTGCTCACCAATTTGCCCAATGATTACTGTGGTTTGGCTGCTATCAAAAGGAATGTCAATACGCTGTGCTGCGCTCAGTGGGGTGGGTGTGGGTAGTGCTGCCGCTTTTTTACCCTGAGGTAGTATGGCAGTTAGCTGATTAGCTACTTGCTGTGCTTGTTTTAGTGTCATATCGCCAGTCATGGCAATACTGGCATTGCTTGCAACCAAAAACTGCTGCCAAAATTGTTGTAAATCCGCTTGGCTTATACTCGGTACTGTCTCTAATGTACCTGAGGTAGGGTGAGCATAAGGATGATCTTGATATAATGCCTGCATAAACGCTTTACCTGCAATGCTACCCGGATCTTGTTGCTGCTGTTGTAATCCTAACATAAGCTGTGCTTTGTTACGCTCTAAAATTTCACGGTCAAATCTTGGTGTTTTTAGCATGTCCTGCATCAGCGATAAGGCAGGATCAAGATGTTCACTATCAGACAAGCTACGCAGAGATATGGCAAACATATCTTTATATGCACCTGCACCTAAGTTAATACCAAGCTGTTCTGTGGCAGCAGCAAACGCATTTTCATCCATTTTGGCAGTACCTTGACTCAGCATGGTTGCTGTCATATTGGCAATGCCAAAACCATCATCACGTATTGCTGTATCTCGGGCACTGCCTGCATTGAACTTGAGACTAATGTCAACGATGGGCAGCTCATTGGTTTGTACAAATGAGACAGGCACGCCATTATCAGTGGTAAAGTGTTGTATTTTTGGAAAAGTAGGGTTTAGTTGCTCCGTATTTTTAAGGCTTTGTAGTTTATCTAAAGCTGCAATAGGCATACTGCTATCAATAGGTGTAGATCCTCGCTCTTCAATAGGCATGGCAATGGCAGTGGTAGCAGCAGATAAAGCAATGGCAGTTAATGTAGCGGCTAAAGCATGATGATGGTAAGATTTTGTCAGTGTTATGGAGCAGGTGGTAGCAGAAGTTATGTTGGTTTTTTTATGAGTACGCATGGTAATCCTTATAAAAATTAGAATATGAAATGGTATAACGAGCGTCATTTATTAGGTTGATACAATGTTATTGCGCTTTGAAGCTTAAAGGCTTCTTTTAATCATCAGGGTTTATTTGTTGACGTTCATTTAGTTTCGTTTTTACTTTCATCTTTACCTTCAACTTCATCTTTACCTTCTGGTACGATGTCCATCACGGTTAAATTATTTTTTACCAGATATTTTTTTGCTACAGCTTGTAGTTGTTCTGGGGTAATTGCAGAGATTTTATCAGGCAGTTGATTAATAAGACGATCATCTAGCCCAATGGATTGCATTGAACCAATCATTTGTGCTTGCCCACTGACACTGTCTTGGGCATAAACCAATCCAGCCACAATACTGGTACGAGCACGTGCCAATTCATGCTCACTAATAGGCGCAGTTTTTAAGCGTTCAATTTCTGTTAATATGGCAGCTTGAGCTTGCTCTAAGCTCACACCTTCACGCGGGCTGGCTTGAATTAAAAATAGCCCATCGCCACGATCAAAAATGTTATAAGAAGCACCAATAGAGGCTAATAGTCCTTGCTCACGCACCAGTTTAGATTCAAAACGTGCAGACAGTCCACCATCTAAAATATCTTGTAGTAGTGCTAGGGCATAAGCGGTATCTTCTGTACTGAGTGGCTTATTTGTATCAGGGTTATTGATAGCAGTGGTAGCGGTGCTGGTTAAGCTAGGTACGTTATATGCCATTAAGATGACAGGTACATTGACTGCTTCTTTAATGGTGGTGTGCTGATAGCCTCGAAATGCTGATTGTTGTACTGATGGACGAGTGGGTAGCTTACTGGGAGCAATACTGCCAAAATAGTGTTTGACTTGTGCCAGTGCTTGTTTGGGATCGACATCGCCAACAATGACGATAGTGGCGTTGTTGGGTGCATACCAAGTTTTGTACCATTGTTTTAGGCGTTCAAGTTTTAGTGATTCAATCTCATGCATCGGGCCGATCACAGATTCCCCTTTGGGGCTATCTGGCATGGCTAACAGATTAAATTTCTCAAAAGAGCGGGCAATGGGATTGTCATCGGTACGTTGGCGGCGTTCTTCCATCACCACTTGGTGTTCTTTAGCAAATTCATCAGGATTAAAACGCAGATTTTGCATACGATCCGCTTCTAGCTCAAGTGCTAATCCCAATCGATTGGCAGGGAACATCTCATAATAGCCAGTATAATTATAACTGGTAAAGGCATTATTACTACCACCAAACTTCGCAACCAAACGATTAAAATCATCACCTGAGACGGTGTCAGTGCCTTTAAACATCATGTGTTCAAGCAAATGTGAGATGCCACCTTCATCTTCAGGCTCATCAGTTGCACCTACTTTATACCAAATTTGGCTCATGACCACAGGTGCACGGTGGTCTTCTTTGATGATCACCTTGAGTCCATTATCAAGCTGATATTCATGACGGTTATTGTCATCTGTTATTTGAGTCTTTTGCGATGTTGGTATGACATTTGTAGCTGGATTTGTGGCAGACGCTGAGTTAGGCAATTGTTGACACCCTGCTACTGTTAACATACCAGTACTTAACACGGTGAACGCTAACATTTTAATTTTGTCAGAGGCATTTTTTTGTGATGTATGGTTAGCGTTGATTTTAGTATTGGCAGTTTGATAAGGCTGGTTAAAAACAGCAAGCTTGGTTGTCTTAGTCATATTATGTACTCTTATTAGCATGTTTAGGGTTAATAGAAAAAAATTGGTTAACAAAGTGAATAAATGTTGCAATCATCAAATACAGATCAAGACATAATAAACACTTATCTTTAGGTTTAAAATGATAATTATGGTTGTTGGCTGTAAATTTTATCAGCATATTTAAAAGTTAACGCGTACATTTTTTGTTATAATCGACAAATTTTAGACCTATTTTTGATCGCATACAAGTGAGACAGTGATGGTAAATACAATGCAGCCGCAACCACAATTACAGTCACAAGCTAAGCAGCAAACAAATCACATGACCTATCCTAAACAATATGATGTTGTTGTTATTGGTGGTGGTCATGCAGGCACAGAAGCGGCTTTGGCAGCAGCTCGTATGGGGGCGCAGACGTTATTATTAACCCATAATATCGAAACACTGGGGCAGATGAGTTGTAATCCTGCCATTGGTGGTATTGGTAAGTCACATTTGGTGCGAGAAATTGATGCATTAGGCGGTGCGATGGCATTGGCAACCGATAAGGCAGGTATTCAGTTTCGAGTGCTCAATAGCCGCAAAGGGGCAGCCGTACGTGCTACTCGCGCGCAGGCAGATCGTATCTTATACAAAGCTTCCATTCGCCATACGCTAGAAAATCAGCCTAACTTGGATTTATTCCAACAAGGTGCGGATGATATTTTGGTCGAAAATGGTAAAGCTTGTGCTGTGGTAACTGCTACAGGGATTGTGTTTCGTACCCGCTCAGTGGTGCTGACCTCAGGTACGTTTTTGGGTGGAGTGATTCATATTGGGTTGCAAAATGCCAAAGGTGGGCGTGCAGGCGATCAACCTTCAATCAAATTGGCTGAACGTCTGCGTGAGCTAAAACTGCCTGTGGGTCGTTTGAAAACGGGTACACCTGCTCGCATTGATGCCAAAACCGTTGATTTTAGCGTGATGACGCCGCAGCCGGGTGATACGCCACTGCCGATTATGAGCTTTATGGGTCATGTTGATATGCATCCTCGGCAGGTGGACTGTTATATCACTCATACCAATGCAAAAACGCATGATATTATCCGTCAGCATTTAGACCGTTCGCCTTTGTTTTCTGGCAAAATTGAAGGGGTAGGGCCTCGTTACTGTCCCTCTATTGAGGATAAAATTCATCGTTTTGCTGATAAAGACAGCCATCAAATCTTTATTGAGCCTGAAGGCTTAACCACACATGAGCTGTATCCTAATGGTATCTCCACCAGCCTGCCATTTGATGTGCAGCTAGAGTTTATCCGTACTATGAAGGGTTTGGAGCAAGCACATATTACTCGCCCAGGTTATGCCATTGAATATGATTATTTTGATCCACAAAGTCTTAAGCCGACACTAGAGACTAAGTCCATCGAGTGTTTGTATTTTGCTGGACAAATTAATGGCACCACTGGCTATGAAGAGGCGGGGGTACAAGGGCTACTTGCAGGGGTTAATGCTGCCTTATCTACTCAAGATAACCCTGTAATGGATACATGGACGCCACGGCGAGATCAGGCTTATTTGGGCGTGTTGGTTGATGATTTAATTACTCATGGTACCAAAGAGCCGTATCGAATGTTTACCAGCCGTGCTGAGTATCGCTTGCTGTTACGTGAAGATAATGCTGATCAGCGTTTGACGCCAATTGGGCGCAAGCTTGGCTTGGTTGATGATGTGCGTTGGCATGCCTTTGAAAATAAAATGGAGTCCATTGCCAGCGAATCGGCACGTTTACAAGCATTGTGGGCAACACCAACCAATGAGCTGGGTCAAAAACTAGCAGAACAGACCAACGAGGTATTATCTAAAGAGTCTACTGCCTATGATTTACTTAAGCGTCCACAGATAGGCTTTGCTGATATTGCAGCAATTACTGATTCAGATGTTGATACGCAGGTAGGTGAGCAGATTGAAATCTCGGTAAAATATGCTGGCTATATTGAGCGTCAGCAAGAAGATATTGATCAGATGAAACGCCTTGAGAGTACACCTCTGCCAGTAGATTTTGATTATTCCGCTGTATCAGGGTTATCAAATGAGATTGTGCAAAAATTGCAGCAAGTACGTCCTGCTACTTTGGCGCAAGCAAGTCGTATTAGTGGTGTGACGCCTGCTGCCATTCAGCTACTTGGTATGATGCTCAAAAAACATCGTAAGGCACAAGCAGCGGTGATGACGCAGTAAGCAGTCATAAGTATAATGGTCATAAATATAAGGTGCATTAAATTAATAAATAGGTTTTAAGCATGAGTAGCTTAGATACATTAGATGCCATTATATTTGCGATATCCATTATTCTACCCAACCTCATTTTGATGGGGTTGGGTTTTTTTATGCGTAAACGTGGTGAAATTAGCCCCATCTTTATCGATCAAGGGTCGTATTTTGTCTTTAATTATTGCCTGCCTTGTCTGTTATTTTTTAGTGTGGTGGACAGTCAGGTGGATTATGGGGCACAAATTCCATTGATATTGGCAGGTTTACTGGTGACCTTGTTATTATTTTTTGGCGCAGAAATGTATGCACGCCGTTTTATTGCTGCCAGTCGTGATCAAGGGGTTTTTGTACAAGGTGTCTTTCGCAGTAATATGGCGATTATTGGCTTAGCCACCGTTGCTAATGCTTATGGACAAGAGGGCTTGAGTATTGGCGCTGTCTATATGGGGGTGATTACCATTGTTTTTAATATCTTGGCAGTGATTACCTTAACTCGAGATGAAGCGGATACAAAAGCAGATATTGATTGCAGTACTCATGCTACAGTACAAACTAAAATACAAAAAAATACCATCAATGCCAACGCACTGATTGGTAGTAGAATGAAATTGGTTGCTAAAAAAGTGATGAGTAATCCTTTGATTATTGCTTTGATAGCCGCATTTATTTATAAGATATTACCACTGCCAGCCTTAACTGGTGTGATTCATAAAACAGGTGATTTACTAGCGGCTGTTGCGCTGCCCTTGGCTTTGGTATGTGCAGGTGCAAGTATTGATATAAAATCCATGTTACATCTATCGGGGCTCTCAATGCAGGCAAGTATTGGGCGTATTTTTATAGCCCCTGTATTGGCGGTGATAGTGGGTTTGCTGTTTGGCTTGCAAGCAGTACATTTTGGGGTGCTGTTTTTGATGGTGGCATCACCAACAGCCGCCGCCAGTTACGTGATGGCAAAAGCTCTTGGTGGTAATGATGTGCTTGCTGCCAATATTTTGGCATTTACTACTGTGTTCTCAATGCTTGGTATGGCAGTGGGGGTTGCTTTGCTACGGGGGATTGGTTGGATATGATAAAAATAGTTTGGTAATTTTACTTAGAGATTTTGTCAAACTAGCGTAGAATACGTTGTTTTTTAAGATATTTTCTAATGAATGAAATTGAGAATAAAGAAAAATAATTAGGTTTGTTTGTTATGACGATAGCAAAAATCAAAGTTCTGCATTTTGCAACGGGTGGTTTTTCAGGCGTTACTCACATGGTGATTGACCTAATCCAAAGCATGCAAAATTATGAGGATATTCACTCATTATTGGTTTTGCGTAAAAAAAAGAACACAGAGAGTAAGCTGGCTTATCTAAATGAGCAAAACATAGACTATCAACTGATTTCTGCCCATAGCCATTTATCCAGTATTTACCAATTAAAAAGAATCTGTCAACAGTGGCAACCTGATGTTTTAATTGCGCATGGTTTTCCTGAGCACTTAATTGGGCGTTGGGCTGGTTACTTAGCAGGTGTTCCTCATCTTATCCAAGTTGAGCATGCCTCAAAAGAGCGTTACACCACTTGGCGATTATGGCAATCCCAATTTTTGAGTCAGCATACGGATGCCATTATTGGTGTCTCACAAGGTGTAACAGAGGTATTAAAATCTCAGTCTCTAAAAAACACCAATATCCAAACCATTTGCAATGGTATTGATTGCCAAAAATATAGTGAATATGCCAGCCAGCCATTAGCACAGCGACCACATGACATTACCATGGTGGCTCGATTTGCCAAGGGCAAAAATCATGGCGTATTATTCAAAGCATTAAGCCTACTTAAACAGCAAGGACTAACACCCATGCTTAACCTTGTTGGTACTGGTGGGCGGCACATGGCAACAGCTAAACAGCAAGTAGCTGATATGGAACTAACCCAACAAGTAAAATTCTTGGGGCATAGTGATCAAGTAGCACAGCTTTTAGCAGAGCATAAAATATTTGTCATGGCAAGCTATCATGAGGGGCTAAGCCTGTCAGTCATTGAAGCCATGAGTGCAGGTTGTATTGTCGTTGGTAGTGATGTGGTAGGGGTTCGAGAGTTAATTATTGATGGGCAAGATGGGTTTTTATTTGATATTAATGATGCCAACGCATTAGCAAATATATTACAGCAAATATTGACTTATATTGAAGTATATCAAGTAATGGCAATAAAAGCTCAGCAAAAAGCCTTTAATCATTATGATAAAACCATAATGGCAAAAAATTATTATCAATTGATTAAAGATATATCTAATAAAAACTAATCTGCATAGCAATGACAATAAACCACTGAAGTAATGAAAATGAGCTCATTAAAAAAATACTATTATCATGAAGAATGGAATATTGGCATTATTCAAACAGACAAGAAAGACATTGCTTGTTTGGATGATATCGCTAATTTATGTCAAGATAATCATATCTATTGGTTAGATAAAAAATACCACTTTCAAGCCGATCCCTTTATCGTTGAAAACGATGACATCTTATATATATTTTATGAAGCATTAAATCATTGGTGGACAAAAGGGCATATTCGTTGTCGTATATTAAATAAACACAATAATACATATCGTGAAATAGAAGACTTTGCTATTGATGATATTAACCAGTTGAATTGCCACTTATCTTTCCCTTTTATTTGGCAAGAAGATGGACAGTATTATATGATGCCAGAGAGTCATGAGAATAATGAAGTTTGTTTATTTCAAGCCACTGACTTCCCAAAACACTGGCAACAGATAGCCAACCCCATTAGTGATAAAAAGTATGTTGATAATATTTTAATCAAACATGATGGTCGATATTATTTAATTGGTTCTGAGCATAAAACTAACAATCGTATAATATATTATGCTGATGAACTGACAGATCATTGGCAGCCATTAACAGAAGCTAATTTTCAAATACAAATTACAGATGCTCATCAGCGCTTAGGTGGTGGTACATTTAATTTACCTAAAACCAACCAACAAATGCGCTCTAGCGATTTTTATTTGCCTTGCCAAGAAAATGCCACAGAATATGGTAAGTCTTTATTGTTAAAGCAACTGACATTGGATACCCATACGCAACATTGGCAAGAATCCACCTTAACGCAACTATACTCACAATCTAATCGTTATCCTGATGGAATGCATACACTAAACTTTAGCAAGAACTATATGGTTATAGATGCTAAGCGCTGGGTATTCCAACCGTTTAATTTTTTTGTGAGAAAATACCGTCAAATTGCCAGCATATTGCAAAAATAAGTGAAATCTTTTGAATGATTAAAATAGGATAACCACTGCAATGCCCGCCCAAAACAAACCAACCAAAAAACAGCTCAGTATCTTAGTGCCAGTTTACAATGTCTCTTTATATCTTAACGAGTGTATAGATAGTATATTGCCACAATTAACAGAACAAACTGAACTTATCTTGATGAATGATGCTTCAACAGATAACAGTGCTGAGATTTTACAGCAGTATCAAGGACTCGAGAATGTCACCATTTTACATGCTCCTAAAAATGGCGGGTTATCTGTAACTAGGAATGAGTTATTAAAACAGGCTTGTGGAGAGTATATTTGGTTTGTTGACTCTGATGATGTTGTTAACTCTGGTGCGATTCAAGAGTTTTTACAATATAAAAATTTGGATGCTGATATATATCTATTTGATTATATAGTATATGATGAAAAGCTGGGTAAAAATTACCATAAAAAAGGATTTTTGGGGGCTAAAAAAAATATACACACCAACCAACAGGATAGTTTTTTAAAAAATATTGTAAAAAGTAATGTTTATTATGCTTGGAATAAGATTTATAAAAAGTCATTGATAGAGCAGTGTGAATTTAAGGCAGGTTTAAAATTTGAGGATATTTATTTTATATCAGATATTTGTTATAGCATAAACACTTATAGTTATATTAATAAAGAAGTTATTATTTATAGAGTAAGGGAAGGCTCTATTGTGAATAGCTTAAGCTTTAGTTATATTGATGATTATCTAAATGCTTTTATCTATCAAGTTGATAAATATCGACAGCATATTAATGGTGATAAACAAGAATTATACTTCTACCTACTGTATAAATCATATAATCGGTATGTTGGTTTGATTAGAGAGTTTGATGAAAATAAAAATAAATTAGATAATAATATTGAACTAATGCAATATGCTTACCAAAACTTCAATACTATTTTTGATAGATATTATCAAGAGAGTTTAAATAATATTGGATTATTTAGAAATAGGACATTAAAACGCAATAAAAATAAAGTGATTAATATCATTAAAAAGCACCTTGGAGTGGATATATGATATTAAGTGTTTTAGTACCTATGTATGGTGTTGAGGAATATATACCCAGTTTTTTGAATAATATCAAGAAAAATTTGGAAAATTTATCAGATAAGGATTGGTTCAATGATATTGAGTTTATTTTTTTAGATGATAAGTCACCTGATAAAAGTCGCCAGTTAGTTGATCAGTGGATTTTAGACAATAAAAGCAAAAATGAAAGTGACAATATACAAGTCAAAATTATAGAAAATAGTACAAATCTGGGGCTAACCAAAAGTCGTGCTGTTTTGTTAGCACAAACGCAAGCAGAGTATATCTGGTATATTGATCCTGATGATGAGATTGATGGTGATGCCATGAATCAAATTTTATCTATTTTAAAAGATAAACAACCTGATGTTTTATTATTTAATTATGAAGTATTTTATCATGACAGTAATACCACAAAATACCATGAACAGTTAAACCTACCAAACAAAGATGAACTGACAATAATACAAGATAAAAAATCATGGTATCGTTTGGCAATTTTAGATGATAAACACTATTTTTGGAATAAAGTATTTAAACGAAATAAGGTATTAAGCTTGGTAGAGTTTGATATAGTGGCGTATGAAGATATTGCTTATACGCCTATCTGGTTATATCATTGTGAAAGTTACTATTATTTAAATCAAAGTTTAATTCGTTATCGTATTCATGAAAACTCAATCACCAAACAATTAAATGCAAAGCAGGTTGCCGTAGTGCAGGGTTATTTGGAGCAAGCAGAGTTTTGTGCTGATCAAGTAAAAGATGACAAAAGTCATACTTATCTACTTTATAAAGCCTATATGTATTATTTTAGACTCAAGAAAAATTTGCAAAAAAATAAGCAGTCCGTATCTGCTGAAATAATGATTGATGTTAATCAAAAGTTGCAACAACAAAAACAGCAGTTTCCACAATCCATATATCCTTTATTAAAAGAAATGCGTTATCAAGGCATGACTGCCAGAGCCATTAAGCTTTGGTTTTTAAATTGGCGACATGGCAGTTAGTTTTAAGTTTACAAATTTTTTTATAAAAATAACAATTACTGCCAATACTGTTTTAACCACGGGCTTGCTTTCACATGGCGATACCACTTTCCACCACCACCTGCAATCGCATCGGGTGGATTAATTTCACCATGAAAAATCACAATTTTTGCATTAGCAGGTAGGCTAGGGGGCTTAATAAAGCTTAGTGGAAATGGTTGGATGCAGTGGTATTTAAAGCTGACACACCATGAGCTATCCCAATATTCTAGATGATGATGCTCCCGTAGATAATTGGATAGATAAGCTTGCTCGTGGCGGACTTGCTGACGGATGCTATTAAAATTTTGCTCAAAGTTGCTAAGTAGATTCGGGTAGGTGTTTTGTCCTACTTTAAAGCGGTAAACAGAGCTATTACCTACCATCCGCCATGGTTTTTTCCAATCACGAATAATCACTACGCTGTCGTCATGCTGTGCTTGGTAAGTAAAAAAACAATCAATATTATCGACAATGACAATATCAATATCCAAAAATAATGCCATGCCTTTTAAGTCATAAAGCTCAGGCTTAAAGGTAGTGAGCTTTTTCCAGCCTCGTTCGGGTAGATTATTGGGAAGGTTGAGCTCAGGAATAGGATGGCACTTGATATCAGGATTGATACCTGTCGTATCATCAGTTAAACACACCATGGTAAAGTCTAAAGTTAAGTGGCGTTTGACCATATTATAAAGACGGTTAACATACTCAGCCCCATATTTTGTTCCCCACTTCATACATAACACATAACGTTGTTTATCGTTTTGAGCTGAGCTGGTGGTCATGGTATTTCCTTTGCGCAATTATTGGTATACGAATACATAGATAACATATATCAATGTTATTTAGTATTTGTTGCCATAGGGCGATAGGTAGTTTGATAGAGATATTATCATATCAGCATTGGTTTCTAATAGTTTCAGACGAGCTGTTTGTACTTCACTAAAGGTTAGTTGATATGGGTTGTCAGTAAAGGGAATAAATTTAAAACGGCGATATCCCCACATATAATGACTCATAAATGGCAGAATCATTTTTTCTATTGCTAAATTTAATGTCGCTGTTGCAGTTTTTACATCACGACTATAAAGATCATGTTTGCTTTTATCTTTATTCTTAATCTCATTTAGAAAATTATAGCAGTGAATATCAAAGCCTGCTCCATCATCACGGCGAATACAGGCAAGACCTATCATAGAGCATTTAGTTTTACTTGCAAGTTTGGAAGCTAAAGTACCTGTGAGGGTAGGTAGCCCAAAAAAGGGAACAATAACCCCACCTTTTTGCTCAGGTACATGGTCAGGTAATAAAATACTAAAACCCCCTTGTTTTAGGGTTTTGAATATGGCTTTGACTCCTGAGCTGTCTGTCGGTACTAAGGTCGCGTTAAGGCGTTGACGCCCTGCAAGCATAAATTCATTCATCTTACCGGATGTGGGTTTATACATGATGGTGGGCTTACCAAACTGGTTCAGCCAAGCATTCATCATCTCCCACGTTCCTAGATGCGGAACAATGGCAAGCATACCATTAGGATCACGCAGCCCTGCTTCTAAGATAGGCAAATTGTGTACGGTATGGATTTGGTCGATTGACCACTGTGGCGGCATTGCCCAAGATTTTGCTGATTCGACACTGCTTAGTAGTTGATTATTGAGTATGTTATAAGCCAGTTGGCGTCGTAGCTTGCTGTCTAGCTTAGGGTCGATGAGCATTAAGTTCATCTCAATAGTACGCATCAGCCCTTGTTTTGGCTGCTTAGCGAGGATAAGCGCAACGAAGCGTGCCACTGCCCGTAAAACAGACAATGGCACGTATTTAATCAGTGAATACATATTCATAAGATAAAAAAGGGCTAGAAATTAAGAAGCATTCGAGCCTTTATCTGCTTGCGCTTTTTCACGCAGACGAATACCCAAATCACGCAACTGCTTACTATCCACTTCGGCAGGTGCTTCGGTTAATGGACAGTCAGCCGTTTTGGTTTTCGGGAAGGCAATCACATCACGGATAGAGCTTGCACCAACCATCAGCATGATTAGACGGTCAAGACCAAAGGCAAGTCCACCATGTGGTGGTGCACCAAATTTAAGTGCATCTAATAGGAAGCTGAATTTCTCTTGTGCTTCTTGCTCGGAGATACCTAAGGCATCAAATACCGCTGATTGCATCTCGACGGTGTTAATACGCAAACTACCACCACCAATCTCAGTACCATTGAGTACCATGTCATAAGCGATAGATAAGGCAGACTCTGGGTTGTCTTTTAACTCTTGAACTGAGCCTTTTGGTTTGGTAAATGGGTGGTGCATCGATGTCCATTTGCCATCATCGGTCTCTTCAAACATTGGGAAGTCAACCACCCATAGGGGTGCCCATTCACAAGTTGCCATTTGCATGTCATGACCCACTTTAACACGCAAAGCACCCATAGCATCATTAACTACTCGGGCTTTATCTGCACCAAAGAAGATGATATCGCCATTTTGTGCTTGAGTACGCTCAATTAAGCTAACCAACACATCATCAGTCATATTTTTAATGATAGGCGATTGTAGACCTGATTCTTTATCTACGCCATTATTGATGTTGCTAATGTCGTTGACTTTAATATAAGCCAAGCCACGTGCACCATAAATACCGACAAATTTAGTGTATTCATCAATTTGCTTGCGAGTGAGCGAGCCACCGTTTGGCACACGTAAGGCAGCAACACGACCTTTGGGGTCATTGGCAGGGCCTGCAAATACTTTAAAATCTACTGACTGCATTAGGTCGGCAACGTCAACAAGTTTTAACGGAATACGCAAATCTGGTTTATCAGAAGCATAGTCACGCATTGCCTCGGCGTATGTCATACGTGGAAATTCGCCTAAATCTACATCCAGCATGGTCTTAAATAAATGCTGAATCATGCCTTCATTAATGTCCATGATTTCTTGATCAGACAAAAACGAAGTTTCGATATCTACTTGGGTAAATTCTGGCTGACGGTCAGCACGTAAATCTTCATCACGGAAGCATTTAGCGATTTGATAATAACGGTCAAATCCAGATACCATCAATAGCTGTTTAAATAGCTGTGGTGACTGGGGTAGGGCAAAGAAGTTACCTTGACGAGTACGAGAAGGCACAAGATAATCACGCGCACCTTCTGGGGTGGCACGAGTCAAGATAGGGGTTTCTACGTCCAAAAATCCATGGTCATCTAAATAACGACGAATGGTTGAAGTGGCTTTAGCACGGAACACCATACGTTCTTGCATTTGTGGGCGACGCATGTCTAAGTAGCGATACTTAAGACGCAAGTCTTCAGAGACAGTGGTGGTTTCATCATTGAGTGGGAATGGCGGTGTTTCTGATTTTGCTAATACTTCGATTTCTTTACCCAATAGCTCTACTTGACCACTGGTCATATTTGGGTTTTCGGTACCTTCATAACGCTTACGTACACGTCCTGTAATTTTTAGTACGTATTCAGGGCGAGCCGCATCAGCAGTAGCGAAGGCTTCGGGTGTGTCAGGATCGACCACCACTTGTAGCAAGCCTTCACGGTCACGCATATCAAGGAAAATCACCCCACCATGGTCACGGCGACGATGTACCCAGCCAGTGATGGTGATGGTTTGTTCTAAAAGTGCTTCGGTCACTGCACCACAGTATTCGTCTCGGTATTCGCTACGCATCATAAACTTGTTGTCCCAATAAATTATAACTAAGAAGTTAGTAAGAATTTTTATTAAACGACCATTATGCCTAAATTTGGGTTTTTACACAACTTTGAGATGTGGTTTGTGGGTTATGATGAGGGCTGAAATTGCTCTTATGAGTATCCTGTGAATGTCATGTGTGCATCATGTGAATGTTATGACAATCACTCTATACCTCTAAACTTCTTTTGATTTGCCACTAGCTTTTGTGTCCATTCACCAAAATAGCCGATTTTTTCACACAGCATTTGAAACTGGCTATCAGTCAAATCAATACACTTAAATATATCTGCAGTTGCCGCCCCTGCCATAAATTTATCATTATCAGCAAAAGTTATTGTTAAAAAATTATCCAATTCTTTATCTGTTAATTTCCCCTTATCTTTTAAATAACTTAATAAAGTTTGATAACGATAATGCTCGCTATTTTTATCATCACTTTTATCAAACGTGATGCTTTGTTGATTTAATTGATTAATGGTTAAAATATTATATTCAAACCATAGTGGTGTATAACCCAATTTATTTAAAGAATCTTTAATGTCATCACTCATTATCAAAATCCTCCCAATCTTCGTCCATATCCTCATAGGATAAATAATTCCAATCTACTGCAATTTTATCTAGCATATCATCAAATATCGCTTGGTCATTTGTACCAATAAATAAAGCGGTGGCTTGCCCGTTGTCATTAAATATTAGGCTAATCACATCATTAAATGCATTGCTATAATAGGCTTGTTTATCATCGCTAATATCTGCGATTTTTTGCCAATGCTTTTCTATCAATGCCACTATATCTGGGGAAATTGGGTTGTCATCGTCTGCAAAATAATGTCCATGATATGTTAGTCCGCCACTGACACCGTTATATATCGCCATGGTTAAAAAGAACTTATCTAACTGCGTATTTTCTATATACCAGTTAGATTCTTCGCTTGCAGTCTCTTCATTTGAGCCAAAGTTGCCCCACACTGCAGGATTATCTTGATTTAAATCTGCTTTTTTAATGCCCCATAACACCACCCATTGATTCTCACGATAAAATATCAAATAACCATCAGCGGATAATTCAATATCTTCACAAGGATTGGCTAGACAGTTATATGATTGGTTAATGGCTTGGTTTTTTCCTAAAGTTTGATAATAGCGTTTAAATTCTTTGGGTAAGATAACACCGAGTTTATGCTCTAATGTTATCATGTCATCTTGGCTAAAGCCGTTATCATTGTTGTTATTATTAATTAAACTATTATCAAATAAATGATACAGTTTTTTGATATTTTCTATATAATCCATAAAGCCTTCCTTTTTTAAGCAAGTTATTTTAAGCAACTTATTTCAAGTCACTTATTTTTAAATTATTTTCTTGTGCCATCATAAAGCATATTTGTTTCAACCTCATCTAAAACTTCATATAATATATCTTTATCTAAATTATCAATTTCTGCCACATCTATTAGACCTTGCTTAATTAGATTAAATACAATTTTCTTTTTCTCTTGTTCAGACTTTTGCGGATAGTCGGCATACTCTTTAAATATGGCAATACCATAAACAAACCAATCTGCCCCTCGCACCGCATGGTATAACGCATTATCAATATTATCAGACACCATGATATAGATATGCGTATAACTGGGCAAACAAAACTTTCGTTGCCTTAATTTTTCTAAAATTTTATCACACAGCCTATGATCATAAGGTGTAAAATACAGCTTTCCTATATCATAAAAACGGTAATAAAACCGTAAATCATAAATAAGTTTGGGTTTTTTATATGGTTTATTTGATAGATTTTTTATTAATATTTTATTATCTAAATTGTCTTTAGAAGATAGTTGTTTTCTTATCTCTCTTTCTTGGATACGCTTATCAATGGCTTGTTGTTTTATTTTTTGTTGATAATATTGATGAGTTTTTAATAAATTACTATTTGCTAATTGTTGTTTTAATTCATCAATGCTAGATAATATTGATGTAGGGTCGTAGGTATCTTTTGTATTTTTTTTGCTGATAATAAAGTTAAATGCATTGCTGATGTCTTGAAATAAGCTATCTAAGGTAAATTCTTCATCAGTTAGGCACAAAGATACCCTAATCATATTTTTGCCACGATAATAAATCGGTAGTTTTTGGTAAAACTGTAGATATTTTTCATTTATATTTTTATTGCTTTTATTGTTGTTGTTTGTTGTGTTAACTTGATAGTTATGCAAAGTTTTTATTAAATTAATTTCAATTTCATCATAAGTAAAATGAATATTGTTATCCGAAAACTTATCTAAAATCATCTGGGGTAAATAGGTAAAAGGTTCTGGTAAGCCACCACCACTTTGTTGATAGTCATTTATAAAAATTCTTAATATCATTATCTAACCCAATAAAATGAATAGTAAGCCATAGTTAAATTATACTATAATTAGCATGATAGCAATAAACAATATTAGTGAGCATATATCATGCAAAAACAAAACACTATACATATAAACGACATTATAGAATATGTGGATCAAGTGGCAAAAACACATGGCTGGATTGAGCCAGAAAATATTGTTGGCTATGATAAAGAGCAAATAAAAAATGATAACATTAGCTCTATGTCTTTTATTAAAGAATATGATGACAGTGAAGATTTTCCAGTAGACTTTGAAATAGCAAATTATTACTTAGATTATTTTTGCGATATAGACAATGATATTTACAAATTGGTTAATTATGGATTGTGGGTAATTGTTCATTTATATGGTAGTACACCTGTCTATATATACCCAGCATTTATGCGACAGCACTTAAATAAAGTTGATACAACAGAATTGACTTCTATTTTTGATTTGATTTTTATACAGATTAAAAAGGCAAAAGAATATAATGATAATTTGTTAGTGAGTTTATTAACTGAATTTCTTTTTGAGTTATTTCAATATGGCAGTGAGTGGGGGGTATTTGCTGAAAACCCACAAAGCAAGCCAAGTGTTCCTAACTGTAATATCAATGTCAAAGAGGCAAAAGATATGGACTATCTATGCTCAAAACTACCTGACAGTTATGTGTCAAAATTAGCCAGTTTAGAGCAATATGATAGACCATAAATATATTGCTCAATAATAACTGCTAATCCACCAACTCCAACCTATTTTTACAATCCCATCACTGCCCCTGCAACCCCCACAATTTCGCATAAATCCCTTGTTTTGCCAATAACTGTTGGTGAGTGCCTTGCTCTGCCACCGTGCCATTATCCAGCACCACGATATTTTTTGCCCCAACAATGGTTGATAGACGATGAGCAATAACAATCACCGTTTTATTTTGTACCAACACATCAATGGCTTTTTGCACTGCTCGTTCGCTATGCGTATCTAAAGCAGCGGTGGGTTCATCTAAGATAATAATCGGGGCATCTTTTAGCAACGCTCGGGCGATGGATAGCCGTTGTTTTTCTCCCCCTGACAAATTATTACCAATATCACCGACTCGGGTTTGATAGCCATCAGGCAACTGCTCAATAAAATCATGACATTGGGCGGATTTGGCAGCCATTATCACTTCCTCATCACTGGCATTTTGCCTACCCATACGAATATTGGCAATGATGGTATCATCAAACAGATAGACATCTTGAAACACCACCGCCATCAGATGATTTAGCTGTTCAGGCTCAATATTGCGGATATCAACCCCACCAATACTGACGCTGCCTTGTTGGGGGTCAGCATATCGCATTAGCAAACGGATAAGAGTGGTCTTACCACAACCTGACGCACCGACCAACGCCGTCATGGCATTGGCAGGAATATCTAGACTAAGTTGATTTAAAACAGGAGCGTTTTGGTTAGTTTGACTAGCTTGACTAACTTGAATGGGCTGAATAGGATTATCGCTATTTTCATAAGCAAAACTTACCTGCTCAAAATGCACATTAAAGTTATCAGGCGTTTGTATTGGCTGACGTTGGGGCAATGGCTCAATGGCAAGTAACGCTTGCAAACGGGCATAACCTGAGCGTACCATCTCAAAGACACTCATCATGCTAATAAAGGTTGATAATGGCTCAGCAAAACGAACCACCGCCACCAAAAGCCCTGCCATCAACATAAGCTGTATATCGCCTTGACTCACCAACCAAAGCCCCAGTGCCACAATCAACATCACCCCCAGTTCTACCGCAGAGGTTAATGCCAGATTGGGTAAGGTTTCATCTTTCATCGCAGTGATTTGCTCTTGCTCGATACGTTTAACCGTTTGCATATAGCGAGAGGCTTTGTCTTGCAAGCTACCAGTGGCTTTTAATACAGGCAAGCCTTGCAAATATTCCACCGTTTCGGCACTTAGCTCACTTAACACCCCCAAAAGCTTTTGTTTATTGGCAGTCAAACGAGGCAATACATAAAAATAAATCGGCAAAACACTGGGGAATAACAACAAAATTGCCACGCCCAATCGCCAATCGTAGGCGATAGTCAATAACCCCACCACAATCGGTGTCACCACCGCCGCAATCAACATAAGTGCTAATATCATCGTATATTGAATGACATCATCAACATTGCCTGCAATGGTGGCAGTCAGCTCGCCTGAGCGTTTGGCATACAGCTTTTGCAATGGAATACGGCGTAAATGCTGCCCCAACTGCCGACGCAGTGTATCGCTGGCAAGAGCGGCATGACCTTTATAATCATAATCTCGGCT
Source organism: Psychrobacter sp. I-STPA10 (assembly GCF_021012795.1). Taxonomy (GTDB): domain Bacteria; phylum Pseudomonadota; class Gammaproteobacteria; order Pseudomonadales; family Moraxellaceae; genus Psychrobacter. Next base: position 63,358 of record NZ_VFYU01000016.1, on the reverse strand, counting down.
AAACCAATCACTGATACTCGATAGCACGATGAGTACTGACATCACCCCTGCCCACAATAGCAACTGCCCACCATCACGACTTGCCACCGCCAAAAATAGCGGAATAAAACAAGTAAACGCCATACCTCGTAATACTGCCGTTAAAACACTAATAGCAATACAGCGTTTTAATATCGGAGCTTGCTCGCCTGCCGATTGCATGATGATATGCCATAACTGACCAATATTTGTTTGTGAGGACGGTAAAGTTTTGGGCGTTGTTGTATTGGCTTGCGTATGGTTATTTTTTAGATTTTGAGAATAAGACATGATGATTGTCCTTATATTAAATTTGCAGAGTTATCAAAAAGAATAGCGTTCAAACCCCAATTAAATCAGAAGTTTAACAAGGCTCACCAATCTGCCAATGTTGGGCTTGTTGATATGCCTGCCATAAATCCGCATACGCCCCATCTTGTGCCAAAAGTTGCTGTGGCGTGCCTGCCTCAACCAAATTGCCCTTATCAAACACCAAAATTTGGTCAGCGTCCTGCACACTTGCCAAACGGTGAGCAATCATCAGCACCGTTTTACCCTGCATTAAATTGTGCAATGCCTGCATCAGCAGTGCCTCATTTTCAGCATCAGCAAACGCCGTTGCCTCATCAAGCACCAATATCGGACGGTCTTGCAAAATCGCCCTTGCAATGGTGATACGTTGCCGTTGTCCCCCTGACAAACTCGCCCCACGTTCCCCGACCAGCGTGTCATAACCTTGTGGCAACGCCTGAATAAACTCATCGGCTTGAGCCAACTTTGACGCCTGTATCACCTCATCAAGCGACTTATCAGGCAAACCCAAACGGATATTGTCCAAAATACTGCCTGAAAACAAAAAATTATCCTGAAACACAAACGCCACCTGTTGCATCAACACCTCAGGGGCAATCTCACGCACATCAACCCCGCCTACCTTTACCGCACCACTATCCACGTCCCAAAAACGTGGAATCAAACGAGCCACCGTACTTTTACCTGCCCCAGAGCCACCCACCAACGCCGTAAAACTGCCACTAGGCACCCTAAAACTGACATCATTTAACGCATTTTTTTGCCGATTTTCATAACAAAAACTTACCTGCTCAAACACCACCGAGCCATCTTGTGGCGTTTGTGGATTGCAACAAATCGGCAACTCTGCCAAATTTTGCACCTCAACAATCCGAGCAATCCCCACCTTCGCTTGCTCAATCAAATGATACAACGCCATATACGGCATAATTGCCTCAGCCATACCCGTTCCCAATAGCAAAATCGCCAGCCACGTATCAAACGCCAACTGCCCATGCCACCACCAATACAGCCCAGCCCATAATATCGCCACCAACGTTGGCAACGGGTGCAACACAATCATCGACAACCGAGATGCCGTCCCCGAGCGTTTCCACCACGTCATCAAAATCTGCAAATAATGGCTTAACGCCTGCTCATAACGCCCAAACGAGGCTTGCCCGCCATCAAACGTACGTACCACAGGCATCGCCTGCACAAACTCAACCACCGCCTGCACCACCTGCTCACGAGCCGAATTATATTGCTTTTGAATATCGACCGACTGGCTCATCACCAGCGACAGCCCAACCATGCCCACCACCAGCACCGCCAACGCCACCAAAGCCAACCGCCAATCTATCCATAACATCAACGCAAACGCCAACAATGGCGATGCATACGCCCGAGCATATAACGGCGTACTATCCGCCACAAAAGCGTGCAAATCCTTCACATCATCTTGCAACACCTTAGACAATGCAGACGTCCCCTGCATACTTAGCGTACCCAACGGCAAGCGAGCCAAATGCTCACTTAACTGCTCACGTAGCACCACCTCTAACCGAAACGCTGATAAATGCGACCGCTTAAACGCCAAGCCCCGAAACAAAAACCCCAGCACCACAAAGCCAACTGCCCACCAAAACCAATGCCACTGCACCACAGCGTCCGCCGAACCAATCCCAAAATCAGCACCAGAACCAGCAAAGGACGAGCGAAACAAAAATGCCAACGCCAGCATTGCCCCCAACGAACACGCCACCCCAAGTACCGCAAATGCCATCGCCACATAAATTCCTGACTTGACTGGCTCAATGATTTGCCAATGTGAAGGGGCTTTTGCAGATGGCTTTGATGGTGGTTTTACAGAAGGCTTTGAAGGGTCTTTTGATGGGTCTTTTGATGGGTCTTTTGATGGGTCTTTTAATGGTGGTTGAGAAGATTTTGTTGTTGTGGACTGGCTCATATCATTACCTACAGTTATTATTCTATAAATAACCATTCTACAGGTAAATGATAGTTATTCTCAATAAAACCATCATAGGCAATCGGGAAAAATGATAGGGGAAATGGGAAAAATTGCTACAATTACAATATAGTGGGGTAGCATGATTAGCATATTTTATACGTGCTAATAAATGGGAAGTAGATGATGAAAGGCAGGATTATAGTAATACCAGTTTCAAAAGAAGCAGAGAAAAGACTGGATTATGATATATGTATGGACAATGATTTAATAGAGTATCATTTAAAGCAAAGTGAGTTTGATGAATTATTTAATATGGGATTCTTTCAAGAGCTTAATAACAGTCTAGGGGTAATGATTGCTGATTATGAGTGGGAAGAAATACTAGAGGATAAGCTAGATAGGTTAAAGAAATTTATGGATATTTATATTCTAAAACATCAAGATAATATGGTGCTTAGAAGTATTAATGATTTTTTTCAATTAGCTTATAAGAAAAATACTGGCGTATTCTTCTTCTTTTAAAAATATTTAGTAGATAGAATATGAAACATACTAAAAAGCAGTTTGAAGATTATAAAAATAAACTTAAAAGTATAAATAATTATAGTGCTTACAACTTGATAAAAACTATTTTAGAAATACTTTGTGATTGCCAAATAAAAAGTTGTTCTTGTAATATGTTTAGTGAGGAGCTTGAGGTTTATTTATATATTGAGATTGATAACTATCCTATTAACTATATAAATTATAGTCCAAAAAATATAAAAACTCGTATAGATGCATTATGCAATACTAAATTTAGCAAAATTAGCGACTTTTTTATGCACATTAGAGATAGCCTAGAAGATTTTTTATATCTGCAATCTGTGAATAATTGTCAAGATTGTTGCCGTCAAGGTGGTTTGTTGCTTACTAAAATAGACCAAGATGATTCAATATTATTTACTTGTCCTGATTGTGGTTATTGTGAAAGTTTAAATGGAGAAAAACTCAATAAGAAAATTCGTAGTGTTAATATGCCACCTACCATAAATGAAATAGAGAACTTAGGGATTAACTTACATGACATAGCAAATAACTTTATTCAGTTTGATAATATTTAGTAACTATAGAGTGTTAAAAGCATTCTGCCTTAACAAAAATTTAAAGGAAAATCACCTATGAATTCCATTATCGCGCTGATTTTGGAGATTCTATGTTAAATTATCACTAATAGGACTTACACAAAAGTACGATTAATAAAGCCGCCAATAATCTATGAAACTGCGTAAGTCCTAACTAATTCATTCAAATAATTAGTAAATAAAAACAATTCATGTTATATAAACGTTATATTGGACTACCACTTTGGTTCATGCGGGCAAGGTGGGTAAGATGAGCCATAGGCATTTAGCAGACCATGAAAAACAAGAATACTTTGTTGACAATGAGGACAAATAATACTGCCTTTAAAATACGGCATCAGTGGTTTTAAAGTCTCGATTTCAATACGGTCAATGGCATTTTCTAGCCAAACTAAATTACTATTAGAGTCAGAATTACTTAATTCTATATCAGTAGAATAGTCAATATTAGTACATACTGGGTCAGTTTTATAAACCTTTAAACCATCTTCTTCATTCCATAAATACGTCTCTTGTTCGCAGTTTGGACAGGCAACGATAAATTCATCACTGTCGCTACATACATTAAATAATGCTGCGGCTTGATGCTGTCCCATACTGACAAGGTAACTAACTAAAAAATATATTTTTGATACGTCATCTAAGGCAGTTGCCATTGTAAAGGTGTCATTCACTAAGGCTTTAAAGTCGACTATGGCTTGCATAAAGGCAGTTGTGATTTGCTGTTGTGTTTTTTTATCAGTACTGCCTTCATTATTATTGCTATTGTGAGCTTCACTATTATCTTGGAAAAAAACGCTTATATCTGTTGTACTATCAAACCCCGTTAATAGTGTGCCTAATGATAAAACCAAATTCATTTTTAAATCAACATTTGTGGTTTCTTGGGCAATTTTTACCAAATAAGGCACCGTTGCCAATGTGCTTTGATACACTGAGCCTTGATGATAGATAATTTCCCAAACTATCTCATCAGCAACATCGCTATCTTCCGTTTTGGTTAATGTTAAGATTAACTCTGGTAAAGTTTCTGCATCACCATAGGCACTGTCTAATTTTTGCCAAAGTTGTAATTCATCTAATGGAAGCATTTTGACTTTCCTTCTGTACTATCCCTTCTATACCTTTTTATACAAACCTACCCCTCACAACTCACTCGGCAAATAACCAAACTCTTTTTTAAAAATCTGGCTAAAATGCCCCACATCACGATAACCCACATAATATGCCGTTTGCTGAACGCTCATACCCTCATCAAGCAATAATCGCAACGCCTGTTGCAAACGTAACTGACGGATATAAGTCGCTATCGTCTGCCCTGTACGTTCCTTAAAGCCTTGTTTTAGATAACATTCGTTGATACCCACTTGCCGAGCCAATCCTGAGATGGTCAACGGTAAATGATACTCGGCATGGATAATATCAATCGCATCATCGACTTTATTTTTAATCATTAGCGATTTTTTAGTCATGGTTTGCGTCTGACTTGAAGATGCACCATCAGATGATGGCGATAACAATCGACCACATAATGACAACGCCAAACTCTCTAACGTCAGCGAGTCTGTCAGCGTCTCAGTGGGCTGATTGATAATTCGTAAGGCTTGCAATATCAGTGCAGGCTTGATGGGTAAATCAGACAACAATATCAGACCGCCATCATCACCACTCATACCATGCTTGGGTAGATTGAGCCAATCAGGTAGGGCAAAGTCCTCTTGCCAACGTAACAACAACTCTTCAGGAAAGTCTAAGCTGACCACTTGCTGACGGCTGTTTTCTTGCCATGTGGTACAAATCTCACCAAAATTGCCATAACGTCCCCAAATCTGTTTTGGGCGTGCTGATACTGTCTGTTTTAGATTACTGGCAGTTAAATCATAATTGGCATCAATTAAAATATGAATCCCAAAAAAACAGCGAAACGGCATACTCTCTTCAACCACGCCAGTGCCATTATAGATATCCCCCCGCCCAAGCAATAAGCCGTTGTTTAAAAAGTGATAATCACCATAGCCCGACCAACTTTTGCGTTTTGGAATCACCCGAAACGACTGCTGACTGACATCGGTTAATTGCCACGCACCCAAATCCAGCTCAAAATAATTACTCACTTGATTTAACATGCTCAATCACCGATTAAAAAAGTTTGGATAATTTGGATAATAAGCTAACTATATTTTTATACATTGTTCTTATGCGTTTGCTGATGGTTTGTTATTTTACCTATTCTATCCTGTTATCAACTAGCAAAACGTGTTATAAAATATTTTAATGTCTTTTAAGTTTTTTATTAGGGTCTGTTGAACATTCACCTTCATAGGAAAAATTGAGATACTGATTTTAACAAACAGTGACTTAGTCAAGGCAATGAATGCAGGTAATATCGAGATATTAACAAGTTCATTAACGCAGAATAAGGCAAATTTAGCCAATTTTTACATGAAAGTACAAAATAGCTACATCCCTTTCAGATATTAACCTGACGTGGTGAAAGTTCAGCAGACCCTAAAGCGTCTATTCAGCAATTTATCAAATTATTTGTTATGTCTGTTGCTTAAAATGACCATAGCCCCTAAATTTAATCAAAAGCCCATAAGCAATAAAAAGTACAGAGCTTGATTGTCTATAACAATGCTTATGACCAATATGAGTAACCACATTATGAAAAAGTATACGATAAAACAGCCGATGCTAAACATGCTAAATATGATAAACATGATAAACATGATAAACAGTCAACCACGCAGACCAGCCGTGATAAAAGCAGGGCTATGTATGCTGGCAGTTGCCATGCCGTTAGCGTTTAGCAGTGCTAATGCCAATACCAACAATACTAATACTGCCAATCCAACCTCTACCACTACCACAAGCAATCTCACCCCCGCAGAGATACAACAAATAGCACAGTTACGCCAACAGCTTGATGCCCTACCAGCGACCACTAACCCAATTGAGGAAGAAGCTCGCTCATTGTTTGCATTTTTATTAAATAATGAGCCACAAGGGGAGATAGCGTTTAAGACGGTGTATGGCACCGCCTTAAAACAAAAATATCCAGATTTTAGTGAGCAGAAAATCTTAAGATACTGCACTATGGCAGTCAGAGAGTATTTAATGGAAGATATTATTGGCGTTGGGAAGACACAATTTTTTATACCAAGTCTACTGACGGCTGAACAAAGGGCAAGTATAGATGCACAAATGCTAACAAATGGCGATAAGACGAATGACATATTGGGAAGATATGATAGAGAAATGCTTGGAGATATCAGCGTCTATGACACAATAGACCAACACAGGCAAGCAATTGAGCAACATAATAGGAATGCTGAGCAAAACAGGCAAGATATAAGAGAAACTGAAGCTTTTCTAGAAAGAATGGGTTGGGATTAAATAAATGCTTAGTAGTTAGCCTCACTTAGCCACAGTTAGCGACAGTTAGCCACAAAAGTGAATGTAGTGAATGCGGTAAATGCAGTGATTGGACTGATTGGAGTGAATGGGATAAAAATAGAGTGAAAAAAGTGTGGTTGTTGTTGTCATGTTTATATGACAGCCTGTATATAGTCAATTGCCACTTGAAAAATAGCATCACTAATCGCATATCTACACTTATCTATCAAATCTATTCTAATCATCTTGTAACTTATCTTAAAGGACATAATATGCTATTTCACCCACCCAAAAACCCTGTTGAGCTGCGTGTCATTCATCTTAATAAAAACCAACAACAACGTCGTGATGACCTAAAAGAAGCGATGGAAAATGATGATGAAGACAATGCCTCGCTCAAACAGCAACTTGCCAAAAAGTTAAAACAAGTGCTGAAAGACAAAGCCAAGCATAAAAAAGATGCCAAAGTATCTGCCAAAGAAAACAAAGACAAAAAAGACAAAAAAGATGACAAACGTATCTTTGTACTTGATTTTGATGGCGATATCAAAGCCAGTGGTGTCAAGCATCTGCGAGAAGAGATTAGCACCCTCATTAGCAGTGCCAACAAAGGTGATGAAGTGGTGGTACGCCTAGAGTCAGGCGGTGGCATGGTACACAGCTATGGCTTAGCGGCAGCGCAGCTAGTGCGCCTTAAAGAAGCAGGATTGACGCTGACCGTGTGTGTGGACAAAATCGCTGCCAGTGGTGGCTATATGATGGCGTGTGTTGCTGATAATATCTTAGCAGCACCGTTTGCGGTTATCGGCTCGATTGGCGTGGTGTCACAATTGCCCAACTTCCATAAATGGCTCAAAAAACACGACATTGATTATGAAATGTTTACCGCAGGCGAATACAAACGCACCGTCACTGTATTTGGCGAAAACGACGATGATGACCGTGCCAAATACAAAGAAGAGCTGGAGCAAACGCATAAACTATTTAAGCACTTTGTTAATACCTATCGCCCACAGCTTGAGCTAGATAAAGTTGCCAATGGCGACCACTGGTATGGCGAAGATGCGCTGCATCTTAATTTGGTCGATGAGCTAAAAACCTCAGACAGCTATCTGCTAGAGCAGATGGAAGAGCATGAAGTGTATGCGCTACATTCTCGCCAAAAGCCAACCTTAGCCGAAAAGTTGGGCTTTGCAGGTGCGGCAGAAGTGGGCGTGCAATTATTGCTGAATAAAGCGGCAGATACCTTGCCCGAGGTATTAGCAAAAGTTGCCAATGATAGCTGTCTTAATATCTTAAAATCTCGTGATATGTGATTTTGATGGCTTGCCGTCGCTAAAGTTTAAAGTAACATGTGTTCAACAAAGGTGGGCTATCTATATTAGTAATTGATAGCTCACCTTTTTTTATTTTAGTCCTGTATTTTCTAACTAGAGGGTTAGCAATTGCTAATGATTCATTTTTATTAGCATGGCGAACAGTATATAATTAATAAATAGTCAATGATGATAACAAATAAGTTATTGTCTTTGGCATTGAGGTGGTATGATTATATCCAGTTTTGTGTAAGGGATAGGGTTCGTGTGAATATACGCCCTGTTTTACAGTTTGGGCGTTATTTATGGCTATTTTATCTTATGAGTTTGCACTGTGTTTTGTGCTGTTTTTTATTGTTTATTGGTCGTGTTATCGTTCCCCTAAATTACAAAATGCACTGTTGTTATTAGCAGGTATTGGCTTTTTATTGTCTTGGCAATGGCTGTTTTTAATCAGTATTGTCTTTGTATGGTTGGTACTACAAGCTTGTACTTATGGCTTTATGCTGGCAAAGCAGCAGTGGCAAAGGCGGCTCACTTTGTTGCTCGGATTGGTTGCTTTGGTGGCGCATTTGTGCTTTTTTAAATACACCAACTTTACCATTGAGCAGCTTAATCAGACCATCTTAAGTGGGCATAACATCACCCCTTTAGATATCATCATGCCACTGGGCATTTCATTTTATACCTTCCAAGCCATCAGTTATTTGGTCGATGTGTATAAAAAAGAGATGCAGCCGATGCCCTCAGACATACTATTTGCTTTTTTGGCATTTGTACCGACCTTGACTGCTGGCCCGATTTTTCGTGCCAAAGCGGCACAAAAACAATGGCAATTGCCCGCCGTACTACCCAACCCATCGCTGACTATTGCAGACACACCGTTGGCGAATGGTGCAAATGCAGCACAAACCGGTTTTCATACTGCCAGCTCTGATGCTAGCCAGCACAATAATCCAGCCAATCAACGCAAGCGTGAAGGCTTACGGGTAGGGGATAACGCGCCTGTTGTGGAAATTATCCCTCTGCCTCGGCGTTATATCATTGAGCCTTATGTTGCCTTGGCATTGATTATATTTGCGCTGTTTAAAAAGTTGGTTTTAGCAGGGTGGCTTGAAGCGTTATGGGTTAATCCTGTATTTGCCAATCCTTTGCAGTTTCATGGTTTGGAAGTGTTGACGGCAATCTATGCTTATTCACTGCAACTGTTTTTTGATTTTTCTGGCTATACCGATTTGGTGATTGCCATTGCCTTACTGTTGGGATTTCGGTTGCCAGAAAACTTTAATCGCCCCTATTTGGCAACCGATATTCAAGACTTTTGGAAAAAGTGGCACATCACCTTATCGACTTGGATTCGAGATTATTTATACATTCCACTCGGCGGTGGGCGTTGTAGTTTTTGGCGGGTACAGCTTAATTTGATGTTGGCATTTGTCATCTCAGGGGTATGGCATGGTGCGGGCTGGAACTTCTTTATCTGGGGCGCAATTCATGGCTTAGCGTTGGTGTGGTTAAATATTTTAAAACGCTTTAAGCTACGTTTTTGGTTGACCAATTATGCCAAACCACTGGCGATTTTTATTACCTTTCATTATGTGGCATTTGGTTGGGTATTTTTCCGTAGTGTTACCACAGAGCAAGCGTTACAAGTATTGCAAGCATTGGGCAATGTCTTTGATACGACATTTAGTTTATCGGTATTACCTACCTTACTAATCATGCTATTGGCTTGGTTGATTTATCCATTTTTGGGACAGGCTCGTGAGCAATTAGCAAAACTGTTGTCTTATATTCCGTGGTGGTTATTACCAGTAGTGATAAGCTTATATGTGGTATTGGTATTTAATCTTGCGCCTGAAGGGTTGCCTGGCTTTATTTATGCTAATTTTTAGCGTATTTTAGTTTGCTAATTCATTTACCCTATTTAATTTATTGTTTAATTGAAAAAAGTTGAAAGTTGCGATATGAAAACCAATTCTAACCAAGATAAGCAGATAACAGAGCATACTGTGTTAACAAGTATTGATGAGATTACCCAAGAGCTACAGATTTGGCAAGTAGCTACAGTGATGGTGTTGTCAGTACTGCTGGTTAGTTGGTTTAAACATGATAGATTAAGCAGTTATTGGCAGCAAACTTATCAGCAAGCAGATGTGTGGACAGCACTTAACCAACTGCCCTATTGGAAAACAGGGCTTTTGCCGCAGCATTACACAGACCCATCATTAATGATGACAGGATTGGCAGATTTTAACCATCTGAGTAACAGTCAGCTTAATCAGCTACTATATGCAGATATTTTAGCCGAGCGTCAGCAACAAGAAGCTTTAAAAGCGCAGCGTTTGGCACAGATGCAAGAGCGCAGACGCTTAGAGGCAGAAGAGGCACGCAAACCCAAAGTGATGACCGAAGTACAAATCATGCCTGAGCAAAAAGTATTTTTTGCAGGTGATTCAATGATGGAAGGTGTTGCGCCATGGGCGATGCGGGAACTACAGAGCAAATACCAAATTGCCAGTATTGATTTGAGTAAACAAAACACAGGGCTTAGCTATAGTAGCTTTTTTGATTGGCCTGCCACTGTTGAGAAAACCATTGCTGACAATCCTGATATTGGGGTGATGGTGATGTTATTGGGTGCCAATGACCCGTGGGCAGTACCTGACCCTGAGCACCCAGGAGCGACCTATATTAAATTTGGCTCACCAAAGTGGAACGAATTATATAGTCAAAAAATTCAGCGTATTTTGCAAGCTGCCGACAATCATCAAGTACAAGTGATGTGGCTAACACCACCGGCGATGAAAAGTGACAAACTCAAAGAAGATATGGAAGTATTGACAAAATTGTATCATCAAGTCATACCCAATACTCAAGCTGTGTTGTTAGATACCAAGCCAATGTTGTTAGATGATGCAAATAGCAATCTATATTCAGATAGCATGACGATTGAGGGTAAAAAAATAAAAGTACGTACTGCTGATGGCATACATTTTACCCCGACAGGTCAAAAACGATTGGCGGCTGCCATTGTGTCACATATTAAGGTATTGTCTGACACTACTGAGCAATAAAACTGTGTCACTATACAAAACGACAAAACGGTAATGATGACTCTATATAGTATCTAATGTATGTTATAAACTATATATGACACATCACTCACAAATAACTCATAAATAACTTGCTCTGGGCAATGAGCCAAAAGGAATAGATATGAAGTTGATGTATTCAGGTTTGCGTAAGATGAGCCTAACAGCGGTCATGAGCTGTTCTGTTTTGACGCTAAGTCAAGCGCTCTATGCTGCCCCTGTAGAAAATTTTGGTCAAAATTTGGCGGGCTTGCAGCAAGCTTTTGCCCATAAAAATGTACATATTTTGCAAGTGGGTGACTCACATACAGCGGGTGATTATTTTACCGAGCAGTTGCGTAAACGCTTGCAAGCAGATGTGGGTGATGGCGGTCTTGGCTTTGCTTATCCCATGGATGTGAAAGGGCAACGAGCTGCCCGTCATGGCTATCAATCTAATGGGTGGCAGTTGACTAACAGTCGTTTTAACCAAAGCGCAGACTATCCACTTGGAGGTATGGTGGCAACGCCAAACTACTCAACTGGATATCTAACCTTAACCAGTCAGTATTATAATGGTGACCGTCAAAATGCTCGCATCGTGGTGAAGGGCAATGCAGGGCAGAGTATTGAAGTCAGTGATGCCAGTGGGGTGCGTAATCTTGCACTGAGTCGTAATGGCTGGCAGACACTCAGCACCCCATTAACCTTCCCAAGTACCTTACGTGCAAATAGTAATATTGACTTTGGTGGGTTTTGGCTCAGTCGTTCCACAGGAGGAATGGTATCTGCAATGGGGATTAATGGTGCAACCCAAGATTATTGGCAGCGTTGGCACCCTCAGTTGGCACAAGATTTAGCAAATAGCCAAGCGGACTTGGTAATCCTAGCTTATGGTACTAATGAGGCATTTCAAAGTAATGTCAGTGGACAAGTAGCTGCTTTACGACAAGCCATTAGTCAAGTTCGTCAAGGTCTGCCCAATGCCAGTATCTTACTCGTTAATGCCCCAGAGAGCCTAAAAAGCACCGCAGGAAGCTGTGGCACCCGAGCGACCAATCTGGACAATGTGCAAGCGCAAATTCGCCAAGTTGCAGCCAGTACAGGGGCGTTGTATTGGAGCTGGCAAGATGCCATGGGTGGTCGTTGTAGTATGAAAAACTGGATAGCGCAAGGTTTGGGGCGTTCAGATGGGGTGCATTTTTCACGCAAGGGCTATGAGCGAGCAGCCAATGACTTGTATGATGGTTTAAAATCTTTATTAGCAAATACAGGCAGTGGCTTTGCCACCAGTAGCAATGCCATTAATACTGCCAATAATAACGGGACAGCAACATATGATAATGGCTATAATGCCACTCGTACCAGTATTCGCCGTGTTTATTCTCCAAGTACAAACAGCTCATCAACAGGGACATTGACCAATACTCCTGCCACACCGCCACGCCGTCTGATTAAAATGTGTGTTGGAGAAAACTGTAAGCTCAAATAGCTTTGCTGATTTGATTTTAGCTTACAGTGGCTTAGAGATTAAGAAGTTGCTTAGTTTGTAACTAGTACATACTATGACTTAAAAAAGGAAGATAGTAACACAAGGAAGAGTGATGGCAACTTTATTTATGGTAAAAATTGGTGCAACCCCAAAAGGACGCTTAATTGAGCAACACGATATGTTTTTTGGGATAGCAGATCATATTCATGAATTGTATCCTGCCATTAATGAGCGTTGGCTTGAAGCAAAAGACATTTGGCACATTGATGCCTATCGGCAAGTGACTCGGGTAGGGGATTATTGTATTGAATGGCTGCCAGAGAGTCAAAAAGCGGCAGATAATCTGACGACTGCAAATGAGGATTTAAAGTTATTTTTTTTAAATTTAGGCGGCTATTTGCCGGAGCAGTTTGAAGAATATCATCACAAAATGTTGGTGGTTGCGCCAACCCAAGCACTCGCCATTAAACAGGCAAAGCAAACAGAGTTTTATCAGCATTATCAGTTTAATGACCCCAACATGCCATTTGATGCCTCATCGCATATTGACGATAAGATGACGGTGGATGTGGATGATATCTATGATGTCAATGCGCTATTGGCAGGCGGGCAGTTGTGTATCACTCCCATTGCCAAAGAGGACGAAGTGGCAGAAGATAAGCAATATATTGGTTATTTAAGCCTGAAAAAATTAAAAAAATATAGCATGGCAATGGCTGAAGAAAGTGAGGCTCAACCCAAATCCAAATAAATATCCATACCATCATGCCATACTTCAATAGCTAGATATCGTTAATCCATATTATTTATCCTGTTTCAGAAAATAGACAAGCAATCCATAATACAAATAATAGTGCCAAAGCCAACAGTAAAAAGTTGCAATATAGTGAATTAACCAGCAATATCATCAATCTACTATCAAGTGGATAATAAAATATCATGACATAAAGACTGATAAATGGCAGCAGTAGCATGATGAGAAAGGTGACATTTTTGTCAAAATGCATTGCCATAAAAGTGAGAGATAAAAAGGTAAAAAATAGCAAGTTATGCAGCAGCATATATGCTGCTATCTGCCCCACAGAATAATCTGTATAACTAAAGTTGGGAGCAAAAAAAGTTAAATATAATACTGGAAAACAAAGAAAACCGACGAATAACTGAGCCGTGACGGTCAAAACTTTGGGTGGCGTTGGTGGTTGTGGCGCTCTTGAAAGTAAAATAGGTATTTGTTTATCTTCACTTCCATCGCTACCTAGTCTACCTAACGACACGGTCACTATTTCTTCTTTTGTATCATCTGTATCTGTATCATCTGTATTTACTGTGCTATCTGATAACTGCTGAGATTTTTGCTGTTTATCATAAGCTCTTTTTTCCATCAGATAAGAAAAGGGCAATACCAACTGTATTTGTATCGCAGTGAAGAGGCTTGCCACGATGCTCGAGAGCATGATAAATAACCAAGTGGCAATAAAAATACCCACCACAAATAAGCCAATGCTAAGGGGGTTGTGTAGACTGTCAAAATAATGTTGTACACGCTGTACCCTATGCACAATCATGCCAATATGATAAAAATATTGATAATGTAAAAAAGCAATAAAGCAAGTGAGTGCAATGATGATCCACAGATTTAATTTATTAGTAGTTGACATCTTTAGCGTATTCATAAGGGTGTTTCTTATGCTTTAGAGTTTTGTTGTTTGTTTTAATATTAGAGGATGTGGCTCAATGGCTGTTGTGTAATGACTGTTATGTACTGTTATAGCTATTATGTACAGTAGGGCAGCTATCCCCTTGATTATAGCACCGATAATCCGCATATATAGTCAATTCAAGACAAACATATCAAGACAAATATAAAGCAACCGCAAACTTTAGCCAAAATAGCCTAAGCCAATGACTGATAATTCTGATACTTCCAAGCAAACCGCAACACCTGATACCGCTATCCCTGCCAGTAACGATATATGCGATATGCAAACAACCAAACAATACGATGACCTGCCCGTTTTAGCCAAAGACCGCCATTATCTTAGCCGTCTTCAGCGTCAGCTAAATAGAAAAAACCCTACTAAATCAGACGCCAAAAAACAAGCAAATCTGCAAAACGAGCTGCAAACTAAGTTTGAAAAAATAAAAGCCCGCTCACAAAAAGCGGTGCAAGCACGTATTGATAGCCTGCCCGACAACCTACCGCAAAGACTCAATCATGACTTGCCTGTCAGCCAACGTGCCGAAGACTTGGTGCAGGCGATTATTGATAATCAAGTGATTATTGTCGCAGGGGAAACAGGCTCGGGTAAAACCACACAATTACCCAAACTGGCAATGATGGCAGGACGTGGAGTGACAGGGCAGATAGGACATACGCAGCCACGCAGGCTGGCGGCTCGCAGTGTTGCCAATCGCATTGCCGAAGAGTTGGGTGAGCCTTTGGGCGAAACGGTTAGCTTTAAAATTCGCTTTAATGAGCAAGGCAGTGCAGACTCTATTGTTAAGCTGATGACCGATGGTATTTTGCTTGCTGAATTGGGGCATGACCGCTTTTTGACCCGTTATGACACCATCATTATTGATGAAGCGCACGAGCGCAGTCTGAATATTGATTTCATTATGGGCTATCTTAAGCAGTTATTACCCAAACGCCCAGATTTAAAAGTAATCATCACCTCAGCGACCTTAGATACGCAGCGTTTTAGTGAGTATTTTGCCCAATATGATAAGGCAAAAAAACGTCTTTTACCTGCCCCTGTGATTAACGTCGAAGGGCGTAGCTTTCCTGTGGAAGTACGTTATCGTCCATTGACTGATGAGCCAGTATTTAGCTCAGATGATGATGCCTATGATGATTTTGAAGACAATTTGCCTCGTGCTGTAGTGGCAGCGGTAGAAGAATGTTTTGATGATGCCAAGCAAAAAGGACACCCTGACCAAGCCGATATTTTGATTTTTGCTGCTACCGAAGCAGAAATTCGGGATTTACAAGAAGTGTTGGTCAATCATGGTCCACGCCATACCGAAGTGTTGCCGTTATTTGCCCGTCAAACCTATGCCGAGCAGCAGCGCATCTTTCAGCCCTCAGGTCGAGGGCGTCGCATCGTTATCGCCACCAACGTCGCTGAAACCGCATTAACCGTCCCCGGTATTCGCTATGTGATTGACTTGGGTTTTGCGCGTATTTCACGTTATTCGTATCGCTCACGAGTGCAACGTCTTCCGATTGAAGCGATTAGCCAAGCGGCGGCAAATCAGCGTAAAGGTCGCTGTGGGCGAGTGGCGGCGGGCATGTGTATTCGTTTATATAGCGAAGAGGACTTTAACAGCCGCCCTGAATTTACCGAGCCTGAAATCCTGCGTACCAACCTTGCTTCGGTCATTTTGCAAATGGCAAGTTTGCGTCTAGGCAGTGTCGAAGACTTTGATTTTATTGAGCCACCCGACAGCCGTTTGATTAAAGATGGTCGCAAGTTATTAGATGAGCTTGGCGCATTGACGCATAAAAACCCATCTAAACATAAAGACAATCAACGCCCCATTCATCAACAATCCCTCAATGAAGTCAAGCTGACGCGTATCGGTCAGAAAATGGCACGTATGCCCATTGACCCACGCCTTGCCAGAATGTTGATTGCAGGCAGTGATTTTGATTGTCTACCAGAGATGCTGATTATCGTTGCCGCATTGGCAGTGCAAGACCCCCGAGAGCGTCCTGCTGCCAAGCGAGCGCAAGCCGACCAAAAACATGCGTTGTTTCGCCAACCAGATTCAGACTTTCTGTTTTATCTAAGCCTATGGCAAGCCGTTTTTGGTAATGGTGGTAATAACAATGATGGCAAGCTATCGAGCAATCAACGCAAACAATTTGCCAAAAAGCATTATCTAAGCTTTCCTCGCTTACGTGAGTGGCAAAAAACCGAGCGTCAGCTTGAGCAGATGGTTACAGAGCTAAAATTGGGTGATTTAAAAACAGAGCAAGTGTCTAAGAAAACAAAGTCTAGTGAATCCGCCCAAACCATGACTGAAGTGTTAGACAGCAACGACGAGCAGCTCAAAGCGGTAAAATATGCCAACTTACATCGGGCATTATTAACAGGACTGTTATCCGTTATTGCGCATAAAACAGACGCGCGTGGTGAATATTTAGCCGCGCGTCAACAAAAAGCCAAAATCTTCCCTGCCAGTACCGTGTTTAAGCAAGTACCAGCGTGGGTGATGGCGTTTGAAATTGTCGAAACCTCGCAAGTGTTTATGCGTACCGTTGCCAAAATTGAGCCTGAGTGGGTCATCTCAGCGGCAGGTGATTTACTCAAATATCATTATTTTGAGCCGCATTGGTCAAAGAAAACAGGGCGGGTGCGGGCTTATGCTCAAATCAGCCTGTTTGGTCTGATTGTCATCGCCAAGCAGCTCACCAACTACGAACAAGTCAACTTGAGTGAAGCGAGAGAAATCTTTATTCGTGATGGTTTGGTGACAGGGCAATTGGGTCGAGATGCGCCATTTTTACAGCATAATCTCAATAAAATTGCCGACGTAGAGCGTATCGAGGACAAACTACGTCGTCGTGATTTGCTGGTCGATGAAGAAGCGTTATACCAGTTTTATGAAAGTAAAATTCCTGAGCACATTGCCAGTCGCAAAGCCTTTGAAGACTGGCGAGCCGAAGTGGAAAAAACAGACAGTCACTATCTGTTCTTTACCGATGAGGACGTATTAAAAGAAACTGCCCCAACCACAGGTGACTTTCCCGAAATTTGGCAACTGGGTGACTTAAAGCTGCCTTTGTCATACGTGTTTGACCCTGCCAGTGATGATGATGGGGTGAGTATTCGGGTGCCATTGGCAGCATTGCCACAGCTTGATGCCGTTGAGCTACTGTGGGGCATTGCAGGTTGGCGGTATGAGCTGGTGTTACAACTGCTCAAAAGCCTACCCAAAGAAATCCGCCGCCGTATCGTTCCTATTCCTGATACTGCTGACAGTCTCTTTGATGAGTTAGAGCGTGAGCATCAGCAAGGTCTGCTAAAACAGCTTTGCCAAGCGTTGCAGCGTCGGGGCATCACAGGTGTCACCCCCGAAGACTTTGACCCCAGCCGCATTGACCGCTACCTACAACCACAAATTTGTGTGGTCGATGACAAAAATCGCCTGATTGAAAAAGGGCGTGATTTAGTCACCTTGCAACTGCGCCACGCCAGCGAAACCAGCCAAGCCCTTGATAGCAGCAAAGGCGAATCACAAGGGCTGCATACCGACTTCCCTGATTATTTTCGCTTTAGCAAAAACCGCCACAGCGCAGGCGTGGTGATGAAGCAGTTTTCTGCCTTAGTCGCTGATGACAAGGGCGAAGCAGTTTCTATCCACCAATATACCGACATCAACGCTGCCCTAAAAGCACATCGTCACGGTGTACTCACTCTTATCAAGGGACAACTGGGGGCAAAACAAAAGCAGCTCACCTCACAGATTGACAAAGCATTCAAACTTGCCTTTGCGCCATTGGGTGACATGGAAAAACTCAAAACCATTTTGGTTGATGCTACCTTAGATGCGGTGCTTGATACCCATTACATCGCTTTTGACCACAGTGAAGAGCTGCCCGAAAATGCCGATAGCCATGCCGTCACCTTAGCTGAGCAACTGCCCTTTAGCCAAGCAGAATATCAGCAAACCGCCCAAGCAGTGCTCAGTCAATTTTTATTAGTCGGGCAACAGGTGCTTAAACAGCTTAAAGACGTTTATACCCGTTGGCAACGTATCCGCCAAACTCTACTGATGCTGGATACCGAAATCTTTGGCGAATCCATCGACGACATCGAAGATCAACTCGAAGACTTACATCTGTCTGACTTTGTATATCGCATGGATTATGAGCATTGGCAGCAGTATCCTCGCTATCTAGAAGCCTTGCAAATCCGCCTCGAACGCCTAGAGCACAATCTTGATGGCGACCTTGATGCCGTTTATGAGCTTGACGTGCACATGGAGCGGCTGGCAGGGCGAGCCGATGACGACAAAATCAGCGACTATCGTTGGCTGGTCGAAGAGTTCCGCATTCAGCTATTTGCGCAACCGATGAAAACCCGTCAAGCCGTTTCACAAAAACGCCTACGCAAAGTATGGGACGAGGTGAGCTAAAAGACATAAATAGTTATTATATAAAGTAGGATACAAAAATAAGACAATATTTTATAGGTGTTTAGTCAAATATGTTTTTGAAAAAAATATGTATCTTATTGTTTTTATTTTATTTTGATTAAGACAGGCTACTTATATTTATTAATAAATAATATATAGATTCATTTATTTATACTTATTAATTTATGTGTCATCATATATTGATGTTAGTATGATGACATCCACTTTGTTTGAAGCCAAAAAATCAGCAACGTGGATAGGTAGTTTTTTATAGATTACACACAGATAAATAGAGAGTAACTATGGCTGAAAATCGTGATGATATCATTGAAGAGGTACTAGATAACTCAGAACTTGCTCGACAGTTAGTCCCTAATAAGTTTAAATTTACCAGTCAACAAGGGCGTATACGTCGGCAAAAATTGATAATGAGTGCTAAAAAGCTTAGTATAATCAAGCCCATTAAAGACATTACGTTAGCACAAGTTTGTGAGGAAGCAGGTATTCCACGTGCCTCTGCTTATCATTTTTTTCCTAATATTGATGCTGTGTTTTTGGCGTTGAAGTTTTTGAATGCAATTGAGTTGATTGAAGCGATGGAAAAAGTTGATATCAATCAGTTTAAGCATTGGCAAGACTATGTGACTGCCTTGATGGAATCTATTGTTGATGAGGTTCAGGCAGATCCAAGTAAAGCAAAATTAATCTATGATACCAATACACCTGACTTAGAAGAAGAACGATTTGGTGAGCAAGTGAATAATAAGATTGTAAAGTTAATTTATCAGCATATGGCAGATCATTATCAGATGCCAAAATATAATGATATTCAGGTGCAACTTTTAGTCACTTTTAGTATTATTGATAGCATCTTTACACTTTCATATCGTCAACATGGTCAAATAACATCAGATTATTTGCAAGAAGCCATGACTGCGTCTTTGGGCTATCTACATAGTTATTTACCAGAGAGTTTACCTCTTAAGTAGTCGATTGACGGAATCAATGCGTTCGTATTGTAATAGAAGTTATTTGATTCTGTCTACATTGGTTGTCACCAGTATCAAGTTTATTAAATATTGGGAAGAGATCTTTATTATCACGTTGAAATTGCAGAACGTCACTTTCTGTGCGGCTATTGATAAACTTTTCTTGTGCTACATTTATCCATCTTTGCGCTGCACGAAAATGCTCATTAGAATGACGCCAACCAAACTCACAATATTCTGCGGCTGCCCATATTAGTTGTACTTCACCATAAGCAAGCTCACGAGGTGCAATCGTTATAGCACCATTTTCTTTGAGTGCCATTAAGGTAGACCATAAATCTGGACGCATGATTGCAGAGGTGGGTGGTATATTAGTGGTCAACATCAGTTGATCTGTTTTATTTTCTTTTAATAATTTTAAGATAGCAAGCCCTTCATTAAGAGCATAAGCACCTGCATTTGTTAAACTTTTTTCGCTATCTTCACTATAAGCATAAGATAACCACGCTTGTGCCTTATAAGCAAAATAAGGGGTGTTTGGATGTATTGTTGTATCCATTTGCTGATAAGGCTTAAGAGCAGTCATCATACAGTCGATATCATGACGTAGTATGCTTTCATGCTCAGGATGTTTGGTTAATGATTCAATTTTATTTGTACAGTAAGTTTGAGGATGATAGTAAGATTCAACTTGATTTAAGCGACTATTTTTGGTTGATGCATGAGTTATTGAAATATTATTAACATGAGATTCGGTTGTGCTGCCATCGTTTGCATGAACGATGGATGTTACCATAGACATTTGCGCACAAAATAAAGCTAAAAAAGCTATTCGAGAAAAAGCTGACGTTGACTGGTTCATGCGTATAATTCCTAGCAATTTTATAAGTAAGCTTATTCAGGAAGTAAGCGTTTATTGACTTTCGCATCATTGCGTTTAAATAGATTTTCATCAAACTTAAAGCGCATACGGAAATAAGCACCTTGGGCGGTGGTGTCTTCATAGGCGATGTCATCATCATTATAGCCAGCAAAGTTATAGCCTAGCGATAACCAAAGATTAGTCATTGGACTGTAGCCAACTTCTGCTCCTAGCATATAAGCAACATCATCTGCTTGATCATTCCAATAAGTACCTGCTTGTAAACCTGCATCCCATTTTTCATTGATGTCATATAATCCACGGATATAAGCAGTATGTGCTGTATTGCTATTATCACTGTTATTCGTTTTATATTGTGTATGTTTACCCGCATAGTGTCCAGATATAGTTAAAGGACGGGTAGGATGATAGTTGCCATGCCAAGACCAAATTGTGGCATCTTTTTGGTAAGGAGCAGTACCTGTTTGATTATCATCTGTACGATATTCTACTTTGGCAAGCATATCTAGTTGATTGCTATCATAGTCACGATAAGCAGCACCTAATTGGAAGCGATTCATCATACGATGACCATTGGTATAATCGACATTTGAATAAATATCTTTTGCCAATAAAGTAATATTGTCGTCGTAACGATAGGCAACGCCAGCGCTTGCTAGTAGCGTATCACTTTTTTCTCCCCAGCGTTTCTCTAAGCGTCCAGATGCTTTATAGTTTTTATTGGCTAAGTATTCAACACCAACACTAGCAGCAGTAGAGGTTTTATCTTTTTTACCTTCTAGTGACTCTATTCTTTCAATCAAGGTATTAACAGTCAGTCCTTCTTGTATATACCACTTGTTTTTAAGACCGATGGCAGCTTCTGCTTCACGTGCACTGATAGAATTACGGGTGCGGTATTCACTATAGACCTTACCATCTTTCATATAGTTAGCATCAAAGCCAATAACTGTACGGTTACGCTCACTTGTATCATCAAGCCCATAGTTGCCTGACAAGCTATTAATAAGATCATGGCGGGCATAAAAACGCCCCATATTACCCAATGCTGTCTCAGCACCTATCGACGTTGCATTACGTGAGCTATTATTAATATCTTGTTCGTATTCTGCAAAAATCTTTGAGCGATTTAATTTAGGTAGATCGACAGTCACTTTAGCAAGTAACGTAGTACCTTCTACATCTTTTGCATTGCTGTTAGTATTGTTTAATGCTGACTGATTGATGATATTATCATTAAATACAGTATTATTAGTTAGGCTGACCACTTCAGGTGCACTCTGGGTCTGTAGTGTTTGAGCTGTATTATTTTGTTTATAATAACGAGCACCAATTTCTGCTGTAATATTGTCAGTTAGTTGACGTTCGATAGACGCTTTGACGCCTTGTTGTATGGTATCTGTATTATTATCTTCAGAGCGTATGCCCTCGAGCTTAGCAGTTGTCTTACGTTTGCTATCTAATTTATAGTCGATATCAATGCCAGATTCAGTACGCCCTGCTGTAATAGGTGAGGATTGGCTAACAAAGCCAGTATCTGCTTTATTATAATAAGCTTTTGCACGTGTACGCTTTTTATCATCATAAGTTAATTCAAGGCGCATGGCATCGCCTTCAACTTTTTGATTTTTTATAGCATGGGTTTGTGTGGTATTTTTTTGCAAACCTGAATTTTCAGATTTATTTTTGGCATACTCAGCAACAAATTTTAAATTTTTATTGATTTGTATAACACTATTAACACTGGCTAATGTCTCTTCATTAAGAGGATTATCACTTTTGACATAGCTTGCACCGACTGATACAGCATCATTAATTTGTTGCTTACCAGCGATACCACCTACCCAATATTTTTCACCACCATCATCTGTTTCAACAGTCACTTGTAGATAGATGGGGTTGCCATCAAAGTCTTGGCTGGCAATGGGGTTTTTAAGATAAATACTACGACTGATGGGGTCTATCTCATAATCAGCAAAACGAGTGAGTTGTTTTTTAGAAATCACAACACCAGGGTTATCAGCATCTCTGGTGATAACTTCTACAATCTCTGAGTTTTCTAATACATTATTAAAGTTGACAGCAAGAGGGTAGGGACCAGATATACCAAGTCCCTGGGTTTCCATAACACGCTGCGTTGTATTCGTTTCGGCAGCAAAACCAACAATGCGTGTATTGTCATCTTCGTATTGAGCTTTAAATCCAGTTAAGGTGCGATTGTATTGTCCAAGTTTTAGACCTTCATCATTATCCACTTGGGTTTTGATGTCACCATACATGGCATATGAACGTCCTTTATCAAGGCGTACATATAGTTTGCTACTAGACTGAGCGTCAAAGCCTTTTGCTGAGGCATCCCCATAGACAGGGTAGTATTCACTGGGCTCAATATCACGAAATAAGCGTTCGTTACCTTTATCACTGTCATAAGATAGGGTCAGTAGGTAATCCCCACGTACCTTACCCTTTAAGAACATGGCAGCACGACCATTAGTAGAGTAATCATTATTACCAGAAAACTCTTCTAACTCTTGTTCAAATAAACCTTCGGCAGAGGATACTTTGCTACTATCAAAGCCTTTTAAAGAAATAGAGCCATCAATTATACCCACGGCTATAAGCGGACGTAGATGGGGAGTAAACTGTAACGGAATGGTTTGTTTAATATTATTTGCGGTAACAGTTAATACACCATCACCAGCGGTTGTTGGTGCTTTGATAGGAACAAGTAACTCTCCACCTGTTACTATAACTTGCGTGCCAGGTACATCTGTTGAAGTATCTTTTAAGTTTACTTGACCGATATTAGTATCAAGCGTCACCAGTGTATCACTAGGATATGGACGACCATTTTTATCTTTTAGACGGATAACGACTTGATAGATACTATTACCATCAGCACTAACCAGTTTATCTTGCTGGTGAGCCTCTATATTTTGTAAGGTATCTGGTGCAAATACTGTGATGCTTTGCTCTGAAATAACTTCACCATCAGTATTAGTAGCAACCCCTTTTAGAATATTTTTGCCAGCTTCTAGCTTAACTGCGTAATAATCATAAGCAGCCACCGATTGCTTTTTTTGCTCTGCCGTTTTACCAATTTTTTCAGCCGAGACAGGTTGTCCATTTGCATATAATGTAAATTTTGTATCTAGTGGTGCTTGTATCTGAATCAACTGAATTTTATCGATCAGTTGTTGTTGGTCAGATAAATTAATAAAGTTGACATTATTATTAGATACTTTTTTTAGATACTCTTCTAACAGGACAGGCTTAGGCGCAGTCACAAGGTTGAGAGGCATCACTTCGATACTTTGTAAATCTTGCTCTGTATCTACAATCGCATTATCACAGCTTAAACGCTGATCCAAAGAGTTATTTTGCTTACAACCACTGGCTTCTTTAAAAGTTCTATTGTCAATAGTGATGGCACGAGGTTCGATATCCAGTTGGTTACGCACTGTTTTTTCGAGGGCATCATTATTATCGCCAGTTGATTTGCTGCGTTCAATCAAGATATCTTTTAAATGTTCTGAGGTATCATCCATACCATCAACAATAGCGAAATCTGCACGATGTAATTCGCCATATTTTACATCAACAAATACGCTACTAGGATCGCCAGTATTGCGATTAGATTGTTCAATTAATTCAACATTAGCGGGTAGGGTGGTACGGTCAATTTTTAGTACGTGTGTCTTTGCATCGATGCCGTAAAAATCATATTTACCTTCGGCATCAGTAACGACAAAGTTACCGTTTTCCATATATAGACGTACACCCGCGACCCCCAACTCACCATCTTGCTTTTGTTGGATGCCATCTCGGTTAATATCATTATAAACTTTACCAACAATGATACCTTTTTCGTTAATTGCGTTGCGACTGACATCCACTTTCCATTTGGATGGACGAGAAGTAATGGTTTTTCCTGAAGTATCATTACCTGTCACAAAAGCAGTATTAATACCATCGCCAGCTAGAGCAGTTGCGCCTACTAATGCTTGGTAGGTGACCGTCTTATTTTGACCCTGAGTTAATGTACCTAATCCTAATACTTTATACTTACCTTTAGAGGAGAAGTCAGCGACAGGTTTACCATCAACACGAGCACTACCTTCAACATAGGTGAACCCACGTGGTAAGGCATCTTTTAGGTTGATATCATAAACAGTTGCGTTATTTTTACCAGTGTTGGTGATATTAATACTGTAGTTGACATAATCACCTAGTTCTGCTGCTTTGACATCGGCTGTTTTGACAACTTGTAGATTGGATTTTGGATCCATCATCTGTATTTGGGTAAAAATATTTTGCGTAATCTTTACAGGGTTGCCAGAAGGTGAAATGCAGGCATCTAGACTGGCTTTTAGCATGTCGCCATCTAGTGTTTGGATGATGTTGTCATTAATAGCGTTGGCATTAAGCTCAGTTGGTGCAGACAGACGAAAGATGCCTGTATTATTACCAGTTTCAGTTGCCTTTAACGTATAAGTATCTTTAGTTTTGGAGGATGTAATAGTGACCAGGGCTTGATCAGGTGCATTGCTGTTTATGTTACATTGAGCATAACTGGTTTGTACATAAACATCATTACCAATTTGGTCTTGCGTTTCTATTTTATTGAAAGATTTATCAGTAAACTCAATAGAAGGTGCAATGACCCTTAACTTGTCAGTGGCATGAGCAGTAATAGACTCATCTTCAATAACAACCGCACCAACCTTGATACTAGCAGTGTCATTGTTTTTAAGATTTTTGTCTGTTAATGCTTTGACAATTAGATCTATGCTTTCATTTTGACCAATCTGAATTTTATCAAAGACTTGAGGGTCACTGGCATCAATTAAGCCATTTTTATTGATGTCTTGATAAACAACAAAATTAGATAAGGTATTTGGAACCCCAAAACTTAGACGTATGGTTTCGTCAATATTGCCTGTGTTGGTAAGGGTATTAATCCATTGAACCTCAGAGCCTGCAGCAATAATTTTTAATGCAGGTTGGGTTAGTGAGACACCATATTTAGGTAAGATAGTGGTATGGACTGAAACTTGGTTTGATTGCGTAGCAAGTATTTCTGCCCCATTTTCAACATTATATACTGAGGAAGCAATATTATTGATGGCATGTGTCTTTGCACTACTATCTTGAGCTGGTGCTGCATAACTTGTATTTGATTGCATAAGCAAAATTGAGGCAGCGATGGTGGTTAAGCCGCTACAAATTTTTGCCTTGCCATGATTTGTGGTAAGGTGCTTGTGAACATTGACCGCATGTGACTCAGTTGAGAGTGCATGAGACAGATGACGTGTGAGATCTGTATGAGGAGCAGTCATAATATTGCTTATCCAATCAAATGAAATAAAGGTTTTGTCGCAATATGTATTGCGACAAAACTTAACGTAAAAATAGGTTTCATCTAAAAATAATCAGTAAATAAAGTAATTATTTACTAAATATCATTATTTATTGATAGTGACACTAAAGGTCAAGCTCGCTGCGCTACCAGCAGTAAGAGTAGCAGCATTACCAGAGACAGTAGGTGAACTATAACTGGTAGTCATACCATTACCATTTAAATCTGCATTATAAGTCACTTTACCAGTACCTGTACCAAGATTAGCAATGGTATCCGACACAGCTACATCGGTGAAGTTTTGTAGATTGGTTGGATTGGTGGTTGGTAAATGGTTGATGGCAGTAATCTTATAGAAGATACACTGACCTGGTTTTGCATCATTGATAGCATTCAGTGTGTATGCGGTGCTACTTGGTGTACTACTACATGCTGCAACAGCTTGCTCTTTTTTCAACCCTAAACCAGCAATATTAACTATATCTGTAATTGCAGGTGGTAAAGTAACGCTTGCACCAGTTGAACTGGTACGTTCAATAGCTAATTTGTATTCTTCACGTTTAACGGCTGTATTATCTGTACCCGCTACTGCGTCTGTTGCAATATTTTTTACAAAGATTTTAACACTAGCCTTTGGTGCTAACGAAACAGGTAGAGGAGTACCTGGTGTATAGGCAGCATCAGTACTTGAGTCAAATGTTCCGTTACCATTTGTATCAATATAAAACTCTTGTGTAATATTAGCGTTATCTAAGGTGGAAGTTTTTGTCAAAGTTAGTTCGTTAGTAGCAATGGTGGCTGTACCATTGTTGGTAAGTATATGTTCAAATACAGTTTCACCAGTAATGGGTAGGGTGACTTCTGTGCTATTTACGAATGTGACACTGCTATTTACTACATGAACAGTTGATGGGTTGCTATCATCATCATCGTTTCCATCTTTACTTGGTACATTTTTATCACCAGTATCAGTTGTATCTTTAATGGTTTTACCAGGTGTAGTTGTGGTATCAATCACACTTGCTTTGTTATCAAATTTTGTTTCGGTCGCAGTGGTTGGTACTAATACTTTAAATTCAACAGTGATGTCTTCTGCTGTGCTTGAACCTGTTGCTTGTGCAATATTCACACCAGAAATCTTTAATGTGTTACTGGCAGTACTAATGGTAACAGTATTGGTAATGTCTGTAGTACCACGTTTTACTATTACATTGGTAGGACTAGTGAATTCTAATCCAGTAGGTAGAGTATCGCTAATGGTAGTATCAGTGGCATCCATATTACCTGTGTTTTTAACAGCGATGGTATATTTAAATGTATCACCTTTTTGTACTGAGGTAGTGCTTACTGATTTGGTGATGGCAAATACAGGTGTAGTGGTAGTGGCTGTATCAGTATTGGTCAATGTTTTATCAGTGCCAGCAGGATATAGATCACTGGTAGCAGAGATGGTTAACTTACCTGCTTCATCAGGAATGTTGTTATTAGCCGCAGTGGCAGTGATTTTAATAGTAGCTTTATTAGCATCGCCTGGCTGTAGAGTAATTTTGTCACCATTGTTTATGGTTGTTGTGCCTGTAGGTGTGGTAACTTCGATTACAAATTTTGAGTAATCAAATTTGTCACCAGTAACATTTGCAACATCAATGGTATACTCATCATCAGTATTACCTTTGTTGGTTAAGGTATGGGTAAAGACTACTTTACCATCAGGAGTGACTGTACCCTTGTTGTCTTGTGCCAAATTAAACTGTATTTGTTTGCTGACATTAACAGTAACCGTATTTGAGGTTACTTTTGGTTGTGTTTGAGTTCCAACGTTATAAGTGGCAGTTGCTTTGTTGGTAATTGCAAATGTACTAGTACTTACTGGTGAGGTAACACCAGTACTACCACCAGAGCCAGCAGCAAAAGCAGTTCCTGTCATACCAAGGGCAGCAACAACACCCACTGCTAGTACTGAATGTTTAAAATTATTTGTTTTCATGTAAGTCTCCTAAGACTTTAAGGGTAGAGGGTTGGTTAGATTAAAAATAAATAGTTAGTTATCGATGCTATTTTATAATACCATCTAGGCTAACAGCGGCGGATTTATGTGCTGGAAGCATTTTAATGTTCCAACGCAATGACTTGTATTCTGAATAAGGGATTTTGACTAATTTTCCATTGACACGACGCATAAGAGGCATGTCTGCATAATTTTTACCATCTGTTGTGGCTTGAGCACTGGCAGGATGGGCAGCTCCAGTAAATGTCATATTTTCTGGGATAGGTACAATAATGAGTACATCATTGATTTCTTGGTCACTGACGTTACTATAGTTGGCTTTATACTGTATCACTGTACCAGTATTAGCATCACTGGCAGGTACATACTGAGTTCTGCCATCTGCCGTCTTGACTATTTTGTTAACTTCTAGTTGTAGTTGTAGTGCATCATCAGCAAAAGATGGCATGGTTGTAGACATCAATGTTGCTGCTGAGAGCAGTACAATCTTAGTAAGGCGAGATAGTTTCAACGTTTTCTCCTTGGATAATGACAAAGTAGATTGAGCAATTATCTGTATTTTCATAGTCACTTGGTAGTTGTATGAAGTGATTTGCTGCTTCTATTTATCAATTACTTATCCTATTTATATTAAAACACTTTAGGCACAAGCCTAAACTTAATAGGATTATACATCTATTAAAGTTATACTTGATAGTGGCTTTCGATGAATAGAAGATAACAAAGGATGAAATACAGTTTTAAGAATAAAAAGTGTTGATTAGATGATGTTGGTTATGGTTAGGACTGATTGTAGTAGGGAAATTATAATACTTCTATTTTTATGTGGCTATTTTTATATGGTAACAGCATGACCCTTTATCACTTTATTGCATAAGTTTTAATTGATAAAGAGGACTGTTGAGCATTCATTCTAACAGGCTAATAGCTGTTAGGAATGAATGCAAAAGGTCAATTTCTACTAAAATAAAGCTGTTCTATTAATAGAGGGGTTATTGTCCAACTTGAAATTTAGTATTAAAGAAAATAGATTTCTCTTTTGTACTTAGTGGTAAATCAAAAGAATTGGTAATAATATTGCCATTGTGATTATCTGTCACAGAATTACTGGCAAAGGTAATTCCACTGTCACTGGTAGGTGCAGGTGTTGTTAACACTAAAGTACCAGATGAGTCGTTTTCTCCTTTTTTAGGTAATGAGTCGGTAATTGAAATACTTTGTAGTCCTACATTTGCCCGATTTCTGGCTTCTATTCGATAGGCAATACATTGATTAGCACCTATATTGTCTTTACCTACAATTGGGTTTTGGCTGAACGCATCTTTAGGGTCTGCGCTGTCGTTGACTGGGACTGCTGTTAAATTTTTTGCTGAACAGTTATGAAAATGCTGGCGTTTGATCAATACCAATGCTGAGTTATTTTGTCTTACTTCACCAAAGTTGTTATTTGGATAGTTATATTGACCACTAACAATAGCTACCTCTATTTCATTTTTAGTTGTATCAACAGGGAAAACATTAGCACCATAAGTAGAGTCCTGCCATGACTGTGGCTCAATCTGCTTGATACAAACTTGACTGTGAGTTTCTACTTGTGCTGCAGGTACAGAAATTGTGTATTTACCTTTATCGGTACCATTCTCTACAAAATTTAGGGTCTGATTTGGGATATCTTGACCTTGACAATTTGTTAGTTTGGCAGTTAGTCCTGTTGCAAAGATACCTTTTTCACTAGAGTCATTATAGATGCCATTAAAGTATTCTGAATTACGTTTAAGCTCTTGTGCTTGTGATTTGTTATAGGCAGTCGCATCTACTTCAATACCACCATTGTCATTAAAGACAATACCTGAAAAAGTATAGGTCTTTTTAACTTTGGGTGTATTAGTAATGGTACATGCTATTTCATCACCATAGCTCAGTTGAGAAATAGAAAAAGATTTTCCTGTGCCATTTTGTGGTATTTGCGCTGAGCTATCTTTGGCCAAATTGCTACATTGATAGGTTGTGTTATAGTCAGTATCATTACCACCCTTAACAATAGACTCCGTAATTGTATAAGTTGTATTAGGCTTTAATTCTAAAATGCCTGATGTATTTTTTCCTGGAGCAATGCTATTATCGGTACCTTCTGTGGTAAATCCTTTAGAAAAGGTATTGTTATCTGTAATTTTGATATTAAATTGCTCAGTTGCAATACGGTTACCATTTAAAACTTTGTTGATGATGATTTTTGGTGGTGCTAAACAGAAGTAAAAGTCCGAATAGCCAATAACATGAGAAATCTTACCACGGTCTTCTTCAGTATTATTATGCTTCAAACTAAAAGGTGTGTTAGTAGGTTTGTAGCCCCATGTCGCACTAATAGGACAGCCTGTATTCTGCCCTTCGATGTCACAGTTAAGCAAAGGTTTTGCAGTAACAATATCTTGGGCTGCATTAATTGTATGGTAAGAAGGATTATGTGTTAGTTTCCCTTGACTTTCTGATACATCTACTTGCTCAATATATTGTGGAGGAGGAGTATGCCCACCATTTCCGTAACCTGTGGAGTCAAGGTCTTGAATGGTAAAGCCAAGCTGGGAGACCGGCTTGTTAATGATTGCTTGTAGTTCATGATTGGTTACTTTGCCAACAGAAGTATGTTCAATTGTTAATGCATTTCTTGTGGTTTCATCACCACCTTGTTGGTAGAAAGGTACAATGTTAGTACGCTCATATTTGTCTATTAATAGTGGAAATGCTAATGTCATTTTTACTTTATTACCATTACTGCCTGTAAACTCAAAGGTTTTATTAAGAGCACCATCAATCCAACTCAATGCCATAGAAATAGAGCCAGATGGTGCATTTTCGCCTATATAATACATTTGATGGTTTGCAGGACAACTACCAGTGGTAGTGGTAGGATTGCTAGGCTGTACAAAAGGAGATTTAACAGTGTTGGTATCTGTGTCACTGATTGTTTTAGAATTATAATCTACAGTTGCAGTATTTGTGATTTCACTACCATAATTAGCTGTTATTTTGGTTGGTACAGTAATGGCATAAGTTTGCCCTTGTGACAATGTTGGTAAAGGGAAGCCATTTTCAAGCTGGGTAATGGTTGGGGCTGTGATACAGGCATTATTTGTTATAGAGCTATCACATTGGATATTTGACTGTTTTATAAGTCCTGATACGAATGGGTCAGATAAGATAGCACCTGTAATGTCACCATTACTTTGATTTTTAACTTTAATGACATAGTCTGTAATTGAATCTTTGCTAACTTCTACAATACCATCATCTTTTTCAATTTCAAGTTTTTTCTCTTCTACACAAAATTTATTAAATTGTAGCTCAATATCTTGACTCAAAACACCTAATAAAACAGTATTTCTATAATCTAATGTAAATTTTGTAATAGGACTATCAAATGTAACTGTTGTTGCACATTTTGGAGTAAAATCGTCATTTACACCTGAAAAATTGGAGGGATTACTAGGGTTTATACACTCAATTCCCCCGTTCCCAGGACCATCTGATTCAACAGTGCCAGTGGCATTGTTTGTAGCCAT
Source organism: Psychrobacter sp. I-STPA10 (assembly GCF_021012795.1). GTDB lineage: Bacteria > Pseudomonadota > Gammaproteobacteria > Pseudomonadales > Moraxellaceae > Psychrobacter. Next base: position 31,732 of record NZ_VFYU01000016.1, on the reverse strand, counting down.
GCTATTGCCAGAGTTGCTAAATTGTAATGGAACAGGAGTGTTTCCATTTTTACCGATGACAGTAATCTTGTCTCGCCAACTTGTAGACCTATAATCTATATCAGAGAGTGTGAAGCTAAGCTTGTTAACAGGTTTATTAAAATCAAAGTTAACCGTATTGCTTGCATTATTGTTACCTAGGTTTTGTACTATTGTAAAGCCAGTTTGACCATTTGAAGTGTAACTCCTTATATAATGTGGTTGTGCACCATTAGTGGTCATGTTTATTTTTAGCTGTAGGCCTAAATCAGCAATAGCATCATTAATACCTTTCACATTAATAGTCCCACCAGGCCCTGCAGATGATAGTTGTTCATAGTCAGAAGGGCTGAAGTCAGCAGCTACATATCCAGTAGGACACATTGGAGCTCTGGCTGCAGTTGTTCCTGCTGCCATTGCTCCTGTGCTTATAAGAGTTCCTGTTGCAATTATGATGGTCGTATGAATGTATTTTTTTTGTGTGACTATTGGTAAGCGAATACCTGCCAGATCATACATATCATGAGATTCCAACCTCTTTGTGCTCTGATGACGCTGTGAGGTGATGGGCTTAAGAAGCGATAGTAGACGATGTGGCAGTTTCATGCAGGTTTTCCCAGCTTTAAGAAATTACGAAATAATTATGAAAAAATATGATTATATATGAATATAAATATTGAAGTCATGGTCCATAAGGAAAAATAACTACAATTATTATTAAGTATTAATAATATAAGGTGTGTCCTTATATATAATATATATATCATTCATCCTCTTTATTTCTGATTGGTAAGATTCAAGAAATAAAAAGAGTACATCATTTACTATCAATTTCTTATCAATTCAAAAGGGACATATCGTTTCTTTGTAACTTATTGATTATGATAAGAAGTTACAATTGACAAAAAATGGAGGGTATTTTCATAATATAATATTACTCTATTGTAGCTGAGCTCTATATAATTATTAAGGAGAATGTATATAGACAGTATTAAATAGTATATGAATGGTAAAACCTTATTTTTACCAGTGAGCAACAATTAAGTAACCTTATCTTATAATTAATAAAATAATGAATTTTTATTGTATATTCACTATTTATTTACTAAATAGTATAATGTTTCTCATTTCTAATGATGGATAACAAAATTTCTGATAACCTCATATAATAGATGGTTGCTGTAGCAAGATATGCATTCATACATGATGGTTTGTGATTTTATAACCTCATAACCTCATAACCTCATAACAAAGTTACTTGATTTGTAGATGTTATATAAATAAATGATACATTTTCTACTGAAAATTAGTTTGTTTGGATGCCAAGTAAATAAAGAAGGGCAAAGTCATTACTCAGACTTAATTTTATAGCACAATGGTAATACAACTCTATATATCTACCACTATGGTGGCTTAGGATTGGTTGTTAGGTCAATGCCTATCTTGTTAATACATACTTTCAATAAAGTGACTCAATATGAGTCTAAAATGTTTTATTTGAACAATAAGGAACAACGATGAATTATTACAAGGACTCCGATAATACAGAGACCCAAGAATGGCTAGATGCGTTTGAATCTGTTATTAAACATGCAGATAAAGATCGGGCACAGTTCTTGTTAAAAGCACTGTATAACATGGCAGTACAAGAAGGATTGCCATTTAACCGTTTAGATACTGCTTATGTTAATAGTATTCCTACTGAAGATGAGCCTGCTTATCCTGGTGATCTACACATGGAGCGAAAAATCCGTGCGTTGGTACGCTATAACGCTTTGGCAATGGTAATGCGTGCTAATAAAAATGAGGATGACTTGGGTGGGCATTTGGCAACTTTTGCCTCTAGTGCTACTTTGTATGAGACGGGGTTTAACCATTTTTTCCGTGCCGCAAGTGATCACTTTGGTGGTGATATGATCTACTACCAAGGTCACTCAGCACCTGGTATTTATGCGCGCTCATATCTTGAAGGTCGCTTGACTGAGGAGCAGTTAGAAAACTTCCGTCGTGAAGTGGGTGGTAAAGGTTTATCTAGTTATCCCCATCCTTACTTAATGCCTGATTATTGGCAGTTTCCAACGGTTTCTATGGGACTGGGCCCGATTATGTCGATATATCATGCACATGTGCAGAACTATATGATTAATCGTGGTCTACTAGAAGATGAAGGGCGTAAAATTTGGGCATTCTTGGGTGATGGTGAAACCGATGAGCCAGAAAGCTTGGGTGCGATTTCATTGGCAGGGCGTGAAAAGCTAGAAAACTTAATCTGGGTAATCAACTGTAATTTGCAGCGTCTAGATGGTCCTGTACGTGGTAATGGTAAGATTATCCAAGAGCTAGAGTCGGTATTTCGTGGTGCAGGCTGGCGTGTGATTAAAGTGATTTGGGGTGGACGTTGGGATTCTTTACTTGCTAATGATGATAGTGGTGCGCTTAAGCAGCGTATGGAAGAAGTGGTAGATGGTGAGTATCAATTGTATGAAGCTCGCGATCCACAGTTTGTACGTGAGCAGTTCTTTGGTAAATATCCTGAGCTTAAAGAGGTGGGCGATAGTCTGACAGATGAAGATATCAGACGTCTAAATCGTGGAGGTCATGATCCTGTTAAGGTATATGCTGCCTTTAGTGAAGCGATGAAAACGAAGGGTCAGCCTACGGTTATTTTGGCGAAGACGGTAAAAGGTTATGGCCTATCTGAGCAAGCTCAAGCGGTAAACAAAGCCCACCAAATCAAAAAATTAGATAGAGCAGGGTTGGTGTATTTCCGTGATCGTTTTGATTTACCATTTACTGATGAGCAGTTAGATACACTACCATTTTATCGTCCTGATGAAGATTCAGCGGAGATTAAATATCTTAAAGGTCGTCGTGAGTCTTTAGGTGGTCATTTGCCAAACCGTCGTAGTGGTCATATTCCTCTACAAATTCCTGAGTTGTCTATATTTGATAGAGTACTACAAGGTAGTAAAGGCAAAGAGCAGTCGACTACCATGGTATTTGTACGTCTGCTAGCAGCCATGCTAAAAAATAAAGACATTCAAGACCGTGTTGTACCGATTGTGCCTGATGAAGCGCGTACTTTTGGTTTGGAAGGTATGTTCCGTCAGTTAGGTATTTATTCTGCCGCAGGGCAGACGTATACGCCAGAAGACAATGATGCACTGATGGGGTATAAAGAAGCCAAAGATGGACATATGCTCGAAGAGGGTATTAATGAAGCAGGAGCAATGAGTGCATGGATCGCATTAGCGACCAGCTATTCAGTCAATGCGTTGCCAATGATACCATTATATATCTACTATTCTATGTTTGGCTTCCAACGTATTGGGGATTTGGCTTGGGCAGCAGGTGATTGTCAGGCTCAAGGCTTCTTGCTTGGTGCAACCGCAGGACGTACGACCCTAAATGGTGAGGGCTTGCAGCATCAAGATGGTCATTCACATCTGTTATTTGGAACTGTACCAAACTGTGTCAGTTATGATCCTTGCTTTGGCTATGAATTGGCTGTGATTATGCATGATGGTTTGCGCCGTATGTATGGTGAAGGTGAGCGAGTTTATTACTATATTACGTTGATGAATGAAAATTATGAGCATCCTGCCATGCCAGAGGGTGTAGAAGAGGGCATCAAGCGTGGTATGTATCTGCTTGAAGACAATGGTTCTACCCAAGTGCAGTTGTTAGGCTCAGGTGTCATCTTGCGTGAAGTACAAAAAGCAGCCCAGATACTCAAAGATGAGTTTAACATTAGTGCCAATGTTTGGAGTGTCACCAGCTTTAATGAGCTCACTCGTGATGGTATGGCATGTGATGACTACAACCGCTTGCATCCGATGAATGAAGAAGAAAAAACACCATGGGTTACTGAGCAGTTAGCACCGCATGAAGGTATTGTGGTTGCAGCAACTGACTATATGCGCAATTACTCTGAGCAGATTCGTGCTTGGTTACCTGACAGTCGTCCTTATACCACCTTAGGTACAGATGGATTTGGTCGCTCTGATAGCCGTAAGCAGTTACGTAGTTTCTTTAATGTTGATGCTGCGCATATTGTGGTAGCGACACTTAAACAGCTTGCTGATGAAGGTGAGGTAGAGATGCGCTTGGTGAAAGATGCCATTTCTAGCTTTGGTATTGATGTTGATCAGCCACCAGCATGGCAGCCACAACCACATTATGATCACTTCCCTGATGCACCAGCCCCTGATAATGTCAATCCAAATCCTGTACCAGAGTTGGTAGAAGAAGAGGATGATGAGATTGATAGTGATGGTCGCAGTGAAGATCAAGCAGATGCTGCTTTGTTAAATGATGATGATGTCAAAGAATAATAAAAATTGAATGAGTTAGCTTGTGGCAATGGTGATTGTGCGTAATGTGATGTGGAACACACACCATTGCTTTTAGTGCCATTAAATATAGTTAATAAGATATGAAAGACATCATAGATAGACAAAATAAGGAATATAATTATGCAAATCAAAGCCCCAGATCTGGGTGTAGAGAGTGCTGAAGTCAGCGAAATTATGGTCAGTGTTGGTGATGTGATTGCTAAAGATGACAATATTATCTTGCTAGAGTCAGACAAAGCCTCAGTAGAAGTACCAAGCTCTGCTGCTGGTAAGGTGACCAATATCTTGGTAGCAGTGGGTGATCAAGTGAGTGAAGGTTCAGTATTGATCGAAATCAGTGCTGATGAAAGTGAAGAATCCAGTAATCAAGAGCACAGTGCTGGACAAGTAAATGATGAGCCAGCCAATACCAATATTGAACAGAGTGAGTCTGTACAAAAACAGCAATCACAAGAGCAGCAACAAGAGTCTGCTACCTCGGCGAATACTATCAATCAAGAGACGGCTGCTAAATCTACGACCTATGCTTTGCCTGATATTGGTGTTGATGAAGCAGAAGTGGCAGAAGTACTGGTTGCTGTTGGAGATGTGTTAGAAGCGGATCAGTCAATTTTGTTGATTGAATCAGATAAGGCATCGGTAGAAGTCCCTGCACCTGCTGCTGGTAAAGTAGAAAAAATCTTGATTCAAGCAGGTGATCAAGTTAAAAACGGTCAAGATTTTATTGTTATCAGTGGTGCTGCAAGTTCAGATAGCTCAGATAATATTGGTACGGATAAGGCTGAGCAACAAACAGCAGCAGAGCCAACCGCAAATCAAGATAAAGTAGAAACTGACTCTGCAAAACCAGCCAATACAGCCAGCAAACAGCCATCACAGGCTGCTTCTATATCTTCTCAGTCTAAGCTTAGCGAAGCGCAAGTGAATGAAAAACTGACAGAAGTGTATGCTGGCCCTGCGGTGCGTAAATTAGCACGGCAACTGGGTGTGGATATTACTCAAGTTTCTGGCTCAGCAGTCAATGATCGTATCATTAAAGAAGATGTGTTTGCGTATGTTAAAGAGAGTATGAAAGCTAAGGCAAGTGCACCACAAGCGGCATCTGCTGCTACTGTTGGTAGCGGGCTGCCAAATCTACCAGATATGAGTAAAGCAGATATCTGGGGAGAGCTTGAAACACAAGATCTCAGTCGCTTGCAAAAAGTATCTATTCCACAGCTAAACTATAATACTTATCTGCCACAAGTGACACAGTTTGATTTGTCTGATATTACTGAGACGGAAAAGCTACGTGGTGAGCTTAAAGGTGACTTTAAAAAGCAAGGTATTGGTTTGACCATTTTGGCATTTATTGTCAAAGCCACGGCTTATGCGCTGATGCAGCATCCGAAGTTTAATAGTCATTTAAGTGATGATAATACCCAGTTAATTATTCGTAAAACGGTGAATATGGGGATTGCAGTTGCTACTGATGATGGACTGATTGTACCAGTGATTAAAGATGCTCAAAGCAAAGGTATTAAGCAGCTTGCGATTGAAATTGGTGAGTTGGCAGCCAAAGCGCGTGATAAAAAGCTGGGTACAAAAGATTTGCAAGGTGCTAGCTTTACCATCTCATCTCAAGGTAATTTGGGTGGTACTTACTTTACGCCATTGGTTAATTGGCCTCAGGTAGGTATTTTAGGGGTATCTGAAGCCACTAAACAGCCACGCTGGAATGAGCAAAAACAAAGCTTTGAGCCACGTTTGATGTTACCCTTATCACTATCTTATGATCACCGAGTTATCAATGGTGCTGATGCGGCTGTATTTACGCGTTATTTAGCAACGTTATTGGCAGATCCTCGTCGTATTTTGTTATAAAATCTGAGATAAAATGAGTCAATCATAAGTGATGAGAGAGAAAAAGATTATCGTAAGATAATCTTTTTTTTTGCAGATGTTATAATTGCAAAATTAAGTTTGGCTACTTTGGCTGATTACAATTTATTTGTTATTATTGTCACAATTTTATTTTATTTATCCTTATTAGAATTCATTTTTATTATTTTAATATGATATGAATATTAGGGGTGAATTTTTGTTTTCTTTTTATTTTTAAACCCTGAGCGTTTTATGAGTGTGTTAAAGCCATATTATCAGTTGAGAAGAGCTGTCTATAATATATTGCAAAATGATGAGTTTGAAAATAAGCTCAGTCGTTCAGTAGATGCTTTTTTAATCATATTGATTCTGGCAAATGTGGCTGCGGTTATTTGTGAATCTGTCGATGCTTGGTATTATGCCTATCAGCAGTATTTTAAGTTATTTGAAGATTTTTCATTATTTATTTTTACGGTGGAATATTTGCTTAGAATCTGGTGCATAGTAGAAGAAAATCCTGAAGATTATAGCTGGAAAGAAAATTGGCAGCAGCGGTGGGAGTGGATAAAAAGTCCAGGCGCACTGATTGATTTTATCGCCATTGCTCCAGCGTTTATTAACTTCTTTGTCAATATTGATTTGCGTTTCTTACGTATTTTACGTTTATTCCGCCTATTAAAATTGACCCGTTATTTTGTTGCCATGCGTATTTTGTTGGTGGTAATTAGTAAGGAGAAAGATTCTTTTAAAGCGGTTTTATTTATTTTAATCATTATGATTGTGACGGCTGCCAGTGGTATTTATCTGGTGGAAAATCAGGCTCAACCTGAAGAGTTTGAGTCGATTCCAAAGTCAATGTGGTGGGCAGTGGTGACGCTGACAACGGTGGGTTATGGTGATGTTATTCCTGTGACCACGGCAGGTAAAATATTGGGGGCAGTCATTACTATTTTGGGTGTGGGTTTGGCAGCCCTGCCAGCAGGTATTTTGGCATCTGGTTTGGCTTCTGAGCTTGAGCAGCGTCGAGAGGAGCTTGAGCATCGTTTTAAAGAGCTGCTGCTCAATGAAAATATGGACTTAACGCAAAATACGCTAAAAATTGATGCATTAAGGCGTGAAGTTGGATTAAATAAGGAGGAGGCTCGTGAAATTGTGACGCAAGTGCTGCGAGAGCAAGAGTATGAAAATAAAGTCAAAGAGCTGGAGAAAAAATGTTATTGTCCTCATTGTGGTGAAAAGCTTTAGCTGACAAAAGTTTAGGTAGGTGATTAAAAGCCACATTGTTCATAGACTAATGTGGCTTTTATTATTTAATTGCAGCAAAACTAGCTGGGTGCAAATTAATTTGGTACAAAGCTTCTTAGCAGTTCATTACGAATTTCTTCTGCAATTTTTGGAATACTGTGATGTTGTAGTGCTAGTTTGTGCATGGTGACGCGCCATTCTCCAAGCTCACGGCTTAATCCTGCATACCATAAGGCATTGCATGTTTCAGGTAGTATGGTCAAGTCTTGTAAATCAATGACGTTATTTTCATCATCTGTGAGTTTTATTGAACCATGTGATAAAGCTGGCAATGGTTGACCATAATAAGAGGTTACAATTAAGGCTAAATGATGAGCATCAGGGTTAAGTTTTGTCAGATGTAGTTCAATTTTTTCTAGGTCAATATTATGATCAAGCTCAGGTATGCTGCCACGATCTTTGCCATTTAAGCTATCTCCATTATGGCGAATGGCTTGTGATTTGTCGCGTAATTGTTTAAACCAGACTTGATCAATGAGCGTGCAGTTATGGTCAAAAATTAGACAAGACAAATCTATATCAATATATTGTTTGGTGCCTTTTATGCGACTAATAAAACCAGACTTGGCAACCTGAGTAGGTCGAAAGTTCGTACCAAATGATAAGTTTGCACGATTGATGTTCAGATCACTTAATAGCCAAGTCAGTGGTATGTCATGTATGGTTGTTGTTGGATTAGCAGCGGTGGTTTCAGACATAAAGAGCCCGTCATATCAATGGTGTCAAAATAAGGTTAAGTTCAATAATAAAGTTAAGCAATACAAAAAAAGATAAGTACAAATTCTTTTTGTATTTGAGCAGATGATTATAAGTAAAAAATTTGGCGTCTGTATATTGAATAGATGTAACCTAGTTGCTAATTTTGGTTGACTGCTTGCGCCAAAATTTCAGGTTGTATCTGTTGTAGTCCTTGACCAAATCCACGTAGCCACCAAACAAGCTGAGAGGTGAGGTTAACCGTGGCGGTGACAGTCAATGTATTATTGTCTTCATCTTCATAGACTTGTTGATCTTCACTAAGGCGGCTTTCTGTTAGACTTTTGCCCGCCTGCCCATTAAATACTAAGGTAATGGGTGTGTTTTTACCATGTTGTGGTAAATCTTGAAATAGAGGGTCTACAAATCCCATGCCTCCCGAGTTTATGTAACTTTCAAGCTCAAAGTCTGCTGGTAAGATGGCGGCTTCGTCTTCTACGGATACCATGGTAAAGCGATGTAGAGCAAAGGTACGAATGGTGGCATCATTGTCATCAGCTCGTGTGGCAAGCAAATAGATGATGACACCTCGTTGTACGATGGCAAGTGGGTTGAGCAGATAGTCGCTGGGTTCATCTTTATTGCGGCGGGTGTATTGTGCGGTGATTTGTTTTTGATGGAATAATGCTTCGTAGATGGCATCTTTGCAATCGATGTCGATAGCAGGTGCAATCAGGGGTTGCGTGGCAGGCTCTATACGCACTCTATCGAGCCATGTATGAGCCACTTTGCTGTCTTTTAGTTGGCGACGTGCAAGGTCAAACCATGGGAATAATTCATCTAAAATTGCTGGGGGTAGCAGTTGTGCTAAGTTTGCCTCTACCATATTAAAGGCGACGGCTTGTGATAAGTTCATGTGTGGTAGGCTTTGGATAGGGGCATCGTCTTTCCAGCGCCAGCCTTGAGGATTGGCATTGTTTTTTTCAATTGGAAAGCGTTCTGCCAAGGCATTCAGGTCCCGCTGAACGGTTCTCAAACTGGTGTCAAATCCTGCCATCATTAGTTGCTCATGCAGATGTGCTGTGCCAAGCCAGCGTCCACGCTCTAACTGTGATAGTAGCTGCCATTGTCGGGCGGTGGTGGCGGTGCTGTTATCTTTAGATGTCTCATTTTTTGTAGATTTGGCAGCCATATTTTTTTTGTCTTTGCAGGCTTTTGTACTGGTTTTTTTTGGGTTAGTTGTATTCATAATTAGATTGTCTTTTAAAGTGAACAGTAGGCAGTATCTTATTTTAATATAAATTAATACTGATGATACTAGGTTTTGTTCGTTTTTTTGCACTTGTTTTTTTGTTTTTGCTGATCTGCTTCGTCTTCTTCTAGCATTTCTTTGTCAATATCCTTATCCATCTCCCACATTTGCAGTCGTTTTAAGATACGTCCAAACAAAGTGGATTTATGATAGCGATTTTTTTTATTCATTTTATCTATGGGTAGATCTGTCAAGATACTTAAGGCTTCACTGAGGGTGTTGACCGCATATAAATGAAATTGACCAGTAGCAATGGCTTGCACAATATCATCTCGTAGCATGAGTTGCTGAGTATTGGCAGCAGGCATGATAACCCCTTGCGTACCTGTCAAGCCTTGCTGCATACAAACATCATAAAACCCAGCAATCTTGGCATTGATACCGCCAACGGCTTGTACTTCACCAAGTTGATTCATTGACCCTGTAATGGCATAAGATTGATGAATTGGTGTATTGGCTAGGGCTGATAATAATGCACAGGCTTCTGCTAAGGTTGCACTATCGCCATCAATCTGCGCGTAACTTTGCTCAAAAGCAAGTGAGGCAGTAAAATTTAAACCATGAAATGGGCTAAATAAGGCACGCAAATAGCTGTTCATAATCAACATGCCTTTGGCGTGTAGGCTGCCACCTAGTTCGACATCACGTTCAATGTCCAAAATATCACCTGTACCAATGTTATGTTGTACCACCGCTGTCAGCCGAGCGGGTATGCCAAACTCACTGTCTGCATAATTGATGATGGTTAAGGCATTGATTTGTCCAATGGCATCACCATGAGTACTAATGAGCTGCTGTCCATCGGTCAATTCCTGCCAATATAATGACTTAAGATATCCTGAGCGTTCGGTTATGTCATTAATGGCTTGCTGAACGTGTCTACCATGTACTTGTATGCACTGCTCAAGTTTGGCATGACGGTTGGATTCAAGTAATAATTGCAGCAGTCGATCGCTATGTAAACTAAATTTTTGCTGACTTTCTGCTTGTAGCCCTAAATCATCTAGCAAAGCTGCCAAGGCACTGCAATGAAATGGCAGTAATTGGTGACTTTGTATCATCGCTGCTATTTTATGGCTGATGGCAAGCTCACTATTATGATGCCGATTGACTTCATCTGCAAAATCAGCACGTATTTTAAATAACCGATCAAACTCTGGATCAAGTTGCAATAGTTGATCATATAGATCCGAATCACCCAACAAAATTACTTTGACATTAAGTGGTATTGGTTGTGGGGTCAAAGTTGCACTCAAAGATAAGCTACCCATTAATGTTGGATTTTGCTCTATGTTAGAGAAAGTTAATTGTTGTGATTGCAATGTCCGCTTTAACCCTTGCCATGCATTATCATGTTTTAATAAATGGTTGGCTGCTAAAATCAGATAACCTCCATTGGCATGGTGCAGTGAGCCTGCTTGTATCATGCCAGCATCACTATACACACTGCCTTTTTGTGTCATTTTTGCGACATAACCCAATAGATTTAGCTGAGTAGGAAAGTCTTCAAATACCAGCGGTGCGCCTGACTGCGGTGTATGGGTAACTAACATATGAAAGCCATAGCGGCTAGGGATAAGCTGCATGGCATGGCTAATAAAAGCGTCATTATCTTCATCAATAATATGATGGACATTTGCCATCATATCTTGCTGTATGTGATCTAATTGTGCAAATACAGCAACCAATGACAGCCTGTTGTCGATATTCTCTAAACTGTCTAAATCATATCGTTTATCTAAGTTGTTTGAGTTACCTAAGTTGTTTGAGTCTAACGACTTTATGCCACTCAATAAATCACCTGAGTTTAAATCATCTGATTTTTTACTATTGACTGATTTTGTATTAATTGCTTTGGTATCAATAATGGCTTGTTGCTGCCAAAGTTGTATCAACTGCTGCTTAAGCTGCTGAAAAAGTGGGGTAAGGCAATGCTTAGCCAAGGTGTGATGCAAGTCATCAATGCGGTCATTGAGTATGTCTTCTAGACATGCGAAATCTTCTAAATTTTCTAAGCTTTTTGTGGTAGTGACCGTCTTATTTTTGATGTTTTTTATTTGTTGTTGATAATAATCACTGTTAAATTTTTGTTGCAGGCGTTTTTTGCTGTGATGCCATAGGGATTGCATGTGTTGTTCAAGCTGTGGTGCAAGTCCAGTAGGCAGCGTCAATGCAATGGGTTGACATGGATTTTTAAAGTTGTGTACATATATCCAGTCATTTGCAGTGGGTTGTTGCTTTGCATCTTGGCTTAGTTTTTTGTGGATTAGGCTGTGTATGTTTAAGCCAGTCTCACCTGTGGCAAATATATGATAGCCATGAGCATGGATATCTAATGCGGTATCAATGGCAGTAAATGCACGCTGTTGCCCAAATTCTAGATAGTTAGTATTTTCTAAGTCGATGAGTTCATCGGTTGATTCTGGTAGGGTAGAGGGATTGGTGTAGCATTTAGCATGGCTGGCGTGAAGCTGGCAAGTGGCTTTGATGTGGGCGGCGGTTTTTTTTTGCGTGTGAGATGTCATTTTATTGGCTTGGGTTGAGGATTTTAAATGAGTTTTTGGCATGGATTTGGCTAAAGGTTATTTTATTTATAGGATTTATATGGGTTGTGTGTATTGATAAGAATATTAATGATGTATTGAAGAATTGAAGATATGCTTATATCTGAACGCTTAATAGTGAAATTATATACAAATGACTATATAATGGCAGCCTTTATTATTGACTCACTTATTTTATGTGGGTTATGTACTTATTAATCAAATGTATTAGGGTCTGTTGAACTTTCACCACGTTAGACTAATATTTGCAAGGGATACAGCTACTTTTTACTTTCATGTAAAAATTGGCTAAATTTGCCTTATTCTGCGTTAATGAACTTATCAATATCACGATATTGCCTGCGTTCATTGCCTTGACTAAGACAAATGTATCTCAATTTTTCCTATGAAGATGAATGTTCAACAGACCCTACTTTTCTTAGATTATTTTGTGTTTAGATAAACTTTTGCATATTATTGAAAATAATTCGATAGATGGCTCTATACTATGACATCCTATAAAATAATTGCACCGCAATTAGCAGAGTTTGATACCATGCTGTCACACGCATTATCAGATATTGGTTTGGAGCTAACAACTTTACAATGCCAAACCTTATTATTATATCTTGATAAATTATTACTATGGAATAAAGCGTATAATTTAACTGCTATTACTGTACCTAAAGAAGCGTTAATTAAGCATTTATTTGATTGTTTAGCCATTGTACCTTATTTAGCTAAGGGAACATTGCTAGATATTGGCACAGGTGCAGGATTGCCTGGCGTGGTGGTTGCGATTTGCCAACCAGATAGGCAGTGCACGGTGCTTGATAGTAATCAAAAAAAGATTCGCTTTATTAAGCAGATAAGCAGTGAGCTATCACTAGATAATGTGATACCGATTGCGAGCCGTATTGAAAACTTCTCCGGTCAGTTTGATGTGGTGACTTCTCGGGCATTTGCCAGTTTGCCAGATTTTGTGACAGCCGCTGCCCCCAAAAGCCATACAAATGGTGTGTTGCAAGCAATGAAAGGGCATGTACCAGATGCTACAGAATTAGATACATTGGTAGATAATTGGAATATAGATATTCAGGTGTTAAACGTACCTAGACTAGATGAAACTCGACATTTAATAGACTTACGTCTAAAGTAATCAAAAGCAGATAAGCAAAAAAAATAGCTAAAGTTAGTTTTATCTGTTGCCAAACACAAACCAGGTGTGTTTATTGTAAAACATTAACTAAAACAAAGAGTACTTATGGAAATTCTTGCCATTGCAAATCAAAAAGGTGGTGTGGGTAAAACCACGACGGCAGTGAATTTGGCTGCCAGTTTGGCAGCAAAAAAAAATCAAGTATTATTGATAGATCTTGATCCGCAGGGTAATGCAACCACAGGCACAGGTATCGAAAAGCGAGAATTGGCAGTGACCATGGCTGATATCCTACTTGATGGGGTTGATATTGAGCAAGCCATTGTTCAAAGTCCAGCAGGTTTTGCTGTGATCGGTGCCAATCGTGATATGTCTGGTATTGATATTAGCTTGATGGCGAAGACAGACAGTCATTTGCTCTTAAGACAGGCAATGCAGTCTTTGGCAGGTTATGATTATGTGATTATTGACTGTGCACCCAGTTTAAACTTGTTGACTGTGAATGCGATGGTTGCCACAGATGGGGTCATTATTCCAATGCAATGTGAATATTATGCCCTAGAAGGATTGGCAGATTTATCGCAAACCATTGAGCGGTTAAAAGAGCTGAATCCAAAACTGCATATACGTGGAGTGGTACGTACTTTATTTGATGCACGTAATACTTTGGCAAATGATGTGTCCGCTGAACTTGAAGCTCACTTTGGAGAGCTGATGTATGACACCATCATTCCACGCAACGTGCGTTTGGCAGAAGCACCTGCCCATGGCTTGCCTGTTATTGCTTATGAAAAATATTCTAAAGGTTCAAGAGCTTATCAAAAACTGGCAAATGAAGTGATGCAGCAAAGTCGATAGTTCAGCTTGGAGTTACCCCAAGTCTAGATTGCAAAATTATTTTATCAAGTGATACAGTGATTTTTTAGATGCAGTATGAAGCCGCTTGCTGTATATTGTAAAGGCAGACGGTTATTGAGTTTTAGTCAAATTTTATAAAATGTGGTAGAGGGTAGGTGTCATGGCAAAAAAAAGGGGGCTGGCTGCCAATAGGGGGCTTGATGCCTTATTGGGATCAATCAAAAAAGAAAAGCAGATTGCAGCTTCAGCACTTCGTGATGAAAGTGTCTCTAAAGAGGTGGCTGACTCAAATAAAGAGCATACCCATGCCAATACAACCAGCACGTCATCTCACCGAGCCAATACAAAAAAGACAGCCACTGCCAATAAATCCACCTCTAGTGTTAGCCGTTCATCAACTGATGAGCAGATGTCTTTGGTGCAAATTGCTGTAGAGCAGTTACAAGCAGGTAAGTATCAGCCGCGCCGAGATATGAGTGAGACGGCATTGGCAGAGTTGGCAGATTCCATTCGCCAACATGGGGTAATGCAGCCGATTGTTATCAGACCTTTATTGGCGAATGAAGACAAAACAGCAGAGCAGGTTACCCATGAAATCATTGCTGGCGAGCGGCGTTGGCGGGCAGCAAAAATGGCGGGTGAAACGGTTATTCCTGCCATTGAGCGTGCATTGTCCGATGAGCTTGCCATAGCATTGGCATTGATTGAAAACATACAACGTGAAGATTTAAGTGTCATAGAGCAGGCAGCAGCATTGCAACGTTTTCATACAGAGTTTGGTATGAGCCATGCCATGATTGCAGAGGTGGTTGGTAAAGCTCGCACGACAGTATCCAATCTATTGCGTTTGAATCAGTTGCATGAACAAGTCAAAGAGCATCTTGCTGATAAACACTTAGATATGGGGCATGCCCGTACTTTGTTGTCTTTATCACTTGAGCAGCAACCCATCATTGCCCAAAAAATTATTGATCAGCAAATGACAGTACGAGAAGCTGAAAAACTGGTTAAGTCCATTTTGCAACCAAGTAGTGCATCGATTAAATCTAGCCAAGCCGATGATCATGAAAAACAAGCGGTTGAACGGCGACTGTCTGAAATACTTGGGGCAGAAGTGAAACTCAAACAAAAAAAGAACGGCAAAGGTAGTGTAGAGATATTTTTTCACTCAGATGATGAGCTTGAACAATTACAAAAGCTATTGTCAGTGTCATATTCTTGTTAAGAATATGACACTAATGGTTAGTATGGAAGCATGAATAAATAGAGTTACTACTATTGTCGTTAACAAAAAAGGTATGTGTATGTGGGAGTTGATTAGAGCAGGTGGTTGGTTAATGGCACCAATTGTACTATGCTCAGTGTTGGCACTAATTATTATTATTGAGCGTAGCATGAAGCTACAATATGATCGTATCGTTCCCAAACGCTTACGTGAACAACTTATTAATAGGTTACGTGAAAATGGTGATATTAGTCGTACCCAATTGATGAATGTGAAAGAAAAGACACCATTGGGTGATATTCTTGCGACAGGACTTTTATATCGACAATATGGCTTGGATTCGATGACCATGCACATGCAAAACCGTGCCAGTGTACAAATTCATCAATTAGAAAAAAATATCAATATGCTGGGTACAATCGGTGCTATCTCACCTTTACTGGGATTGTTAGGGACAGTGCTTGGTATTATTGCTTCTTTTTTGGCGATTACTGATGGTGCTATGCAAGATCCTACTTTGCTTGCTGCTGGAGTATCACAAGCCTTAATTACCACTGCAGCGGGGATGATAGTGGCAATACCTGCTTTGGTGGCTTATCGTTTTTTTCAGCGACGTATCGTCGATATCAATGCTGAGTTTGAGACACAAGCAGGGCTTATGATACAAGAGATGTATGATTATCAACTGTTTCCTAAAGTTGTTAATGAATGTGGTGCAGGTCTGTCGTTAGCTACCACTGATTCTAGTACAGAGATTTCTTTGGATGAAGCTGATAAAAAGTAAGTAAAAACCATAAAAATAAAAACTATCATGTAACAACCATCCTGATAGAAATTTGAGGCATGTATGCGCTTTAGAAAACCAACTGTTGAGCCCCTTGAGATCAATTTGACCCCTATGATTGATTGTTTGTTGTTTTTGATTGTTTTTTTATTATTAGCAACCACCTTTAATCATTTTAGTCGCTTAAATATTGTCTTACCAGAGGCAGAAGGTGTTGAGGTGACTCAGCAAGATAAAAGCATTGAAGTATCGGTGCAAGAAGATGGTAGCTATGCAGTCAATGGTATTGCACTAGGCTCTGACAGTGAGGCTGAGCTAACGAATATGCTAAAGCAAGAAGCAGGAGATAATCGAGATATGGTATTTATCATTGCTGCCGATGGCAATGCAACGCATCAATCTGTTGTCCGTGTGATGGATGTGGCAGGTAAAATGGGTTTTGTGAATTTAAACATCAGTACCATTGTACCAGTTGCTAATAGCAGCATTGCTCCAGATGGTAGTATGTTAGCAGATTAAATGTTGATTCAATCAACCTACTGTAAAAACAATCAATAAAAATAAGTAGTAAGCAGTATTAGTAGCAGTGTTAGTATTTTGTCATATCGCTATATCATCATTACAAATCCTTTTTCTTTATATGAGGTTTTGAATATCTCTATGAGCAATCATTATAGAGATAAACTTATCAAGAACTTGATAAAGGTCTTCCATGTCTTCGTCTGAAAATTCGGTTCATACCGATCCTAAATTTTTTAAGAAAACCTTAACTTCACCTAGCCGCCGTCAAACCTTTATTAGATTATTAGGGTATTTGAAGCCATATTGGTGGGCATTGCTACTTACTGTTGTGGGCTTTGCCATTAATTCTGCGACAGAAGTGTGGATTGCCAAATTATTACAGTTTATCACCGATGCGATTAATCGGGGTGATCAATCAAAGCAAAATATATTTCCATTACTTATTATCTTATTATTTGTTACTCGTGGTTTAGGTAGCTTTTTGGGTAACTATTTTTCTGCGCTCATCTCACGTAACTTGGTGTATAAGCTACGTGTTGAGGTGTTTAATAAGTTGTTAAGATTGCCTAGCTCATTTTTTTTAGAAAATCCAGCGGGAATGATTTCATCAAAACTTATTTTTGATGTTGAGCAAGTAACAGCGGCTAGTACAGATTCGATGAAGACGTTGCTTCGTGATGGATTGACGGTTATTGCTCTGTTGGGTTATATGCTTTATAGCAATTGGCGATTAACTCTAATTTTATTTTTGGTACTGCCCCCCATTCTTGGATTGATACGTTTTGCCTCTAAGCGTTTTCTTGATTTGTCTAAGGGTATTCAAGAGACAATGAGTAGTGTCAGTCATATTACCAATGAGGTGGTGAGTGGTTACCATGTGGTAAAAAATTATGGTGGTCAAAAGTATGAGTCCAGACGTTTTGATGCTGCCTCAAAGAAAAACTTGCAACAAGGTATGAAGGTGGTGGTCACTAATAGTATTAATACGCCACTTATTCAGTTATTAATGGCAAGTGCAATGTGTGTGGTGGTGTGGCTTGCGCTGCGTCCAGAAGTGATTAGTAGTACCAGTGCGGGCGAGTTTATTGCTTATATTGGTGCGGCTGGATTATTGAGTAAACCAGTACGTTCATTGACAGATATTAATCAGCAATTACAAAGAGGGATTGCAGCAGGTGAGTCAATTTTTGCGTTATTGGATGAACCAGAAGAGCGTGATGAGGGTAAGCTTACGCCTTTATTACATGGCAATATTCGCTTTGAGCAAGTCGGACTGACTTATGCGGATGGTACAGTTGCTTTACAAGACTTTAGTTTGTCTGTGAATGCAGGTGAAACCATTGCATTGGTGGGACGTAGTGGCGCAGGGAAAACCTCATTGGTCAATTTATTGACTCGTACCTTATCACCGAGTGTGGGGCAAATTTATTTTGATGATCAGCCCATTGAGGCTATCTCACTTGAAGCATTGCGAGAGCAAATTGCTATGGTCAATCAGCAAGTGGTGTTGTTTAATGATACGGTTACCCATAATATTGCTTATGGATCTTTGGCAGACAAGTCTGAGACAGAGGTGGTTGCTGCTGCTAAGGCGGCATTTGCGCATGAATTTATTATGAAATTGCCAAATGGTTATCAAAGTGGCATTGGTGCAGAAGGGTTGCAGTTATCTGGTGGACAACGTCAGCGCTTATCGATTGCGCGTGCATTATTAAAAGATGCACCCATCTTAATCTTGGATGAGGCAACCAGTGCGCTAGATAATGAGTCTGAATATTATATCCAGCAAGCATTGGATAATGTGATGCAAAACCGTACCACCATTGTCATTGCTCACCGTCTGACAACCATTGAAGCTGCTGATAAGATTGTGGTACTTGATGGTGGGCGTATTCAAGAAGTTGGTAGCCATAAGGAATTAATCCAGTTGGGTGGACAATATGCCCAGATGTATGAGCGCAACTTTGCTGAATGAGTATAAGTCAAATAAACTTACAAAATACCATATAGGAAAGTTAGGAAAGTAATGAGATGAGCCAGCTAGAAACGTTATTTACGCAGGCGTGGCAAAAGCAGGCAACATGGCTTTGGTTATTATTACCGCTGAGTTGGCTGTATGCACTCATCTCGATGATACGGCGTTGGCTGTATCGGCAAGGTTGGTTAAAAAGTTACCGTGCTACCATACCTGTTATGGTTATTGGTAATATTAGTGTTGGCGGTAGTGGCAAAACACCATTGATTATCACTTTGGTAGAGTATTTACAGCAGCAAGGAGTGGCGGTGGGTGTCATTAGCCGAGGCTATAGTGGTGATGTTAGCCAAATGCCTGCGATAGTGACTCAAGAGAGCTTGCCAACTGTGGTGGGGGATGAACCATGTTTGATTGTCGCAAGTACAAGTGTGCCAATGGCAGTGTGTCCTAACCGTCAGCAAGCCATTGAGACTTTGCAACAACAATACCCTGATGTGCAGTTGATCATCGCTGATGATGGCTTGCAGCACTATGCTTTGCAGCGAGATATTGAATGGATTGTGGTAGATAGCGCACGTGGTTTTGGTAATCGGCAGTTGTTACCAACGGGCTTTTTACGTGAGTCTGTGGCTCGGTTAAAAACAGCGACAGTGATTTATCATATCCCTACTCAGCAAACCGTTGATAAAGTGATTAATGTAAATATTAAAAACTCAGCAGCAAGCCCGCCTAAGCAAATGTGGTTACAACCTGCATTGCCCCAAAAGCTAGTGGCAGCAAGTGAGGGTGGTCAGACAATACAACAGCCTGTGCAAGCCGAAGATGGTATGGAAGTAAAGCAGGATTGTGCGCCAAAACAAGGTGAGATGGTTTATGCAGTGACTGGTATTGGCTATCCTAAGCGATTTTTTAATACGCTACAGCAATTAGGCTATCAAGTCATTGAACGAGCGTTTGCTGATCACCATGATTTTTTAGCAGAAGATTTGTTAGGTTTGGATAAATATCCGATACTGGTAACCAGTAAAGATGCGGTTAAAATACAAGTGTTGGCGCGAAATAACCCACAAATTGCTGCATTACCAATTTGGGTTATCCCTGTTCGTGCTCAGCTAACAGATGCTTGTTATACCATACTAAAGCAACAGTTAAGTATCGTTAATATCAGATATTAATTTAGCTATTCTTATAAGTTACTCAATTAACGCATTATAGGTTTTTTATGTCTTTATCTTCTCAGTTATCCAAAACTACGTCCCGTAAAGTAGATCAAATGGAGCAAATAAAACAAAAGATACATGTGGTGATTCCTGCCCGTTATAAAAGTACTCGTTTACCAGGTAAGCCTTTGCTGCATATTCATGGGCAGCCGATGATTTTATGGGTAGCACAAAAAGCAAAAGCGGCGACATTTGCTGATGATTTATGTATTGCAACAGATAATGAGCGGATTGCGAAAGTCTGCCAAGATGCTGGTTATGATGTGGTGATGACCTCAGAAGATCATGCCTCAGGTACAGATAGATTAGCAGAGGTAGCAAGTATTAAAGGCTGGTCAGATACAGATATTGTGGTCAATATGCAAGGCGATGAGCCGTTAGTCCCGCCTGTGCTGCTAGAACAAGTATCTGAGCTGCTTAATGCTAATCCTGATTGTGTGATGGCAACACTGTGTGAGCCAATACTAAGCCATGATGAATTTATGCGCCCCTCAGTGGTTAAAGTGGTTTGTGACCACAATCAACATGCACTATATTTTAGTCGAGCGCCTATTCCTTGTGATAGAGAGCATGCGTTAGCACTTGCTAAGCATACGAAGCTTACCGATAATCAAGCGTTAACTGTACCTAAAAATGCTTATCGACATTTAGGCTTGTATGCTTATAAAGTAGGCTTGTTAAAGCAGTTTGTGACTTGGCAACAAGGTACGCTTGAGAATCTAGAATGCCTTGAGCAGCTACGTATTTTAGAAAATGGTGAACGCATTGCAGTAGCTCAAGCTGCGACCATATTGCCCGCAGGTGTCGATACGCAAGCAGATTTAGATCGTCTCAATGCCCTGCCGTTAAGCGAATTTATGATGACTGATGCTGTTGAATAAGGCATAGCTAATAAATGAACACCGTGGATTATCCGTTAGTCAACCATGAGATGGTCGCAAATTCTCCCTATTTTGCGCCATTATTGCCATGGCAACAGGAGCTGTGGCAGCGGTTAACGATGCGTGTTGATAGGCTGCCACACGGGTTGCTATTTGCTGGTATGGCAGGTATTGGTAAACATGCATTTGTATGGCGATTGATCGCATGGCTACTATGTCATAATCGAGGGCAACATGCAGAAGGTGCTTGTGGTTGCTGTGACAGTTGTTTGTGGTTGGCATCTGCTACCCATCCTGATTTGATTGTCCTGCCGCAAGAAAGTCAAATCATTGAAATAGAAGCACAAGACGCTGATGGTAAGGGACAGAAAAAAAACCTTAATCAATCTTCAAAATCGATGCATAAAAAAGTATCCAGCGCGGACAATACAGCCATTGGAAAAATCAAAGTAGATGATATTCGAGCTTTACAGCCGTTTGTCAATCAGGGCAGTCATGGACGGAGAATTTGTGTGATTGATTATGCTGATACCATGACAGTGGCAGCAGCAAATGCTTTGTTAAAGACATTAGAAGAGCCCAAAGCAGGGGTGTATTTAATCTTGATTAGTGATAGACCTGCCAAATTATTAGCAACCATCAAGAGTCGGGTGCAACAAATACCCATTACGCAGTTTTCAGCCAGTTGTGCACAAACGTTTTTAACTGAGCAAATTATCAAGCAGCAACAGATTCAGTCATCAAAGTCATCAGATAGGGTCGAGGGTGGTCAGCCAGAAGCTGCTAAGCAAATAGCCACTCAGTTATTAGCGATAGCCGATGGTGCGCCATTAAAAGCCTTAGCATTTTTTGATGCACCATGGTATGGATTACGTCAATTGTGGTTGATTACATGGCGAGCTTTGCAATATGGTAAACGCAGTA
The DNA here is from genome assembly GCF_021012795.1 of Psychrobacter sp. I-STPA10. Lineage (GTDB taxonomy): Bacteria > Pseudomonadota > Gammaproteobacteria > Pseudomonadales > Moraxellaceae > Psychrobacter. The sequence continues at coordinate 10,092 of NZ_VFYU01000016.1, read as the reverse complement.
GTATTGCTGCCAGTGATTATTGGCAAACGCAGCTTGATTTGACGGACTTTCTTCAGTTAACCCAAGTGATGATCAATGATTTACAGCGGCTGAAATTAGGTATTGCGCCTAAGCAACAAGATATAGATTTTGAACAATTGACAGCATTGATGGATAAGCCATTTGAAAAATGGATACAACTGCAACACAATATAGATGATATGAAAATATCTATTGGACAAAATGTGCAGGAAAAATTGATATATGATGAACTGATGCAGCAATTAGCAACTATTTAAAACTGCTTTTTCATGTAGAGTCTTTTACTTAACCTGTGTGAGTGTTAATATTACGATGTTAAGTAGAATAAACTTTAAAATTGATTTATTAATTAGTGTATTAAGGATATTGTGATGGCTTTGCCCAGTGGACGTGGTGGTATTATTACCTGCCATATTGAAGATCTTGAAACTCTCTATGCCAGCTATTTACCCTTTGTTAATAATGGGGCTGTATTCATTCCTTCTAATCAACAATACCAACTTGGTGATGATGTGTTTGTTGCGGTGACTCTCCCTGGCTCTAGTGAGCGTATGCCACTAAATGGCAAAGTAGTTTGGGTTAATATTAAAGCACAAGCAAATCGCCCTGCTGGGTTTGCGGTACAGTTTGGTACAGATGCTCCTGGTATTCGTATGAAAAATGAAATGGAACGTTTGTTAGCGGGTAAGGCAGACTCTGCACTGGGTACTTATACTATGTAGTTATTGCTAGACTTTGAGCTTTGTATCGGCTTTATATTAGAATTTATATTTATAAGTTTATAAGCACAAAAAAATCACCCAAATGATAGGGTGATTTTTTATTGAATACATGAGAGTATTGGGTTTAAGTTAAGTGGTTGGCTTATTTAAGCTCCACAGTTGCTCCTTGTTCGATATTGGCATATACCTCTAGTACATCCCAGTTGGTTAAACGGATACAACCATGTGAGGCTTGACGGCTAATTCCTTCTGGTTTTGGTGAACCATGTAAACCATACGATGGTTTAGATAGTCCCATCCAGACCACACCGACAGGGTTATTTGGTCCTGGTGGAAGCATATAGACTTGTTTGTCAGCATCACTACCTACCGTGGCTTTATACCATGGCATTTTTACTTTATTGACAATTTTGTAAGTACCATGAGGTGATGGCGTTGTGCTACTACCAACCGTGGTTGGATAGGTAGCAACCAGTTTATTACCATTATAGGCATACAGTGTTTTGGCTTCTTTATCAGCAACTACTCGGTTGATTCTCTCTTTTAGAGGTGCACCCACATTGAGTACAGTAATTGTTTCACCTGCTTTAAATGATTTGTTTTTATTGAGCTTTTCTAGATAACGTACATCCATGTGGAAACGCTCACCCAGCATTTCAACGATATTTTGATAATACAGTCCCTTCATTTTTGATTTGGCTGCTGCACCAGCAGGTGTTGCGGCAAAGTTAGTGTTCACATCATCTTTAGTCAGGGTATACTCTACCAAAACAGGCTGACTCATGTCGATATTTCTAGTTAAGGCATCCCATGTTTGCTGATTCATTTTGCCCGTTTGTTTCAGTCCGTGCATGGCTTGGAAGTTTGTCAAAGCTTTTTTACTGTTCATACCCCAACCGCCATCAATTGGTCCAGGTGAAGCATGATTCCAATCTAGTAAAGCCTGTAGCTTTACGGTCATCGCTGAGTTTACTTTCATGTTTGGCGACCACTGTGACTCATTGACCTGTTTGGCATAGTTAGAGAGGTTGAGTGTGGTATAAACTTTACCATTTCTAGTTTCTACTTTGTTATTTTCGATACTATCAATAGAAGATTGGTCATCGCTGTTACTGCCAGCATCAACGGCTTGTCCTGAGTTAATATCATCCGTTCTATCGTCAGCACTATCATTATCAAGGGTCGCTTCAGCAACTTGTGCTTCTGCGTAAGCTATTGCAGAATCATCAGCGTCTGCATCATCGTGACTGGAAATGGTACGTTCAGAATTAATGATTAGGGTAGATATGTCATCAATATGCTGCACAGGCAGAGGGCGAGAAGTCGTATTGGGTGCAGCAGATACTGTCATACTGATGGTTGTTAGGCTCATACAGCATAGTATTGTGCAGATGTGACTTGAAAGGATGTTTGGTTTTAGCATAATTTGTCATCACTATTGTGAAAATAATAGTGCTATTATGCTTATAAATAGTCAAACTGGCAAATTTTTACGATAAAATATACGGATTATATTGCTAAAAGCGAAAGTTAGTAGGATTGTGGTAACAATTTGCATCAAAATCCATAGTAGATAGTGGTATTGGTCTGGGTGATTTTTAGTTAGTGTTTGACTAATTTGTCACGGATTGTCAGTATTTTATATTTCACCTTCTATTTAAAATGATGTAGTTTTACTGTGTATGCTGTTTGATATATTGATATACCCCCTATTATTCCCCTTTTAAGGAGTTATGATGTCACAACCAAATCTATCTGCCGATATGCCTAAATCAGCAGTGAATGAGAGACAAGAAATGGTATCCGATGCTTTTTTAGCGACTGACTTTATGGACGATGAAGCAGCAGATATGAGTATGACATTAGAGCAGATGCGAGTAAGTTTTAATGAAGCCATGCAAAGTTTATTTAGCATTCGTGATATGATTCGTTTTGCTGTGACTCAATTGCGTAGCCATGATGTGGTGGTAGCACAAGGGACGACAGATGAGTTTGCTGAAGCGGCGGCAATTGTGCTGCATTCATTATCACTAGATTGGGCTGTCGATGAGCAAATATTAGATTGTCGTCTGACCAATTCGGAAAAAGCAGATATTTTGACTTTGCTACAAGACCGTATTGTGCAGCGTTGTCCGCTCAGTTATTTGATTAATTTGGCATATTTTTGTGATTTGCCTTTTTATGTTGATGAGCGCGTATTAATCCCACGCTCACCGATTGCTGAGCTGATTCGTCAGCAGCTTTATCCTTATTATGATATTAATGAGCTGGCACGTCCCATTGGTAGTGGCAATCAGCAACAAAAAAAAGCAGAAGATGCAAAGTCCTTATTTTTTAATCATGGGTTAGAAGCTAAGCAGTTGGCTCAGCCTGAGCGTATTTTGGATTTGTGTACAGGCTCAGGTTGTATTGCCATTGCGCTGGCAACCCGATTTGTTGATGCTGCGGTTGATGCCACCGATCTGGATAAGGCGGCACTTGAAGTAGCGGCAGTGAATGTTGAGCATCATGGGCTTGGACATCAAGTTAATTTAATTGAGTCTGATTTGTTTGCTAAGCTACCTGCTGAGCATCAATATGATTTGATTGTCACCAACCCACCCTATGTCGATGCAGCCACCATGGCAGATCTGCCACAGGAGTTTTTGTATGAGCCTGATCACGCACTGGCGGCAGGGCAAGATGGTCTGGATTTGGTACATCGTATTTTGCATGATGCACCTGATTACTTAAATCAAAAAGATGGACTGCTTATTTGTGAAGTGGGCGATAGCGAATGGGCACTGCGTCAAGCATATCCTGATATTGTCTTTAATTGGTTGCAATTTGCATGGGGTGGTACGGGCATCTTTGCGATGGATTATGAGGATTTAATGAACCATCGTCATTTATTTGCTGCACAAGTAGCACGGCTAGATGATATAAATTAGTATTTTAAATTTAGGTTTAGTTTTTAAGACTGAGTGTTTAAGGTTGAGTTTTTTTGATAGGTTTTGAAATAGGGATATGGCATGGCAGGAAATAGTATTGGACAAGTTTTTCGGGTAACTACTTGTGGCGAGTCTCATGGTGTTGGCTTATTGGCAATTGTTGATGGTGTGCCACCATCGCTTGAGCTTAGCGTAGCAGACTTGCAAGTTGATTTAGACAGACGTAAACCAGGAACGTCTAAATATGCCACCCAACGACGTGAGCCTGATGAGGTTGAAATCATCTCAGGCGTATTTGAGGGCAAGACAACGGGTACTTCTATTGGTCTGTTGATCCGTAATACCAATCAAAAATCCAAAGATTACAGTGAGATTAAACAAACCTTTCGTCCTGGGCATGCAGACTATACTTATAGTATGAAATATGGTTTTCGTGATTATCGAGGTGGGGGACGCTCTTCTGCACGTGAAACTGCGATGCGAGTAGCAGCAGGGGCAATTGCCAAAAAATACCTCAAAGATCGCTTAGGTATTCAAATACATGGTCATGTCACTCAAATTGGCACTGAGGTCGCTCAGCCTATGGCAACTACTGATATTGATTGGGATTTTGTCAATAGTAATCCGTTTTTTTGTGCCGATACCGATGCCATTGCAAAGTTTGAAGCATTGATTGATAGTTTGCGCCGTGAAGGTACAAGCTGCGGTGCAAAGCTTGAGGTAATAGCAACAGGTGTGCCAGTGGGATTGGGTGAGCCTGTGTTTGATCGCCTTGATGCTGATATTGCCCATGCCATGATGAGCATTAATGCAGTTAAAGGGGTGGAAATTGGTGATGGTATGGCGGTGGCAGGGCAGTTTGGACATACTTCTCGTGATGAGCTGACACCTGATGGCTTTACTGCCAATCATGCGGGTGGTATTTTAGGTGGCATTTCTTCTGGACAAGATATTAAGGTTAGTATTGCTCTTAAGCCAACCTCTAGTATTACCACGGCGGGCAGGAGTATCAATACGCAAGGTGAGCCTATTGAAATGCTGACCAAAGGGCGGCATGACCCTTGTGTGGGGGTGCGTGCCACGCCCATTGCTGAGGCAATGCTTGCCATTGTTTTACTTGATCATTATTTGCGTCATCGTGGGCAAAATGCTGATGTGCAGCCGCCATTGACTGCAATTGATTAAAAAAGTTTCTTAGGTAATTCAAATTTACCAGAATCTATACAAATGTCTTCTACTTTATGAATAGTTCGATTGGCAGAATATTCATGAATACCAAAGTCTATGCTGATGTGATAAAGCGTTCGATATTCTTGTCAGTACGTAAGCGCTAATAATATTGGTTCTTTAAGGCTAAGTTGGCTCGGTCTAGCTGATTTAGTCTTCATGCTGTCACATAGCTTCTCGCATTTCATAAATGGCTGCTTTATGAATTCCTGTATAGCATTTAAAGCCTACTTCACTTTGTCTGAGTAGTGTATCTATGTCTGGCATGGTTTCCTATTTGGTCTGAATAAAAATGTTATTTTCAACCCCTATTTTACTTTTGTCAGAGGTCTAATACGGCGTTAGATTTTCTTGCAGTATTATTTATATGGCTTTGTCTATCTGCTTTGTGTCAATTTTATTCTGCTTAGCCTATACCAATAATTTTTTTATTAGCTATTTGGTTTATCAAATTGCGTTGTTGTTTTAGATATTTATTAGATGATTTAGTATTGGAATACGACCATGTTTTTTAGAAAAGATTATTTAAAGCAGTGGTTTTTAGATAATATAGCATCATTATTTGATAGAAATATGGAAATAAAATATATTGACGGATATGATGAGAGCTTTGGTGAACTAATAGGATTTCAATTTAATAATGATGAGTTTGGCGGTTATATATATTTTTGGAGTAATGGACTCTCAAGTTACCACTTAGTGAATTACTTTGTAGGAGATGAAGTTGTTTCGGAGAAAATAGTTAATATATCAAATGCTGAAAGTATGTTTGAAATAAAGAGTGATTTTGAAGGTGTATTCTTAAAAAAGATATTTAAAAGATAGTCAATACCTGTAATAATATAAATTATTTTTTAATTTAAATGCATATTATGGTTGGATAACAACAAAGTCGGTGTAATAAAATTATAGTATATACAAAATATTATCGTTAGATTGTGATAAATAAAATATTGTAAATAATAATAAAAATTAGATAACTGCAGTCTGCTAGACTAGCTTCATAAGCTCATAATGCTTCGGCAGTTAATGATAGTAACCGAGATAAATTTGAGCTTGTATTCTGTGGAACTCGCCATACAACAAAAAACCATATATTCGATGATACTGGTTCTATAATGAGTGACGCATCTCGTAATGCTTATATAGAAAGTGAATATAATTTAGCAACTGCTTTGGCTGCGGTTCAGAAAAGAGTCTTAGAATTATTAGCCATATAGGGCTCACCCTATAAGCTAGCAATTGCACAAAGCACTAAGGGCTCAGAATTTGAGGAATCCGCCGAGAAGTAGATTTTCAGTAACTACGAATCTTAATACTACAATAAGTTTCGCTAAAGGAGGTAGCCTATTTGCACAATAGGTTCCTAAGGATCAAATGTATTATGCTCCGATAAACAACTCTACTGGTACTGTTTAGCTCATATTTTGGGTGTAGCTTGTGATATTCAGTAACTTATTTAACTATCTACGAATTTGATGAATGGGAGTATCTAATTTCTGGAATTGTAACAGGGGCTGAAGTACTAAAACTGACTGGTAAGGGAGGAAAAATGGTTTATTAAACCCAGATAAAAATTTGATATATTCATGGAGGATTCTTTGACTACTTTAAGGTTTTCAATTCCAACTGACATAGTATTGCTTATGGAAAAATTTTCTGTAGATTTTGAAAAATACTCATCAACTACTCTAAGACCAAAACAGGCTTTAGGTATATATGAAAATAGGTATACTATTGAAGTTGAAGTCACTCAAGATCAACCTTGGAATAGGGATTATTACATCGATTTATTAACTAAATTACGAGATATTAATAATAATGATAGCGTAAACATTTATGGCTTTAATGGACTTCGAGATTTTACAGCTGTAGTTTTTACTGATTCAAACTTTAATTACCTCGGTGTCCTCTTTAGTAAAAATCCAAATGTAGATATTTAGGTAGTATTCTAAAAAGTATGTTGTTATCAAACATAGCTGCGATTAATTGGATAACTATGAATTACTACAAAAGATGGTTGAAATGGTTTGCATTATCATTTTCTTTAGAGCCTAAAGAATTATCCTTACTTTTTCCTAGAAATAGTTATATGCCATTTGAGATGGTAGATAATTAAGAAATGATTTCCGATATTAATTTATAAGGTTTAAAAAATTATTTAACATTAAAACATTTTTCTGAATATAAACTATCTCATGATTATTTATACAGTTTGATATGTTCAGAAAATCGCAAAGATAAATGATACGATAATAATTTCTTATATTCTAACGATTGGTTGAAATTATATCAGCTATCGAAAGATTTTAAAATTTATATGAATCGGAATGATGAAGATCTAGATTCACTTTATGATAATATTATATATTTAGATTGAATACATAAAAAATGTAACCTAGTTATTTTTTCCATCTTATAGGTGGACGGGTATTGCGACGCCCGAAAAATATATTTGAAAAACTCTCCCACTTTAGGGGGGGATTAGTTGCTGCTGCATCACAAAGAACTGGTATTGAAGCTAAAACATATAATGCTGCTGGTGTGTATCAATTAACAAACTTTGGTTCAAATGACAAAGGAGATAGTAATATAGATAACTATTATATTAGAGGTGAAATACTAAGTTTTTCACAAAATGGAGCAGGACTAGGTTGGTTAATGCCTAACTCTATAGGACGGCAACATGCTTTAGAACCAGCTGAACCATTCCCAACAAGTTTTGGTTATCAAAATTTGTCTTATAGAGTTGAATTACATTCTATGAGGTCAGTTAAAAAATCTATGGGGCTAAAACAATGATTAAATATATAGTAGGTATCGGTATTTTATTATTTTTAGTATTAATCTCACTCGCTTTCATTTTCCCTGGCTCTGTCCATTATGAGATTGATTTTACTTTGAAAAATGCGAGACCAAATTATGAAAGCATTAGGATTGACTTAAAGAGATTTGTAGAAAAGGATGGCTTTAATTGTGATAATCCGGATTTTAATATTACTCGTGAGACTCCAGAAAAAAATTTGAGAATGGTGTGTTTTGGTGATAAAGGAGAGTTAGGTATTGAGGTTATGTCAAAAGATATTTTAATTAGATACTATACTTCAGAGACTTATCCAATGTTTTATATGGTGACGGGATATGAGCCTAAGCAATATTTTGTCGATACAAAGGAAAGTCTTAAGGTTTTTATCAGAAAATATAGTGATAAATTTAATATTATTGAAAATGAGATTGTTAAATAAATGGTGAATAGTTTGGGTTTAAAAAATAGGCTTATATTAAACAGAATTTTTGACTTATTTTTTTAATGATTAATTTTATTAACATTGCAATCAAAGTGAAAAATTTGATAGTAGAGAAAAATTATACTTGAATTAAACAAGCGTAGCCTGGGTATTCTGCCCAGCTATTTAACAGCTACCACACTTACTTTTACTTCTAAAGACACATCTGCCTTTGGTTTCCTTTCCATCACTACAGAGTAATTGGACAGACAAATCCCTGCTTTACATGTGCCATAAAGGTAACAGCAGCATCCCTCTATCTTAGTGTATACCTCCGTACCACAGGCAGCTTAGAAAATAGAATCTATGCTCACTACACAGCCTTAGTCAAAGAGCGCAGTCATGGCATCCTAAGCTACCGCCCTAACAAAATTAAAATAGACTTAGGTTATCATAGCAATACAGAAGACCCAAGAGGCATTGATTCTGAAGGACAACAATACTTCTATCATCTGAGCGAGGAAAAAGTGAGTGTGTGTGGCACACTCACCCGAGCGCAAGGGGAGAGCTATGCTCGAGTAATCATATCGGTAGCTCAAGCTATTTGACTAATGCAAATGTTGAGGTACATGAGTTCTTTGCTTATTTCCCAAGTGTGAGCGAGGAAAAGCAACCGTTTGGGGAACGGTTGCCCGAAGCGCAAGGCGCAGGGCTATGCCCGAGCAACATGGGTAGACCAATCAGGGGCATTTGGTACTGATTATAAGTTTACTGGTAAGGAGCTGGATAAAGAGACAGGCTTATACTACTTCGGTGCTAGATATTATGTGAGGAGGGATAAAGCGAGTGTCTGGGAGACAGTCGCCCCGACGCAAGGGGAGAGCTATGCTCGAGTGAAAGAACGCAGGTTTGGCAGAGTCCTGATCCTATCCTAGGCAGTTATTTGGATGGCGAGCGGGGTATGGGAGGAGTTTATAATCCGCCTAACCTGAACCTGTATGCATATACGCATAATAATCCTGTTAATTTGGTTGATCCAGACGGAAACTCTAGAAGACCGCCAAATCGAATTGGCAATTCTCCCTCATCGAACTCTATAGTGCACAGTGCTCGAGTTCAAGGAATACAAAATAGGATAAGAAGATATGATCCAAACTATACCTATTCAAATGTTTCACCGATAAATGGACCTAGATATACTCATCGTGATGTGACATTTATAGAAAGAGATTTAAAGAGATACCAAAGGGAAATAGGCAATAGAATAAGCTATAATTTGAACCCTGGAGGGTTAAATACCATTAACTATTACCGAAACTCTTTAAATATTGGACGGACTAAAAATATCGCCTATGCTAATGTAAGAATCGGTGGAGCTAGAGGTACCTATGTAGCAGCCAGCGGAGAACATCAACATCCTGGTACTATACCAAACCCAGTAAATAGGAGGTTCGGAACCTTTCCTACAAACCCAAATAGTAAAAATACAAGGCGCTTTGATTCAGAAGTGAAACTATTAGAATGACCCCTGCTGTCAAATCCGTAGACCTCAACTTGGGAGATTTTAATTAAGCGGCTTGACGATAATAATCAAACGAAACCTGTCTAGGCGACCTCATAGCCAAACCCTTTTGAATCCTAGTTTGGTTGTATTCTAGCTCAATGTATTTAACGATATTATCAACTGCTTCAAGTCTTGTTTGATAATGATGGTGATAGACGAGTTCGTTCTTTAACACCCCCCAGAAGCTTTCAATAGGGGCGTTATCGAAACAATTGCCTTTTCTGCTCATAGAACCTTTAAATCCATGTTTAGCAATGATATGACGATAATCATAACTACAGTACTGACTGCCTCGGTCTGAATGTACAAGTAAGCCTTTACTGGGCTTTTTGTTTCTAATTGCCATATTCAATGCACGACAGACTAACTCTTTTGTCATACATTTATTTAACGCATAGCCA
>NZ_VFYU01000022.1 GCF_021012795.1 Psychrobacter sp. I-STPA10 | reverse complement strand
ATACCCCACTCTCAACTTTATTTTATAAAATCATATATGACCCCTCCCATACCCTCCCCTTGAAGTAAGGGGAGGACTTAAAAACCAGTTCCTCCCCCTTTTTAAGGGGGAGGTTAGGAGGGGGTCTTATAAGTTGAGAGTGGCGTTAATGATACTAATGATGATAGCTATATACCATCGAGAGCAGGTACGCTAGAAATTAAGCCATATATGAATGCATATTGACAGTGCTAATTTATCCATCAAAGCTCCCTCCCTTAATCAGGTAGCTTTGGTGGTTTTTTTGGTTTGGGTAAAGGTTCGGGGCTGTCTTTTGTATGATTACTGTTCTCTTTATTATCTTGATTAACATGAACATCATCATAGGTATCAGCTTCGCTAGATAAGTTGTCAAGACCATCATCTAATACCACTTGTTTTTTGCCCTGATCTGTTAACATGGAAGGCTCATTTGCCGAAGTAGAGGGCGTTTGATCTGAGGCATTATCGACTACCACGTTTGGCTCTTGATCATCTAATACTTTAATATCTGATAATCGGCGTACCACATACTTTTTATCGATGGGCTTTTGCCCTGCTTTGAGTACCGTATCATCAAAGATCATCTGACCATAACTGTCTATTTTGGCATATTGCATTGGCTGGTTGCGGGGTACAAAAAAATCAAGCGGGTGCTGACGTAAATGCGCAAATATATATTTTGCAAGACTGCTCCATTCAAAGAATTGTACATCTTTGGAGCGTAGTGCCACGATCAATGCCAGTGCAAAACTCACCAACAGGTTCATCAAGCCGATAAGTGCTACCCCCAATAAGGATATTAATACTAAAGATACACTGATGTCATCAGCAGGAGAGTTAAATATACCATGAGCAAAGTTGGCAGATGAAAAGGCAATATGGCGGATATCTAAGCGTAACCCAAGGATATAGCCGACTGTGGCAGTACTACCCAAAAATACCCCGAACAAAAAGTTCCCCATAATCGCACCCAAATTATTTTCTACAAACGTGCCAAGTTTATCAACCCAGCGGACAGGCATGATTTTGAGTAGTAACCAATGACGTTGGATTCGCTCTCCAATCTTGTTGTACACAGCCAGATTGTCATAATAGCCTGCAATCAGACCTGCCAAAAATAAGTACACTCCAGCGATGGCAGCATGAGGCAGTGCCAGCGTGGTAAATGGGTTTAAGTCTTCTAGCAAGTGATGGGCTTCTTTGGTATCAATCATGGGTACACCATAATATTGTAGCCAGGCAAATGAAATCAAAAAAGCAACGGGCATGGCAATCAATACGTTGCCCATAATTGCCACAAACTGGGTGCGTAATATGTCAACAATTAGCTCAGATAGCTTATTGAGTTGGTGTGTTTTTTTGCCTTTATTTTCCGAAATGGTTGATGCAATGGCTGCGGCGGTCATTGCTGGCTGCTTGGTGGCAACCGTACCATGAATAACATGGATAAATACAAAGCCTAAGCCATAGATCATACTATTGACAAACGCACGACCAATGGGGGCGAGCACCAGGTTGTATGCCAGTATTTTCATCGTTGCCATAAAGGCGATAAAAAAGCCACCAATAGAGGCTTTTTTGAACATTTCCTTATAGCCAGCTTTGTCGGTACTGATGTAATGCTCACCCACGTGGCTGGCATTTTCAGTGACTTTTTTGGATAACAGCTTGGTATTATTATCAATCAGATAGCGGAAACTATAGCGTTGTTTGGCAGTTTGAATCACCGCTTCAATCAGCTCAATGATGGCTTTATCACGATCTGCATGATTGTCTGCCAGTAATTCAGTTAGTATCTGCATACGCTGAAGGCTTTGTTCCAAACGCATCATCATGTTGGTCAGTCGAATCGAAATTCCCGTTTTGTAAATACGCTTACGTAGAGTGACCAGTACATCTTGACACTGCTCTAACATCACTAGTAGCGGTGCAGGATCGACATCCTCATCTGGCATCACATCAGTATGCGTATCTAGCTTATGGCTACTACGGTATTGATTGACAAAAAGCACAGCTTCTTGGTTTTGAGCGACAAAACAAGCACAGTAATTGAGCATCTGAGGGTAAGCGCCCATCAAATCAGGGTGTAGCCCAATACCAGAGATGCGATACGATAAAATGATAATGCCATTTAAGATGTTATTTTTGACACTGGCAACCAAATCTAAATTTTGATCGCCAATGTTAATTAGGGCAATGAGTTCATCCCACTTTTGTGGATCGATACTTGCCAACCAGCGATCATCATTTTTTTGATCAAAAACTTCTGCCACCAGCTCAACAATCGAGTCTTCTTCGGGCAGTAGTGGTAAAAAGCGGTGTCCAACTAAGCGACTAAGACTATAAAAAAAACCATAGTCAGACAAAATACCGGTGTCAGTATACAAGGTTAACTGACGGTATTGATTGACCAAATGTAGAATAAAACTTGCCAAGCCTTGTCCATATTCAGGATGCTGACGTAAAGCTTGAATAAGCTCTTCAATCTTTTCATTCGCCTTTTCAGGTTCGTTAGGCGATACTCGCAATGAGTCAATCAGACGTTTAAGCATCTGAGTATCTGGCACATTACTGATGGCAGTAATTTGTTGTAATAAGCGTATCATTACTGATGAGTCTGACACAGTATGTCCTCAAAAAAGTAAATACAAATTTATGATGATAACTAATGGGATGATGATTTTTTGTGGCGATAATAAAGCAAGATGACAGTTTTTTTGTAACTTAAGCACAGACTTTGTGTATGAAATTGTTGTTTATTTTGCAAATTTTGCAGCACGAGATAATACAAAAATAGTGGCCAAAATGATAGTTAAGTCTGCAAAAATTTATGACTGTGGTTGAGCAAAAGCTATGAGTATAAAATTCACAAAACCACCATATTATTGGGTTTTATAAAAAATAAAAAAGCAGCCTTATGATGATATAAGACTGCTGATGTTACCTAAGCAATTTAAACTAAGTTTGATTATATGACCATGTTAATCATAATATTTTTTATGTTGGTTTCTATTTCTATACCAATCACTTAGTCGCTATTGCCCTTAGCTGATATTGGTTGCAAAATAAGACAGATCAAAATCCATCATTGGATCGCTACCTGCCTTGACCATATCGGCATGGGCACGGATACGTGGCAAAATACGACCGACAAAGAAGTTGGCAAGTTTGAGTTTATTGGCATAAAATTCCCCTTCTTTATCATGTGCAGCTTCAACCATCATGGCAAACATATAGGCATAGCACAGATAACCACAGGCGTGTAGATAATCAACCGCGCAGCCATTGATTTCATTTTTGCGCTCCCCAATATTGCTCAGTACCGCATTGGTTAGCGTTTCAAGGGTATCCGCAGCCTCTAAAGTGGCTTGTTTGATGCCATGATCTGCTTGCATATTGCTGACAAAGTTGCGAATCTCTGCCAAGAAATTTTGCATGTATTTGCCATTATTACGCGCAATTTTACGTCCAAGCAAGTCAAGTGCTTGAATGCCGTTAGCACCCTCATAGATTTGTGAAATACGAGTATCACGGACGATTTGCTCCATGCCCCATTCACGGATATAACCATGACCGCCAAAGACTTGCTGACAATCGACAGTCGCTTCAAAGGCTTTGTCGGTCAAAAATGCTTTGGCAATTGGGGTTAATAACGCCACTCGTGCCGCCGCCGCTTGTGCCGCATCGGCATCGACGCTAAATTTTGATTCATCAAGCTGTTTGGCAACATACATAGCAAAGCAGCGTGAGGCTTCGGCATTGGCTCTGGCATTTAATAGCATGCGGCGTACATCGGCATGATGAATGATGCTATCGGCAGGTTTTTCTGGACTTTGGATTTGAGTATCACTACGACCTTGTCCGCGCTCATTAGCATAAGCCGCTGCATTTTGATAGGCAAGCTCAGTGCCGCCTAAGCCTTGTAGCCCCATAGTGACTCGTTCGTAGTTCATCATGATAAACATCGAGGCAAGCCCTGTGTTTTCTGCCCCCACCATCCAGCCTTTGGCATTATCAAAGTTCATCACACAAGTGGCTGAGCCTTTGATACCCATTTTATGCTCAATAGAGCCTGCTGCCAATGTATTGCGCTCACCTAAGCTGCCATCGTCATTGACAATAAATTTAGGTACAACAAATAACGAAATACCTTTGGAGCCAGCAGGAGCATCGGGGGTTTTTGCCAATACCAGATGAATGATATTTTCAGTTAGGTCGTGCTCACCCCCTGTAATGAAGATTTTAGTACCAGAAATGGCGTAGCTACCATCGCCATTTGGTACTGCTTTGGTCTTGATGATACCCAAATCAGTACCGGCATGGGGCTCAGTCAAACACATGGTGCCTGACCACTCACCAGCGTACATTTTTTCAAGATAAGTTTGTTTTTGCTCATCAGAACCAGCAGCAAGCAAGCATAGGCTTGCTCCGACAGTTAAGTTAGGGTACAAAGCAAACGCTTGGTTGGTAGTAAATACCATCTCTTCGGTGAGCATGGTAACCATTTTGGGAAAGCCTTGTCCACCATATTCAGGATCACCGCCAAGTCCAATCCAACCTGACTCAGCGTATTGCTGATAGGCCTCTTTAAAGCCTTTAGGTGTGGTGACAACACCATCTGCTTGATAGGTAGCCCCTTCTTCATCGCCTACACGATTGATGGGTAGCAAAACATTTTTGGATAGTTTTGCCATCTCTTCTAAAATCATGTTAACTGTATCCATGTCAACATGAGCCAGCTTTTCATTTGATTGCCAAAATTGCTCAACTTTAAACACATCATTGAGCATAAAACGCATGTCATCCAAAGGTGCATTATAAATAGCCATAGAGTTTTCCTTTCAGTTGCTGTTATAAAATCCGTTATGGTAAATCTGAGATATAAGGGGGGTGAGGTTGAGTAAAAGCCAAGCAGCCTATATAAAACCACCCCAATATTTAGTATTTGTAGACGTATTATAATCTATAAATAAGCACTATATTAGGGTGGTGATAAAACTACTGCGGCTAATAATTAACCCGTTGTCTAAAAGGCAAATTGATTGACTTTCATACTCATATATGGCTCTGCGCCTGCATCTATACGAGCCACATAGGTACGAGTACGTGGTAGAAGTTTACTAAAGTAGAACTGTGCAGTTTTGATTTTTGCTTCATAAAAATCACGCTCACTGCTTTGATTCTCAAGCGCTTCGTGCGCGACCACAGCCATACGTGCCCATAGATATGCCAAGGTCACATAGCCACTAAAGTACATGTAGTCAACCGCTGCTGCACCGACAGCATCTGGATTTTGCGTGGCTTGCATACCAATACGGGTGGTCAAATCTCCCCATTCTTTATTAAGTTTGGCAAGCGGACGGATAAACTGCCCTAATGCGTCTGTTTCTTGATGCTGTTCACAAAATTGATGAATCACTTTGGTAAAGTTGGCCAGCATTTTGCCTTGTGAGCCCAATACTTTGCGCCCCAGTAAGTCTAAAGACTGAATCTCAGTTGTTCCTTCATAGAGGCAAGCAATACGGGTATCACGTACATTTTGCTCCATGCCCCATTCGCTAATATAACCATGCCCACCATACACTTGCACCCCGTGATTGGCAGCTTCATAGCCAGTTTCGGTCAAAAAGGCTTTGGCGATGGGGGTAAGCAGTGATAGCATTTGGTCAGCAAATTTTTGCTCATCACCACTGCCTTTTGCCACGGTATCTGCAAATTGTGATAAATAATAGACGAGCGCTCGTCCGCCTTCAGCAAAGGCTTTTTCGGTCAACAACATATTGCGTACCGCAGGATGCACGATGATGGGGTCAGCAACTTTATCAGGTGCTTTTGTGCCCGCTAATGAGCGCATCGCAAGACGTTCTTTGGCATATTCTAGCGAACCTTGAAAAGCGATTTCAGAGGCAGTTAGACCCTGTACTGCCGTCCCAATACGTGCCACGTTCATAAAGGTGAACATGCAGTTAAGACCACGGTTTTCTGGGCCAATCAAATAGCCTGTTGCCGCATCAAAATTCATCACACAGGTGGCAGACGCTTTGATTCCCATTTTATGCTCAATAGAGCCACAAGTCACATGATTAGGCTCACCCAAGCTACCATCTGCATTGACCAATACTTTGGGAACGATAAACAAAGAAATGCCTTTTGTACCAGAAGGCGCACCGGGCAGACGTGCCAAAACAATATGCACGATATTATCGGTCATATCATGCTCACCTGCTGAGATAAAAATCTTTTGTCCAGTAATGCGATAGCTGCCATCTTCATTTGGTTCAGCTTTGGTGCGGATAATACCTAAATCCGAGCCGGCATGCGCTTCCGTCAGACACATGGTACCTGACCACTCACCTGTGACCATTTTTTCAAGATAAGTTTGTTTTTGCTCATCTGTGCCATGATGTTCGATGGTTTGGATTGCACCATGTGACAAACCAGGGTACATCGAAAATGACCAGTTTGCCGAGCCAACAATTTCATTAACGATGGTGGATAAAGAAAACGGCATACCTTGTCCACCAAACTCCTCTTCTGCCGCCATTGAGATAAATCCAAGCTCACAATATTGCTTATAGGCTTCTTTAAACCCAGTTGGTGTAGTTACCACCCCATTATCAAACACACAGCCTTCTTCATCGCCACTGCGGTTAAGTGGTGCTAGCTCTTTTTGGGCAAAATTGGCGGCCGCTTCTATATAACTGTCAATGATATCTTCTTCAACTTCTTGATAAACAGACAACGATTGGTAATGTTCTACCATATTTAAGAGTTCATGTGCGACAAATTTCATATCACGAAGGGGGGCTTTATACTGCATTGGGGTTTATCCTTATGAAGTTTTGGTTGATTAAGAGTGTGGGTAAAAACGCAAAGATGTTTTGCTAAAAGATAGGCGGTTGGCTAATAATATACAAGGATGTGCCTAGCACTCATAAGTCATGAGCAAAACTTGCATTTTATAATTGCCTAGTGGTAATTATAATTACCCTGACGTAGTTGATGCAGGTTAGGGGGTAAGTAGATGGCTTACAATAAGCTCAGTGAAGTGTCGTGTCGTTTTTTTTGACATTGATGGCTTGCTAAAGAGATGGCGTGGTCAACTCAATAAAACCACTTGAAGCATTGCAGCTTATGAGTTGATTTTATTAAGATTGACCAGTGAGGTTTTTGGTTTTGCTTATTGCTGATGTAAATGTTCTAGTATCATTACCGTGGCTGCTTGAGCATCCATGGGGCGACCAAAATAGTAACCTTGTGCATATTCACAGCCTAACTGCTTTAATACTTCAGCTTGTTTTTGGTACTCTATTCCTTCAGCAATGACTTGCATATTAAGGCTTTTGGCGAGCGTAATAATGGATTTGACAATACTTAATTGTGTGGCGTTGGTATCTATATCTTTGACAAAGCTTTTATCAATTTTTAAAAAGTCAAAATTATAATAAGATAAATAACTCAGTGAAGCATAACCAGTGCCAAAATCATCCAACGCCAGTAATACCCCAATTTTTTGTAATTGATTAAATATTTCAGTAGTTTGATCATTTTTACTCATTAAAGAGGATTCCGTCACTTCTATATGCAGTTGATTTTGGCATTTAGGATTGATACTGAGTAAGTTTTTAACAAAAGAGACAAATGTTGGCTGACAAAATTCAGAAGCATCTGCATTAATGCAGATACCAATGTCTTTATTTAGCTGTTGCCATGTATTAAGATCAGTGATCACAGTTAATAGCATTTGACAAAATAGATCATAAGAAAGCTGACTTTCAATGATAGGTTGTAAAAAATATTGTGGCTCTAAGATACCACGCTCTGGATGTTGCCAGCGAACTAACGCTTCAAAGCCTACTAATTGCCCAGTTTGTAGATCAAATTTGGGCTGATAATAAGGAATAAACTGCTGTTCATTCATTGCATCACGTAGCTGTGCTTTAAACTTCATATCTTCAAGAAGGTTTGGATTGAGCTGATGGGTATACCAGTGTATGCCATCACCGCCATGACGCTCTTGATAGGCTAAGGCATGTTCTGCTGCACGCAATAATATGTCCGCTTGTTCCCCATGCGAGTTGTGATGACTCACTCCCATCGACAGATGCAAATAAAATCTATCTTTGCCCAAAGTGAAGGGTAACTCACATGAATTAATGATTTGCTCTAGCTCATTGCGAATAAGATGAATGTCACTGACTTCAAAAAACATGGCAAAGTCACTCAAATTAAAATGTGCAAACATTTTTAAATCATTGAGTGTCAAATTTTGGATGCGCTGGGTAAGTTGTTTTAGCAAGCTGGTGACATCTTCATCTGGTAATGCGTTGGAGATGGTATCAAAATGGTCAATACTAAATCTTACCACCACAAGCTGTTTGTAAGTGTCTAAGAGATACTCACTTAATAAGCTGATAAAAACACTGCGGTTAGGTAGCCCTGTAAATTGATTGTAATAACTAAGCTGCGGCAAATGATACTGTGGGATGTTGGTGGCATTTGCATCACGATTTCGCAATAACCCAACAAAATAGATGTGTTGTTGGTAAGGTATTTGCCAAATGGTCAGATTGGTATATAACGCAATACCATGAGGATTTAAGCAGTTAATATCTTCTTGAAAATACCCTGTATTTTGTAAACTCTGCAAGATGCGATAGGTCAAAGATTTTTTATTTTGTATTAATTTTTCTATTGGAAAAAAACTTAAAGGTTTGCCCATTAAATAATCTGCTGGAAAACCGATTGTTTCTTCAAAGCTGTGATTGACCCATAAGTAATTAAGTTTATCATCAAGGATAAAAATACCTTCTTCAGAATAAAAACAAAGCTTAGAGAGTAGGTAGGACTCAATCTCAGCATTAAATAGCATAAAAATCTCCAAGATGACTTAGCATTGCGCTATGTTATATTATTATATAAAGCCAGTTTAAAAAAATTAATCGTTAATTACATATCTGTTTTTGCCATACTGGCTAGTACTTGTAGGGTTGCCAAGGCAACAACTGGTGCGGTCTCTGTGCGTAAAATACGATTACCAATTTGCCAAGGAATAAATTGTTTAGCTATGGCTTGTGATAGCTCAGCATCACTTAATCCGCCTTCAGCACCAATTAGCAGGGTAAAAAAAGCACAATTAGGGCTGTTTTGAATATAATGCTTGATTTTCTCTGTTGTGTTTACTGTTGTCCTTAACTGGCTGGCAGGTAATTTTGTGTGTGCATTTGCATGAGTAGTAGATGCATCAGAATCAGTTGTACTAGAAGTAGGTTCGTTAGGTACAGCTAATACTAAACGTAAAGGTTTAGATGTCTCAATATCGTTAGAGTGAGATTCATCCCATAAAGACATTGCTTTATGGGATGCTTGTAATTTTTGATAATAGTCAATATTTGCTAGTGGCAGTAAGGTATCGCTTATTTCACCAACCTCACCTGCTAGCCAATCATTAAGAGCCACAGGTTTGAGTAATAAAGGTGGACGATTAAGACCACATTGCTCACAAGCAGATAGCATCACTTGCTGCCAGTGCGCCATCTTTTTATCCACCTGATTGGGTTTTAAAAATACCTCACCATGTTGACTGGTCAACAGTTGGATACTACTAACGCCCATCTCTGTTGCCTTTTGTAAGGCATAATCCATACGATCACCTCGACTCATGACCAAGGCGATATGAGTATAATAAGGATTGGTATGGTCAATATGCTTACAATCAATGATTTTGGCAGTGGCAGATTTTTTTTCAATCTGTTGCAGTTGCACCGTATATTCACCGCCATGACCATCAAAAAAAATCGCTTTATCACCCTCTTTGGCACGTAACACTCGACACCAATGATGAAAAATATCTTCGGTTAAGGTAATTAAGGCATCATTATTGAAGGCGTGTTGCAGGTGAGAAGTAGAGGCGTTTGTAGAGGAATTAGAATAACTAGGGAGGTAAAAAAAGCGTCGCATAGACAATATTACCTTTATAAAAGGATTTGGATAAGGGTTAATGAAAAAATATTATTAGTTATTGTTTAAGGAATAAACAACAGCTTAAGATAAAGCATAATCCTAAGCTGTTGGATAATATAGCTTGTTTAAACTAAGTTTATCGTTAACGCAATTTCAACTTGCTTAATAGTAAACTTTATATCACTTAATCAAGCTAAGTCTAGAGCTTTTACCAACTCACGATTGGGCTCAGTTTTGTTCATGCTATAAAAATGCAGCGCAGGAACAGATTCTGCCATTAAGCGTTCACACAGCTTATACACCACATCAAACCCAAATTGATGAATAGACTTACGATCATCACCATAGTCTGCAAGCTGCTTGCGCACATATCTTGGAATATCTGCCCCACAGCTATCAGCAAAACGCATCAGACTGGTAGCATGAATGATGGGCATGATACCTGCAATCAGTGGCTGCTTTTGTGTATCAATACCTTGTTTTTCTAGCTCATCACGCAAGTATAAATAGCTGTCAGCATTAAAGAAAAACTGTGTGATTGCCGCATCAGCACCCGCCTTGTATTTATTCACTAAATTTTGCACATCCTCTTTAAAGCTACGTGCTTGTGGGTGCATCTCAGGATAAGCAGCCACTTCGATATAAAAGTGATCACCTGATTGCTCACGGATAAATGCGACTAAATCGCGCGCAAAGGGCAGCTCACCCATACCAACTTGTCCAGAAGGCAGATCACCCCGTAGGGCAACCAAACGCTTTATTCCTAATGCCTTATAGTCAGATAACAGCTCAGCAATTTGTACTTTATCATCACCAATACAAGAGATGTGTGGGGCTATTTGCGTCTGACTACGTCCATTGAGTAGATTGATGATATCAAGGGTACGCTCACGAGTAGAACCACCTGCACCATAAGTCACAGAAAAATACTTGGGAGCAAGGGCATTAAGCTCATCAAAAGTTGTTAATAAGCTCTCTCGTCCTGCATCCGTCTTTGGTGGATAAAATTCAAAAGAAAAATCAGGCTTGGTCGTCATGGTTTTTTTCTCCCACCTTAGTACTTATATTCATCGGCTTTGAAAGGACCTTCGACAGGGACGCCAAGATATTCAGCTTGCTCAGTAGTTAACTGTGTCATCACACCATTAAACCCAGCAACCATTGCGGCTGCCACTTCTTCATCAAGTTTTTTGGGTAGCACTTTGACATATAGATTATCAAAACGACTGTCTTCATCAAGCTGCGCAAATTTTTGTTCATACAGATACATTTGTGCCAATACTTGATTGGCAAAAGAGCCATCCATGACACGAGAAGGGTGTCCTGTGGCATTACCCAGATTGACAAGACGACCCTCTGCCAATAGCAAGATATAGTCGTCTTTGGCATCCGAGCGAAATACTTGATGTACTTGTGGTTTGACTTCTTCCCAACGCCAGTTATCACGCATAAACTGGGTATCAATCTCAGTATCAAAGTGACCAATGTTACACACCACCGCACCGGATTTTAGTGCTGCCAGCATGTGACGATCACAAACATGATAGTTACCTGTGGTAGTTACAATCAGGTCGGTATCTTGTAGCAATTGTTTATTAACACCACTTGCTTCATTGGTATTTTTACCATTGATATAAGGTGACACCAATTCATAGCCATCCATACACGCCTGCATCGCACAGATGGGATCAATCTCAGAGACACGAACAATCATACCTTCTTGGCGTAAGCTTTGTGCCGAGCCTTTACCCACATCGCCATAACCAATAACCAATGCACGACGACCTGCAAGTAACATATCTGTTGCACGTTTGATGGCATCATTTAAGCTATGACGGCAGCCATATTTATTATCATTTTTTGACTTAGTGACCGCATCATTGACATTAATCGCAGGTACTTTTAGTGTGCCTTTATTGAGCATATCAATCAGACGGTGTACCCCTGTGGTCGTTTCTTCTGAG
Source organism: Psychrobacter sp. I-STPA10 (assembly GCF_021012795.1). Taxonomy (GTDB): domain Bacteria; phylum Pseudomonadota; class Gammaproteobacteria; order Pseudomonadales; family Moraxellaceae; genus Psychrobacter. The sequence continues at coordinate 120,640 of NZ_VFYU01000022.1, read as the reverse complement.
ATACCATGAATATTGGCAAGAAGTTCAGGGTATTGATCATGCACTAGGGCGGTCAAATCACCCCCATCATCCAAAATTAAATTGGCATCCCAAAGCTCACCAGAGGACTCACCACCAGCATGTACTTGTTGACGTAAGCACCATTCGTACTCTTCTTCTGTTTCACCTTTCCATGCAAACACAGGAATACCTGCAGCAGCAATAGCGGCGGCAGCGTGATCTTGAGTGGAGAAGATATTACAAGATGTCCAGCGTACCTCAGCACCTAATGCCACTAAGGTTTCTATAAGTACAGCGGTCTGGATGGTCATGTGGATGCAGCCTAAAATCTTTGCACCTGCCAAAGGCTGCTCAGACTGATAACGGCGACGTAGGCCCATTAGAGCAGGCATTTCCGCTTCTGCCAGTGAAATTTCACGGCGACCATAATCTGCTAAAGAAATGTCTGCTACTTTGTAATCATTAAAATCGGCGGTGGTATTGTTCGAAGATGACACTGCGTTCATCATAGACTCCTATTAAATAAATTAACTATAAGCGAATAAAGATTGGTAACGCAGGTGTCGTTAATCTTTTCCTATAATAACGATAATAAACAAAAGGTTGATATTATCTTATGAGTTAGCATAGAATGCTGAGCCTGACATAAAAGTTTATTTGATTAATATCAATAAACCATTAATGGTGCAACACCTCTCAGCCATGCTATTGTAATAGATGACACGGGTGAAGTCACGTTATCATCAAAATAGACTTTGCAGTAAACTTGCGCTACAGTGTCACCATGTTAATAACATGTTAATAAATAGTTGCGTTGAGCCATTATTTTGTTTAAGAATATTAAAAATACAAACTATTACAGTTAAAATAGGAAATATTCTGATACAATGCGCTCAAGTACGTTATAATTAATCGATTTATTTGTACTTTAAATAATTAATCGATTTATTTGTACTTTAAATAATTAATCGATTTATTTGTACTTTAACTATCTTATGAGGAAATGTATGAAAGCTATCAAACTATCTGTTGTAACAATGGCTATATTGGGTACAACTGCGGCAATGGCAGCACAGCCTGCTTATGAATATAACCCAGAGCAAGGTATCATCCGCAATACTACTGGTGCGGTAGTAGATACAACAAAAACCTTGGTTGACACCGCTATCCATCCAGCAGCCATTAGTGCTGAGATTGGTACTCTAGGTTATGGTGCAAATTTAGCATGGGGTCTAAACGAATCAACTGAATTGCAAGCAGGTTGGTCTGGTATGGATGTCGATGGTGACATTGAACTGAATGCCAAAGATTCTGGACTCAACTGGGGTGAAGTACTGGGTGATGAATACAAGGACTTTAAAGGTACTTTAGATTATAAAGTGAAGGCAAGTAACCCTTATTTAGGTGCACAGTTACGTCCTTTTAAAAACTGGTTAACAGTTGGTGCTGGTGTTATCGTACCTCGCGATAAAATCGATGTTACATTAACACCAACTGATGGTAACAAAGCAAAAATTAGTCTTAATGGTGATGAATATCAAGTCACTAATAAAACTTCTGTGCATGTGCATGCAGAAAACAAAAATGCTTTAGCTCCTTATGCGACTCTTGGTTTCCGCCCAAATATTAACAATCGTTGGGGTATGTTTGCTGAGGTAGGTGCTGCTTATATGGGTGATTATAAGTCAAATGTTAATGTTGATGGTACTATTGAAATAAATAAAGGAACGGAACAAAATCCTATTTATGTTGTCGCTAATCCTAATGAATTTATTGAAAAAGCAGAAAGAGAAATCAATGATAGCGATTTAAAATGGTATCCAATTGCGAAGCTTGGTGTGACTTACCGCTTCTAATTAGGTATGGATGATTTTATATCAACTGAGTCTATGGCTTAGACTCTTAAGTTATATAAGATGATTACTGCTTATTTTTAAAATTGTTGTTAAAGATACTAAATGAAATATTAGAAAAAAGACGGCTAAACTAGCCGTCTTTTTTTATTGCATAAAAAAGATCAGGTCATTGTGATTTACTATCATATCAAAATCTATAAAGGAGGATCAGTGAAAGTATAACAATGTCTTATTGAAAGATATCAGTAGACTATAAAAGATATAGTCAACGAACTTGATAACTGTTACGGTGTTAGGCTCGCTTGCTGTACAACCGTACTATCTGCACTCGCCTGCCTTGTACCAGTTTATAACTTCGCTGACTATAGCATTATATTCATGGATTTTTTGTTATTAGGATGAATTATCAATTGTCTGTAAGTTATTATTATCATTACTATTTTTAATGGTGCATTTGAGTAATAACTGCTTACAAGACCACTGTAAAATTTACAGAACTTCAAATAAAAACTTATAAGAAGGGGATGATTTTATATGGCAAACAAGGTTTAATAATATATCTTAGATAGCAATTATATAGTTATATTCAGAGCTATATATAGGTAAAGGCACGACACTATGTTTAATTTATTATTTTGAGGAGATGATGTGATGAGATTTATGAAACTATCTGTACTTTCAGTAGCAGTATTGGGCACAACTGCGGCAATGGCGGCGCAACCAGCAGCGACAACTTCTACTGTAGAGACACCTCAATATCAATATAACCCAGAAGCAGGTATTATTCGCAATACCACAGGTGCGGTAGTAGGTACCACACGTACTTTATTTGATACGGCCATCCATCCAGCCGCAATCAGTGCTGAGGCGGGTACATTGGGTTATGGTGCAAATGTTGCTTGGGGACTAAATGAGACCACCGAATTACAAGCAGGTTGGGCTGGTGGGGATGCAGCCAGTCTTATTGGAGGTGACTTTGATGCCAATAATGTTAACTATGACTTAGAGACTGACTTTAGCAACCCGTATTTGGGCGTAAATTTACGTCCTGCTGGTAACTGGTTTACCGTTAGCACTGGAATCATTGTTCCTGATAATAAATTTACTGCAAAAGCAAATGCAAAAGAGGCTGGTGATAATGCCTACTATCCAGTTGATGGTAAGCATTATTATGTTGGCACACCAACTAAAGCATTAGAAGCAGGCGATTTAACCAATGTCGGTTCTGTGACGGCTGATATTAAGCATCGTAACAAGCTAGCTCCTTATGCTACCATTGGTTTCCGTCCAAATATTAACAGTAACTGGGGGGTATTTGGTGAGGTTGGTGGTGCTTACCTTGGTAAGGTGAATGCTACAGTAAAAGCAACAGGTGCAAATGGTGCATTGGCTGAGCAAAAAATTGAGAGAGAAATTGAATCAGAAGATTTAATGGAATGGTTACCCATTGCGAAGCTTGGTGTGACTTACCGTTTCTAATTGCATTGCCAATTCAAAAATGAAATAAATATTGCTGCGGCACAAAAAACGACCTTCGGGTCGTTTTTTGCCTCTTATCTTTTTGTTCTTTTTATCTTTGATATGCCTTTAATTTTATTTTAATGTTAATAAGTGGCTATTACAGATAGATTTTTTAGATAGATAATACCTGAGCAGTGAGTTATCACAGAGGGTAACTGATAGTGACTAAGCTGTATTAAGTAGACATCTTGATTGTTGTGATTATTTGCCAAATTATGGTCGTGATTATGACAGGGCATTGGCTGTCTGATAATGGATAATAATTGCGATATTATCGAGCTATAATCTTGCTGCAAAAATACACCAAGCTGCTTGCCATTATTTTTTTTAAGTAAAGATTCTGCCAGCATCCAACACAGTTGTTTATAGATATTTTGTTCATTAGGCTGTCGTGTTGCAAGCTGAGAGAGGATATGAGGATGAAAAAAGCGTTTGGCAATACGATCCTCGATGGGGTTTTTTTCTATATCAATGCCAATAGCGTGATTTTTGCTAATGGCACAGGCGACCCATGTTTGAGAATGACTAAAACAAACATAAAATCGTGAGTGTTGTAGACGGTAAGGATAGTGCTGGCTGTCTAGCTGATCAGTGATATTAAGTTTACATAGCATATCGTTAAGCAAACTACGTACCATGGCTTGTTGATAATGGTGTTGTTGCTTTTTAGCCAGTTTGGTTGGGGTAGAGTAGATATGGTGCAGTGGTTGGTTAGCAGTTAATTTGGAAGTTGCTTGCCAGTTTGGGTTGCTAAACTCTGCCACCGCAAGCCATATACTGGCATTATGATCGTTACTGTTAGTCAATTGACCTGTAGCAGAAAAGCTAAATAGCTGCGAAGTAATAAATTGCATGGTTAAATAAAAAACCCAGCAGGCTGCTGGGTTTTTTTACCTCTCGATCAAATACAGTTAGGGTTATTTATCATCTTAATAAGTCTATACGATCACTGATTGATAATCTTAAAGTAAACTTAGTAGGATAAGACAGCACGGCGGTTTAGTGCATAGTCTTGCTCAGTATCACCTACAGGATCAGGATCTTCTTCACCATAGCTGATGGTCTCTATTCTATCAGTTGTAACACCTTTACCTGCCAAATAATCTTTGACAGCTTGGGCACGACGTTCGCCAAGTGCGATGTTATATTCACGGCTACCACGTTTATCTGTATGACCAGCTATCAATACTCTGGCAGTTGGTATGCTAGCTAAAAAGTTAACTTGCTCATCTAAAATTGCACGAGCTTGAGCATCTAATGCGCTGCTATCAAAGGCAAAATATACAGTACTGCGGACTTGCTCTGATGCAATGACCACTTGCTGCGTATTTTGTACTAATGAACCACCACTACCATAAACAGCAGCACCTGGAATTCCCATGGGCGCAACGACAACTTCTGATGTATTTGCCCGCTTAGTAGCACAACCAGATGTGATTGCTAGGGCAGCAGATAATACAGATAGGATGGTAAATTTGGTCATGATTTGCATATATATTCCTCAGCTTGCTTTTAAAATGGTAACTAATTATTTACCCGCTTTTGTTTTCAATAAAGTATGACAAAAGTTGGATGGTACTTCTACATTTATTTAGTATACCCAAACTTGTCACTATATTAGACTCGATGTTAATTTTTGTAAGTAGTCTTACTGTAAATTACTAAGGTGAATAATGGCAAAGTTTCAAAGTTTATACAAGAGTTTGTCTGTGTTTATCGAAAATATTTAGGATAAAATAACAAATATTTGTACTCAATATGGCTATTTAAGTAGTAATAAGGCAAAAAAGCATCAATAAGACAAAAGCTTGCCCATAATTTGGCTTGGCTGCATGATGTGAATGGATACAATTTTTGCAGTTTTATAAAAATGGCGGTAGTGTGTTAAGAAGTATGCTACCAGCGATATTTATCAAAGTTTTCGGGGTTTGCCCAATATTTAGCATTGAGCCAGTCAGGTTGTGGTTTATAATCATATAAATTAAATTGCCATATTTTGAGTTTGTTTTTAATCGTATCCATCATCTCATCATGACTGTTGATATCAAGTTGACTATCAACCGCTTTGTTTTTTTTATCACGTTTATCATCAGTTTGGGTATGATTTATTGGCTTACTGTCCTTACTTGGTAAAGATGGTAATGCCATTTTGACAAAACCAAACGCTAATAAGTTGCTATGACTATCGGTTAAGATCAAACTGTGCTGTGCAAAAATATCGCGTAAACGAGTGCTGATATGAGCAGTTAAAGATGTTGCTGTGGTGTTTTTAGCATCTGTATTGTCTGTATCCGTCTGATTAGATTGCTTATTTGTCATTAACTCTTGTAGTAAGCACGTGTCGATATAGCAGCCAAGCTGATATTGTTGATGATAGGTACTGGCTAAAAATTCGGTATTGTCTAAAAATAGCAGCTTTGGGGTTAGCTGATGTTGTGATTGTATTTGCTGCGTGATGGTAGCTGTTAGATGATGCGTTGCTATGTCAATATAATCTTGATGACAGATGATAAGACAAGAAGGTGCAATATTGGTGGTTTTGGGTATTTTAGGTATCGGTTGTGCAGATTGATTTTCCGTTTGTTTCTCTGTTTGAATTGCTACTTGGTTGTCTATTTCCTCTGTTTGTTGTGGCATGGTGAGAGTATGTGATAATACATCGCTGATAATCTGGGCGATGGATTGCCAAATCAAAGTCAGATGATGAGAGTGAGAGTCAATCTCTTTAGTCACATCAGTGATTTTGGTAGCTAAAGATGGCTGCTTAAAATTGGTATCTGGCATATTTGCCATACTATCTCCATATTGGCTGGCTTAAATCAGGGTGATGGGTAGTTATCATTACTAATAGTAGCGCATAAATAAGGGGTTGTATTAGTCAAGATTGACACCCATTATAAACGGTATTCTATAAAGATAAAAAATTAACTAAAAATAAGTGCGGTAGAGCAATTATTTTAATGTATTTAACCATTTAACCATTTAACCATAATTGATAATTAATCGAGTAGAGTTATGACGACGACCAATATGACCGCTGAGCAACAAATCATTGATACTGAGGTGCCAGATGCACCAGCACATGAACCGCAACCTGCCCCAAATAAAGTCTATCTTAAAGATTATAAACCACCTGTATTTGCAGTTGAGCACATCGATTTGGACATTCGTTTGTTTGATGATCATGCGTTGGTGGATAGTAAGCTTGTCATGCAACGTGAACATGAGGGAGTATTATGGCTGGCAGGAGAGGGGTTAGAGCTTGTTAGTATTGCAATGAATGATAAGACATTATCTCCAGATGCCTATGAGGTAGATGAACATGGTTTGCGTATCCATCATGCGCCTAATGCGCTGACATTAGCTATCCAAGTACGTATTGTACCTCAGAAAAATACGGCGCTTGAGGGTTTGTATTTGGCAGGGGATCAGGATGCCAGTAGCAGTGATGCTGAGCAAATGTATGTGACTCAGTGTGAGCCTGAAGGTTTTCGTAAGATTACCTATTATCCTGACCGCCCTGATGTGTTAGCCACCTTTACTACTCGCTTAGAGGCAGATAAAAAATTTCCAACCTTATTGGCAAATGGTAATTTAACAGAGTCAGGTGAGGTGGACGATAACAGGCATTATGCCATTTGGGAAGATCCAACACGTAAGCCAAGTTATTTATTTGCTTGTGTGTTTGCTGATTTGGACGTATTACAAGATAGTTATACCACCAGTGAAGGTCGTGAGGTATTGCTTGAGCTGTATGCGAAGTCTTATGATATTGATAAGTGTCATGTGGCGATGCAAGCGTTGAAAGATGCGATGGCGTGGGACGAAAAAAATTATGGTCGAGCCTATGATTTAGACCGCTATATGATTGTGGCAGTCAGTCAATTTAATATGGGAGCAATGGAGAATAAGGGCTTAAATATCTTTAATACCGCGTGTGTGTTATCTAGCCCTGAAACCACCACCGACAATCGTAGCTTTAATGTCAAAGCGGTGGTAGCTCATGAATATTTTCATAATTGGACGGGCAATCGCATTACTTGCCGTGACTGGTTTCAATTGTGCCTAAAAGAAGGTTTTACTGTTTATCGGGATCAATCATTTTCGGCAGATCAGCAGTCGCCTGCGGTACAGCGTATTGATGATGTGGCAACCCTACGTGCACATCAGTTTAGTGAAGATGCAGGACCATTAGCACACCCACCACGTCCTGATAATTTTGTGGAGATTAATAATTTTTATACCACCACGGTCTATGAAAAAGGGGCGGAAGTGGTACGCATGATTGCCAATACATTGGGTAAAGAAGGCTTTCGTCGTGGTACGGATGAGTATTTTGCCCGTTATGATGGGCAAGCAGTGACGGTTGAAGACTTTTTATCGGCACTGAGTGTGGCAGACAGTACCGCTGAGGACTTTTTGACTTGGTATACTCAGCCTGGTACGCCAAAAGTCTCTGGTACGCACGAGTATGATACAGATAGTCAAACATTGACGCTGAGCTTTTCTCAACAGACCCGCCATGTGGCAGGTTATGACGCACCTAAGTTATTACCCATTCCAATTGCTGTGGCATTATTTGATGCTAAGACAGGTGACTTGCTGACTGAGCAAGTATTGTTATTAACCGAGCAGCAGCAGACATTTAGATTTACTAATATTGGTAGCAGCGATCATACAGCACCGATAGTTTCGGTATTGCGTAATTTTAGCGCACCCGTGCAGCTAGAGTATGATTATAGCGATGACGCATTGGCATTTTTGGTGGCGCATGAAACCAATGGTTTTAATCAGTGGCAACATGCACAGACATTGGTGAATCGTGCGTTATTACAAAAGCATGAGCACACTCATTATTTGTCTGCTATTGGTAAAGCAGTTGAGCGTTTACATAATACCGATGCCATGCTCAGTGCCAGATTGTTTGACATACCCTCGGAGCGAGAATTGGCGACAGCCTTTAGTACAGACTATCAGCCACAAGCAGTGAAACAACAACATCAAGTGCTAAAAAAGGCATTGGCAGAGCACTTAAAGCCACAGCTTACTCAGCTTTATCAGCAATTACCCATTGAGGATTATGCGGATACACCAGAGGCGAATGGACGACGTGCGTTGCGTAATGTGGTGCTTGATATGGCATTAACAGCGGGTATTGATGAAGCTAAGACATGGGCATATACCCAATATGATAATGCCAATTGTATGACTGAGCGTTTGGGAGCGCTACAAGCGATTGTATTTTATGATTTGCCACAAAAAGATAATTATCTACAAGATTTCTACCAACGATTTGAAAACGAAGCCTTAGTGATTGATTTATGGTTTAGTGTGCAGGCATCCGACCCTAATACTGATGTGGCAAGTATTGAAAAGCTGATGGCACATGATAAATTTGATTGGGGTACGCCCAACCGAGTGCGTGCCGTGGTGAGTAGTTTGGCAGCACAGCCCACACTATTATGGAGTGAGCAAGGGTTAGACTTATATACAAAAGTGGTGGCAAAATTGGATCAAAGCAACCCTGTATTGGCATCACGCTTATTGCAAGTGTTGGCACGTTGGTACACCCTAGAGCCAACGTTACAAGCCACTGCCAAACGCTACTTGACGCAATTACGTCCCAAAGTCAGCTCCAAAAATACGTTAGAGAGCTTACAACATATTTTGACAGCACAATAAAATAAGTTAAATCCTACTCATAAAAAAACGCCTAATAAATAGGCGTTTTTTTATTTTATTATGGTTAATAATTGCTACTGGATTTTGCGCAGTGACACTGACTTATATCAATCAGCACATCTTAACGCTTTGCCAAAGACTCTTTAATCATATTACGCAAATTGCGTAAAGAGGCAACAGTACTGTCCCAGTCAAGGCAACCATCGGTGATGGATTTGCCATATTCTAATGTGCTTAAATCTTCAGGAAGATTTTGACGTCCGCCTTTTAGATGACTTTCAATCATCATTCCCATGATAGACTTATTACCGTTTTGAATTTGTTCACCCACATTTTGAATGACCATCGGCTGCAAATAAGGGTCTTTTCCTGAGTTGGCATGGCTGGAGTCAATCATGATTTTGACATTGGCTTTGCCTTTTTCTAGCTCATTTTCTGCTTGTGCAACCGCAGTCTCATCATAGTTAGGTTTACCATTACCACCCCTTAATACCACATGAGCGTACTGGTTGCCTTTAGATTTGATGATACACACTTGACCATCAGCAGATAATCCCAAAAAGCTGTGTCCAGATTTGACTGCATTCATTGCATTGACTGCAACTGTCATGCTGCCGTCAGTTCCATTTTTAAAACCCACAGGGCAAGATAAGCCTGAACTCATCTCACGATGTGTCTGGCTTTCGGTGGTTCTAGCACCAATGGCAGACCAACTGATTAAATCTTGAATATACTGTGGTGTATTGGGATCAAGTGCTTCAGTGGCACAGGGTAGCCCTTTTTCGTTGAGATCAAGTAACAGATTACGCGCCAATCGCAGCCCTTTTTCGATATCAAAGCTGTCATTCATATCAGGATCATTAATCAACCCTTTCCAGCCAGTGGTCGTGCGTGGTTTTTCAAAATAAACCCGCATCACCACAAAAATACTGTCTTGTAATTCATCGGCAAGCACTTTGAGTTTATCAGCATATTCATGGGCAGCTTTGATGTCATGAATGGAGCAAGGACCTACCACAATCAGCAATCGATTATCCTTACCATCTAGAATATTTTGAATAGTCTGCCGTCCTTCGAGCACAGTTTTGTGGGCTTTTTCGGTTAAGGGAAGCTCAGTTTTTAGCTGTGCTGGTGTCATTAAGGGTATGAATTTTTCAATATTCACGTCGTCTATGTCTGCATTATGAGTAATGGGTTGGGTGGTCATAAGAAATAGGCCTGTTATTTTGGCTAGAAAATGAGCGTTAAAGTTAAGCTAATTATGAATTGGCTAAATAAAATACTATTAATAGGTAATCAATACAATGATTAAAACATAAAGATTCATATTGATTCAATTTAACAGAATCTAATCACACAATAAGAATCTATCAATGGTTTGTTTTATTATGAGGACAAACGTTGCTGTTGACAAGTCTAATCCTTTGAAGTTTGCCTGATATATGGCATATATAAAACAAATTTTTGTTATACTGCCATAGAAATTAGGTGAAATAAAATAATAACATAGCAATCATACCAGTTTTTTGGCTGAAGCAGACTTATGTATAGTGAGCAATTAAATTGAGTGGGCACGATATCAGCCATATATCAATCACAGATAAAAACCATATAATATAGAACTAATGATGGTCATGACAGAAATATTGCGCTCATTGATGGTGATGCTTTTGATCATTTGATAAGGAGTATTGATGAACAAATCTCAGCCTGAGCCTCCGCTCACTGCCGACCCGTCTACACAAGTAGCAATTACGGAAAATCAACCTGTACAGTTGCAGCCACTGGTGATTGGTATTGTTGCTGGTGAAGCTTCGGGTGATAGCTTAGGGGCAGATTTTATGCGCCAAATGAATGCGTTATGTGATGATATTGTTTGGGTGGGTGTGGGTGGTGAGTTGATGCAGGCTCAAGGATTGCAGCCATTGTTTGCAATGTCACGGCTATCAGTTATGGGGTTGGTCGAAGTAGTGGGACACCTGCCAGATTTGCTCAAAGCTCGTCGGCAATTGATACAGGCATTTACCAAAGCTAAGATTGATTGGTTTATTGGCATTGATGCCCCTGATTTTAATTTACGAGTTGCCAAAAAACTCAAACCAAAAGGTATATTTTGTGTGCAATATGTCAGCCCTTCTATTTGGGCTTGGCGAGAATCACGTATACATGATATTAAGCAGGCAACGCATTTAGTGCTTTGTTTGTTTCCATTTGAGCTACCGGTATATCAAAAACATAACCATCCAGCAATTTGTGTGGGACACCCATTACTGTATACCATAGATCCTGCTTTGTTAACGACATCATTGCATGACTTGCGTAGAGGGTTGGTATGGAGTAATCCTGAATTAAAACAATTTTTTAATGAGCTGCATCGAGATTTAAGTCAGCTGGTTTGTCTCATGCCAGGCTCTCGTCGCAGTGAAATCAATGCGATTTTACCGTTGATGTTAGATGCCATGCAAAAGCTATTATTGGTTGATAGCCAGTTGTGTTTTATTATTCCCACCATTGATAAAAACCATCAATTTATTGTGCAAGATTTGATTGATGGTCGTAATGAGCAGCTACGCGAAGCGGTGATGGTGGTTTTCGATGATAATAAAAATCACGCCCATTTTAGCCAGTATGTGATGGCAGCCTCTGATTTGGTGATACTCGCTTCGGGTACAGCTACCTTAGAAGCCATGCTATTGCGTCGCCCGATGGTGGTGGTGTATCAACTCAATAAATTGACTTATCAGATTGCTAAGCGTTTGGTAACAGTGCCTTATGTGGCATTGCCTAATATTTTGGCAAATGAGCGCATTGTTCCTGAGCTGATACAAGATGAGGCAACAGGTGAGAGTATTTGTCGCACCGCCACACAGTTATTACAAGCCAGAGGCTGTCAAGAACAGCAAGACAAACTAGATGCGGTCAGTGCTCGCCTGCGTGAGCAGAGTAACCAATCACCTGTGCATGCGGTGATTGATGTATGGATGGATAGCAACTTATGGTAGAACCAACCGATTCCTCTACAAGTCAATCTTTAAATCAGACTTTAACGACTATTGCTTTTTATGATAAACAAACAGGCTGGCAACAAATAGCATTACCAGAGACTATCATCATAGCAGGTGAATTGTTTGTTCAGCGATTGCAGCAAGATATGCAATTGCAAAGTAACCAAATTCAAGACAATCAAACTCAAAGCAATCAAAGCCACGTTGAGCAAGCTAAAAATGAGGTCCACTTTAGCATCGGCATTGATGAAGTTGGGCGAGGTCCTTTATATGGTAGTGTGGTGATAGCAGCGGCTATCTTGCCACAAGCGTACTCGATAGATATTGAAACAGCCTCACTAGCAGATACTCCTTTGGCAGTATTGACAGACTCAAAAAAGCTCACTGAGAAAAAAAGAGAAAGGTTATTTCCTGTGATTAAACAACATGCCATTGGTTATGTCACTGTAGAAATACCCGCATCGGTAATAGATTTACTCAATATTTTTCAAGCAACCATGACAGCAATGCGCTTGAGTGCTGAGGTATTAGTAACTGCTTTAAGTCAAAATATAAAAGCAGTTGATGCTAAGAGGCAAGCCCATTGCTGGATATTGGTTGATGGTAATAAACTGCCACAATTTGCATGGTCACAGCTATATGAACAAGGCATTGCAACCAATGTGGCAATTACCAGTGCAGCATGGATAAAGGGCGATGCAAGACACAGTAGTATGGCAGCAGCCAGTGTGTTGGCAAAAGTTACCCGAGATAGGCAAGTGGTAGCCGATGCCCGCCATTATCCTGAATATCAGCTAGATAAGCATAAGGGCTATCCAACCAAAGTACATCTAGCAGCCATTGCTGAGCATGGTGTATTGCCTCAACATAGACGTAGCTTTGCACCCATTAAAGCGGCACTAGAGATAGAAAAAGAAAGCCAATAGACATGGTATTAAATCCCCATTACCCATTTAATGAGCTGAGCAATACTGGCTACCACAACAAATCCTGCCAAATATAGCCCTATAAACCATGCCCACTGTGATTGCTTTTTTGAAAGTTTCATGGTAATTACTCAAATATTCCCAATCATGAATTAGCCCAACAATTGCACCATTTAATTAATATAAATGCTCATGGGTAGCTTTACCTTTAAACACATAATAGGCATAGCCAGTATAGCTAAGTATCACTGGCAACATAAGACCTGCACCGATGAGCATAAAGGACAGTGAAGTATCAGCAGCAGCAGCTTCATGCATTGTCATCGCATAAGGAACGATATATGGATAGAATGCCGAGCATAGTCCGACATAACCCATAAAAAACATACCAACCGTTAATAAAAATGGGCGGTATTCACGCTTACCACCAAGGTCACGATGCATCACATACGCCAGTGCCGCAACAATCAATGGCATTGGTGCCAAATAAAGTAGCGTTGGGAACGTTAGCCACTCGGAGGTGGCATCGACATTTAAGAATAACATAGCGACTGAAACAGCAATCATAGAGGCAATGAATGCCAATAATAACCGCGTGGCAGTTTTGCGTGCCCAGCCTTGTAGTTTGTCTTCTGATTTGATAATCAGCCATGTTGCACCCAAAAGTCCATAACCGATAATGATTGCCACGCCACACAGTAAGGCGAAGGGGGTGAACCAGTCAAAAGGGCCACCAGCATATAAGCGGTCTTGGACGTCAAGACCTTGCACCAATGCACCTAGCATTACGCCTTGCATAAAGGCAGCGATTATTGAGCCAATATGAAAGCAGTAATCCCAAATAAAGCGTCTATTATGGGACTTAAAGCGAAATTCAAAGGCGACCCCACGCAAAATCAGTCCAAATAACATAAAAGTAACAGGTAAATATAAACCTGTCATGATGATGCCGTAAGCAGCAGGGAAAGCAGCAAATAAACCGCCACCACCCAATACCAGCCATGTTTCATTGCCATCCCAAAAAGGAGCAATGGAGTTCATGATACGGCTGCGATTTTTATCAGAGCCTGCAAAGGGAAATAAAATACCACAGCCCAAATCAAAGCCATCAAGCAGCACATAAATAAATACCGACAAAGCAATCAATCCACCCCAGATGAGTGGCAAATCTAATACTTCACCAAAGTTAAACATTAGCGTAGCCCTCCATCTAGGTCATCATTTTTTTCTAAACTTGTATTGTTATCTGATTTTGTATCTTCACGTGTATTTTCAGCAGGTTTTTGATCACCACTAAGGGTACGCCCTTGTCCTTCAGTGACAGAATGTTCAAAGAAGTTATCATCTTCAAGATCGTCATCAAATGGCTGTGGGCCTTTAGCAATGAGTCTTAAAATATAAATAGTGGCTGCCCCAAAAATAAAGGTATAAACAATAATAAAGCCTGCTAAGGTGGTGGCTACCTGAGAAGAAATATGAGGTGAAGCACTCTCAGATGTACGTATGATTCCATATACTGTCCATGGTTGTCGTCCAACCTCAGTGACAAACCAGCCTGCCAACAGGGCAATAAAACCAAGCGGTGTCATCAACATCCATAGACGATGAAAATTTTTATTATCTAGCGCAAAGTGATTTTTTTTGTAATAACAATAGGCACTATATATGCCAGTTATAATCATGAGTAAGGCAATTCCCACCATAATACGAAATGCCCAAAAGACGATGATAACGGGGGGTTGATCCTCTTCTGGCCAGTTTTTTAGTCCTTTGACTTCTTTATCAAATGAATGGGTTAAAATCAGTCCCGATAAATAGGGGATTTCTATTGAGTAATGATTGGTTTGTGCTTGTTGATCAGGAATGGCAAATAGCCTAAGCGCAGCACCACGTTCATCTTCCCAAATACCTTCCATTGCAGCGACTTTGGCAGGTTGGTGTTCTAACGTATTTAAACCATGGGAATCACCAATGAATGCTTGCAAAGGTGCTATAAATATTGCCATCAGCATTGCCATTCCTAACATCACTTTGCCATGTTCGCGATGTTTTTGGTGTTTTTTGGATTGCAGATAATAAGCCCCAATACCACCAACGGCAAAGGCAGTGGTCAAAAATGCCGCAGTAATCATATGTGCATAACGATGGTGAAAAGAGGGGCTAAAAATAATTTCTAGCCAATCTTTTGGGTACAGTAGCCCATCGTTACCAATAAAAAATCCTTGTGGCGTTTGCATAAAGCTGTTGGCAGATAAAATCCAAAAACCAGAGATTAGGGTACCAATAGCAACCACAGCAGTGGCAGTAAAGTGCATTTTTTTACTCACCCGTCCCCAACCAAAAAGCATGATACCTAAGAAAGAGGCTTCAAGGAAAAAGGCAGTGAGAACTTCATAGGCAAGTAGTGGTCCTAAAACATTACCCACACGGTCAGAAAAGATGGCCCAGTTAGTACCAAACTGGTAGGACATAACCACACCAGAGACGACGCCCATACCAAAGACCACGGCAAAAATCTTTGACCAATGTTTATACACTTCTGCATAAATGGATTTGCCTGTACGCAGCCAACGCCACTCTAAGACAGTCAGCCATGATGCCAAACCAATACTAAATGCTGGGAATACAATGTGAAAAGAGACTACAAAGGCAAACTGAATACGAGCAAGTAAAATGGGGTCAAGTTGGTCTATCATGAGAGATGCCCTTAGGTGTTGTGATATGCCGAATTAGGGTGTCAAATATTATTTATCAAGATATTTATTTTAAATAGAACGTTGTCAGTGGTGATATTAATTACTATCGTACAATCAATAACTTAAAAATAAAATATCTGAAAATTGAGTGAGGTTGTGTGTGATAAAAATAAATAAAAATCTCTGATTACGATAAGTTTTGATTTCAATCGGATTAAAAGTAACCTATTTTAAATGATGTAATTTTTAAATGATATGATGGAATTAGTTAGTTGTTGTTGAATATTATACGCTTAAACTTAAGTGATGCTAACGGCTAAAATGTTTTTGTTGCGTCCAAAGTATGTTGCTACTGTGTATATATAATGGACGCAAATTTACATTTTTGGTTGCTCGCATTATTTAGTGTCTTGTTTCGTATTTTTTTTTCGCATTGTTGCTTGCTGTATCATGTAGGTGTTGGTGTAATATCTTGCGTAGCGTCAATACCGCTTGCGGGCTTTCTTGGATACTGTGTCCACCACCAATTAAAGTTTCTGATGCAGCACCGTCTAGATGAGCACTTTTATAAGGCACAATACCATCGGATATGTCTTGATTTACTTTACTGCTGATATCACCGACATTTATGGTCGTTATCGCAGGGGTAGTTATAGGGTTATCCGTGATTTCTTGTGGATCCAGCAGAGTATCAGCAGGATGTGTAATAGCGGTAGGGGTAGAAAGGTGGTTTGGGTTTTGAGATAAATCTAGGTTAGAAGTATCTGCGCTCATGGCAGCCAAGCCTTTTACAATATCAGTATCTTCACTGGCAATTAATGAATGATAGGTCACATTATCTGCTATTTTTAAATCCTTAGTAAGACGCATAAATGAGGATTTATCACTGAGTTGACTGGCACCATTTTGTAGGTACAGTGCCCCTAAGGGGTTATTAGACAGCTCACCTTGGGTAGCAATGCTGGTAAAGTTACCAGTCAGTGTTTGAATAAATCCTAACGGTAATTGAATGACTCGCCGTAACGTACGTGTAAACCAACGGTCAGCATAATTTGTACCTCGAAATGGGGCAGAGATGAATACTGCTTCATCTATTTGTGGTAGCTGCGAGAGGGTAAATCTTGATTGTAATTCTTGCTCAGTAAAACTTTGACGGATAAGTTTATTGAGCTCATAGTCTTTGGCTGTACCAGAAATATCATTGAGGTGTGGTAGCAGGTCATCATTTGATACCATCATACGACCAATCACCGCACCCATACTGTGTCCGATCAGCACCCCATGATGACTGGCAGCATCTTTGCCTTCAGGATCATTTTGTAAAAATGCCGCATGGATCAATTTTTGAATTTGATAACGGTTTTCTAACATGGGCAGATTGGTAGGATAAAATATTTGCCACACCTGATAGTTTTCTCTTAATGTGGGATCATTAAAAATATCGTTGGTGGTACTTACCCATGTGGCAGGACTCGATGCCAGCCCATGTAACATAATAATGGTACGTTTATTAGGGTCATACGGCTCAAGCATAAATAGTTGTGGTAGCACAAGCTGCTGCTGACGAGCCAGCAGATTCATATAACCCACTCCACTGAGCTGATTTTCTGATAGCCATAATCCATAGCCTGATGAAAAGTTAGCTGCTAAGGCATATTGCTCGCCAAGTATGTCGATAGAGTGCGTATGCAGTGGATCATATAAGTTGATATTAATTTGTTGACTATTTATTACCTCATCGATGGTTTTTCCACTAACTAATACTACCCCTGTAAGTAATATATTGCCATTATGATAAATGCGGCTATTGGGTGAGCTATCCTCTGTATGCTCTTTTTTATTTGCCAGCATACCAAGTAAAGAGGTCTTATAGCGGTTTTGTTGCTGAGTAACAAAACTAACCCCAAGCCCATCGCGTTTACTCACCGAATTTAATCCTGAAAAACTCAGCTCATAGCTTGAGCGTAATTCAGGTAATAGCTTAGCATCCATCTTTAACAAGTTGTCTGTCTGCTGATGACTATTGCTAGACGGCAATGCTTTAGTATGTGATGAACGAGTAGGCGAGGCAGCAAGTGCATTAAAATTTGTGGGTAAATTGATCTGTACTGATGTGGTCGTAGAGTGTGTGGGGTCAGCAATATCAAAAGTAATACGCTCACTAAGATTGGCGGTATTATTTGTATTTGTGTGCTTGCTATTAACTTGTTTATTATCTGTTTGATTTGGCTGCGTATCAAAAATCTGAGCTGGCGTGCTATTTTTTGTGTTTTTTGTAGAGTTATAATGGCTGTCTAAATAGGCAGCGCCCTCTTGTGTTGCTGTGTGTAAGGTGACGTTAAATAATTGCTTGATAAGCTCATTACTGGCGGCATTATAAATATCTCTGGTTTGAATATCCAAATCACTAGAGAGATATTTAAGCTGTTTGTTTATGCTATCTGTGGTGAGTGGTGTAGTTTGTTGAGAGTTGTCTGTCTGGTTATCAGCTTGTAGTGCTGGATAAAATAAAAACGCATAGCTATAGCGTAGAGCATAAAGCAGATGCTGAGCACGCGCATTGATACAGTCTTTACTTTGTTGATATTTACGCTGTTCCTCTTTAGCAGAGAGTGGGGCGTTGGCATAATAAGGATCTATAGGTGGACGTTGTAATGCAATATCACAGGCTTCCAAAGCGGCATATAGATTAGATTTTGCATAATATAATTCAGCCAGCAGTGCCAATGTATCACGAGTATTGGTCAATAAAGGATTGTGTTGAATTTTCTGTATACAGCTGGGTAGATATGCCAAACAAGCCTCTTGATCTATACCTAAGGACAGCAGCGTGGTGTTGGTTTGGGCACTTAAGTGATTATTAGTAACAATATTGGCGCGTTGTTTATCAATGGTTTGGCTGACTGTTTTTTGCGACACACTCACAGTGCTACAGCCAATAAGTAAGCTGATACTACTTATTAGCAATAAAAATGTGGTTGTTGTCTTGAGTGTTTGATGAGTGGGCTGTTTGTCAGTTTTCTGCCAGCTCGATAATGGATGCTCATAGCATGAAGAACGAAGATAGCACAAAGAGTTAGATAATGGATTCATGGTATGACTTAATATAATGACATGGCATTAATCTAACACATACTTTATACAGATAAAACCTTGAGAACTGAGTATTAATTATACTTGGATTCACAACAGAAGAGCCACAAATGTATGTGGCTTTTAAGGATTATCATTTTTAAAACTGAATAATTTTTAAAAAATATTCAGTTTTGCTTATTATGATTACGGCTTGAGTCAATATGAATAGATATTAATTGGTTGGCAAATTCCAAATGTAATAATCACCATTTTCTATGATATTGATTTGTTGTTGTAATTGACGGTTATTGGGGTTTTGTATACTCAATCGACGTAGACGTTCTAACGCTTGAGAGCGTTGGTCTGTTAATAGATCCGTTTGCGCTAAGCTTTGCTCAGCTTCTAGATAACCTTGAGCTGCTGCCTTATCAAGATATTTTCTACCTGCTTTAAAACCACCACCTTCACTTAGCATCATGCCATATAAAAAGTTGGCTTCGGCACTGTTTGGTTGACGCTCAATTGCTTTAGTGACATACGTACTGGCACGAACCACAAAATCAGAACCTAAGTCAAGATTTCTGCCAATACTATTGAGTTTGGTGGCACGTAGTAGCACTTCATAAGAAGCATTAGGAGCATCGGCATAAGGACGTAGCCATGCCTCAAGCTCTTTAAGTTTTATTTTGCTGTTGTAACGCTGTGATATGTTATCAAAGTTTGGTGGATAGTGGCGAGCATGTGGGTTGATTTCATTAATAAAATCATCTAGTAAGCTGACATCTAACAATGCAGCATTACTATTTTGCGTTTGTGGAATTAATATGGTTGGTACATAACTAATATCACTCACAGAAAGCTGTGGTGTGGGTATTTGTGGCAAATTATTACTGAGTAAATCAATACTATTTGTTTCTGTATTTTCTCTATAACGGATTGAGTTGCTAACTCGTACGATGGGTTCAGCTTGCTGTAGCTCTGTATTGGTAGCAATGGTTGGGGTGATATTAGTCGTATTTGTTGTTTGAGCTGACGTATTTGCGGCAGGTCTGATGGTACGGGTACTGGTAATACGTGCTGCAGGTGCTTTTGGAGGATTGGTATTCGTAGCTGTGGCAGTAGCAGTATTATTATTAATATTATTAACAGGGTTATTAACACTGTTTTGATATAGCTGTATATAAGGTGATTGTGTCTCATCAGCTTGAGCGGCTGTCATCATACCTAGTGTGCTCATAAAAAGACCAGAGATAAACAGGCGAGAAGTTGTTGTTTTAGTAGAAATATTGGAGACAGACATAAAAAGGTTACCTTGCTTATTGTAGATGGTGATATATAAAGGTGATGAAGTCTATGGAAGGTGGACAATATGTTAGCAATAATAAATATGAAAACATTTAAAATGTTCATTCAGCAACAAATAAAAGCACAGTCTTAGCACAGTTATTGCATTTTGCAATTTGTGTCATACCCTAACAAAACGGCTTGCACAAATACAATTGTTTGATTGTTACATCCGTTACGGTTAACTATCGAGACTGTATTATCTACTAAAATAAACTATATCAAATAAATTGCGGCCCAAAATTATAAATGATAAGCCACAGCTTTCATTTGGTTGGCAAGCCAGCGCATGGTAATACGTACTGGCGGCGCAAGTGGTGTGCCACCATGATCTATGGCAGCACTGCGGTGTTGCAGCTCTTCAATATCCATTTGTTGTAATATCTGTGCTGTGCGTTGATCTTGTTTGGGTAGTTGGCTGATATGATCTTGCAGATGCTCACTCACTTGTGCTTCTGTTTCGGCAACAAAGCCTAAGCTAAACTCATTAGAAATCAGTCCTGCTGCTGCACCCATACCAAATGACAAACCATACCATATTGGTGTAAATACACTCGGATGGCTGCTAAGTTCATTCAGACGGGTTTCACACCATACCAGATGGTCAATTTCTTCTTCGGCAGAATGATGCATGGCTTCTCTGACCGTATCATTTTTGGCGGTTAACGCTTGTCCATGATATAGACCTTGAGCGCAAACCTCTCCCGTATGGTTGATACGCATAAGCCCTGCAACATGACGGGCTTCATTGATAGATAACTCAGGCAAGGCGTCACTATCGACAGGAAGAGGGCGGGTACTGGGGTTTGAGTTTGGAATAACTGCACGCAATGCTTTATCAAAACCAACAATAGCACGGTCTAATACAGATAGGGATTGTGGTCGCATATTACCTCTTTATTATCATTTGCTATGTTAACTATTTTATAACTTTTTATTTGTTTATATACTGTCAACACTCAGTGAATAACCATATATGTTATATTGTATAGATAACTGCTATTTTTCTTAAGGGTTATATTATGACATTGTCTTCCTCTATTGGCATACTATCACGATATTTTTTTAGCTTTATATATAAAAATATACCCACTAAAATATTTAAAATACCAGTGACCAAAAATAGCTGAGGTAATGATAATGCCAATAAGTTAAGCAGCATAATAGAGAAGAGAGCAGAAAATACCATTAGTATGGCATTAAAAATATTATTAGCACCAATGATACGTGCACGGTGGCTAATGGGGGCATAAGCTTGCATAGAGGCATAAAGTGGCACAATGTATATACCACCGCTAAAGCCCAACAAAAACAAGTCAGCGAAGACTCGCCAATAGCTACTCACTCCCCAAACCTGTTGGATAGACAATAAATGCCCACTAATTTCACCAACTGCCAGACTTGATAACGAAAAATATAAATCAATGGCAAACAGACTCAGTCCTAAAATGCCAAATGGCAATAGACGTAGACTGACTTGATTTTTGGTTAAGCTTTTGCATAGTAGCGAGCCAATAGAAACCCCCACTGAAAACAAAGTTAGTAAAAATATAACCACTGATTCATCACCATGAAGGATGATTTTACTAAGCTCAGGCGTTTGAGTCAAAAAGGTTGCCCCATAAAACCAAAACCAGCTATTGCCAAGAATGATAAAAAATAATAATGGCAAAGAATAAACATACTTGACTACATCAATGCTGGTAGTCAATATATTCCAATTCACTTTCAGTTTCGGTTGTACAGCAGGGGTATTAGGAATGGCAGATGCACTAGCCACACCCAGCACAGCAATGAGTACTACTACCGCACTGATCCAGTACAAAGAGTTTGCCATTTGTGACAATACACCTGCTAGAATCATTCCTAATAATATTGCCAGTGACGTGCCCATTTGGAAAAGTCCATTTGCACCGACTAATTCATCACGCTGCATGGCTTGGGGCAAATAAGCATATTTAATAGGGCCAAAAAAGGTGGAGTGTGTGCCCATCAAAAATAAAGAGACAAATAACAACCAGTAAATTTCAAAAATAAAGCCGATGGCTGCAATACTCATGATGATCACTTCCAGAATCTTGACATTGCGTGTGAGCCATGACTTTTCATATTTATCAGCAAGTTGCCCTGCCACCGCAGAAAACAAAAAGTACGGTAAAATAAACAACATGGCTGCCATATTATTTAAAATACTGACCGCGATATCAAGTTTGCTGGCAGCGGTGTAGGTCAATACCAATATGAGCGCTTGTTTGAATACATTGTCATTAAACGCTCCTAAAAACTGAGTACAAAACATGGCAGTGAATCGGCGGTGACGAAACAGACTAAATTGTGTTGCCATGTGGCATCCTCTATATGCACTTGAATGTCTATCAACTTATCAGAATTTGTGATACAAGATAAGTTGCATAATAATGTTAGGTTGTAGTTGTTTTATTTAGGACTTACGCAACAGTACAATATTTGTCTTAATAAAGCGGCGAGCAATTTTTACGAAGCCTCTGAAACTACGTACAGCTAGCCCACTTGATAAAAAATAATGATTCTCAGCCGCTAATAATCTATGAAACTGCGTAAGTCCTATTATTATAAATGAGTAAGAATTGATATCATAACAAATCTCAGAAGCAAATGATGCTAGGTTTTTTTAGCGTCTCAAGGTATGATAGCAAGGGCTAAAATCAGGGTGGATATGAGTGGTTAATAAAGCAAAGGTAATGAAATTGAAAAAAGCCCCAATAATTCTATTTCGGTTGTCTCCCTTGACAACCAGCATTGCATGTATACTGTCAGCTTCCGCTTTTAGTGTGTCTGGATATGCGCAAGATACGCTGAATAATCAGCCAGATACACCAAATATAGCACAAAATAGTCATCGTAGTCAGACTACACAAGTCAGTCAAAATAGCCAAGCTCATGCTAAGCAACAAAAAAATGAGCCTGTCACTAAAACAAAAACAGATGCAGATAACCAGTTAGACATTGCTTTAGTCGCACTGAGGTTAAAACAAGCTGTAGAAAGAGGTGATATAGATCCAAGTGTATTAGAAGAATATCAAAAACAGACTCTCAGCCAGTTACCCTCAGTATCTGGTAGTTTTGCTAAGCCTGTGATGTCAGCAAAGAATAGCTCATCAAATCTAGATGATGTCCATATTAACAACTCTAATCAAAATAATGAGGTGATTGCTAATACTAGTAATAGCAATAATACGTCATCTGGTGTTACTAATTCTCAGGTTAATCATTCCTCTGCTTGGCAAGATACCGTTACGTCAGTGATTGATAATGAGTCCAGTGCTGCTTTTGATATGCCGACTGCAGCACAAATAGAGCAATCTTTAGCAGCAGTTACTCAGCAGCAACAAGCCATTAGCTTTGATGAGCCAGTGGCAACGCTTGCTGATAAAACGCCTCCCATTGGTTATGATGCAGCGTTGGACACCGCTACTTTACCCGTGCCTTCAAATCGGCAAACGCTTGGATTAGAAGATGCCAGTGATAACGTTGATATCAATAATACTAACAATACCACAACAGCTACTCAGCAAACAGCAGCGCAGCGACCCATTGAAGTTAGTGACTCTGTTGATGCAGGATATGTATCTACAGAGAAGGATTTGACCAAAGATCCGCAGCAGTTAGATCAGTTAGCAGCAACGCCATCTAGTGATGATGCTAAACTTAGTGCCAATGACATTACCGGTGAACGTATTGATCAGGCACAAAACAACAATACCAACGCTGTCATTGATCCTGATGACTATCTACCAGAATATACCGTCGATAATAGTGCAGCTCAGCAAGCACAAGCCACCCAAAATAGCATGACTACGCAACAAAATAACCGCCCTCTGGCTCGTAGTGGTGGCAATATATTTAAAAAAATATATAACCGTATCTTTAATGGTGGTGGGGAGAGTTTGCCAAAGATTAATGCAAATATCTATTTGCAGCAAGACAATCCTGATAGTAATCAGCCACCGATATTGGTTAAGGCAGATACTGACATTCAACCTGCGAATAATATCCAAGCAGCCTTAGAAGATTTGACAGCACAGTCCATATCAGATTTTACCGCTGTATTGCCAAGGCTGCGTGAAGAAGCGATTGATGCAGCACAAGCAGTGGGCTACTATGATATTAGTTTACGGTTTATTAAACGCAGTGAAGAAGATATTGATGTCATTATTGAGCGATTGGGTGAGCCAGTAACAGTTGCCACACGTGTGGTTGATATCAGAGGAGAAGGTGCTGAGCTTCCTGAGTTTAAAGAAATTCAGAAAAATTCTTTGCCATTAGAAGGGGATGTATTTAATCAAGGAGCATACAAAAATACCAAATTTGCGATTGAATCAGCCAGTAGTCGTCATGGTTATTTTGATGCAGAATGGTTGAATAAATCAGTTGATGTTATTTTACCTGACAACACTGCCGATATTAGTCTTATTTATAATACACGTGATGGTTATGATTTTGGTGATGTTATCTTTTTTACCTTAGATAAAGAAACGGGCGAATTAACCCAAGATCCTGACAAACTACCTGTTCGTCTGGATTTATTAAAACAGTTGTACGTGTTTCGTAAAGGCGATAGCTATTACCAGCCATTTATTGCAAAGTTTACTAATGATTTGGCAGCCACTCAATATTTTAATACCATTAATGTTGATGTGGTGACACCACCCGATGGCAGTTCAAATGCAGTATTAACTTTTGACAATAACAGTCATGCGACCAGTAGTAGTGACGATGATGCAGCTCAACGAGATACTAAAGATACGAGTGAGTCTCAAGCTAATACCAATGGAGATTCAGGAAATGAGTCGACAGATGCAGCAGCGCAAAGTATCTTTGAACAGTTACAACAGACAGATTTGATAGATAACGACAATGCAGTGGAAGCGGCGACATCAGCAGATGCGACCGAAACAGCACCCATAGAATTTGCAGTGGATGAAGAAACATCTGATAAATTACAGGCGATAAAAAATAAAGCAAATCGCTTATTGATGTTGCCAGATGATAGGGTGTTAGATGGAACTCCTCAACAAGCGAAAAGTGTGTTGGGTAGGATTAGTAATGCCATTAGCTCATTGGCAAAAAAGATATTACCTGACGAAGAAGATCCATTTAGTGATATCGACAATATACCAGAGACTCAGCCGAATTTAGCAGGACGTATTACACCAGAAGAAGTACAGAAGACCAAGTCTGTACCATTGTATGTTTTTGTTATGGCAGATAAACCAAAAGATGTGCAGTTGGGTATTGGGTACGGAACAGATACAGGTGTACATGCTGTTGCCAGTTTTGATAATAATTTGATCAATCGTAATGGTTATCAAGCAGGTGTTTCTACAAGCCTATCAGAGATAAATCAGACAGTTGGCTTCCATGCTCGTCGTCCTTGGAAACACCCGTTAAATGATACGTTGGCAGCCAATTTGCAGTTTCAGCAAGAAAAGTTAAATCAAGGAGAGGGTAGTTTTGATTTGACTACCCAAACAATGCAAGCAGGCATTGCGCGTAATATTATTAAAGAGTCTGGATGGAATCGCAATTATACACTGCGTTATCGTCTCGATAGACTTGAAAGTGGTATTGAAGGGGTGGAGCGAGAAAAACTACCCTCACCATTTAATCGTAATAATGCCAGTTTTGATCAACAAGCCTTATTATTAGGTTATTCACTCAATAAAACTGTCGCTGATAATGTAACCAACCCTACACAAGGTCACCGACAGTATTATTCGATAGAGGCAGGTTCAAAACAATTAGTGACTGAGACAAACATGGCAATATTGCGGGCTGGTGGTAATATTATTTATAGTTTTGGAGATGGCAAAAAGCATCAGGTGATTGGTAGTATT
This sequence comes from Psychrobacter sp. I-STPA10, assembly GCF_021012795.1. Classification (GTDB taxonomy): domain Bacteria; phylum Pseudomonadota; class Gammaproteobacteria; order Pseudomonadales; family Moraxellaceae; genus Psychrobacter. Next base: position 94,659 of record NZ_VFYU01000022.1, on the reverse strand, counting down.
GATACAGGCTATATTTGGGCAGATGACTTTAACGAAGTGCCTTTTAAACTACGTTTCTTTGCAGGTGGTGATCGTAGCCTTCGAGGTTATGATTATGATAGTTTATCTGCCATGCAAAATGGCTATACTGTTGGTGGGCAAATACTGGCATTAGGTAGCGTAGAATATAACTATGAATTTAAGCCAGGATTTCGTGCAGCAGTATTTACTGATTTGGGTAATGCTTATGATAAAGACTTTAAAACAGATACAAAAGTAGGCGTCGGTACAGGTATTCGTTGGGCATCTCCCGTGGGTTTGGTTCGCTTAGATGTTGCCGCGGGTGTGTTAGAAGATGATGTGCCTGTGCGCTTATACTTCTTTATTGGCTCACCTTTACAATAAGCTAAGAAAACTGCTGAGCTTAATATAAATAGCAAGCTATAAATAACAGATATTTTACCTATTACTAGCATCAATATATCCACCGCCTACATATTTTTATCAATAAGGCATGGGTTATTTTTGCAATAACTGGTAATGGATCTTCATTGTAATTACTAATGGGCTCGACTTGATTTTGCGAGTATATAAAGTTTTATCATGACACAACCTCCTCAAAAGCCTGACCCTCAAAAACAAGAAAAAACTGAGAATCCAGAGTCTCAGTTACCTACCGAGTCAAATCCTCCCTTATCTGAATCTGAGACAGATGGTGATGCGGCAACATTACGTCGTTGGTATGGCTTGCCATTTTTATTGAAATTATTATTTTGGCTGCTGTGTTTTTTTGCCATAGTGCTGATTATTCTTTATGTGATGGCGGGTACAGCTGGTGGCAGTAAGTTTTTGGTGGATAAATTGGCGCAAGAGACAGGTGTGACGCTGACTTATGGTGAGGGTAATTTACGTGATGGTTTAAGTGTCTCTGCTGTGGTATTAAAGCCCAATGACGATATTGATATTTTTATTGATTATGCTTATGTGAAGATAGGCTGGCGAGCCATATTTGTCAAAGAAGTACATTTGCGTGATGCTGATATTAGGCAAGTACGAGTGATTGATCGGGCACCACCAACAGACACACCTTATGATTATAGAACTTTAGATTTACCAGTGAATTTGCGCTTTGATCATGCCAATATTGACAGTATTCGCTATGAGAAAGTAACCAAAGAGCCTGTGGTAGTGACGGATATTGAAGCTAAGGATTTAAGCTGGATAGGGACAACACTGGATATTGGACAAGCTAATTTACAGTATGCTGATATTGTCAATATTGCTGGGTTGCAAGGTGAGATAGATTTACAAGGAAATTATCCACTCAATGCCAAAGCTACAGTAACGGTGAATAGTTTGGAAGATCTGTATGTTGCGCCATTAAAAATTACTGCTAATGGCAGCCTAAAACGTACTGTGGGTAAGGTGTATAGTAGCTACAATGATCATAAAGTCTCTGGAGATTTTGCAGCACAAGGGTTAGATGAGGGTGCTCCTTTTTCAGCTAAGTTGCAATGGGATGAACTGGTATTGCCTTATGCTGAAAGTCAAGATATCCGTTTGCAGCAAGGGCTACTGACCGCCTCTGGTGTCATATCCGATATTGAGCTACGCATTAATAGCCACTTAAGTGCTGAAAATATTCCAACAGGACATTATCGTGGTCGGGCCAAAGTGGTAGATAGCCAGATGCTGATTGATAGCCTGGTTGTGGATAGTCCTGAAGGAGCGTTATCAGCGCAAGGGGTTTTAGATTGGTCAAAAGAATTTACTGCAAAAGCCATGATCAAAGGAGATGGCTATAAGCTAGATGCCATTGTTCCTAAAGAATTTGTTGATTATGCACCAAAAGCTCTCAATGGTAAGTTGGCAGTGGTTTATGATAATGCCAATGCTGATGGTAAAATGCAGATTCGTACTTATCTATCACAAAAAGATGGTGAAAAAATCTGGGCAAATATCATTCAAAGTGATGTTTCTAATAACCCACGTAAGCCGGATCTATGGCGCATATCTGCACGTTGGCAAAACCTATTGCGCCGAGATATACCAGATATTGGTAATATTAATAGCAAACACGGACAGGCTGATGTAGATATTCGTGGTGAACGCCTACGTGTGGATGCCAATGCCAATATTGAAGAGTTGAATGCTGCACCTAAAGGTGATTATCAGGTGCGCTTAAACAAAGTTGGCAATCGCATTCATATCAATTCATTACTATATAAAGGTGTGGTAGGTAATCTTACAGGCAATGGTGAGATAGTGCTGGCGCAAAAAAACAAGCCTTTGCAGTGGAAGATACAAGCACAAACTTCTGGTTTGTTGCCTAAAGCCTACCAAAAAGATTTACCTATCAATCGCCTTGTTGGTAGTGTGACCGCATCTGGTGTGATGCAAGACATCAAAAAAACAGTCAGTCAACAAAAAGCACGTGGCAATAGAAAGCAAGTGGTTCAAGGTCAGCGTCATCGTATTAAGATACTTGCCTCAGATCTGCAAGCGGTACTAGATAGCACGGTTGAAAATGCCACGGCAAACAATACAAAGTCACAAACGCCAGAGTACCGAAAGGTTGCTATTAATGGCACAGGTGCAGGGCAGTTTGATTTGTACTCAGGTGAGTTGGCACACTTTGATGCCCAGTTTGATGGCGGCGTGCAGACGCAAGGTTTACCTAAAGGTACATTGAGCTTAGATGCCAATGGGTCAATGCAACAAATTAATATTAAGAAATTACGTCACAAAGGTGATGCTGGCTCATTATTGGCGTCAGGTAGTATTGATTTGCGTCAGGGTATTGGCTGGGATATCAAAGCAGATACAGATAACTTCAATATTGGTGCTTTTGTGCCCCAGACCAAAGGCATCGTCTCTGGTAACTTAGTCAGTCAAGGGCATTGGCAACAAGATGGCAGCAAGTTTGGTAACCTGTCTAAGTTTGCTGTCAAATTTAATGGTAGCTTAGATACTTCTGATTTACCAAAAGGCAAACTGGTGGTTGATGCCGATGGTAATGCACAGCGTATTAAACTGCATCAATTTAGCTTTAATGGAGACGCTGGTGGCATCACTGCTCAAGGTGATATTGATGTATCCCAAGATATAAAATGGGACATCAATGCGACAATGGATCAGTTTAATATCGGCTATTTTGTCGCAGATATGCCCAGCGCACTCTCAGGAGATATTATCACCACTGGTCAATGGGGTAAGCAGACACAAATTGTACACCTACCGCAAATTGATGTCAGTGGTACGCTGAAAGGACAGCCTTTATTAGCCACGGGTAGTCTTGAGGCGACCTTACATTTGCCACAAGATATGCAATCGTATCTCAAAAAGCTTCAGCAAGCAGATGCACAGCAGCAAGTCACACAAGTACAAGCGATTGCTGAACAGTTGGATGCTAACAATTTAACAATTCGTTGGGCAGAAAATGAGATTGTGGCAAACGGTGATGCTCAAAACCTACAAGCTCAGGTCAATATTCATAGTTTAGATAAAATTTCTGAACAATTGGCGGGTCGAATCAAAGGTGGGATCATTTGGCTGCAACCTAAAGGGCAAGCATTACCAACCATTTATGTAGATCTAGTCGCTGATCAGCTTGCCATGGCAGAGTTTGTACTAACCCAAGGACATGCCAAAGGTAAAATCGTTAATTTGGGTAAAAGTCCAAGCCAAATGGTGCTTGCTGCCACAGGGTTAAAAGCCGCTGGTCGGGACTTTAGTCAACTCAACTTAGTTTTTGATGGGACAGAAGCAGAGCATAGTGTCAATTTAGAAGTTGCAGACACACAAGCCACAGTGAAAGCCTTACTCAAAGGCGGTTTTAATCATCAGCAAATGCGTTGGAATGGTGTCATAGGTAAAGGCGAAGTGACATCGAAATATGTCACTTTACAACAAAAACAACCTGCTGAATTGGTTGCAGATATCAATAATAAAAGTGTACAACTGGCAGCACATTGTTGGCAGGCAGTGAAACAAACAGGCAAATTATGCTTGCGTGATAACTTATTTGTCTCACAACAGCAAGGACAAATAAATCTTGTGGTACAGCAGTTAGATACTTCTTTATTCTCACCATTTTTACCCAGTGATATCGACTGGCAGGCACAAGTTAATGGTAAGGCAATGCTGAGCTGGGAGAAAGGTGGGCAGCCTAATATCAATGCAACCATGTTTACTGATAATGGACGGGTAGGTTTGATCCAAGATGGTGATAGCCAGCCTGTATCCATCAGTTATAAGCGTGTCTCATTGATAGCAAAATCAACAGCAAAAGGCTTAAAACTGCGTACAGATATCAATACTGGTCGTGGTGGTCGAGGATATGCAGATATTTTATTAGATCCGTATGCACCTAGTAAGCCCATTTCGGGGGCATTGGTTTTAAATGAGCTTAATTTAGCGATATTTAAGCCATTCTTCCCAGGTATGCGGGTATTAGAAGGTAATGCCACCATGGCAGGTGGCTTAGGTGGTACGCTAAGTAGTCCAGTATTTTATGGGGATATTAACCTCAAAAATGGTCGGATAGCCATGCTTGATATGCCAGTCAATCTGAGTAATATCAATGCTAAGGCACGTGTACGTGGACAGACAGCAACATTGAATGGAACATTTAACAGTGGTGAGGGTAATGGTGTCTTAGAGGGAACTATAGACTGGCAGCAAGAGTTACAAGCAAAACTAAGTATCTCTGGGCACAAACTAATCATTTCTCAGCCGCCATTGCTCTATGCTGAAATCAATCCTGATTTGGATATTATTGTGCGTCCGACGCAGCGTTATGTCAATATTGAAGGCGCTGTTACTGTACCAGAGGCAACCATTCGACCTCCTGAAGCCAGTAAAGATGTGATTACCAAATCAGAGGATGTGGTGGTACTAGATCGACGTATGATTGGTAATATCAATGAAGTATTAGCAATATCCAAGCCATGGTCTATCAATGCTAATATTGGTATTGATTTGGGTTCGGAGGTCAATTTTAGAGGCTTTGGTGCCACTATCCCGCTTGCCGGTGCAATTTATGTGACTCAGCAAGGTCAAGGTGTGATGCAGGCTCGTGGTGTGATACAGGTTGCACGGCGAAGTAAAATTGATGCGTTTGGACAAAATTTAGAGCTAAATTATGGACAAATTCGCTTTGATGGTGATGTCAAAAATCCTGCTCTTAGTATTGAGGCGATCAAAGAGATTGAAGGCAAAACTGTCGGTGTTCGTATTAATGGTAAAGTAGCTGAACCAAATATCATCGTATTTAATAATGCAGGTTTGACTCAAGAACAGGCGATGAATGCACTGGTGACAGGTAGCCTATCAAGCTCAGGCAGCACGCAGATTAGTAAAGAGGGTTTCCGTACAAAGGTAACAAATAATTTAGCTGCTGCGGGTCTTAGTTTTGGCTTAAGCAGTACACGAGGACTGACAAACTCTATTGGTCAAGCCTTTGGTTTACAAAGCCTGACAGTAGATGCTGCTGGTACAGGTCAGGATACCAACGTCAATGTGACAGGTTATATCACTCCAGATTTATACATACGCTATGGTGTGGGGGTATTTAATGCAGAAAGTAGTTTTTCATTGCGCTATCAGTTAACCAGACGTATCTACATTGAAGCCACTGCTGCTGCAGAAAATACGGTTGATATGGTCTATAGTTGGAAGTTTTAAATCTGCTTGAGGTTGCATTACTACAAAACGGTAGTTGCATTGTCTGTAATCAACTGTAGTTAAAAGGATATTAGCATCAGAAGATTGATAGGAAACAACACCATTGATGGCTTATAAGGTAAAAGAAAAGTAAAAGTAGCAGATAAAGTAAAGCAGCTAGGTTGATAGGGGGAGATGAGTTCCAATCAATCTAGCTGCACTTAAGTTGCTTATTATTATTATTTTATAGTTATTATTATCTGTTTTATTATTTTTATTGTCTTAGTTTTAATTATTTATCTTTATTATTTTTGTTAAGTGGTTGTTTGATACCTCTCCAATAGCCATTATTTTATTTTTATATCCTTTTACTTTTGATTTATTTTATTGTTTGTCGTTATATTATTTTAAAGTTGCTAATAAGAGAAAAACAACTTCTCTTATTAGTCTTTACTACAATTACAAATGACACAATTATTACAAACCTAATTATTTTTTATTTTAAGAAATAGTAAGTGGCTTACTATTTCTATTTGATTATTAGTCATACATAATATCTAAAATTTATAACAAAACTTTAATGAATGAGTATAAAAATAGAGTTGGAAAAGTAAAGAGGCGGATAGTGAAATAAACAACTTATCAATAGGTTAAAGCACAACAGATAAGAGTCTATCAATGTATTTTATCTATTATTGTTGCTTATTTCACCATACCTTTTAATCTCATTTATGTTCCATTATTTAGTCAAAATTAGGCGATTATTACGAGTTAAACGTAAGCGATACTCTTCACCTTCATGTTGAATACGTACTTCTTTAGTTAGTGCAAACAAGTGTTGTGATTGCAACATTGGTAGTTGATTATCACGTAAGTGTAAAGAGCGTGAGATAACATTATTCATGGCTAGTTCCTTTTTTGTGACACTCTAGTTCAAATAGAGTGATAAGTTTGGCAAATGAAAAATTGCTTGTTAAAATGAAAATCTTTATCATTTACTCACCAATGTTAGTATACTTAGTAAAAGTAACCCTTAAGTTGAGCTTTGAATAAGTAAGTTAATTGGTTTATTTGATAATGATTATCATTTGAGTTAATTATCAAACATATCACTTGCGATTGCAAGTACTTTTTAAAATTTTTTTTATTTTTTTCGCTGATTATCAAAATTAGTAGCATAATAAGGAAGTTAAGAGTTCATAATATGGTTGATTTTGTGGCTAAGTTGGTCATATCTACCTCAAAGCTGACACAAAAGACCCTAATAAAAACTGTATTAATAGGGGCTGTTGAACTTTCACCCTGTTAGTCTAATATCCATAAGGGATACAGCTATTTTTTACTTGCATGTAAAAATTGGCTAAATTTACCTTATTCTTCGTTAATGAACTGGTTAATATCCCGCTGTTATTAACAAAAGCTACCTGTGTTCATTGCCTTGACTAAGGAAAATTTTTCTCAATTTTTCCTATGAAGATGAATGTTTAACAGACCCTAGAAGAGTCCATCATAAAAAAGGTCAATAGCGATGCGTGCGAAAGAACAAATAGATGTGGCAGTGGCTGTGATGCATTATCAAGATAGATACTTATTAGGATTTCGTAGTAGCAAGCAGCATCAGGGTAATCGTTATGAGTTTGTTGGTGGCAAAATTGAATTGTTTGAGCATCCATTGCAAGCATTGATTCGTGAGGTACATGAAGAGGTAGGTTTGCAGTTACAGTGTGCTAACTTTGATATAAAGTATAAATTGCAACCACAAACACAAACACAAAAAATAGAGGGACAAGCCCTTATTAATCAAATGGGAATCATCAGTCATTGCTATAAAAATAAAAATCAAGGTGACAAAGTAGTTCGCTTGCATGTTTATCGGGTTGGATTAGTAAAAGCCCAATATGAGAGCTTGAGAAATAAACAACTAGGGGAAGAGGGGCAGCCTTTGTGTTGGGTAAGTCATGGTGAGTTATTATCAGGACAATGCCCATTGCCAGATGCGAATAAAGTCATTCTCGATTGGCTGCGGTTGCCTGATCATCTGGTTATTACTTATCCAGTAGCCGACTTTGAAAGTATACAACACTGGCTAGATTTTCATATTCATCATTTGCCACCAGACGCTTGTGTTTATGTGCGTCATAAGTTAGAGGATATCTCATTATGTAAAAATGATGAGTTGCTTACTAAGGCACGTGATCATTTATCCAAAAACTCTATTTCTCTTATAGATGAGGACAGTCTAAATTTAGAAAAATCTGCCTGTTTGGTGGCATTATTACAAGGACTGGTTCGTACTCGAACAGACATCAAGTTAATTTTATCAGTTGCTGATCTACATATATTAGCTCAGTACGATGTTTATCAGACTATTGAGCAGCAATTGGTTGCACAACATCTTAATCAACAGCAACTGATAGAAGTCATGCAAACTCAGAAGCAGTCACATAAACAAGATGCTTCCCACCACTTGTCACTATTTGATAATTTAGCAATAACGGTTAGCTGCCACGATATACAAAGTTTGCAATACGCTAACCAGTTAGCAGCACAGCGAATTCATCAGCAACATGCCAGTATTGCTGCTGCATTTTTATCACCAGTCAGTACGACCAAAACACATCCTAATGCCTTAACACTTGGTTGGTTTAAGTTCTCACTATTAGCTGCACAAGCACAAATGCCCGTGGTGGCATTGGGAGGAGTGACACCACAAGATTTGTCAATGGCTCGGCAGTATGGTGCAGATAAAGTGGCGGGTATTCGCAGTTTTATTAAAAATTTGGTTTAATTTTGTATCAGTGGAAAATAATACTTAACTTCATCGTTAAATTTTGTTAAAGTCTTGCTAAGAAACGATGATATGAATGATGAATGGAAACTATGGATTGATAGTTTACAAACCGTTGCGTTTATATACATAGTTAATATAGTGAGTTTGGTAGTAGTATCCTATGATTATATCAAGTCGTTATTCTTATTTACATCTATTGAATTAATATGTTTATTTAAAGATATATTAGTTTTCAAATTATTTGATTCTTTATATTAGTTATTTTTAGTTAATTGACAGTTAATTTTAATTGGTTTATTTACTAAATAATATACGACCCAATAAAAATTAAAAAAAATATAGATAAAAATATGAAATAAATAAGGCTGATATTTTCAACATCCAAATACTGACTGATTATATTTTATATTATGAATATGAAACAAAGCCATCACTCTAATAAACATCACATTAATGATAATTGTCTAAGGGGTAGCTCACGTGTTGCCCATAACACAAAAGCTGCGGATCAAAAACATCATAATAAAAAAGATAGCAGTGTAGATTACAAACATTATCATCAACATCAGCGCAATCACAATACTCAACCATCTACTGTTCCACAGCGGTTGTTTATGGATACATTACTCAAGCACACTGCCATTGCCCTTGCCATTATTATTCCTTTAGCAGCATACAGTGCCTTCGCTACCTCTTCAACTCTTAATGCTGCTTCTAATGCCACTGCTGCGACCAATCCATTTTTACCATTAGCGACCATTGATAATGATGAGGTGCATTCGCAACACCGCATGGATGTTCAAAGTAATGCGGATATTAATGATGTAAATAAAGACACACAATATATGCATACTTTAGGTGTCCCTGCTTATGATGACCAGATAATGATACCTAATCATACTTTAGCTGCTGACCAGTTATATTCTAGTAAACCGAAAAATACTCAAGGTGATACACCGATCAATGTGCGTAATTAAACATCCAAACATTTATCAAATTCAAAAAATAGATAGACTATAAGTCATTTGATTTATTTTGGTCTCACCATACGCTGCTAGTGATAGTTATAATAGTAATACAGGTTTGTAACGCTGAAAATCTAGACTAGTAACTAGACTAGAAACATTGAAAATAATGCTATAAAATTAGTTTGCTAATTATGTTTAGGCGATCTATGTTTATGTTATATTAAAGACATTTATTAGCATCAATTATTAGTATTGCTGTCAATTTTAAACACATCTAAATATGAGCCATAAATATGATTGTAATGGTAATGATATTTGCTCATCTTTTAGAGTTATTTTTTTTCATATAAACTTTTCATATATAAGGACACGTATTGTGAGTAACGCTACGGTATTACGTCAACATCATCAAGAGCAGCTAAATAATTATAAGAATCAACAAAAACAGGCACATGAATTGACTGGTTTACTTAATCAGTTGGATGAAGAGCAGGACATACAAGTCACTTTGTTTGGTGAGTTGCTAACCAATATCCCAACCAGCACGCAGCTTGCAATGATTCAAAATGCGACCAAAACTCGTCCGTCTAATCAATCAATTTCAGTTACTCAAGTATTACAGGCAGTACAGACATTAGCAGCACATAAACAGTTAAGCCATGCTCGTGTTGATATTGGACAGCTATTGGTGAATGGTGCAGATATTAGCGAGCAATTAGCAGCAACAAACACAGATGAGCAGCAGACTTATCAAAGTGATGCAGTTGATGTGGTGTTATATGGCTTTGGTCGTATAGGTCGTATATTGACGCGTTTGTTATTAGATCAAATGGCATCAGATAAAGGTCTACAATTAAAAGCAGTTGTGGTGCGCCCTGGAGCTGATAATGATTTATACAAACGTGCGTCATTGCTAGAGCGTGATTCTATTCATGGCTCATTTGGTGGTGCGATTGATATTGATGAGCAAAATAACGGTATCATTGTTAATGGTCGTTTTGTGCAGTTTATTTATGCCAATGATCCAAGTGAAATTGATTATACTGCCTATGGCATTGACCATGCTTTAATCATTGATAATACAGGTAAATGGAAAGATACAGAGGGATTATCGAAGCACCTGCAAGCTACTGGTAGCCAAAAAGTTCTACTCACTGCGCCTGCAAAAGGTGATATCAAAAATGTGGTATATGGTGTTAATAATGATACCATTGCTGATGATAAAATTGTTAGTGCAGCAAGCTGTACCACCAATGCGATTACACCAACACTTAAGGTTATTAATGATAAATATGGTGTTGAGACGGGGCATGTTGAGACCATTCACTCATTTACCAATGATCAAAATTTGATTGATAATTATCATAAGTCAGATCGTCGTGGTCGTAGTGCTGTGCTAAATATGGTCATTACCAGTACGGGTGCGGCAAAAGCAGTGGGTAAAGCGCTGCCAGAATTAAATGGCAAGTTAACAGGTAATGCCATCCGTGTACCAACACCCAATGTCAGTTTGGCTATCTTGAACTTAAACCTAAAAACAGCACCTGCAGATGCTACTGAGCTTAATCAGTTTTTACAACAGGTTGCTAATAGTCAACAATGGCAATCACAAATCGCTTATACAGATTCTACAGAAGCAGTTTCAACAGATTTTGTCGGTACTAAGCAGGTAGGCATCATTGATGCACAGGCAACGATTGTTACTGATAATCATGCCACTGTTTATATTTGGTATGATAATGAAGTAGGATATAGCACTCAAGTATTGCGTGTGGCTGCACAAATGGCAGGTATTTGCTATCGTCAAATTCCCGCCTAAACAAATCTAATGATTTAAATAACCATCTCTATATAACATAAGGTATCTATATAATAGAGTTATCTAGATAAAGATTATCATGGTAGGTCATTTAGCGTTATTTTGGTATTATTTTTAATCTTATTAAAGTGGCTTAGCATCTATCTAATAGGTTAATTTTTTTAAATTATATACAAATACTATTGGCAATTAGGTTTGTGCTATTAAGTTTATAATACGTTGTAGCTAATTGTTGTTATAATGCCCAGTAATCGCAAAGATTATTGGGCATTGTTTTATAAGCAGTACACTTTTGTGTATCATTGCCATCTTATTGTCTTTGCAAAAATTTATGATTGTTGGAGTAAGTATAGATGCGATTTATCGATGAAGCCATCGTAACTGTCAAAGCGGGAGATGGTGGCAATGGTATTGTCAGTTTTCGCCGTGAAAAGTATGTACCCAGAGGTGGTCCTGATGGTGGTGATGGTGGTAAAGGGGGGGATGTTATCGTAGTTGCTGATGATAATACCAATACCTTGGTCGATTATCGTTATACTCGCCGTTATGATGCCAAACGGGGTGAAAATGGACACAGTAAAAACTGTTCTGGTAAAGCATCAGACAATATCTATCTGACTGTGCCTATTGGTACAACCATTATTGATACTGAAACAGGGCAGATCATTGGTGATTTGACTGAGCGTGGTCAAGAGGTGTTGGTAGCAAAAGGTGGTGATGGCGGGCTTGGTAATACTCATTTCAAAAGCTCTACCAACCAAGCACCAAGAAAGGCGACCAAAGGCTTTGAAGGTGAGTTAAAGCAATTAAAATTTGAGCTAAAAGTTGTGGCAGATGTCGGGTTAATTGGTTTGCCAAATGCAGGTAAATCAACTTTTATTCGTCAAGTATCTTCTGCGAAGCCAAAAGTGGCAGATTATCCTTTTACTACCTTAGTACCAAACTTGGGTGTGGTTGATATCGGTAAACACCGCTCGTTTGTGATGGCAGACATTCCAGGATTGATTGAAGGCGCGTCTGAGGGGGCAGGTCTGGGCATTCGCTTTTTGAAGCATGTTGCGCGTACACGCCGTTTATTGCATTTGGTTGATATTAAGCCTATTGATGGCAGTGATCCAGTCGAAAATGCTCGTGTTATTTTTAATGAGTTAGAAAATTTTTCTCCTGAGCTAGCGCAGTTACCACAGATTTTGGTGCTCAATAAAATTGATCAAGTGGTTGAAGAAGAGGGTGATGAGCTAAATAGTCTTTGTACGCATATTGTTGCTGAATTGGGTTGGACAGGCATGGTATTTCGTACTTCGACCTTAACAGGTGAAGGTGTCGATGCGGTTAAGTATCACTTGATGAATGAGATCGAGCGTGAGCGTGAGCGTGAAGAGGAAGATCCTATCTTTGCTGAAGCGCAGCGTGAACGTTTTGAGCGTCTAGAAGCAGAGGTTCGTTATAATACGCAAGCACAAAAAGAGGCTTATCGTGCAGCACGTCGGGCGCAGCGTGAAGGGGTGGATATTGATGACAATGAAGATGACGACGATGATTATGATGTAGAAGTGGTGTATGCGCCATAAGCTGTAATGTAGATATGTTATAGTTTGTCTACTATAAATCTACCATGGTGTTAGGTTAGCTGTGCTTGTGGTACTACTGGAATATCTGCGCTTGCTAGTCTTGTGATGAAATTATATTAGATTGACTGTATCTTAGCATTGAGAACTTATTTTTGCTTATGGTTTATTTTTTCTTATTTTTTCTTTAACACATTAACTGGCATTTTGAGGATTATGATGACTGACAATAAGATTGCATTGCCGCAAACAGAAGATGACAATCGCTTTAAAAAACTACCTCGTAACTTTAAGTTAAAACGCATTATTATCAAAATTGGCTCGTCGTTGTTAACCAACAATGGCAAAGGATTAGATAGAACTGCCATATATGAGTGGGCAAAACAAATCGCTACCTTACACAATCAAGGTATGGAGGTATTATTAGTATCATCAGGTGCGGTGGCAGAAGGTGTGGTGCGCATGGGACTAGAAGAGCGTCCTAAAAAAGCACAGGAGATGCAAGCATGTGCTGCTATTGGACAAATGGGATTGATTGAGACTTGGTGGTCAGCTTTGATTCAATATGGAGTACAAAGTTCACAAATTTTGCTTACACATGAAGACTTATCCAATCGTCAGCGTTATCTCAATACATCAGATACATTAACTCAACTGGTGAATTGGCGGGTTTTACCTGTGGTCAATGAAAACGATACCATTTCTGTTGATTCTATTAAGTTTGGGGATAATGACACGCTTGGCGCAATGGTTGCTGCGATGGTCAAAGCAGATTTGTATGTCATTTTGACCGATCAAGAAGGCATATTTACGGATAATCCACGTGATAATCCAGATGCCAAACTCATTTACCAAGAACGTGCCATGGCAGATTATTTATTTGATATTGCTGGTGGTAGTGGCAAATTAGGGCGAGGCGGCATGCAGACCAAAGTGCGAGCGGCAAGATTGGCAGCAATGGGTGGCTGTGCAACGGTGATTGCCAATGGTAGCCTTGATAATGTGATTACCCGAGTAGTGGCAGGTGAAGTATTGGGAACTGTGCTAACCACCAATCAGGCAGATAAACTGATTGCTCGAAAACAGTGGTTGGCAGCACATATGCGTATGGCAGGCTCACTATTTATTGACAAAGGGGCAGTGAATGCCATTGTCAATGGTAATAAGAGTTTATTACCAGTTGGTGTGGTAGAGATTCAAGGTGATTTTGATAAAGGTGATGTGGTTGCGATCATTGATGAGCAAACCGGTGAACGGGTGGCAGTTGGGCAAGTAAACTTTGCAGCAACCGAAGCCAATCAAGTGGCACGTGCGCGTACTGAATCATTTGATAAAATTTTAGGTGAGTCTGAAGAGCGGGTAGTGATGGTACACCGTGATGATATGGCGATACTTTCTATTTAAGATATTTTTTATTTAATTTGTTTGATTATATTGATTAGTAAGCTTAGATAATTATAATGATGAGCCATACTAGGTGATATAAAAGATATGTGTTTGATCAAAAAATGTTATATTAGCAAAAATAATGGGTAAGCTTGTCTCTTTTAGCATTGCGTGGTTGTGCTGCAATATAATTTGATATTGGGTTGAGCAGTTTTATTTTTTGATTTTATTATAAGGTTTAAGGGAATAATATGTCCAAGCAATCTACAGCTTCATCTAATGATATACAAAGATTTGCACCGCTTAAAAACGATCGTCTATTAAAGGCACTACGGTGCGAACCTGTTGATGTGACACCAGTGTGGATGATGCGTCAAGCGGGACGTTATTTACCTGAGTATAAACAGACCCGTGCAGAAGCAGGTGATTTTTTAAGTTTATGTAAAGATACAGCCAGAGCTACTGAGGTGACACTGCAACCTTTGCGTCGATTTGATTTGGATGCTGCTATTTTGTTCAGTGATATTTTGACCATTCCAGATGCAATGGGTTTGGGTTTGTATTTTGAGGCGGGTGAAGGGCCTAAGTTTAAACAGACCGTTCGTGAACAGTCCGATTTAGATCGGTTGCCTGTCTTGGATGTCAATGATTCATTAGATTATGTGATGCGTGCAGTGAGTAGTATCCGCCGTGAGCTAAATGGTCAAGTCCCCTTATTTGGATTTTCTGGTAGCCCATGGACTTTAGCCACTTATATGGTAGAGGGTGGTAGCTCCAAAGATTACCGCTTTACCAAACAGATGCTTTATGCTCAGCCTGAGTTTTTGCATCAGTTATTAGATAAAGTTGCCACAGCGGTCACAGATTATTTGGATGCACAAATCAAGGCAGGGGCACAAGTTGTGCAGATTTTTGATAGTTGGGGTGGTGCGCTTGGTCATCATCAGTTTATTGAGTTTTCACATGCTTATAATAAGCGTATTGTTGCAGAGCTTAAACTACGCCATCCAACCGTTCCTGTGGTGTTATTTACCAAAGGTGGAGGGCTTTGGTTGGATGTGCAAGCTGATAGCCAAGCCGATGCTTTGGGGCTTGATTGGACGATGTCTTTGCGCAAAGCAAGACAAGTTTTATCAGAAGCTCAGTGTAACTTGACTAAAAAACATAAAAAACTGCAACCAAGTAAAGCCATTCAAGGTAATTTAGACCCTGCTACTTTATATGCCAATCCTGAATCTATTAAACAAGCAGTCAAAATGATGTTGGATGAGGCTTATGCTAATGGTGATAAAACAGGGTATATCGCCAATTTAGGTCATGGTATTACTCAGTGGGTAAATCCTGACCATGCCAAAGTATTTGTTGATGCGGTACATGCATATAATATTTAGTTATTTAATATGAGTATATTAAAATGTGTGAATGTATATAAAATATGATAAGTAATATAAATGGCTAAAGTTATTTGTTATCTAGATTAAGATAAAAGCTGAGGTAAAAAAAGACATGATAAAAGCAGCAATTGTTGGTGGTACAGGCTATACAGGTGTTGAGTTAATACGGCTATTAACAGCACATCCAGAAGTTGACATTGTTCTTTTGACCTCAAGAAGTGAGGCTGGCACACGAGCAGATGAGATATTTCCTAGTTTGCGTGGTGTGACTGATTTGGTGTTTAGTGATGTCAACCACTCTGCATTGGCTGAGTGTGATGTGGTATTTTTTGCTACTCCTCATGGTGTTGCCATGCAACAAGCGGCTGCACTGACAGCATCTGGTGTTAAGGTCATTGATTTAGCAGCAGACTTTCGCTTACAGTCTGTAGAAGATTTTGAAACATGGTACCAACATACTCATGCTTGTCCTGATTTATTAAAAACTGCCATTTATGGGTTGCCAGAAGTGAATCGAGAGCAGATTAAAACCGCCAATATCATTGGGAACCCTGGCTGCTATCCAACCACAGCTATATTAGGGTTAAAACCCATTATTGAAGCACAAAACCAAGCAGGTCAGCGTCTTATTGATGAGCGTATTGTCATTGATGCAAAATCAGGGGTTTCTGGTGCAGGGCGACAAGCCAAGCTATCACTTAACTATGCTGAAACCAGCGACAACTTCAATGCTTATGGGGTGGCAGGTCATCGTCATTTACCTGAGATTGAGCAAGGGGTTGAGCGATTATTGGCAAGCCAGTTTTCGCAGCGCATCCGTTTTGTACCCCATCTCATACCTATGATACGTGGTATGTTTACCACCATTCACCTTGATTTAACCAAAGCGGGCTGCCAGCTTGATTTGCAAACTGTATTTACAGATTGCTATGCAAATGAAACATTTATCGATGTCTTACCAAAAGGTGTATTGCCAGAGACACGTAGCGTACGAGCCAGCAATCGTTTGCGTATCGCCGTGCATCAAGATAATCAGCAAACACTGGCGACCATTTTGGTTGTGCAAGATAATCTTGTGAAAGGTGCAGCAGGTCAAGCTGTGCAAAATATGAACGTCATGTTTGGTTTGGATGAAAGTATGGGGTTGTTGCATATCCCCATCATTCCTTAATCTTTAATGGTTCATTTTCTAACACGCTTCTGTTTTGACATGCTTTAAAACTATTTAACTACTTCATTTTTACTAGCTAGTACACTTATGATCTGATATGTATTCAGCCAGTGTTAATGGCCAGTCATCACCTAATGTTACCAGTGGTAAGTTTGAATACCATCGTTGGGTGTGCTGAAGGTAGATTTTCAGTATAATGGCATGCCTTTATATTTATGAGACTACTGTCAATGCAAAAAGTCGTTTCCCGTTTGCCCACACCACCCCATCATCAGCACGGATATGGTGTTAATATTTTACTACTTTTTGGTGTCGCCATTGTGCTGACTGCGATTATTACAATGGTATTTGCACATAGATTTGGCTATTATCGGGGCTATCAAGCATCTATTCAGCACGAAAAAGTAAAAGAGCGCGATGTTGGTATGACAGCAGCCGATGTTAAGTCATTAAAACTTGAAGCTCAGATTATGCAAAAAGAGCGGGATACAGCAGAACAAGAGCGGGATATTAGTTTAAGAAATTTTGCTGAGCAGCGCAAAATACAGCAACGGCTTGAAGTCCAAAATTTACAATTAGAGCAGTTAAATGAAGTTTATGCTAAAGCTTTGATTGAAAAAGATGGATTACCATTACAAATCGTTGGTGCAATGATTGAGCCATTACCAGAGCATGCTTTTGAATATCGCTTTGATATTGCTATGTTAGCGTCTGATGGCAAAGCAAAAAAACTCAAGCCAACCTTGACTTTGCTGGACGAAACAAACTTGGTAGAAGTGCCATTAAATCCTAGTGTGTATGATATTGCAGGTGTGAGTCACATTCGTGGTCGTTTTGTTATGCCCGAAGGTTTTGAGCCCAAACAAGTTAAATTAAATCTTTCCGCAGCGGGGCAGAATATCGAGCAGCTATATAATTGGCGTTTATCAACTCCAGTTGAGAACATGCCACTATCATTAGCAGAAATTCCAGAGCCAGACCAACGTCCTGTGAATGGTAATAACTAGTCAAAAACACTGTTATGAGTGTTATATTTTATTAATTAATAATGACCCAAAAAAGAGTTGTACAAAAGATTATGACAATCAATATGTTGGCAGTGGATGTTAAAACCACCAATAAAATGGTTACTAATATGGGCATAAGATGCTATTGTAGCATGGACTCTCAACCTATCAGTCATATTGCTGCTGCCGATTGGCATTATCCATCTGCACCAATTCGTTTTCATGATCATAAAGAAGGTGATCCTGAGATAGAGTCAGATGTTTTATTGGCAGATCCTGAGTTGGCGAAACCACCTATGTATGCGGTGGTTATGTATAATGACAATTATACACCAATGGAATTTGTGGTAGAGATATTACAAGTAGAGTTTCGGCATACTCTTGAACAAGCTGTCGAAATCATGCTTAATATTCACCATAGTGGTAAAGGTATTGCTGGAATATATCCCAAAGATATTGCAGAAACAAAAGCAAAAAAAGTGAATAATACTGCACAAAAAGAAGGCTATCCGTTATTAACCCAGATTGAGCCTCATTTAAGCAGCTAATGCTGCTTTTTTTGTCACTAAAAATTGACCAATCACTTGAATTTATCATCTTTTAGCCTTATTGTTAGGTACACTAATGCTCAAAATGCTGTGCCCATAATAAGTAGGAATAGACTATGTTAAGTCGTCATCTCGAAGTTTCTTTACGTTTAGCAATGACACTTGCAAGACAAAAATCTCATGAATATCTAACAGTAGAACATTTGCTGCTGGCATTGCTAGAAAATAATCATGCTGCGACCACACTAAAGGCGTGTGGTGCAGATACAGCCACTTTACGTCAAGAGCTTGAAACTTATATTGATAAACACACGCCGATGCTTGATGCGGATGTCGAGCAGTCACCACAGCCCACCCAAAGTTTTGATCGTATTTTGCAGCGTGCTATTTTTCATGTGCAATCTATCGGAGCAGGACGTTTGGTTCAGGGTTCAGATATTTTGGTATCCATGTTTTCAGAGCATGATACCTATGCTGTGTATTTGCTCAAAAAACAAGGGGTTAGCAGATTAGAGCTAACGCAGTATTTATCACATGGACAAGAAAAAGCTGAAAGTAGCGAAGCTCAAGAAGAAGAGACAAGACTGGGTAGTAAGTCTGAAAAAACCAGTAAAGATCCATTAGTAGAATATGCCAATAACCTAAATAAGCGAGCCGCTGAGGGGAAAACAGATCCTTTAATTGGACGTGCAGAAGAGATTGAACGTACAGCACAGGTATTATGCCGTCGTCGCAAGAATAATCCTTTATTGGTGGGAGAGCCAGGTGTTGGTAAAACCTCCATTGCTGAGGGATTGGCGTGGCTGATTATTAATGATAAAGCCCCCAAACCACTGCAAGGTTGTGTTATTTATAGCCTTGATATTGGCTCACTGATAGCGGGTACTAAATATCGTGGTGACTTTGAAAAGCGCATGAAAGGGCTATTAGATGCATTAAAAAAACAGCCAAATGCGATTTTATTTATTGATGAAATCCATATGATTATTGGTGCAGGTTCTTCCATGAGTAGCAATATGGATGTGTCTAATTTGATCAAACCTGCTTTGGCAAATGGGGAACTGCGCTGTATTGGTTCAACGACGTTTAGCGAATATCGTCAGGTATTTGAAAAGGATCATGCCTTATCACGTCGTTTCCAAAAAATTGATATTAAAGAGCCAAGTATTGAAGACAGCATTGAGATATTGCGTGGATTAAAGCCACGTTATGAAGAATTTCATGATGTCAGTTATACAGACGATGCATTAGTAAGTGCAGTACATTTATCAACAAAGCACATTCATGAGCGTTTTTTACCTGATAAAGCCATTGATGTGATTGATGAGGCAGGTGCTTATAAACGTTTGGGTATTGTTGCTGATGAAAATCAAGTATCAGCAGAAGAAGTTTTACTTGAGGAGCTTAACAATATTGGTGAGTTGGCTGAAGATGCAGAAAATGCGCCCAGTGAATCTATTGTACTTGATAAAAGTTTGGAGTTAGATGACAGTAGTAGTGATGATGACTTCAATTCTGGCAAGACATCCAGCAAAATAGAGGTTAAAAAAGACAGTCAGCAATCTATCGTCATTGATGTGGCAGATATTGAAGCCATTGTCTCAAAGCTGGCTCGTATACCACCTAAATCTGTATCTACGGATGACAAATCATTATTAGAGCATCTAGAGCGTGATCTAAAACGTTTGGTATTTGGTCAAGATGAAGCTATTAAAACCTTGGCAGATGCCATTAAGTTATCTCGAGCAGGTCTAAAAGAAGCGGATAAGCCTATTGGCTCATTTATGTTTGCAGGCCCAACAGGTGTGGGTAAAACTGAAGTCTCTCGCCAGCTAGCGAAGCTGATGGGTGTAGAGCTTATCCGTTTTGATATGTCTGAGTATATGGAAGCACATACCGCCTCACGCTTGATAGGTGCACCTCCAGGTTATGTTGGTTATGATCAGGGTGGACTGCTGACTGAAAAAATCAATCAGCACCCACATTGTGTGTTGCTACTTGATGAAATCGAAAAAGCACATCCAGATGTGTTTAATTTGCTATTACAGGTTATGGATCATGGTACATTAACTGATAATAATGGTCGCATTGCTAGCTTTAAACAAGTGGTACTGATCATGACCACTAATGTTGGTGCAGATAGTATTAGCCGAGCCTCAATGGGCTTTACTCAGCAAGATCATAGCCGAGATAATACCGAAGCAATGAATCGAGTATTTACACCAGAGTTTCGTAATCGTCTTGATGCCATCATACAATTTAACCCATTAGATGAGGCAGTGGTCATCTCTGTGGTAGATAAGTTCTTGGTAGAATTGCAAGCTCAGCTTGATGATAAGCAGGTAATGCTGGAAATTGATGATGCTGTGCGTGAGTATTTAGCCAAAAAAGGCTATGACCGCTTGATGGGTGCGCGTCCTATGCAGCGCTTGATTCAAGATGAAATTAAAAAGCCATTGGCAAATATGGTACTATTTGGTGAACTTGCATCGGGTGGTACGGTGCATGTGACGTTAGATGGTGATGCCCAAGAGCATACATTTGATGAGCAAGGTAGAGCCTCCGTTGAAGGCAGTCAAATCATACTCACTGTCATTGAGCGTCATACACAGCATCGTGATGATTTGATGGAAGGTTAAAAATATACCTTTGTCATATAGCTATAAAACTATATAGTAAATATGACAAAAAATAAGCGAGTGGTTTTACCAATGATATAAATAAAAGACTGGTATTGTAAATGTTACCAGTCTTTTATTTTATCGCTTTTGTATACATCAATTTTAGGACGATTAATCATGGATTTATTTGATAATAATCAAACAACTAATAATAACCCACCGCAAAAAACGGCTGAAGAAAAGCAAGCAATTTTGGCACAAGTAAAAATGCCAGATGACTGGAAACAAGCATTAGCAGAGGAGTTAACCAGTCAAAATATGGATGGTTTGCGAGATTTTTTAAGACAGCAATATCAGGCAGGAAAGACCATTTATCCACCCGCGAGCCTGATGTTTAATGCGTTTGACTTGACGCCATTATCGCAAGTTAAAGTGGTTATTTTAGGGCAAGACCCTTATCATGGCGCGGGTCAAGCAATGGGACTGGCTTTTTCTGTGCCCAAAACCATTCCTAAGCCGCCTTCACTTAATAATGTATTAAAAGAAATGGCAGATGACATTGGTACAACCTATTCTCACCATGGCGATTTGACCTATTGGGCTCAGCAGGGGGTACTGCTTTTAAACACCTCATTGTCTGTTGAAGCAGGGCAGGCGGGCAGTCATCAAAATCAAGGTTGGGAGCAGTTTACCGATGCGGTGATTGATGTGGTAAATACACATCTTGAGCATGTGGTATTTATACTCTGGGGCAGCAAAGCTAAGAAAAAAGGCAAGTATATTAATACGGATAAACATTTAATTTTAACTGCCACCCATCCCTCACCATTAGGGGCAAATCGAGGCGGATTTTTTGGCACCCGTCCCTTTTCAAAAACCAATGATTATTTGCGTCAACATGGTAAAACAGCAATTGACTGGCAATTACCTCAATAGATAATCATAAAACAATCATAACCGACTGATGAATTTGCAGTATTGGCAACCACAAGACTTTAACTACATGCGACAAGCTTTGGTATTAGCACAACAAGGTGCACAACAAGGTGAAGTACCTGTAGGGGCAGTATTGGTGCATGATAATCAAGTGATTGGCTCAGGATTTAATCAGCCAATTTGCTCATCTGATCCCACCGCCCATGCCGAAGTGGTGGCATTGCGTCGAGCATGTAATCATTTACAAAATTATCGCTTGCCAACAGATACTACTTTATATGTGACGCTTGAGCCTTGTACTATGTGTGTGGGTGCACTGATTCATGCCAGAGTAACCAGACTTATTTTTGCTACTCATGAGCCACGAGCAGGTATGGTGGGTAGTCGACTTAATTTGCCTGCTGCGGATTACTATAATCATACTATACAGGTATCTTCAGGGTTATTGGCTGATCACAGTCAACGGTTACTTAAAGACTTTTTTAGGCAGCGCAGAGCACAAAGATAGCTGATTTTGAGGGTTAACGAGAAAATCCTAGTGATAACTTCAGCTTTCTGCTACAATATTGCCCTATTTTGCATACTCATTATAAATTTATAAATCATCACTTTATAATATAAATAGATATTATATAAAATAAACGTGCTGGTTTAATTATATAACTGATGATAGCGCGGTAGCACATTGTTATCTAAGTATATTTTATATTTTATTGCATCATAAAAAGCAATAAATAAATGATGAATGGTAAATTATGACTGCTGATACACACAGATTTCCAGTGATTACAATTGATGGTCCAAGTGGTGCAGGTAAAGGGACTGTGTGCCTAAAACTTGCAAAAGCTTTGGGTTATCAGTTATTAGATTCTGGTGCATTGTATCGTATTGTTGGACTACATGCTTATCAAGCAGGGCTATTAACCAATGCTGAAGGTGTTGTATTGTCACAGCTTGATGAGAGTAAGCTAGTCGAGTTGACCCAATCTTTAAATATTGAGTTTGTACCCAGTAATGATAATAATAAGGGTGATAGTAACGTTCATATTGTGGTAAATGGTCATCGTGTTGATAAGCTTATCCGTAATGAAACTGTGGGTGGTTATGCCTCACAAATTGCGGTATTGCCTGCGGTACGCAAAGCATTATTAGCATTGCAGCAGCGCATGGCAACTCAGTCAGGACTGGTGGCAGACGGGCGTGATATGGGTACGGTTGTATTTCCTAATGCAGATGTCAAAGTATTTTTGACAGCATCAGCAGATGCACGTGCCAAAAGGCGAGTAGAACAGCTAAAAAATGCCAATCAGAGTGCAGATTATGAGCAAATATTAGCCAGTATTGTTGCCCGTGATGAACGTGATGAGAACCGAGAGGCTTCACCTTCAAAACCTGCTGCTGATGCTTTGGTATTAGACAGCTCAAAACTTGATGTTGAAACTGTGTATACAAAAATTAAGCAGTACTGTGAACAACAGGGTATATGTTTTTAGAGCATAGAGTTTGAAATAAATTTTTTCGTTTGATTTGATAATTTGTCTAGCTATAAGTTAAGTTGATTAATTATAAACTCAAATATAATCGTTTTTTTACATGACATGTTAAGATCAAAAACCAGTATCTATCTTAATTTGTCATTCATTTGAACCGTACTGTGCTGGACAGGATACGGCTATATAAAGGTATGAATAATGGAATCATTTGCTGAACTATTTGAAGCGAGTCTAGAAGGTCAGGGTCTTGATATTGAGCGTGGCTCAGTTATCAATGGTACTGTGGTTGCGATTGATAGCGATTGGATTACAGTAGACACTGGTCTTAAGTCTGAAGGCGTTGTTGCCCGTGAAGAGTTTTTAAGTGATGACGGCGAGCTTGAAGTAGAAGTTGGCGATAGTGTTGACGTAGTTGTAGAAGCAGTTGACAACGGTATGGGTCAAACCTTGTTGTCACGTGAAAAAGCAAAACGTGTCGAAACTTGGAATGCGCTTGAGAAGCTATTTGAAAATGATGAAATCGTTAAAGGTACGATTTCAAGCAAAGTGAAAGGTGGTTTTACCGTTGATATCGGTTCGGTACGTGCTTTCCTACCAGGTTCATTGGTAGATGTACGTCCAATCCGTGATACTACGCACCTTGAAGGCAAAGAGCTAGAATTTAAAGTTATCAAGCTGGATCAAAAACGTAACAATGTTGTGGTCAGCCGTCGTGCAGTGATGGAAGCAGAAAACTCTGCTGAGCGTGAAGAGCTATTAAACAAGCTTGAAGAAGGTATGGAAGTTGATGGTATCGTCAAAAACCTAACTGACTACGGTGCATTCGTAGATTTGGGTGGTATTGATGGTCTATTACATATCACTGACATGGCATGGCGTCGTATCAAGCATCCTTCTGAAGTTGTAGAAGTCGGTCAAGATCTAAAAGTTAAAGTATTGAAATTTGATCGTGAGCGTAACCGTGTTAGCCTTGGTCTAAAACAATTGGGTACAGATCCTTGGGATAATGTTGGTGGTACTTACCCAGTAGGTAGCATTGTTAAAGCGCGTGTTACTAACTTGACTGATTATGGTTGTTTTGCTGAAATCGCTGAAGGTGTAGAAGGTTTGGTTCACGTATCTGAAATGGATCATACCAACAAAAATATTCATCCTTCAAAAGTAGTACAGATTGGCGATGAAGTTGATGTGATGATTTTGGACATTGATGAAGAGCGTCGTCGTATCAGCTTGGGTATCAAGCAAACCTTACCAAATCCTTGGGAAGAGTTTGATAAGAAATATGACCGTGGTGACAAAATCACTGGTACAATCAAGTCAATCACTGACTTTGGTATCTTTATCGGCTTAGATGGTAACATTGATGGCTTGGTACATTTGTCTGATATCTCTTGGAATGAAAGCGGTGAAGATGCCATTCGCAACTATAATAAAGGTGATACGGTAGAAGCGATGGTATTGTCTGTTGACGCAGAAGCCAATCGTATTAGCCTAGGTATCAAACAACTAAACTCTGATCCATTTAACGAGTATTTGGTTGCGAATGACCGTGGTGCCATCGTGACGGGTACGGTTAAAGAAGTTGATGCCAAAGGTGCAGTAATTACCCTTGCTGACGATGTCGAAGGTTACTTACGTGCTTCAGAAATTCAGCGTGACCGTGTTGAAGATGCTACTAAGCATCTAAACGAAGGCGATAGCGTTGAAGCAAAAATTGTTAGTGTTGATCGTAAGTCTCGTGCTATCAGTTTGTCTATCAAAGCTAAGGATGAAGCTGAAGAGCGTCAAGCGATTAAAGAGCTTAGCAGTGGAACCAATGCAGCAACAGATGCTGAAGCGCAACCGAAGACTATTGGTGATTTGATCAAAGAACAAATGCAATAATGGTCAGGACCTAATTGCTTCATATTACTTAGAAAAATAGAAAAAAGAGCAACGAGAGTTGCTCTTTTTTTTGCCTAAAATTTAGTAGTGAAAAAAATTTAGGTTTCATCCTTTGGATTTATACGCTATTATTTTGCTGTATTTCTGTTTAGAATTGCTTAAAAGATTGCTGTTATAATATACGGTGCGATTTTTTATATTAAAATTTAATTGTGTTTTTATGTTATTTTTACTTTATCATATAAGTATTTATTATCTATATGCCAGTATATTTATCTATATGCCAGTATATATAGCATAAAATCAATTGTGTCATTTGAGTTGTGTTATTTATAGAGTGCTATTTTTAGTAGCAATGATAATAATATATTTAATTTTTATTATCAAAGGATGAACTGCTCATTTCTTTTTGATTAGAAAAAATTGATAATGGGTTGATTAAATTATAGTTTTTTACAGTAAAATGTTGAGGTCAGTATGCAAAATGTCATAAATAAATCAGGGATTATTAGTAATGTATCCGCTAAATGTGACTTTATAACAGATGATATCATTGATAAGTCTGTGCGTGAGGTCATTGAGCTGATGGTACAAACTTTGATAGATGATGGAAGAATTGAAGTTCGAGGTTTTGGTAGCTTTTGTTTACACCATCGTGAAGCACGTATTGGACGTAATCCAAAGACGGGTGAAAATATTACCATACCAGCAAAAGCCATACCGCATTTCAAACCTGGTAAAGCGCTGCGTGAAGCCGTCAACGATTGGCAATAATGACGTTTTATTGATAAGTTAGCAAAGTAATCATGCTTTGTTTGCGCGTTGTTGTAATCCCAGAGAATGATAGTCTAAGAAGATAATTTAAAAGAGAAGTGGCGAAATAAGCGTTGTCATGTTGTCATAATGTACTGGCTGTTTTTGTGCCAGTTGCTTTTTATGTTGTCATAAGTGCCTAAAATGAGTTTAATGAATCATTTATGTTGTCTTGTGCTGTTATTGATTCTTATTAAATCAATGATTTGTAATAGCTGTATTTTATTATTGAGTGCAAGCTATTATTTGCACTGCTAAGTTTAGGTAATTAATTGATTATTAATGGGAAAGAATGGGTTTGGATACAAATTTTCGTTATTTTATCTGAAAGTTTGCTATATAATCGCTTTGAATTGCTATGATCATTATAATTAGCAAATGATAATAATTGATATGATATAGAGTTGATGGAGGTTGTGATGCGTGTTGTTTTGATGGTGATTTTATTTTTAATATTTGGTTATTCTTTGGGCTTAGTGTTAGTAAATAGCAGAGAGGTTGCTGTTAATTTACTATTTACTCAATCACCAAGTATGAACTTGGGTCTATTATTAATTATATGTATCGGCTTAGGTGTATTGATTGGTCTATTATTGGCATTATTGTTATTTAAAGTATTGCAAAACAAGTGGGAAATTGGTCGTTTAAATAAAGAAAATAAACACCTTAAAGAGGAGCTGCGTCAAGCAAATATTGCCATTGATCGCCAAGCCAATGCCCCCACGATAGATCAAGCTGCTACAGTTAAAGATCCAGTTCAGGTAAAAACTACCCCATTAAACAAATCACCTAAGTCACCTAAGCTTTAGATAAGGTGATTCATTTTAGAGCCATTTTTGCATTCAGATGTTGTTGTCAGTTATTAACTTTATTTTTATATATTGATGTATTGAACTTATGCAGAAGTGTCAAATCTCATACTAATTAACACTTTATAAATTATATGGTTATCAAATGTTAGTTTCTTCTTTATTCCCTATCATTGTTGCAATAGATAAATCCTCTTTAGATGAAGTGAAGTCTTTAGCAGACAGTTTAGATCCAAAAAAATGCCGTGTAAAAGTTGGTAAGCAGTTATTTACACGTTATGGGCCAGCTGTGGTTTCTGAGCTACATCAGCGTGGTTTTGATGTTTTTTTGGATTTAAAGTTCCACGATATCCCAAATACTACCGCTGAAGCAGTACTTGCGGCTGCGGATATGGGTGTGTGGATGGTAAATGTGCATGCCAGTGCAGGCATTGATGCGATGCAGCTTGCCAAAAGCTATTTGCAACAAGGGGGCTATGAGACGTTACTTATTGCTGTGACTGTGTTAACTTCAATGTCTGTGCAAGCACTGGAGCAGATAGGCATATCAGCAGATACCCAAACTCAGGTGCAGCATTTGGCAGCCTTAACACAGCAAGCAGGTCTTGATGGTGTGGTTTGCTCAGCACAAGAAGCCAAGATGCTCAAAAGCTTATATGGTGAGAATTTTAAATTAGTCACACCTGGTATTCGTTTAGAGTCAGATAATCCTGATGATCAGCATCGTATTTGTACGCCAATGCAAGCTTTGGCAAATGGTGCAGATTATCTGGTTATTGGTCGCTCTATTACGCAGGCACAAAATCCTAACCAAAAGTTACAGCTTATACTTGATTCTATTGTTTAGTGATCGTTATTTTTAAGCTATTCATTTATTTGGGTGATGAGTTATGGCTGGTTAAGATTTTGTTTGCTGCTAATCAATACAGTCAGATGAAAAAGTTATCAGATATTATACTGATAACTTTTTTTGCTTATGATGCCTTATAATTTTACAATTTTCTTAATCATTTCTTGAATTTTAGCTTATGAAGATACAAATTTTAAGTGATTTACATATAGATAGTTATGTGCGTCGAAATCAGCCAATAGGTGAGATACCTGCTACGGAGGCGGATATTATTATTGTGGCAGGTGATACTGCCAATGGTGAATGTGGTATGTCTTGGTTGCATCAGCAAGCACAGCGACTACAAAAACCAATATTTACGGTGGCAGGTAATCATGAATATTTTGATCAAGACATTTTAGATTTTGATGAAACTTTGCAGCAGTGGGATAATTTTGTTGATACACCGCAATGTGAAGATATGCGAGGAGTAAAATTACTGCAATGTAGTAGCGTGGATATTGCAGATATACGCATACTTGGTTGTACATTATGGACAGATTATCAGTATCAAGCAACAGAAGATACCATACCCTCAGCCCTACATTTTATGCGTGATTATAAGCAAATCAGCGCAGGAAATGAGATGTTTTCGCCTGCTATTTCAACTCAGATTCATGCTAAGCATCGGCAATGGCTATTACAATCTTTACAGCAGGCACACACGCAGGGTCGAGAGTGTGTGGTAGTGACGCATCATAGTGTTAGCCCGTTGTCTGTTTCTCAAAAATATGCTCAGTTACCAAGTAATGCTGCTTTTGTCAGTGATTTATCTGCATGGATGTATGCAGATTGGGCACCGAAACTATGGGTACATGGTCATACTCATGAAGCATTTGACTATCAGTTGGGTAATACACGAGTGGTGGTTAACCCAAGGGCATATCCAGGTGAGATAAGCAGTACTGGTGTATACTTTGATTGGGCGAAGGTGGTAAGTGTTTGATTGCGGTGCGGACTACTAACATCAAAAGAAAAATGCACAGGGTAGTCAAAATTTGTTACTCTATTTGCTATGACTAATACCAACTCTAATACTGTTGTTCCTATGACATTATCTACTGCGCCTGCACCTGCTCATTTACCTGAAAGTATGATGGCATCTGTAAAGCTATTACCCAAAAATGAACGCTTAATTTTATTTACTCGTCATTCGTTAAGAGAGCGATCAGATGGCAATGGTTTTGCCAGTTATCAATTGCCTTTGACGCCAAAAGGACGCGTATTAGCCAGAGCATGGGGTAGGTGGCTTGCTGATAATCTACCTTATTGTATGGATGTGGATAGTATTTCTAGTCCCATTCAGCGATGTATTGATACAGCAAGGCTGATGCAGGAAGGCGCAGGGATAAATCGAGATATTTCACATCAGTCTTTATTGGTAGAGCCTGGTAGTTTGGTAACTGATTCCACAAAAGCCAGCCATATTTTTAAGGAAATTGGTGCGCTTAATTTTATTAATCGGTTTTTGATTGGTGATCTTGAGGGCACAAAAAGTGCGCATCAAGGTGGTTTGGATATTCTGTCTTTATTTTATCAGCATCAACCTGAGCATGGTCACTTATGTTTGGCTGTTAGCCATGATACTTTGTTGTCTGCTTTTTTGGCGGTGATGATGCAAGTAGAAGAGATTGGTTGGAATGACTGGCCAAAAATGATGGAAGGGGTGTTTTTGTGGTTTGATGATGCGCCACTGGTTGAAGCTTATGCGCATTTTATATGGCGTGGTCAAACTTATTCTCGTCCTGTTATGGATTTGATGGCAAAGGGGCAAAATACAGGTGATATTTAATATATAAGCGTAAAAAAGCCTAGGCGAGACCTAGGCTTTTTTGTGTCGAACTTAAACTTAGCAGCAAGATTACGCTTGTAGTGCTTTTACTGCTTTGTTTAAGCGGCTTTTATGACGAGCAGCTTTATTTTTGTGAATAATGCCTTTGTCAGCCATACGATCAATAACAGGAACGGCTTTTTTGTAAGCTTCTGTTGCTGCATCATAGTCTTTATCTGCAACAGCAGCATCAATACGTTTGATGTAAGTACGGATCATAGAGCGCTGTGAAGCGGTATGTTGACGACGTTTGGTGTTCTGACGAGCGCGTTTGCGAGCTTGTGCAGTATTTGCCACGGGTATCTCCTTGGTCAAAATGAGCAAAATTATAAATGCAATAATGTTCTACTACTTCATTTGAGGTTTATATAATTAAGTATTGTTAATTTATATTAAAAATACCATAATTTATATTTACAACAAAGAGGTAATAATCCACGATAGAGGTAAATTCATCTTCTATAACCTGTGGTGACTTATGCTTGCCGAGCAGCCGTCTCGTATTTATTGAATTTAAGTAATGCTTGATATGCCGTAGAGACGTTATAGGTCAATATTGGTACATCATTATTTATAAACCATTACTATAAATCTGCTTAAGTTCCACAGCCATCAGTTGTTGGAATAATAAACATAACTGATGCTAAAGCGGCATAGTATAACAAATACTTAATTTACACACAATTTATTTTACCGAACTTAACTGGGTTTTATTATATGGCGATGTAAAATATGGGGTTATATATTATTTTGAAAGTAATACTTACAGTTTATATGATGCGAAAAAATAAACTTTGAGTACAATATGGGATAAATAGAAGCGGGCAAGATGAATGTGATACCTTATTATCATACATCTGTTTTATTGATTTGAATGGAACGGTTATGCAAAGAAAAGCAATTATAATAGGTGCAACGGGTAAGGTAGGAGAGAAGCTGGTCAAACAACTGGCGACTTTATACCAGTGTGTGATAGTGATTGCCAGACGTTCACCACAAACGATGAATGAACACATGCAGTTTTATCAAGTAAATGACTTTGCAAATTTACCAGATATTATCAATGGCTTGAATATTGGTGAGGATACAGATGCTTTTAGTTGTCTTGGCACGACCAAAAAGCAGGCGGGCAGTATGGAGGCATTTCGCCAAGTAGACTATGATATGAATGTCAATTTTGCTCAGTTATGTCGTGATAAAAATGTGTCACAATTTTTCTTTTTATCTGCGATGGGTGCAGATAGTAACAGCCGTTTTTTTTATAATCGGGTCAAAGGAGACACCGAAGCAGCCTTAGCAAAACTAGGTTTTGATAAGTTAGTTATTTTTCGACCGTCATTAATTTTAGCAAAACGAAAAGGAAGACCTTTAGAGAGTGCGTCACAGGGTTTATTTAAGCTGGTTTCACCGTTAATATCTGAGTCTATATCAATGCATCCGATCTCTGCTAAGCGGGTAGCTGCTGCAATGGCTATGAGTGCTCATGAGCTTTATGAGAGACAAAAATTTCAGCAAAATGTAATTTCAGCAAAAGTTAAAATAGTAGAAAACAAGCAAATGTTGGCAATGACACGAATAAAGTCTTAAACTATTAACTGCCTATACACAGTTAGTTTAACTTTAAAGGGATAAAATTGGGTGTATTAGGTGATGTAACAACTTTAACAATAAATAATCCATGTTTATAAAAGATTGTATTTATAAAACTGGTTATAAAACAAGGAGTATGGTAATGACAACAAACAATGAGACGATGAATAAGGATAATTTTGTTACTTGTGATTTATTAGATGCCAATCCCAATGCACAGGTGTGTGCTGCCAATATTGAAGGCAAAACGTTTTATAGTTTTGGTGGTAAGGATAGGTTTTGTGGTGAGGTAGTGACGGTAAAATGCTTTGAAGACAATAGCCGAGTCAAAGAGCTATTAAATAGTGATGGCAAAGACAGTCAAGGTGAAGGTAAAGTATTGGTCGTCGATGGTGGTGGCTCAATGCGTTGCGCGCTACTTGGCGATATGATTGCCCAATCTGCCATTGATAATGGTTGGGCTGGTGTTGTGGTATATGGCTGTGTGCGTGATGTTGATGACATGGCGCAGATGGATATAGGGGTGATGGCACTTGGTTGTACTCCCCGTAAATCTACTCGCCGTGGTGAAGGTCAAACAGACCTTGAGATTCGTTTTGCTGATATGGTGGTAAATTCTGGACAATATATTTATGCAGATAATAATGGCATGATTGTTAGTGATACTGCCTTGCTATAAGACTATGGCTCTTTTATAAAAAATTATAATATTTACTATGGTCAATTTATATTAACTTAGAAAAACCCCAATTGAATCAATCAATTGGGGTTTTGTTTTTCTAAGCTTTTAATGTGGTGTGGTTTAGTATTTTTCTAGATCAGATAATAACTGTTCCCGAGCTTTATAAATACGTCGTAGTCCTAGCCATAAGCTGACACACATCACTAATAGCACGATGGTAAAGGGTAGACCTGTACTTACTGCACCTGCTTGAATGGTCTTTAGTGCTTCTGAACCGCCACCATAGAGTAGTGCTAAGGCAATAAAACCTTCTGCTACTGCCCAAAATATTCGCTGTGAAACAGGCGCTTCAAGTTTGCCACCAGCGGTGATGGTATCGATTACTAATGAGCCAGAATCTGAGGAAGTGACAAAAAATACGAGTACCAAAACAATGGCTATCAATGAGGTAATCAGGCTAAAAGGTAGATGTTCTAGCATTTGAAATAGTGATAGTGAGGCATCAGTGACACCATTTGCTAGCTCACCAACATGATTTTTATATTGGCTAAGTCCTGTTTGACCAAACACCGTCATCCAAACGATGGTGACAATGGTAGGTACGAGCATTACAGAGATGATAAATTCACGTACGGTACGCCCTTTAGAGATACGGGCGATAAACATACCAACAAAAGGTGACCAGCTAATCCACCATGCCCAATAAAAGACGGTCCAGCCATGATAAAAATCACTGTCTTCGCGACCAAATGGGTTAGATAAAGGTATGATGTATTTGCCATAATCGACAGCCGTCTCAAACATCTGAGTGATGAGGGTGAAGGAACTGCCGACAAAAAATACAAATAACAAAAATGCCAAGGCAATAAACATATTAAGGTTGCTTAAAAACTTCACACCACCTTCAAGTCCACGCACCACTGAGATGGTTGCTATCCCCGTAACACAAGCAATGATAATCATCTCAAGGACATTACCACCCAAATCAAAGCCAAATAGGTATTTTAGTCCACCTGCGGCTTGTTGTGCACCCAAACCAAGAGAGGTCGCTAAACCAAAAATAGTGGCAAGTACTGCAAGAATATCAATGATATGTCCTGGTACACCCCACGTCTTTTCTTTAAAAATGGGATAAAATACGGAGCGCATGGTCAATGGAAAGCGAAAATTAAAGGTAAATAATGCCAGTGATAGACCAACGACTGCATATATTGCCCAAGGGTGTAATCCCCAGTGATACATGGTTGCGCCCATCGCAGCTTTAAATGCTTCAGGCGAACCCGCTTCGATGCCTAGGGGTGTACCATACCAACCACTGGCATAAGCTAAGGGTTCAGAGACACTCCAAAACATAAGCCCAATCCCCATACCTGCTGCAAAGAGCATGGCAAACCATGAGGGTCGACTAAATTCGGGTTTGGCATTTAAGCCACCAATGCGAATTTTGCCATAAGGAGAGAAGACCAATATAAAACAAAAAATAACAAAAATATTGGCAGAAGAAACAAAGAACCAATCAAAGGTGTTGACTGTCCAATTTTTTGTGCCATTGAGCCAAGCATTGGCGGTTTCTGGCAGAGCAAGGGTAAAGATAACAAAGAATATGACAATCAGTGCAGCGATAGGGAATACGGGATTATGGATATCCATACCCATAAATGAGATGTTATTTTCACCAATTTTGTGATCAGTGGTATAAAGTTTTTTACGAAATTTCGCCATAAGTTTTGGCGGAATATTTTCGGGAATACCTGAATTATTATCCATCAGGAAAGTGCCTCCAATTGTAAGTTGAGTAGACACGCTGAGCATTTAATCCTGTCTGATACGCTTATCTTGATACTTGTGATAAGCAATCAGCGATTAATGTTTAGATAGAAATTTAGCCATTGTATAGGTTCAAAGTTTGATGATAGTTACATTGCACACAAATAGGCTGTCATTAGAAAAAATGGTACTAAAGCATAGATAAAAATGTGTGTTTAATACCATTAACAATATTATTAGAAAATATATACCATTCTATAAATCCAATATCTTGAAACAATATTTATATACAGTGGCAAATTGATAAGAAAAATTAAATACTCAACATGCGGCTAAGGTAAGTAATAAAGGTATTGATTAATATAACTTTTTTATAACTTACTAGAAAAACAATTACTTATTGTTGGCAGTATAGTAACAAATAGACCAGTCTTGTCAAGCTAAACCGAATTTATTTGATTGTAAGCATTATTACTGTTATTTATAAAACTTAACAATAAAGGGGTTGATTTTGATTTTTAGCTAAACAATGCGGTAATCAGCCAATCTGAGTTTAGGTGCAAAGACAGGATTTAATAAACAAAAACAATCAGTTTGTAATGACAAAGTAGTATGAGTGTAGCATGACTATGGTGGCTGGTATATTTGGTCTATAATAGAGTCAGATATTTATATTATCTGATGTATTTACCCATATTTTACTTGTGCTGACCCTTCAATAATTTAATTGATTAAATTTATGACCTATTCTGTGTTTTCTTCTATATTTTCATCGACCAATCAGCAACTTTTTCCTATTACAAATAATCAGCGACGCAGGTTATCCCCTTGCTATGGTGCGATTGGTAGCCTGTGGCTTGCTAGCCTAACAGATTGCCCCACAGCAGATATTTTTGATCGCTTAAAGGTAGTAGTGGCAAAAGATCAAAATCAATTGAATCAAATTGAGACGGAGTTGGCGTTTTGTGGGGTGGATGCTTATGTGTTCCCTGATTGGGAAACGCTCACTTACGATGAGTTGTCACCGCACCAAGATATTGTCAGTGAGCGTATTCATTTGCTCACCCAAATGCCAACGTCAGGTATTTTACTTATCAGTATACAAACCTTAATGCAGCGAGTAGCCCCGCCAAGCTGGTTGATTGGTCAGCATTTTGATTTGAGCGTGGGTGATAAGTTTGATATTGAGGAGCAGCGTGAGCAGTTAACCAAAGCGGGATACCGTGTGGTAGATAATGTGTTTGAGCCCGGAGAGTTTGCGGTACGTGGCAGTGTGATTGATATTTTTGCCATGGGACAACCGTTTCCTTTACGCTTAGATTTATTTGATGATGAAATTGATAGTATTCGCTTTTTTAATCCACAAACACAGCGAACGTTAACACAGCAAGATTTAACTCAGTTGCTGGCAGGTCAAGATATTGGTGTGGCAAAAGAGTCGCTATCGTTGTTACATAAACTACCCGATGTCAGCAAAAAGTTGACCCAATTTCAGATATTGCCTGCCAAAGAGTTCCCATTAGATGAAGGCAAAGAAACCTTTCGCACCAATTTTGCCCAGATGTTTGCAACAACCAGTAGTCGTAAGTTTGAGCTATATAAAGATGTGATGGCAGGAATTGCCAGTAGTGGACTGGAGTATTATCAGCCACTATTTTTTGAGCAACAACAGTGGCTACAAACGGGTAATTTATTTGCTTATTTGCCGCAAGACACATTGTTTATTATTGATGAAAATGCCCCGACCGCATTGGCAGATTATTGGTCACAAATTCAGCGGCGTTATGAAGAGCGTCGCCATGATATTGATAAACCCATTGTTGCACCTGCTTATTTGTATTTAGCTGATAATGAATTAAATCAATATCTTAATAACTATCCAAGGGTTATTTTAGGTAATACTTTAGAGGTGGCGACTGCTGATACACAACAAGCAGAATCATTAACTGAGGCTGCACGTTTGATGCAAAGTACAGGTGCAGGTAAGGTTATTTTACCTACCTCTGTACCACCAAGCTTGCCAGTAACGCATCAAAAAGCAGAACCATTGGCTGATTTATTGGCATTTGCGCAGCAGTGTACAGATGCACAAATGCCGATACTGATTGTGGCAGAAACCGCAGGGCGACGTGAGATATTATTAGAGCTGTTTAAAAGTAAAATAAATGTTAAGTCTTATGATAGCTTGTCTGCATTTTTACAAGACAGATTAACGGATAACTCGGCACCCATTCATACGGTGGCAAATTCTAGTACAAATGAGCGTCCCACTGTGGGCTTAACCATCGCTCCGATTGAGCGGGGTGCAATATTAGATGCGGCGTTTGTCATTATTAGTGAGACTCAGTTATTTGGTCGCCAAGTGTTGCAAACTCGCCGTCGCCGTCAAAGTGATGTGTCCGAAGAGTTTTTGGTAAAAAGTGTGACCGAGCTGGTTGAAGGCAGCCCTGTGGTGCATATTGAGCATGGTATTGGGCGTTATCATGGGCTGATGACTCTTGATGTGGGTGAGGGTGAGCAAGAGTTTATTCATCTGAAATATGCAGAAGATGCCAGTATTTATGTGCCTGTGGCAAATCTACAATTGATTAGCCGTTATAGTGGTGGTGATCCAGCGCTTGCGCCACTGCATAAGATAGGCAGTGGTAAATGGGACAAAGCAAAGCAAAAAGCCTTACAGCAAATCCATGATGTCGCCGCCGAGCTGCTGAATATTCAAGCCCGCCGCATTGCCAAACAAGGCATTCACTTTCAAGTGGATTTGCCACAATATGAGCTGTTTGCCAGTCAATTTGCCTTTGAAGAAACGCCCGATCAGGCATGTGCTATTGATGCGGTTATCCATGATATGAAACAAACCAAACCTATGGATCGGCTGATTTGTGGTGATGTGGGCTTTGGTAAAACTGAAGTTGCCATGCGTGCTGCTTTTATTGCAGTTAATAGTGGCTATCAAGTGGCGGTATTGGTGCCGACCACACTGCTGGCAGGACAACATGGTGATAGCTTTATTGACCGTTTTGCCGATTGGCCAATCCGTATTGAGACGTTATCTCGCTTTGGGGGTAAAAAATATCAAGATAAAGTGTTACAAGAACTGGCTGAAGGTAAAGTAGATATAGTCATTGGTACCCATAAGCTGCTACAAAAAGATGTGAAGTTTGCTAATTTGGGCTTGATGATTATTGATGAAGAGCATCGTTTTGGGGTGCGTCACAAAGAGCGGATTAAAGCGATTCAAAGCGATGTGGATAGTCTGTCTATGACGGCAACACCGATACCACGCACATTGAATATGGCATTATCAGGTATGCGTGACATGTCTATCATCGCCACACCACCTGCCCGCCGTCTTGCCATTAAAACCTTTGTGATGCAAAAGACCAATGTGCTGATGAAAGAGGCAATTTTGCGCGAGCTGCTGCGAGGCGGGCAAGTATATATATTGCACAATGACGTTGCCAGTATTGAGCGTATGGCAGAAAATATCCGAGAATTAGTACCTGAGGCAAGAGTGGGGGCGGCACATGGACAGATGAATGAACGTCAGCTTGAGCAGGTCATGAGCCAGTTTTATCATAAAAAATTCAATGTACTGGTGTGTACCACCATCATTGAAACAGGCATTGATGTTCCCAATGCCAATACCATTATCATTGAACGAGCAGACAAATTTGGCTTAGCCCAACTGCATCAGCTACGTGGGCGTGTTGGACGTAGCCACCATCAAGCCTATTGTTATCTGCTTGTGCCGTCACTCAAAGCACTAAAAGGCGATGCCAAAAAACGTCTCACTGCCATTGAGCGTGCCAACACGTTGGGGGCAGGCTTTATGCTGGCAAGCGAAGATTTAGAAATACGTGGGGCAGGGGAGATATTGGGTAAGCAGCAAAGTGGCAATATGCAGGCGATTGGTTTTAGCCTATATATGGACATGCTTGAGCGCGCTACCAAAGCCATCAAAGCAGGCAAAGAGCCGAACTTAAACACCCCCTTATCCTTGACCAGTGAAATTAATCTGCATTGCTCAGCATTGATACCAGAGGAGTATTTGCACGATGTACCACAGCGATTGCTATTTTATAAACGCATTAGTAATGCAGAAGATGAGGCAGCATTGATAGACATTCGTACCGAGATGATAGACCGTTTTGGTATGTTGCCTGAACAAACAAAGCATCTATTTGCCATTCATAAACTGCGCTTGCAGGCTGAGCCACTGGGTATCAATAAAATAGATGCCAGTAGTAGCCATGTGACCATGGAGTTTGCACCCGATACGCCTGTAGATGCACTGGCGATTATTAAACTGATACAATCTGATGCACAGCGTTATCGTATGAATGGTGCTTCAGGGATACGTTATAGTGATGCTGATAAACTCGATACACCACAAAAACGAATTGAGACAGTGAGTGACTTATTAACTCACTTTGCCCAGCATGTGGTGACAGAAGTTGCACCTTAATTGCTGATTTTACTTTAAACTCTCACTTTAATTTTGAGCTGTGTTAGATTGCTATTTTTTATTTTTGTCAACATTAGTATTTAGTATACCTATATAGATAAGAAATATTTTCATTAAACTGTCATGCTAACTTAACCATATTGTCATTTTTGTTTGCTAATCTATATACATAGCAAGACATAATCCAGATTAAATGACAGTAAAACTAATAAAACTGATGGTAAGAATGGAAGGTAGTAATGAAACCAGTAATAAAGATGATTAATATGGCATTGGAGTTTGAAGAATTTGAGCAACCTATATCTAGTGATGAAGAGTGTGAAGACGCCATAGAGATGTGAAATATAGAAGTGAGCAAGGAAGCCATCAATTAATAACTATAAAAACAAAAAAATAAGAAATATACTTATATAACGATAACAACTATTATGTAGTATGTTGCACCATTTAAAGACAGCCATAAAGGCTGTCTTTTTGCGTTTACTATGGATTAATCTATCTTATCTTGGTAATACTCTATAAACTCTAGGGCATACCTGATAAAATAACCGATTATACTCAATAGCAGTACGGTTATCATTTAACACTGATTGATTGAGTTAACTGGTGACTGATTCACACTTTGCCAAACCTTATAATTATTAGAGAATCCATTATGTTTCAATTACATCCAACCCTTGCAAAAGACAGCTTTATGGTGGGGGATTTCCCGCTATCTACCTGTCGTTTAATTAATGACTGCCAGTTTCCATGGCTAATTTTAGTACCACGTGTGGCAGGGATTAAAGAGATATATGAGCTATCAGCAGCTGATCAGGCGCAGTTTTTGCGTGAGTCAAGCTGGTTATCTAGCCAGTTAGCTAAGACATTTTCGGCAGATAAAATGAATGTGGCAGCATTGGGCAATCAAGTACCACAGCTACACTTTCATCACATTGTGCGTTATCAAAATGACTTGGCATGGCCCAATCCAGTTTGGGGTGCATCACCTGCCGTACCTTATACCAAAGAGGTGCTTACCGCCATGCAACAGACATTAATGATGGCTTTGCGTGGACATAAAGAAATGCCATTTGATTGGCAAATGTCATAGTTAGCAAAAAACTTTCAGTGTTTCATAAGTTAAAGTGATAGTAATAAAAAACTAAAAGTTAAGACGTATAAAAAATGGTAGCACATGTTATATGTACTACCATAAATAGATCTAATATTAGCGATTAATACCTTATAGATGCGTTAAAATACTCGGTTTAAACCATTGAGTGCAGCCACTCGATAGGCCTCTGCCATAGTGGGGTAGTTGAAGGTAGTATTAATGAAATACTCCAACGTATTACCACACTTCATTACAGCTTGCCCAATATGGATAATTTCAGAGGCATGGTTACCATAACAGTGGATACCTAAAATCTCTAGCGTCTCACGGTGGAATAAGATTTTTAATACGCCAGTGCGTTCACCGATAATTTGTGCTCGTGCCAGATGTTTAAAAAATGCTTGTCCCACTTCATAAGGGATTCGTTCTTCGGTGAGTTCTTCCTCAGTTTTACCAATACTTGATATTTCTGGAATGGTATAAATACCTGTGGGCACACTAGAGACAAACTCTGCATCTTCATTGCCCACCATAAATGCCGCGGCACAGCGACCTTGGTCATAAGCTGCCGATGCCAATGCAGGCCAGCCAATGACATCTCCAGCAGCATAGATATTATCTACTGAGGTGCGATAAGTATCATCAACTTGTAGTTGACCACGATTATTTGCTTTTAGACCTATTGCCTCAAGATTTAAACCATCGGTATTACCTGAGCGACCATTACACCATAAAATGGCATCAGATTTGATTTTTTTACCACTTTTTAGATGTAATATCACACAATCATCAAACGTTTCTAAATGATCAATTTCTTCATTATTGCGTATTAATACCCCAAACTGACGGAAGTCATGTGATAGGGCATCACTAATTTCGTGATCCAGATAGCTTAATAGTTGTGCTTTGTTGTTAATCAAATCGACTTTATAGCCAAGTCCAGTAAAGATAGACGCATACTCACAACCAATCACGCCTGCTCCATAGATGATGATTTTATTGACCACATAATCCATCTGTAAAATTTTATCTGAATCAAACACGCGTGGGTGATCAAAGTCTAATAAATCAGGGCGATACGGACGACTACCCACAGTAATAATGGCTTTATTAAAGGTAATTTCTTCAATACCTGCATGTTCATTCAGCTCAATATGTAGAGTGTGTTTATCAACAAAGCTTGCCCAGCCATGGCGTATCTCAATACGGTTACGCTCATAAAAGCGAGTATGTGTCTCTACCTGACTACGTACGACATTACGTGCATTTGATAACACGCGGTTAAGTGGTACTTGATGATAATCAACACCTTGAGAAAATAGAGGATCACGGCGATGGTTAATCAAGTTGTATACGGATTGACGCAGTGCTTTACTTGGAATTGTACCAACATGAGTACAGTTTCCCCCCACTTGATCCCGTGGATCAACCACCACCACTTTTTTACCTGATTTTGCCAGCTTCATTGCCGCAGCTTCTCCGGCGGGGCCTGCTCCAAGGACAACCACATCATATTCAAAATCGTGACTGTCACCTTTGATACGTTTTGAATCTTGGGTAAATCCT
Organism: Psychrobacter sp. I-STPA10; assembly: GCF_021012795.1. Classification (GTDB taxonomy): domain Bacteria; phylum Pseudomonadota; class Gammaproteobacteria; order Pseudomonadales; family Moraxellaceae; genus Psychrobacter. The sequence goes on along the minus strand of NZ_VFYU01000022.1, from coordinate 53,919 downwards.
GATTTTATTTGAATACGATTACTATCTAGTGGACTGATTAAGCTTGGGTGATGCAAATCTTCTTCAACTTGCTCATGCGTCTGCTCAATACGTTCTTTTTTGCTGTGTGGTTTGCTGTCTTTTTCTACCACAGGCTTATCTTGTTGTTCACTCATTTGGGTATCCGAATTTTTAGGGGCTGGTGTAGTTTCTGGTTTTGAGTTTTGACTTCCTTTAATGCTGTCCTTGGCTTCGTCTTCTTTTCTTTTTTTTGACATAATATCCTCAAATATTAATGGGAAAAATGATTACGTGGCATCAGATTGTGGTTATTTATAATATAAGTACCAATATAAAACAATAAAAATAAACCAGCAAAATACTGGGTTATGTATGGCGATAGCTTGGGTATGACAAAGTTACTGTACCCTAAAGAGACGCTGATCAATAATATTATTGAGTACCCAATGTCCTGTGAGACCTTGTGTTTCATTGTCAAGCAAGTTGTTATCTATCATAGGCGAGGCACTGATGGTGTATTCAACATTAGAAGCAGGAGTAAAGCCTTCAATCCAGTTATAAGGGATTTGGAACAACTCTGTTGAACCTTGTTGTTTGGCAAGTAAACACTGCATGGGTAGGGCAGTATCACAGGGTACACGACCTGCTAATATCGTCAATACCTGAGAGTCTCCTAAGCTTAGTTGTGGTACATATATTGGCTCAGGAACAGGCTCATCTTTAAATAGAGTACTTTGACAGCCAGTCAGACCAGTTAATATCATGCTACTGACAAGTATGACTCCTAAAATAGAGCGTGGCTGTGGCACTCGCTTGGTGGTTAAATGGTTCATATTTCACTTCTCTTTATTAAGCGACTTCTATTATATATAGTTAATATACTAAAAAATATCTTATTATACCAATTTGCTAAAAAACTCATCTTTGTCACCTTTAACCTAGCTGACTTATCTTTTGCTACAAAAATGAAAGTTTAACAGACACTCATAATATTAGAATGAATGCAAATAAAGTTAGCTTAAGAAACAGTGACCTTTATGGTTTGTTGGGTTTGTTGTTGATGGATTTTAGCCGATACGACGTTTGAGCCCAGTAATTTGTAAAATACGTGTTGCAATCTCTTCGACAGACATTTCAGAAACATTAAGATTTGGAATGCCTTGGGTCATATATATTGCTTGAATGGCACGTTGTTCTTCTTCGCATTGTTTATAACTAGAATAGCGACTACCTGCCCGCCGCTCATTACGAATTTTTACCAGTCTATCCGTATCAATGACTAAACCAAAAAGTTTATTACGATGTTGACGTAAGGATTTTGGCAATTGATTGTCATACAAATCATCTTCGGTTAAAGGATAGTTTGCAGCACGTATACCAAACTGTAAGGCTAAATATAAAGACGTTGGTGTTTTACCTGAGCGCGAGACACCAATTAGGATAATATCAGCCATATCATAGTGACGAGTACGCGCACCATCATCATTATCAAGGGCAAAATGTACCGCATCAATACGAGATTTATACGTTTCTGAATCGACATCATCATGTGCATGTCCTGAATCAGCATCAGGCTCTATGCCGATCTCCTCAGCAATACGTCCAATTAAACCCTCATACATATCAAGATTACATGCCTGTGCAGAATTGATTTTTTCACGGATTTCTGCATTAACAATGGTATCAAATACCAAAGGTAATACCCCGTCTTTTTGATAGGCTAAATTAATTTGTTCTACTGCTTCTTCTGCTAATACCATGTCATCAACATAAGGTATGACCCGTGTCTCAAATGGTACTTGACGAAACTGGCTTAAAATTGAGCGTCCCAAAGTTTCAGCCGTAATGGCTGTGCCGTCAGAGATAAAAAAGGCTGTACGAATGGGTTGGTCATCATTATTTTGTAATGCTTGTCTATTTTGGAAGGTTGGCTTGGGTGCTCTTAATTTAGATTCTGCTTGGACAAATCTACCTTCTTCACTTTGATTAAGAGGGTGGGATGAATTATTTGATGAAGCGGTGTCCATAAAAATCCTTGATTGATAATAAAGCTGATGAACCAACTAACTTTATCCACTGATTAAAATTAAAAGCTAAAATTAAAAATTGCTAACTAGGTAGAATTTTGCTCAATCATTATACCCACAATGGACGAACAATCCCAATCAATGTTAGCATAACTGTGTAACCATATTTGAGCTACATTTTTGAGTAGCACCTTTGCAAACTTTTGGGAACAATGGTGCTCATTTGTATAATGGCTGCTGGTAACGACAATGGCAGCTTTTATATATTATTACTTACATATACGAACATATATGACAGGGTAAATGCAAAATTTTGTGTAAAAACGTAGCAAATTTGATAGCAACCATGCTTTGGTTGCATAAAAATCAAAATTTGACTACATAACGTGACCATTTAGCGGTATAATTTGAAAAAATAACCTTATTTTCTGGAGTTATCATGGCAGAACAAACAAGCAGCACTCAGGTCATTAATCTTGACAAGCTTGGTAAAAACGATATTGATAAAGTCGGCGGTAAAAATGCCTCCCTAGGTGAGATGATAGGTCATCTATCTGATTTAGGCGTGAGCGTCCCTGGAGGTTTTGCAACCACTGCCGATGCCTTTAATCACTTCTTACAAGCAACTGGCTTGAATGAAAAAATCAAGCAAGAATTGCAAGGACTTAATATTGAAGATGTTCATGCATTAACAGAGACAGGTAAAAAAATCCGTGAATGGATTGTGGCTCAGCCACTTCCTGCTGAATTAGAACAAGCCATACGTGATGCTTTTGATAGCATGAGTGGTGGACAGGACATCGCTGTTGCTGTACGTTCTTCTGCAACCGCTGAAGATTTACCAGATGCATCGTTTGCAGGTCAGCAAGAAACTTTCTTAAATATCCGTGGTATTGAAAATATTTTGATTGCAATCAAAGAAGTATTTGCATCTTTATATAATGATCGTGCCATTGCTTATCGTGTGCATCAAGGTTTTGAGCATGCTGAAGTTGCAATCTCGGCGGGTGTGCAGCGTATGGTGCGCTCAGAGACTGGGGCTTCAGGGGTGATGTTCACTCTAGATACTGAAAGTGGCTTTGAAGACGTCGTCTTTATTACCTCAAGTTATGGCTTGGGTGAAATGGTGGTGCAAGGAGCGGTTAACCCAGATGAGTTTTACCTATCTAAACGTCTACTAGATGATGGCAAACCTGCTGTTGTGCGTCGTAATTTGGGCAGTAAACATCAAAAAATGGTTTACGGTGATGATGGCAGTACTGCTAAATCTACAAAGATTGTTGATGTAGATAAACAAGAGCGTGCTCAGTTTTCATTAACAACCGAAGAGCTAAATAAACTTGCTAAACAAGCCCTCGTGATCGAAAAACACTATGGTCATCCGATGGATATTGAATGGGCAAAAGATGGCGATTCTGGAGATATCTTTATCGTACAGGCACGTCCTGAGACAGTTAAGAGCCGTCAAGACCGCAATATTATGGAGCGTTATGTCATTGAAAGTGACAATGCAAAAGTGTTGTGTGAAGGTCGCTCGATTGGACAGCGTGTCGGCTCAGGAAAAGTACGCATCGTTAATAGTGTTCATGAAATGGACAAAGTACAGGCTGGTGATGTATTGGTATCAGACATGACAGATCCAGATTGGGAGCCTGTGATGAAACGAGCTGCTGCCATTGTTACCAATCGTGGTGGTCGTACCTGTCACGCAGCAATTATTGCTCGTGAGCTTGGTGTACCTGCTATTGTAGGTTGTGGCAACGCCACAGAGTTACTGTCTGATGGTCAAGAGGTTACCATCTCTTGTGCTGAAGGGGATACTGGCTTTATTTATGAAGGACTATTGGATTTTGATATCCAAACCAACTCCATTGACTCTATGCCAGAGATTCCATTTAAAATTATGATGAACGTGGGTAATCCAGATCGTGCCTTTGCCTTCTCACAAATTCCTAACGAAGGCGTTGGACTGGCACGCCTAGAATTTATCATCAACCGTATGATTGGGGTGCATCCAAAAGCGCTACTTAACATGAATACGCTACCACGTGAGATCACGCAAGCAATTAATGAGCGTATCTCTGGCTATGCCTCACCAGTTGATTTCTATGTAGACAAATTGGTAGAAGGTATTTCTACCTTAGCGGTTGCTTTTAGAGATCAGCCAGTGATTGTACGTATGTCTGATTTTAAATCCAATGAATATGCCAACTTAATTGGTGGTAAATTATACGAGCCATCAGAAGAAAATCCAATGCTAGGTTTCCGTGGTGCAAGCCGTTATGTATCAGATACTTTCCGTGACTGTTTTGATCTTGAATGTCAGGCATTAAAACGGGTGCGTGATGACATGGGTTTAACCAATGTTAAAATCATGATTCCATTTGTACGTACACCAAATGAAGCCAAGCAAGTAGTTGAAATTCTTGAGAAAAATGGCTTAAAACGTGGCGCGAATGGACTTGAGCTTATCATGATGTGTGAGCTGCCAACCAATGCTTTATTGGCAGACGAGTTCTTACAATACTTCGATGGCTTCTCAATCGGCTCAAATGACTTGACTCAGTTGACGCTTGGCTTAGATAGAGACTCAGGTATCGTATCGCATCTATTTGATGAGCGTGATGCTGCGGTGAAAAAGCTACTATCTATGGCAATCTCAGCTTGCCACAAACAAAACAAATATGTGGGTATTTGTGGTCAAGGACCATCAGATCATCCTGATCTTGCACATTGGTTAATGGAGCAAGGCATCAGCTCAGTATCACTAAATCCAGATTCAGTGCTTGATACTTGGTTCTTTCTTGCTGGTGAAAAGCCACAGCACAGTTAGTAGCTAGTAGCTGTTTATAATAGCAATACCATAAGTTAAGATTTTTTATCGGGTTGCTTGATAGCTAAAATTAGCTGATAATTGACAAAGTGATAAAGTAAACAAGCGATAATGGACACCATTATCGCTTTTCTTTATGATTAAAATTGTTTACCAAGAGTTAGGGTATAATAGATTACTTTCAAACAAATATAATATACCAATATATTGAGGTGCAATTCAGGATACAAACTATTTTAGAGATTTAAGTTATGAAATAATTTCTTGATATTTGCATACCTAACTTTATATAACAAACCATACTAAAAATTTATATCACAGGTACAACAAGGATATCATTGCTCATGCAAATTTATTTGGCACGAAATAATGTTCAAGCTGGACCCTATACCTTAGAGCAGCTCAATAATATGTTGGCCTCTGGCGAAGTCATATTAGATGACTTGATGTGGCATGAAGGCATGGAAAATTGGCAACGTGTTGGCAATATGACAGGAGGAGCATGGTTTTATCAGCCTAATGGTGCAGCTCATCATCAGGCTTCTGTGCAAAATGGTAATAGTGTTGATAGATTATATGGCAGAGCAACGAGTGATAGCAGTGGCGTCCATAATGTCTCTGATAAGCTCAAAAAATCTCCCTTTAATCGCACAAAACATAAGCAAGTAGCACAGGAAGATGAATTAGCCAGTGTATGGAGTCGAATCTTAGCCGTACTTATCGATCAAGTTTTGGCTATCTTATGTCTGGTACCTATATTATCAGCACTAAATTTTGATATGACATCATTGTCTGAAAAAGCTGGCAATCCTGCAGCGATCAATGAATTGGTGGCAACGATTCCTTCACACTTGTCTATTATGAGCTCATTAATGATATTAGGGTTATTTGCTATACAAATAGTGATGTTAGTAAAGCGTGGACAAAGTATTGGTAAATTAGCTACTGGTGTCAGAATATTAGATTATGAAAGCAAAAAAATTCCTAATATTACTAATTTGATTTTAATTCGTACCATATTAACTAACTTAGCTTATAACCTTCCATACTTAGGGCAGTTTTTTGCCCTTGCTGATCTAATAGTGATGATATTTGATAAAGAGCATCGTAGCATTCATGATAAACTTGCTAAAACTTATGTGGTAAAAGCAGATGATAGTCAGCTTGAGACTGAGTCTTCCACTATCAAATCTTAATTAGACATTGAGTATTAGTAAGGTTTTTGTTATAATGCTGCGCTTTATAAAAAAAGAGTTAAATTGCTATTAGTTTTTAATAATAGTAATTGCTAGTAATTTTTTATAAATCTCCTTGCTATTGACATAGGGTCAATGGCTGACTAATCCGTAAGGAGTCCATAAATGCGACATTACGAAGTGGTGTTAATTGTACACCCAGACCAAAGTGACCAAGTGGTCGGTATGGTAGAACGCTATATCAAGCTTGTTCAAGATAACAATGGTATTATCCATCGTCTAGAAGATTGGGGACGCCGTCAACTAGCGTATCCAATTCAAAAAATTCATAAAGCACATTATGTGCTATTTAATATTGAATGTGATGGCGAGACTTTAACTGAGCTTGAAGAGCTTTTCCGTTATAATGACGCAATCATCCGTAGTCTAGTTATCCGCCGTGATGATGCCATTACTGAAGAATCACAGCTTGCAAAAAATGCTGATGAAAAACGCGCACGCAAAGCTGATCGTCGTAGCGATAATCGCAACCATGATGACTCGCAAGATCAAGATGATGACGACAACGAAGACGATTCTGAAGACTAATTAAGGAGCATTGATATGGCACGTTTTTATCGCCGCCGCAAATTTTGTCGCTTTACCGCTGAAGGTATTAAGCACATCGATTATAAAGATGTTGAACTACTAAAACAGTACATTGGTGACAATGGAAAAATTGTTCCTAGCCGTATTACAGGAACTTCGACCAAGTATCAACGCCAACTAGCCACTGCTATCAAGCAAGCTCGTTTCCTAGCGTTGTTGCCTTATACTGATAACCATCAGTAAGCCCACTAACTTAGGAGTGACTCATGCAAGTTATTTTATTACAGCGTATCGTCAACCTTGGTAAGCTTGGCGAAACAGTTGATGTCAAAGCAGGCTATGGTCGTAATTTCTTGATACCACAAGGTAAAGCGTTACCTGCAACCCCAGCCAATGTTGAAAAGTTTGAAGCACGTCGTGCTGAGCTTGAAAAAGTTGAAGCTGAAGAATTAGCAGCCGCTCAAGCCCGTGCAGATGCACTAAAAGATGTTAATGTCATCATGCGTGCAAAATCTGGCGAAGATGGTAAGCTTTTCGGTTCAATTGGTACTCGTGATATTGCTGATGCCTTGACCAAGTCTGGTCTTGAAGTTGACCGTTCAGAAGTTAAAATGCCTGAAGGTACTTTGCGTCAGGTCGGTGAATACAACGTTGATATTCAGCTTCATCATGATGTATTTGCTAATATCTTAGTGACCATTTTGTCAGAAGATGACGTTGTATCACAAGAGGCTTAATTCTAATATAACTCATACAAACTAAAATATAATGATTTTAGTGTATTGGTAATAGTAGAAAGATAATAAATAGGGTAGCTGATAATATATTGGCTACCTTTTTTATTTATATATTTGATTTATGGAGTTAAATTCGTTATAATATTTCTCTTAATTGGGGATGTTCTGGCTTCGACGCTGGTAATGAAACTCAATGATGCATGTCGAGAGTATATGTCCTCTCGTAAATCAAACATATATTGTTATAGTCGCAAACGACGAAACTTACGCTCTAGCAGCTTAAACCCTGCTTACTCCGCTGCTAATTACCCATAGTTAGTCAGCCGAGTTGAAGCGCACGCATATGGGTTCGCTCAGACAGGTGTCTCAACTGTTTGGGTTCAAACTTAGAGACTCGCCTAATCCACCCTGACTGTCGGGTCGGTGCAGGCTAAAGCCAAAGACAGAAACTAAACATGTAGATTCATGAGCGTAATGCTGGCGGACGCGGGTTCAACTCCCGCCATCTCCACCAAATATTATCAAAAAAGTCAATCACTTAGGTGGTTGGCTTTTTTGTTTGGCATCATTTTGACATACATTAAATAAGAGTTATCCAAAACAAACCCCGCATTTAGCGGGGTTTATTATAAATTTAATAAGATGGGTTATAAGTCGTTTGTTTTGACGATGTCTTCATTAATGTCAATGGGAGTTACCGTACGTAAATACTCAAGATAATCCTCAAATTGGCTTTGTCCTTGATTATCACGTATCATTTTTGCCACTCTTAGCTTTTCGTCAGCAGGTATTTGTGGCGTGCTTTGTTTATTTATTGCATCTACCACAAGGACAGAAGCACCCGTATCCGTTTTTTCTGCCATGGCAAGTAATTGACCTTTGGTGGTGTCTTTAGAAAAAGCCACAATCTTCTCCTGTTGATTAAGAATAGGAGATTGGCGAGTCACCATACCTAGATCAATAAAATCAACGCCTGCTTTATCCACACCTTGCTGTTCAACTAAGGTGGCAGTTTTTTGAGCTTGTTGCATAGCAAGCTTGGTTGCCATCTCTTTGGTGAGAAGCTGTTTGATGGTGGGTGTTGCAGCTTGTAAATCAAGAGGGGCGATAGGACGATAATTGCTAGGTTGTACCCAAACAGTATTATTATTAACCTCAATACCAGAGCTAACTCCTTGATCTTCAATAGTAAACTGATCAAATGCAGCATTAATAACAGCAGGTTGATTCAGTGCACTATCATTGTTTGTTTGCTGATAGTTTTTGATATGCTGTAGTGTTAAGTTCTCTTGTTGAGCAATGTCTTCTAACCCATAGCCATCAGCAACCAAATCATTAATTAAGGTCACTTTATCAGCATAAGCAGCAACACGTTTGTAGTTAAGTGCTTCTTGGGTTAATTGCTCACGCATACTCTCAAGACTCGGAACAGTAGAGTCATTTTGGGTGATGACAAAAATCTGATAACCATAAGCAGTTTTAATGGGAGCAGATGCTTCACCCACAGCCAGACCTTCTAAGGCTTGTTCTACAGTGGTAGCATCATCACCAAATATCTCTGGGGTAAATTTCCCCATTGCGCCACCTTGTGATGCTGTACTGGGATCATCAGAATACTCTTTTGCCAGCTTACTAAATGATTCGCCTTTATCTAGGCGTTGTTTTAGCGCATTAGCTTGCGTTTGTGCATCTGCACCAGTTAATAGTATCTGGCTAATTTGGCGATTATCACTGGCATTATTTCTTTGCTTAAATGCGGTATATTGCTGCTGAATTTCAGCTTCAGTAACAGGCTCTACAGTGATGCTATCTGGTGACACAACAAGATAAGCCAAATCTACCATTGCTTCACTTTTAAGCTCATTTTTATGTTCATGGTAGTATGCATTAATATCATCTGCATTTAGATTGACTTGATCAATATAATCTTGCCAATTAAAACGATAAAGCCACATCGGTCTTGATTCTTCTTGTAGATCCAATAAACGACTGATTTCATTCATGGGATAAATTGCTGTGCCAGAAATTGTCGCATTTAATTGAACTAAGCTGAGTTGTTGGCGGATTTGAGCAAACAGTTGGTCTTTAGTCATGCGTTCTTGCTGTAAATAGCGAGCAAAATAATCATTGGAGAAATTACCTTCTGCATCTTGAAATTGTGGTGACTCACGTAACAGTCGAGTGATGGTGTCATCTGATACAGTCAGACCTAGATTTTTAACTTGCTGTAATATCAAGGCTCGATTAATTAGTGATTGTAGAACTTCATCTGCCAATACAGCTTCATCGATTTGGCTGGCATCAATTTTACCAGAATCTAGTAATTCACTACGCCGTTGGTTAATGGCACTCTGGTATTCATTCAAACCAATGCTTTCTTCACCCACTTTTGCGACTTCATTCGGATCATTGCCACCATGAAAGTAGCTTTCTATTCCTAGCAGTGCTAGTGGAGATAGGCATAATAGTAAAAAAATACGACCTGGCCAGCTTTTTAAGAAATTACGTAAGGATTCCATAATAATGTCAATAATCTAAATAAGTGATTCAACCCGCTATCATACGGCAAAAATAATTTTTATACAAAATTTATCTGTGACCTTCTGCAATCTACCGTTTTGGCATATAGATTGTATCATTTACAAATCATATTTGTATGTTGTGTATGTGGGCCATGGTTAACAAAATTGGCTGTTAAGCAACAAAAAAGACGCACCATCCGATGCGTCTTTTTATTAAGTTTGTGTTTGATGCAACACAACACCAACAAATTTTAGTTTAAACGATCTTTTAGACCTTTACCAGCTTTAAAGCCTGGTACTTTGCTTGCAGGAATTTCTAAAGGCTCACCAGTTTTAGGGTTGCGTCCAGTGCGTGCTTTTCTATCTTTGACACTAAAAGTACCGAATCCAACCAACGATACAGTTTCACCCTCTTCAAGAGCTTCACCGATGCTTTCCATCATCGCATTTAATGCTTCAGTTGCTTGAGTTTTGTTCAAACCACTTTTTTCAGCAATACTATCTACTAATTCTGATTTATTCATGAAAAATTATCCTTCAAATTGACAAATTAGGGAGGGTTACAAATTTTATCGCTTAATACCCAATTAAGCAAGGTTGTAACTGGATAAGAGGCTAAATATATAAACCAAAATTTTATTGACCATAATAATTTGGTGATATATATAAGGTGTTGAATCTCAAATCCTAAGTTATATGGCAGTTATAACAAGGCAGTGGTATTTGTGCAAGCAAAATTATATAAAATTTCGTATCTTAACCGGAGTTATGGTGGCTTTATACTTTAGATGTAGTATTGATTTTAAAAAAACAATACAGTGTCAATACAAAGTAGCTACTCAAATATTAAGCTGCTCAAGCTTAGTTTAAGTTGGCAAAACGTTAGCTTGTTAGATTGAGTCTTATAGATTTAGCTTCTATTGAATGTTAAATATTGCACATAAGTCTCTGAATTTACTTAATTAAGAGATTGTGAATGTATGAACAAGCTATCAAATATAAATATATTTTTATTTTAATAGGACTTACGCAAAAGTACGATATTTGTCTTATAAAGCGGCTGGGAATTATATTGAGCCTCTGGAACTACGTACAGCCAGCGAGTAAATGATTACCAGCCGCTAATAATCTAGAAAAATGCGTAAGTCCTATTTAATTTGATGATGCCTTAAAATTTATTTGCTACCCAAGTTATTAATTAACTGATAATTAAAGTTAAATTAATATAGCGTCAATGGGGATGGTAATCATTTTTTTAAAAAAGCTAAGCTGCATTGTGGTATGATGCGCTTTATTTGGTAACCAAGTTTAGGTGTGTTGATTGCTAACCTTATCATAATTTGTCTATTGTAACTTATGTTTAATAATTATTAAACAGTGTAATTTAAATTAATTAACAATCGAATAGCAACCAAGTAACGGCTATTTGTGATACAGTCTGCTACTGGTTGTCGCTCTTTATTAGTAGGATTTTTCATGGATCAGCATTCAATTTCTCAGTCTTTATTAAATGTCGTTTTGGTATTTGCTGAATCAGCATTAACCTTGGTATTACGCTTTGACCCCAAATTACGTCAAGCCGCTTATCCACTTGCGAAAAATACCACACTGGTGTGTGTGCGTACCTATTTACCACATACACAATTGTATGCGACTTTTACCACCAAGGGCATATTACTAGATAGTGAGCTACCTGTTGGTCGAGATGAGCCTGATGTGGTGATCAATGCCTATAGCACGCAATTAATTAATGCCATTATTAGTAATAATAGTAAGCAAGTAGAAAAACTTGCGATGCGCGGCGCAACTGAGACCGTAGGGCAACTACGTGGCTTTTTGATGCAGCTTGGTGTGGCAAGTTTGATTCAAGGGCTACTCAAGCATTTTAAACGTAATAAAGCCCAATCAGATGCGACAGATAAAGCCACATCGGTTGCAAAAACCACGGATATGTATGAAAAGCGTGTCAAAGAGCAGCAACAGCAAATTAATATGTTAACCATTAAAAATCGTCAATTAGAGGTCACTCAAAAAGAGTTGGAAAGTAAGCAGAAAGTATTGACCATCGCGTTGGTCATATTTGTACTGACCACCATTGCAGCGGTTATAGGTTGGTTAAATTAGTTTGTTCTCAGCAAACCCCTATTCTTTTTATTTCTTATTTTTACTTCTTGCTAGTGGTTATCGCAAATTAAGTTAGGTATATAACCGCCATTTAAGTAGCTATGTTAGCGTCAGTATGCAAGAGATGTTTTTTAATTTAAAACATGTTTCTTGTTATTGTATGTTAAGACAGTCATTTAATTGGCGGATGTATTGCGTCTGTCACTGTGATTTTTTATCTTTCTTATCAAATATATAGCAATGAAACCAGACAGTAGCTAAATATCTTGCACTTAATCTTGACTATTTTACTCAGGATTAACTATAATAGCGCACATATGATGTACTATCATCATAACTGATTGTATGATTTAGTGAATGTTGTTATTCAATAACTGTTATTGAATAAGTCCTGTAGAAAGTTATACGGAACAAATTTTTCAATCAACATTTTTAGCAAGATATGGAGATAAAAAATGCGTTTAACGACTCGTGGCAGGTATGCGGTAACTGCTTTATTAGATTTGGCTTTACAAGATAATAATCCAGACGCAGCCGTCTCACTCTCTGATATCGCCAAACGACAATCTATTTCTATCTCTTATCTTGAGCAACTTTTTTCCAAGTTGCGCAAAAATGGTTTGGTTACCAGTACACGCGGTGCATCGGGTGGTTATCATTTAGCGAAACCTTTAGATCAGATTGATGTGATGACGATTATCTCTGCTGTTGATGAATCTGTGAATGCGATGCAATGTGAAGGTCGAGGTGATTGTCAGGGCGGTGCCATGTGTTTGACTCATGACTTGTGGTGTGCCTTATCAAATCATATCGAACAGTACTTGCAAAATATATCCTTAGCCCAATTATTGAAGATGGAAAATGTTAAAGATATTTCTATCAGGCAAAAGCTACTTTTGGAGCAGGCGCATTTAGAAGAATCAATCAGTAAAAATTCCAGTAAAAATAAAGCTACTTCTAATAAAGACATTTCTACCATTACACTCATTTCTACCAGCGAGGTTTCCCCAGCATGAGTACACAAGCAAGGCCCATATACTTAGATTATGCAGCGACGACACCTGTAGATAAACAAGTCGCCGAAAAGATGATGCAGTATTTGACCTTTGAGGATACCTTTGGGAATCCTGCATCACGCTCGCATGGATATGGCTGGCAAGCAGAAGAAGCGGTAGAAAATGCGCGAGAGCAAATAGCAGATTTGGTGAATGCAGACCCACGTGAGATAGTGTTTACCTCTGGTGCAACGGAGTCAGATAATCTGGCCATTAAAGGGGCAGCACATTTTTATCAAAGCCGTGGAAAGCACATTATTACCAGTAAAATAGAGCATAAAGCAGTATTAGATACTTGCCGTCAATTAGAGCAAGAAGGTTTTGATATTACTTACCTAGAGCCAGAAGCGAGTACTGGGCTGATTCATGCACAACAAGTGAAGCAAGCCATACGTGATGATACGATTTTGGTGTCTTTGATGATGGTGAATAATGAGCTTGGTACAGTGACTGATGTTGGTGCAATCGGTGAGATTACTCGTGATGCAGGCGTGGTATTTCATGTCGATGCAGCGCAGGCAGCAGGTAAAATTGAAATCGACTTACAAACATTAAAAGTGGATTTGATGAGCTTTTCAGGGCATAAAATTTATGGTCCTAAAGGTATTGGTGCTTTATTTGTGCGTCGTAAACCACGTATTCGCTTAAAAGCAGAACAGCATGGTGGTGGTCATGAGCGTGGTATGCGTTCAGGTACATTACCAACACATCAAATTGTTGGTATGGGTGAGGCATTTGCGATGGCAAAAACTCGTCTGCAACAAGATCACGAACATGCTCAAAAACTCTATGATAAATTATGGAATGGGGTGCAAGATATTGAAGAAATATACTTAAATGGTGATAAAGTGCACCATGTACCCAATATTTTAAATATCAGTTTCAACTTTATTGAAGGTGAATCATTGATGATGTCACTTAAAGATTTAGCGGTTTCTTCAGGTTCGGCATGTACCTCTGCCACCCTTGAGCCATCTTATGTATTACGTGCCATTGGTCGTCCTGATGAGTTGGCGCATAGCTCGATACGCTTTAGTTTTGGTCGCTATACCACTGAAGAAGATATTGATAGAGTGTTAAGTGAGATACATCAAGCAGTCGATAAACTGCGTGACTTATCACCTTTATGGGATATGTATAAAGAAGGTATCGATCTTGGCTCAGTAGAATGGTCAGAGCACTAATTTTATTTATCCAATGATATTTATAGTAGTTATATATGAGTAAATATGTATTTATCATTGATTTTTTTACCACCAATATTATTTACAAGTAACATTAACTGATATTGACCCCAAGTTGATTAAATAATGGTGAGCGTCGCTCATCATCAAAACCCAGGAGATAATCATGGCCTATAGCAATCAAGTAATTGATCATTATGAAAACCCACGCAATGTTGGTAACTTTGATAAAAATGCCACCAATGTTGGCACAGGAATGGTCGGTGCGCCCGCTTGTGGCGATGTGATGCGCTTACAAATCCAAGTTGGTGATGATGGCGTGATTCAAGACGCACGTTTTAAAACTTATGGTTGTGGCTCAGCCATTGCTTCTAGCTCGTTGGTTACTGAGTGGCTAAAAGGTAAAACCCTTGAGCAAGCTCAAGAGATTAAAAATAAAGAAATTGCTGATGAATTGGCGCTGCCACCCGTCAAAGTTCACTGCTCGGTATTGGCTGAAGATGCCATTAAGGCGGCAGTGAATGATTACCGTAGCAAGCATGCCCAAGAAAATACGGCTAGTACTGATGTTAATACTGATACTGAAGTAGCTGCTGAAGCTTAAAATAAGCAAAATATCATTAAATTAGCTAAATTTTAAAGTATCAGAACTGATGGTTTGCCAAAATATGGTTGTTGGTTAACAACCATATATGGTAGTACAAGCTGCTTTAATGATTAATTGGTGATGGTTGTTACGTTAACTGTCAGATAAAGGAGCTGTTATGATTGAGTTGACTGAACGTGCTGCAAAACACGTTTCTGACTTTTTAGAAAATCGTGGACATGGTGAAGGCATCCGTGTGGGTGTGCGTACGGCTGGCTGCTCAGGTTTGGCTTATGTGCTTGAGTTTGTTGATGACCCAGAGCCGACTGATGACTCATTTGAAAGTAATGGTGTGAAGGTGTTTGTTGATCCCAAAAGTATGGTATACCTTAATGGCTTACGCATGGATTATGTCACCGAAGGA
This sequence comes from Psychrobacter sp. I-STPA10, assembly GCF_021012795.1. Classification (GTDB taxonomy): domain Bacteria; phylum Pseudomonadota; class Gammaproteobacteria; order Pseudomonadales; family Moraxellaceae; genus Psychrobacter. The sequence continues at coordinate 38,643 of NZ_VFYU01000022.1, read as the reverse complement.
CTTAATGAGGGCTTTAAATTTACCAACCCTAATCAAAAAGGGGAATGTGGCTGTGGTGAGTCGTTTACGGTTTAGTAGATTAAACCAGATGAAAATTTATACAATATCTTTTTTATAAAGTAGCTTTTTAGAATATGTAGCTTTTTATAAATACCTTAGGACAATAAAATGCCAGTTTATCAGTCAGATGTTTCAATACAAACGCTTAATGATAAATTAACGACTATCTTTAGTCAGTTAAACTATCAAAAAGTTGAAGCTACTGATAATAGTCAATATATGCATAATTTTTTGACCATATTTTGTTATGAATGGCATGATGGAACAGTTACGTTTAGTTTTTCTATCCCTGACGATTTGATGTTAGAGCTGTTAGAATATGACGCTAATCGTTCTCTAAAACAATTTCTATCCTCGTTTGAAACGACCACATTTAATAATTATAATGCCAATGACTTTGAGCCACCAAAAACCAGTTGTTTTTTATATTTTCAATATATTTTAACCACTGATGACAATGGCTCTTATACCATGAAATATCCTACGGGATTAAAAATAGAAGATTATGACTGCGTATTATTTCAATCGCAAACAAAAATAGGTATCAAAAAACCAGATGAGATTTATGTTAAAGAAACATATTTGCTATATCGTGATGCCACATCTGACCCAAACATTTATCAACCAAAAGCCATTGCCATTATGAAGCAAATGGCAAGCCAGCTAAATCCCTATGCCATATTTAATTTAGCTATTGGCTCATTAAATGGTTATTTTGGACTGCGTAAAGATAAAGAGTATATTAGCCAACAAATAAAATTGGCTTATCAATTAGATCTGCCCTACGCCAGAATATTGTACAAACAACTTAATCCAAATGCTTTTTCAGTGATAGAAATACTAGAGGAGGCGGCAAAACTTGATGGTGCCTCATCAAATTTTGCATTAGCAAGGTTATATCATACAGGGGAAAATCCTCTAAACAATAGCTATTTAGACAGTGATTTTGAACGAAGCGATGAGCAAGCCATGTATTGGTATGAGCAAACCATCAACTCTAAAGAAATCACTAACCCCATGATATTAACCTGCTTTTATAATCAAAATTTATTACAGCTTGGACGAGCTTATGACAAGCTGATATTAACTGATTTTGACACCATCAGTTATGAATGGCTTATAGAACAAGCCAAAAATAATAATATGGTGGCAAAATTTATGTTAGGTTTTTCTCATGAATATGGGGTATGGGTTAAGCAAAGTTATGAACAAGCGGTTATTTGGTACCAAGAAGGTGCTGAACAAGGATATGCCAAAGCACAATGTAATTTAGCCGATAAATATGAACATGGCAAGGGTGTCCAGCAGGATTATCAAAATGCCATCAAGTATTATACTTTAGCAGCCAATCAAGGCATACCAGAAGCTTGTGGAAGTTTGGCAAATATATATAAAGAAGGTCTGGGCGTTGAGATGGATTTAGAGAAGTTTGAATACTGGTCAGCGAAAGAAGAAGAATATGAACTATATCGAACATGATAAAAGATTATTTTTTGATATTGACTCTTTTTTTTAATTTTCACTAAATTTTGATAGATGCTTATGAAATCACTTCCCCAAAATTCTAATAACTTTTTTGCTTTATTTGAGCAGCCTGTGCAGTTTGAAATAGATCAAGCAGCATTAGACGCACGGCTACGAGAGTTACAAAAACAGTATCATCCTGACAATACAAGTTCTGATAATACCAGTAAGACCAATCAAAATCATGACAGTACTTCGGCATTAATTAATCACGCCTATCAAACATTAAAATCTGCTGATAGCCGAGCCAGTTATCTATTAGAAATGGTTGGACAAGATGCAGAACTAAATAATTCTATCGCTGATCTTGATTTTTTAGATGATGCGATGGAATTGCGTATTGATATCGATGAAGCAGATGCACCTGAGCAGTTAGTTGGCTTACAACAAGCAGTGGCAAGTCGTATTGATAAGTTTGCACAACAGTTTGAGCAGTTTTATAATGATAAAAACTGGAATCAGGCTATTGATATTACTCAAAAACTCAAGTTTTTGGTAAAACTCAAAAAAGATGTGGCAAAGAAAATTGACGCTCTACATCAACAAGATGATGCAGGTGATGATGATTTGTATCTATGATACAACTAACGATAAGTTTTCTTTTATAAGATTTCTTTTATAAAGAATTATAGCCTGCTTGATGAGTCATTAAGTTAGTTATTAACATCTAAAACTGGCAGTACTTGATAAGAATCCGACCAGTGTCTTCATTCCTATTTTCTTCCGATTTAAAACCGTTCTGATGTTGTACGGTTTTCTTTTTTCATTTTAAAGCTTTTGAGTGTTTTATGTCCTTATTACAAATTGCCGAACCACAGCAAAGTAGCAAACCCCATAGCCATCGTTATGCTCTTGGCATAGATTTAGGAACAACACGCTCTATTGTTGCTGTCGTGCGTTCTGGTAAAGCTGCTGTTATTCCTGCAACAGATTCTAGCGATACCTTGCTGCCCTCCGTTGTTTATTATGGTGATCCAACAACCCATACGCCAGTTGTTGGACAAGCAGCGTTAATAAAGCAAAGTGAAGATCCCAGCAATACCATTATTTCTGCCAAGCGATTTATGGGTCGTAGTCATACTGATATTAAATTTTCCCACCCTTATCAGCTATCTGGTCAGCAAGATGCCATGCCCACCTTTGTTACTAAGCAAGGTGATATCTCTCCAGTGCAAGTATCAGCAGATATCCTTAAAGCCTTAAAACAGCGGGCGCAAGAGGCGCTGCCAGAAGATAGTATTGCAGGGGCAGTGATTACTGTGCCAGCCTATTTTGATGAAGCGCAGCGACAAGCCACCAAAGATGCAGCAGCAGCAGCAGGCTTAAATGTGCTTAGGTTACTTAATGAGCCAACCGCAGCCGCCGTTGCTTATGGTCTTGATAGTCAGGAAAGCAGTGATAGCCATAGTGATGCTCATGATGCAAAAGACACCCATAGCCGTCTGTATCTGATTTATGATTTGGGTGGTGGTACATTTGATGTGTCTATTTTAAAAATGACCGCAGGTGTGTTTGAAGTGGTGGCAACGGGGGGTAATAGTGCCCTTGGTGGTGATGACATTGATAGACTCATTGCTAACTGGCTACTAAAACAAGCGGGGCTTGATGCAAAAAGTATCAGTAATGAAGAAAAATCATACTTAGCACAACAAGCCAAGCAATATAAACAGGCTTTGTCAGAACAAGATAGTGTACGTGTTGATATTAGTATTACTGATAATGGTCACAGCAAACAATGGCAAGGTGAGCTGACGACTGAGATCTTGGCTAAGATTATTGAGCCTGTATCACGGCGTACGCTTGATGTGTGTAAACAAGTACTGCGTGATGCCAATTTAAATAGCAGTGATTTGGATCATGTAATTTTGGTGGGTGGCTCTACTAGAATGCCTTTGATTCAGTCTTTGGTTGCCGACTTTTTTGCGACCAAGCCACTGTGCCATATCAATCCTGATGAGGTAGTGGCACTGGGGGCAGCACAAACAGCGAATCAATTAATCAACACAGATAAATCTGATAATGTATTGTTATTAGATGTGACACCTTTATCTTTGGGGCTTGAGACCATGGGTGGATTGGTAGAGGTATTGATACCTCGTAATACGCCCATTCCTGTCAGCAAACGCCAGATATTCACTACTTATCAAGATGGTCAGACGGGTATGGTCATTCATGTGGTGCAAGGCGAGCGTGAAACGGTAGAAAACTGCCGCTCACTAGGTCGTTTTGAGCTATACGGCATACCGCCGATGAAGGCAGGCTTTGCTCGTATTGAGGTGACGTTTAGCATTGATGCCAATGGTCAGTTGACAGTGAGTGCAGAAGAAACCACCACTAATACCAAAAGTGAAATTGCCATTACTCCGTCCTATGGATTAACCGATGAGCAAAAAGAGCAGCTATTGATGGCAGGGTTTGAACATGCTGAATCAGACAAGCAAGCTCGTAGTTTGATTGAAACCAAAGTAGAAGCTGAGCGTGAAATTTTGGCGTTAAATTCTGCGATGACAGAGTTTGCTAATCTATTAGATGCAGATAAAACACAAGCTTTACAGCTTGCCATAGAAGATTTACAGCAAGCGATTGCCAGTGATGATCTGGCAGTGATTGAGCAGCAGCAAGCCAAACTAAAACCGTTAAGTGATGCATTTGCTGCACAAATTATGAATCAAAGTATCCAAGCTACTATGGCGGGTACTAAAACTTCAGAGTGGTCATAGTCATAATAGCCATATTATCCGTTAGTAAGTCATATTAGCTGACTGTGAGTGTTGATAATGGCTGTTATTTGAATATATGTTATTTACTGAACTTTAAGTTTTATTGATTTATAAAGATAGAGTCTGTTTGACCACTTTTTAATTTTTATTAGCGACTGGATCATACCATGCCAAAAATTACTGTATTACCACATCATGATATTTGCCCAGAGGGTGCGGAAGTTGAGCTTGAAGAGGGTAGCAACCTTTGTAAAGGTTTATTAAATGAAGGCATCAAAATTGAGCACGCCTGCGAGATGTCAAAGGCATGTACTACTTGCCATGTGGTGATTCGCAAAGGTTTTAATAGTCTAGAAGAAATGGATGATATTGAGGCAGATTTACTCGACCGTGCTTGGGGTCTTGAAGCAGATTCACGGCTGTCTTGTCAGGTGATTGTAGAAGATAAGGACTTAACCGTAGAAATCCCAAAATATACACTTAATCATGCTAAAGAAAATCATTAATCATTTTGCTGCTTTGCATATCATATATAGTTAAATAGCACAGTTGATTAGAGTATAGAAAGTGAAGTGAAATTAAAGTATAGAAAAATAAAAAAAGAGACGTCATCAAAATATGGTGTCTCTTTTTTTTCTTAATTTATACAGGTTTTTAAATTTAACCTGTGTTTCTTAGCCCCTGTGCCACACCATTGATGGTTAAGTGGGTAAGCTGTAGCAGTTTGGCATCATCTAACTCTGTAGCTTTATTACTTGAAGTCTGATCATTGCCTCTACGCTGCTTGAGTAGGGCAATTTGTAGCCAGTTTAGGGCATTGAGATAGGGCAGGCGTAGTGCCAAAGAGCGTGCTAAGGCTCGGTTGCCTGAGAGTAGGGTTTGCTGTCCGGTAATTTTTAACAGTGCTGCTTTACTGCGCTCATACTCGTCTAATATCAGTGCGAAAATCTCTGCTGCCTTTTGGCTATCATCGGCTAAATCAACATAGCTTTTAGCAATATCAATGTCTGTTTTTGCCATCACTTGCTCCATGTTAGAGAGCATCGATTGCATAAATGCGCTGTCATTTGCATGTTGTTGCAGTAATGCCAAATTATCAGCATTATCGGCAAGTAGTTTTTCTACCGCTGTGCCAAAGCCATACCAAGCAGGCAGCATCAAGCGGTTTTGCATCCAAGAGAAAACCCAAGGAATGGCACGTAAGTCTTGAATACGAGCCAATGTTTTACGGCTGGCAGGACGAGAGCCAATATTTAAGCTGGCAATCTCAGTAATGGGACTGGTCTGCAAGAAATAATCAATAAAATAAGGGTGAGTAATCAACTCTCGATAATGGGTAAAGGCATGATTTGATAGACTCTCTAACAATATTGGATCGGGTGTCATGGTTGCATTTGGTAATAAGGTCGCTTTTAGGGTGGCAGAAACCAACGCCTCTAGATTACGCTCAGCATTACTAGCATCAGCATATTTTGCAGTGATAACCTCGCCTTGCTCGGTGATGCGAATTTGCCCTGCCACTGAATTAGCAGGCTGTGCCAAAATGGCTTCAAAAGAAGGACCGCCACCACGTCCCACACTACCACCGCGCCCGTGGAATAAACGTAGTCTGACATTGTGTTTGGCAAAGACATTGACTAATTTTTGCTCGGCTTGATACAGTGACCATTGACTGGTGATATAACCACCATCTTTATTAGAGTCTGAATAACCAAGCATAATCTCTTGTATCATCTCACGGCTTTGTAGCACCTGCTGATACCATGGGTTGCTAAATAGGCTATCCATCACCCCAACACAGTTTTCTAGTGCGTCAATGGTTTCAAATAATGGCACAATATTTAGGCGACTGATGGGTTTATTTTGACGAATACTCAGTAGTCCTGTCTCTTTCATCAGTAACGCCAATGCCAAAATATCACTGAGGTTTTCGCAGTTTGAGATGATACTTTGGGTAATGGCTGCTTCACCATATTGATTTTTGATATCTGCTGCTGTTTTAAAGATAGCAAGCTCGTGTTGCGTTTGCTGTTGATAGTCAACATAAGGGCTATAAAGGGGACGGGGAGTAGCTAATTCACGCAACAACACTCGTTGTCTGGCTGCTTCTGACAATGATAAGAAATCTTCTAAATCAGCGTGCAAAAATAAGTCATGGACACAGTCAGCATGACGTGCTGCATGTTGGCGTAAATCGATGGGCATCAGATAAAAGCCAAATAAGCTGACGCTACGAATAAGGTCTTCTAGTCTGCCTTGTGCCAGTTTTGGGCTGCCATTATTAAGCAGTGATTGCTGAATGGTGGTTAAGTCTGCTAAAAGCTCTTCTGCGGTTTGATAAGGCTCAGCTTCACCAAAACGGCAGCCATAGTCCAAATCAAAACGGTGGCTGGTGGCAACAACTCGCGCAGAAATCAGTGCCAGCGCACGACGATACGGTTCTTCACTACGTGAAATATTGGTATCGGGTGATTGAGCTGCCATTGCCATCACTGCCTCATCAATTTTGACGCGTCTGATGGATAACGGCAGAGCATCATAGAGTTTGCCAAGTTGATCACGGTAGTAGTAGAAAACAGCGGCAGCTTGTTTTTTAAATGCATGGCGTAGGGTGTCAGCACTGACAAAAGGATTACCATCTCTGTCACCGCCAATCCAGTTACCAATATGAATCAGATTCGGCAGGCGCGTATCGGGATAAATTTCATTTAGCTGGCTATCAAGTTTACGGTATAAAGAGGGCAGCGCTTGAAAGAAGCTCAAATCAAAATAGCCAACGCCATTAATAATCTCATCATTAACCGTCATTTTAAAATGGCGCGTTTCATTGGTTTGCCACAATGCCAATAGCACTGTTTCAATATCCTCTTCAAGTAGCTGCTGTTGATAGTCACTTTGTTGTGCTGAGTTAGCATAGTCATTGAGTATTTCACGGATACGACGATGAAAGTTAAGTACACTTTGACGCTGCACTTCGGTGGGGTGGGCAGTCAATACTGCACCGATAGTAGTTTTATCAAGTTGCTGCTGTAGGGTATCAGCAGTGATTTTTTGATTTTGTATTTGACCCAACACATGCTCAAAGCTTGATGGCGCAGGGCTATCCTCTTTTTCATGCGCAAGGCGGCGGCGTTTGTGGTGGCGGTCTTCGGCAATATTAAACATCTGTGCAAATAAGCTACAGGCACGGATTAAGTTTTCTGTTTGCCGATTATCTAATGTTGGTAAAACTTCATTGATGGTGGCTTGTGGGTTTGCTCCTGCCAGCAGTGCATCAATGGTGTGGGTAACTTGGGGTGAGGTTTGTGACTGGATTACCCGAATAAGGGCATCACTGAGTAATTTGGTTTCTTCTAATAAGGGTAAATCTTTTTCATTGTCTAATAGTTCATCACGAGCGATGGGATCAAATGTGGTGATTGCATCTGTATTAGTATTATTGTGGGCTGAATATTGGCTGTTCTGGCTCATTTTTTATCCTATTACCTTATATTGTGTATCATGGCGAACGTTAAGTGAATGCAATATAGTATTACTAATAAGCCTTATATTATAAAAAAATATAATAAATTCAAGCTATTAAAATGACTGACTGCCATATAAGTTGTCAGTAGCAAAATATATTTGCTGTCATTTATTGTTATAAAGGAACAGGCTAGGTATTAAAAACTGGCTGAGTTAAAGATTTATGAACTAATATCAGCGATAATAGGCACACTTTTATAAGAATTAGGCGGAGTAACTATGCAGCGAGCGCAGCAACCACAAAATAAGCAACCACAAGATGAGCCTGTGGCATTAAATAACTTGCATGATATGCAAGGTGAGGGTTGGTTTCCTAATTGGCAGCCTTATAAGGGCAATTTAGATGCGGCACATGCTTTGCCTGTGGATATTAATGAGTATCTGCCTGTGGGAAAAAGTGTCTTGCTGGCAATTCAACATACGTTTGCGATGTTTGGTGCTACTGTATTAGCACCGCTATTGATGGGTTTTGACCCCAATCTGGCAATTTTGATGTCGGGTATTTGTACCATTTTATTTTTTATCTTTACGGGTGGACGTATGCCCAGTTACTTGGGCTCAAGCTTTGCTTTTATTGGGCCTGTGATTGCGGTGACGGCATATGCAGGGACGGGTTTTAATGCCAATCTTGATGTGGCATTGGGTGGTATTATTGCCTGTGGTATTTTTTATGCGTTTATTGGTTTGGTGGTGATGGCAGTGGGCACACGCTGGATAGAATCACTGATGCCGCCCATTGTGACGGGTGCTATTGTGATGATTATTGGTTTAAACCTTGCACCAGTTACGGTACAAGGGGTGTCAGCAAATACCTTTGATATCTGGATGGCATTAGCAACCATTGCTTGTATCGGCTCGGTGGCGGTATTTACTCGTGGCATGATGCGTCGATTGCTGCTATTGGTTGGTTTGGTCGCTTCATATTTATTTTACTTTATTTTGACCAATGTATTGGCACTAGGACCAGCAATTGATTTTCAAGGGGTACAGCAAGCAGCGTGGTTTGGAGTACCAAGTTTACATCAGCCAAGCTTTGAAGTTAGCGCAATAATTGCCATTGTACCAGTGGCATTTATTTTGGTAGCAGAAAATTTGGGGCATTTTAAAGCGGTTGAGGGCATGACACAGACTCGGGTAACGCCTTATATCGGACGTGCATTTTTTGCAGATGGGGTGGCGACAGCATTGTCTGCTGGTGTTGGTGGTACGGGCGTGACCACTTATGCTGAAAATATTGGGGTGATGGCAGTAACCAAAGTATACAGCTCGATTGTATTTGCTTTAGCAGGCGTGGTGGCGATATTGCTTGGGTTATCCCCAAAGTTTGGTGCACTCATTCAAAGTATCCCGCCTGCAATATTAGGCGGTGCTTCCATTGTCGTTTTTGGCTTGATTACCATTGCAGGTATTAAAATCTGGATTGATAATCAGGTGGATTTTCGCAAAAATTCTAATTTGATGATTGGAGCGATGACCGTGATTATGGGTGCTGGTAATTTTAGTTTAAATATTGCAGGTTTTGATTTGGGTGGTATTGGTACAGCAACATTGGCAGCGATAGTATTAAATTTTGTTTTTAACCGTTTTCATACCGAATCCATTTAGGAAGTAGGGCTAATAATCATTATTAGCATGGCATGGTCTGCGTTTGTTTGTCTGCTAGTAAAATTATATTAGCTTGACTAGGGTCAATTTGTTATGCTAATCGTTAAACTGAATCAAAAAAGACTTTATGATGCAAGATACATTGATAAAACAAACACTGATAAAACAAATACAAACAAATCCCAAGCAGCAGTTTAAATCTAGCATAGGCATTGTGGCGCTATGTATGATGGCGATGGGGTTTAGTTTGCCTGCGCATGCGTGCAAAATTCCCAAAAGTTATTATAAACATGTCTCTTGTACCGCCAGTAGCCGTTATTTTTTGGCAGTCAAAGACTCAGGTGCACCAGTGGCACTACTGGATAGAAACGGGCAAAAAGCCGTTGATTTATCTCGTTATACGCAAGTGGATAGCAGTAAGCTACGTTCGGGTTTGTTGCCCGTACAACGCCTTGGTAAACTTGGATATGTCAATATGCAGGGGCGAGAAGTGATACCTGCAGTTTATGATATTTTAATTGATGATGCAAACACCACAGGTTGGGCACGAGCAGTGAGTAATGAGCGCATTGTGGTGAAAAAAAATGGCAAATTTGGCGTGATTAATACCAGTAATAAAGTGATTGTGCCTTTTTCCTCTCGTTATCAAAGTATTAGTGACTTTGACCAAGGTGTGGCACAGGTGCGTAAAAGTGGCAAGACCGCATGGATAGATATTCAAGGTCGTGCTGCCAGTAACCCCAATCCTCCAGCGCCTCAACCACAGTTCCAGACACAATCACAGCCCCAGTCACAGTCTCAGTCTCAGCGTCAACCCCAATCCCAATCTACACAGCCATCACCTGCTATTGATATTCCAACCCCACAAGCGACTGTCTCCATTACATCGACCACCACCGTCTCTTCTGCGGGTAGCCGCACTGATAATCAAAAAACAGCCAACACTCAAGTAAGCCGTACTCAAATAAATGACACAAGAGTGTGGCAGCCAGAAAAACGAGATGGTAAATGGGGATTTGTTGACCATCGTGGCGTTGCGATGATTACTTTTTCTTTTGATGAAGTGAAGCCGTTTTCAGAAGGGCTGGCTGGAGTTAGGATTGATAATCGTTGGGGATTTGTAAATTTGGCAGGTGAATTGGTGATTCCATTTCGCTTTGAGCAGCAAGGTGTCATCACTGAGGGGGCAAATGCTTCTTATCAGGGGCAGCCTGCGTTTGTGTTTACCTCAGGTAAAGCATGGATTGGTAATTTGCAAAATGGCGATAAAATGTGTATTGATAAAGATGGTAAAAATGTTGGCTGTGATTAATTTATGTAGAGGTTAATAAGTAGGTGTATCATCAAATTGTCGTGTTGGCTAGGTACACTCATAGATATCATCAGTCAAAATAAATAGATTTAAAACAGTAAGATTAACATTAATGATGGTAGGCAAAAATAGTCAAATAATAATTAAAAGCAGCGATTGGTTAAATTTAGCTATTTATAGTCATAACCAGTTTATATACATTTAGAAGATAAAAAAATGGAGCATAATAATGAGTATTAATCATAACAATCAACAACAGCAACAGCAACAACAGAAAAAAGAACAACAACAAAAGCTGGCACATATCACCGAGGTCATGGCGAGTTATACTCATCAAAAAACGCCACTGTTAGAGCAGTTTAGCCATGTGTATTATCACAATCTAACAAAACAGGACATGCAACGCCTGAGCGATGAGGACTTAGCGGGCATGGCATTGCATCATTTGCGTTTGTTGCAGCGTTATGATGGCAAAGCCCCTTTGATTAGTATATTTAATCCTACCCCAGAGACACATCACTTTCATACCTCGCACAGTGTGATACAGATGGTGGCGTATGATCGTCCCTTTTTAGTGGATACCCTGCTGCTAAGTTTAGAGGCACAACAGATTGATGTGCATCGTTTATTTCATACCATTGTGCAAGTGGTACGTGATGATAATGGTGATGTGACAGCGGTGCAAGGTGCAGATAATAGTGATGCACGTTATATATCATTGATTCATTGTGAAATAGATCGTCAACAAGAGGCACAGCTTGAGCCTATCCGTGCCCCTTTATTAGAAAAAGTGGCTTTGTTAGATACTTTGGTGAAAGACTGGCAAGCAATGCAGGATAAGCTAAAATCAATTAAAGCTGAGTTGAGCGCAACCCACATCAGCAATAGTCCATATAGTATGCAGGAAGTGCAGACCTTTTTAGATTGGATCATGGCAGATCATTTTGTATTTTTGGGATATCGAGAATATCATCTGAGTCAAACCGATGATGAACTGGATTTATATTCGGTTGGTGGCTCAGGGCTTGGGCTATTACGCCAAGGTCTTGAGGATAAGCGGTCGGAGAGTTTCCATCAACTGCCCAATAGCCTAAAAAACTTGCTCACTGTACCCCAAGTTCTGTTGTTGTCTAAATCCAGTCATATCTCGCCTGTACATCGTGCTGTGTATATGGATTTTTTGGGTATTCAAAAATTTGATGAACATGGCAAGGTCATCGGAGAGTATCGTTTTATTGGTTTATTAACCTCACGTGCTTATCAGCTTGAAGTCAATCAAATCCCATTGCTAAGAGAGAAAACGGCACAGCTATTGGCACGGGCAGATTTGCCAAAAAATGGTCATGCGTATCACAAACTGCTGCATATCATTAATACTTTGCCCAGAGATGATTTATTCCAAGGCAGTATTGATGAGCTATATCCAATGGTGACAGGGATTGCAAATTTACAAGACCGCAAACGCCTGTATTTATTTACCCGTATCGATCATTATCAGCGTTTTGTTTCTTGTTTGGTTTATATCCCTCGAGACAAGTTTAATACTCAGCTAAGGGTACGCATTCAAAATATATTGGTTGAGGCATTTGGTGGTATTTCATCAGGATTTACCACCCAGTTTGATGAATCACACCATGCGCGGGTACATGTACATGTGCGTACCAAACCAGGACATATTAATTCCGTTAATAAACAACAGCTAGAGCAAGCACTTGGAAAAGTGATGCAAGGCTGGCAAGAAGGCTTTGAGAAGGCTTTATTTAATGAGTTGGGTGAAGCGAAAGCCAATCAATTGTTGCGCCAATATTCAGCACATATCCCAGCGTCTTATCAAGAGCATTTTGATGAGCGTACGGCAGTATTGGATATCATGCGCCTAGATAGCTTAAATGAACACCAATCTTTGTTATGGCATTTGTATCAATCCACAGGCAATCAAAGCAATCAATTAAACTTAAAATTGTATGGTCGGGGCACACCTGCCATCTTGTCACATATTTTGCCAATTTTAGAAAAGTTTGGTGTAGAGGTAGTGACTGCACAGACTTATGATTTTGGTACTCCTAAAACTAAAGCGACTAATGAAGCAGAATCAACTGCAACTGCAACGGCATTATGGATGCAAGAGTACACACTGATATTAAAAGGTGTTGATGCGGTTAATATGGCAGTGGTACGGCAACAGTTTGAAGACAGTTTGGAGCAGATATGGAATGGGTGGGTAGAAAGTGACTATTTTAATGAGTTGATTTTGACCACCAGTTTGGATACGTATGATGTGGTGGTATTGCGTGCCTTGTCGCGCTATATGCTGCAAGCCAAAGCACCATTTTCTAGTCGTTATATTCAGCAAACCTTAGTGAAATATAGCGATATTGCTGTACAGCTCATTGCTTTATTTGATGCGCGTATGAATCTTGCCTATCATACAGACAGTGGTAGTACAGATATGACAGATAGCCATGCAGCACAACAACGGATCAGTGTTTGCCAGCAGCAGCTTTTGGCTGCCCTACAAGATGTCAGTAGTTTGGATGAAGATCGCATTTTGCGTTGGTATATTGATTTGATCAACGCCATGCTGCGTAGCAATTTTTATCAACGTGATGACCAAGGTAAGCGTAAAGATCGGTTGTCGTTTAAATTTGATGCTCAAAAAATCCCCAATCTGCCTAAGCCAAAACCGATGTTTGAGATATTTGTCTACTCACCTCGGGTAGAAGCGGTGCATCTGCGTGGTGGTAAAGTCGCCCGAGGTGGATTGCGTTGGTCGGATCGTATGGAAGATTTTCGTACCGAAGTATTGGGATTGGTCAAAGCACAAATGGTCAAAAATGCAGTGATTGTTCCCGTTGGCTCAAAAGGTGGCTTTATTGTCAAAAACAAAACCATGGCAGATGGGCGCGAAGCATTGCAAAAAGAGGGCATTGCTTGTTATCAGACATTTTTGCGTGGCATGTTAGATATTACCGATAACATTGTCGATGGCAGTATTATTGCCCCTGCTGATACGGTGCGCCATGATGGTGATGATCCTTATTTAGTGGTTGCCGCTGATAAAGGAACGGCATCGTTTTCAGACATTGCTAATGGCATTGCAGCAGAGTATCAGTTTTGGCTAGATGATGCTTTTGCTTCGGGTGGTTCTGTTGGCTATGACCACAAAGCGATGGGCATTACGGCTCGGGGTGCTTGGGAGTCGGTAAAACGTCATTTTCGTATGTTGGGTATGGATATCCAACAAAAAGATGACTTTACTGTGGTGGGCATTGGTGATATGAGTGGTGATGTATTTGGTAATGGCATGTTGCTATCGAAGCACATTAAGCTACAAGCTGCTTTTAATCACTTACATATCTTTATTGACCCCAACCCAGATACACAAGCATCATTTAATGAACGTGCACGTTTATTCGAGATGCCCCGTTCTAGTTGGGCAGATTATGATACTGCGCTTATTAGTGAAGGCGGTGGCGTTTTCTCTCGTCAAGATAAATCCATTGCCATCAGTGCGCAAATGAAAGCAGCTTTTGCCATTAATAGTGATGCGCTTACCCCCAATGAACTCATTCATGCCTTGTTGCAAGCTCCTGTAGATTTGATTTGGAATGGTGGTATAGGTACTTATATCAAAAGCAGTACCGAGACCAATAATGAAGTGGGAGATAGAGCCAATGATGCGGTGCGAGTCAATGGAGAGCAAGTGCGTGCACGAGTGATTGGTGAGGGTGGCAACTTGGGCTGTACCCAGCAAGGTCGCATTGAGTATGCGTTATCTGGCGGTAATGATGGCAGTGGCGGACGGATTTATACCGATGCCATTGATAACTCAGGTGGTGTGAACTGCTCCGATCATGAGGTTAATATTAAAATCTTGTTGGGTCAAGTGGTTGAACAAGGTGACATGACCACCAAGCAGCGTAATGAGTTGCTTGAGAGCATGACCGATACGGTGGCTCAGCTTGTGCTACGTCAAAACTATCTACAACCACAAACCATCGAACTATCAGCGGCACAGGCAGTAGAAAATCTTAGTGATCATCAGCGTTTTATTAGTTATCTAGAAGACGAGGGCAGACTAGATAGAGCCATTGAGTTTTTACCCACCGATGATGAAATTCATGCCCGTAAAAAAGCGGGTACGGGACTAACCAATCCTGAGTTGGCAGTGGTACTGGCATACGGCAAAATGTGGGTATACGATGCCCTGTTAGAATCAGATTTGCCCGATGATGATTATTTTGTTAATGAGTTACGCAAATACTTCCCCGATGAGCTTGTCGATAAGTTTTTTGCGCAAATGGTGCAGCATCGTTTGCATCGTGAAATTATCAGTACCTACTTGACTAACAGTGTGGTCAATCGTTTGGGAATTGAGTCGCTATTTCGTCTGTATGAAGAAACAGGACAGCCGTTGGCAACCATTGTACGTGCCTATGCCATTGCCCGAGATGTGTTTAATATTCGTTTGGCTTGGCAAATGTTGGAATCACTTGATGAGCAGGTGGGGCAAGGCGACATTGCTGCCTCGATACAGCTTGAGCTAGAAAATCGTATTCGTGACGTGTTGTCACGGGGTGCAGTGTGGTTTATTAACACCTTTGGTAGTGAGCTGAATGTGACTGATATGATTGTGCGCTTTGGAGAGAGTGTCAATTATCTGACCCATGCGCAAGGTTTTATTGCCCAGCAGTATGCTGATGTACTGCAAGAGGAGGCGGCTGTATTAATAGACAATGGGCTGAGCTTAGAGTTGGCACAAGCATTTGTGATGTTGCCTTATCATGTTGATGCCTTAGATACGGCATTATTAGCACAGCAGTATGAGTATCCTGTAGAGCAAGTAGCGGCATTGTATTTTGATGCTTATCAAAGTCTACAATTAGATTGGATTAGTCAACACATTGCCCAACTACCACAGCAAGATCATTGGGATCGCCGTGCTCGTTATGCGCTGCAAAATGAGCTAAATCGAGTGTTAAGACAGTTTTTGACTCAGCTTTTGAATACAGATGATGCACAATCAGCACTACAACAATGGAAAGATAAACATCAAGCGCAACTTGATGATTTGACCCAAGAGATGCAGCAAATGAATAGCAGTGAGGTGCATCTGTCTACATTATCAGTAATGATGAGTGAAATTAATCGATTGTTAGATTAATAGGTTTAATAGGTTTAATAGGTTTAATAAGTTGTTAGATTAATTAATGATATTAACTTATTAGACAACACAAATAGGCAAAATAAAAATCCCCCTTAGATATCTTTAAGGGGGATTTTTTATATTGTGTATCCAGTTAACTGGATTGGCTAAATACTATCTAACCAAAATAAACTTATTTTTCAAGGATACATGTTACGCCTTGTCCGCCAGCGGCACAAATAGAGATTAATGCACGACCTGAACCTTTTTGGTCTAGTAGTTTAGCCGCAGTTGCCAAGATACGCCCACCAGTAGCAGCGAAGGGGTGACCTGCTGCTAAAGATGATCCATTGACATTAAGCTTATCAAGGTCAATTGAGCCGAGGGGTGCATCGAGTCCAAGACGCTCTTTACAAAATGTCTCATCTTCCCAAGCCGCTAAGGTTGAGAGTACTTGTGAAGCAAATGCTTCATGGATTTCATAAAAATCAAAATCTTGTAGTGTCAAGCCCGCCCGCTCAAGCATACGTGGTACAGCATAAGCAGGTGCCATAAGCAGACCTTCTTTTTCGCCTTGCTTACCAATAAAATCAACCGCAGCGGTTTCTTGATGTACGATATAAGCCAATGGTTTTAAACCATGTTCTTCTGCCCATTCATCTGAGCCTAATAACACACAAGATGCCCCATCAGTAAGTGGGGTAGAGTTGGCAGCGGTCATGGTTGGGTTGGCATTTTTCTTACCAAATACAGGTTTAAGTGATGCTAATTTTTCAAGATTTGAGTCAGGGCGCAAGTTATTATCACGAGTCAAGCCCTTGTATGGTGTGATCAAATCATCAAAGAAGCCTTCATCGTAGGCACGTGCTAAGTTTTGATGGCTTTTTACGGTCAATTCATCTTGTGCTTCACGGCTGATATTCCATTCAAGCGCAGTGATGGCTTGGTGATCGCCCATAGATAATCCAGTACGTGGCTCACCATTTTGCGGCGTATCAATCAAATCTTTTGGATTTAAATTCAGCAACGCTTTTAGGCGTTGTTTGTTGTTTTTAGCGGCACTCAGTTGTAGTAATACTTTACGTAAGCCATCACCGATTGCAATGGGCGCATCTGAGGTGGTATCAACCCCACCTGCAATAGCAGAATCAATAATACCCAAGGCAATTTTGTTAGAGGTTGCAAATGTGGCTTGCAGTCCTGTACCACACGCTTGCGATATGTCATAGGCAGGTGTTTGTGGACTTAAGGCAGTATTGAGTACCGATTCACGAGTTAGGTTCAAATCACGGCTAAGTTTAATAACCGCACCTGCAACCACTTCTCCAATGCGTTCACCTTGTAGGTCGTAACGCTCAATCAGACCGTTTAATGCAGCTGTTAGCATATCAATGTTACTGGCATTGGCATAGTTACCATTTGAGCGGGCAAATGGAATACGGTTGCCACCTAAAATAGCCACACGGCGACGAGCTGCATTTTGCTCAGTTTTGTTTGATTTGTCAGTGGTTGTTTTGGTGTCTTGTTTGTCTGTAGCCATATTTTTACTGTCCGTTTTTTGAGTTTTTAAAGTATTTGCTGCATCTATCACTTGCTGACTTTGTTCATCAGTTGTAGCCTGTATGGTGAAAGATGCTGGATTTTGCTTCGTATCATCAGTCGTAGAAGCAGTATCAGTATCTGTTTGCGCTTTAGTAACAATGTTATTGTCTTGGTTATCGTCGTTATTGTTTAGGTTGTCATCTTGATTTTGCTGTTTAGACTGTATTGTATGACTTTCTTCGTTGACTTTTTTATCTGCTTTATCTTCTGTTACATTTTGCGTAGAAGCGTTATATGTATCCTCTGATGCGAGCGGTTCAGCAAATTCTTCTTGCTGTTCTTCTGCTTGTTTTTGCGCAAGATTTTCTTCAATAATGCGTTGTTTGGCAGCTTTATCTTTGGCAATTTTTTCATCTGCATCCGTATGTTCATTGGTATGGTTACTTTCAATTTTTTCAATTAATTCATCAAGCTTAGAAACAGAATGTGTATCGCTATTAGCTTTAATTTTTGTATCGTCATTGATTTCTGCAATCAGTGATTCACCTGCTTTGGTAACCACAGTTGCAGTGATGGGGCTTTGTTTTTTGCTTGACATAAAAGTTCCTTATTGTGCAGTTTGTTTATAAAATAGTCATTTTTCTATTTTCTATGAATTGAATACTGACCATACTATTTATTATCTCTACCACAATGGTATTGATTTAGACACAATTCAATGCTGATTTTTATTAAGTTTACTAAATGAGTAAACAAAACGATATTATAATATAATTTATCAACCTTGAAGGGGAGAAATAGATCGTTTTACGGATGGTAATTGTTGGCAAGGACTATACTAAACCGCCCATAACCTGCATAGTGTATTCCTGTATATAATTTATACCTGATTGTTTTCAAGGGGTGCTTAATAATTGTTAAAGTATCTATAGTTAGTTATGTTTTGTAAGTACTGATATATAATTGCTAGGGTGGTGTTTATAATATTTGCTAATTAGAAATAACCTAGTAATCATTGTATTATCTAACTGATAACTTATACATTGACATTCATTTTTGGAGAAAAATATGACAGATCGTTACGGTACATTTGTACAAACTTCGGTGGGCAAAAAAGTCGCTAAAAATCTTGGTTTGCCATTACCAGCACCTTTAGATCGTTTTGAATCTGGTCAAAAGTTGGTACGTGGCAGTGTGTTGTTTGGTTCTGCTAGTGGTGATGACAATCGTATTGCACAGTCAGCGGCACGTATTTTGGATGAGATGCATGCAGAGATTTATCTTAATGAGCAAGATGGCAGTATGCAGGTATTTACCGAAGCAGGTGTTGAAGTCAAAAGCTCAGCAGGTAATGAAGATAAATATAAAGTGTTGATATTCGATGCCAGTAATATCACCAATAGTACTGAGCTTGAACAGTTATATGAATTTTTTCACCCTGTTGCCCGTCAAGTTGAAGCATCAGGTCGAGTGATTGTTATTGGTCGTCCGCCTGAGCAGTGTGAGTCAATAGAAACTGCCATGGTACAACGTGGGCTTGAAGGATTTGTACGTTCTGTGGGCAAAGAATTTAAAAAAGGAATCGCTGCTCAACTGATTTATGTAGAAGCAGATGCCGAAAATAATCTTGATTCTACGCTGCGCTTTTTCACCTCAGCACGCTCAGCTTATGTGTCTGGGCAGGTAGTGCGTGTGGGTGCTGGTGAGTCAGTCGAGGTGGATTGGAAGCAACCACTGGCAGGTACAACGATGTTAGTCACAGGGGCTAGTCGTGGTATTGGTGAGTCAATCGCTCGGGTATTGGCTCGGGAAGGGGCACATGTGATTTGTTTGGATGTACCACAGCAGCAAGCTGATCTACAAAAAGTGGCTGGACAAATCAGCGGTTCAACATTACTACTGGATATTACCGCTGATGATGCAGGCTCAATCATTGCTGAAGCAGCACAAAAACGTGGTGGCTTAGATGGTATTGTGCATAATGCAGGGGTTATCCGTGATAAAACCTTGGCAAAAATGGATAAAAAACTGTGGGATATGGTGATTAATATCAACCTTGCCAGTATTGCCAAAATAAATAACTATTTATTTGAGAATGATGTGTTCAATGAGCATGCGCGTATTGTGTGTGTGTCTTCCATTGCAGGTATTGCAGGTAACTTTGGACAAACCAACTATGCGACCTCAAAAGCTGGGGTGATTGGCTTGGTGCAGGCGACTGCAAAACAGCTGACTAACGAGGGCAAAAAAATTACGATCAATGCGGTTGCACCGGGCTTTATTGAAACCCAAATGACCGACTCTATTCCATTTGCTGTGCGTGAAGCAGGTCGACGTATGAACTCTATGAGTCAAGGTGGTCTGCCCATTGATGTGGCAGAGACCATTGCATGGTTTGTTACCCCAGCATCAGGTGGTTTAAACGGTAATATTGTGCGTGTGTGCGGACAAAACTTGTTGGGTGCATAGTTGACGGTCAATGACCATCACAGCGTCATTTCTACCCTCTTTCTAGCCATCTTCTATCTTGTTCTATCTTAGAAGAGAGTTAGGGAGGGGGTAGCATATTTTTTAGCACATGCATGTTTATTTTTATGCGTTGTTATTTGGTGATTAGGACAGTAGCAAATTTCACTATTAATTTATTGATTTTCTCGGTATATTATAATCAGGTAAAACAAGTGTAAACTCTAAATGCCAATAACTAAACATCAATAAAAGATTGAATCATTAGTTGTTTATCAAATAGATGTTGCTTAATGACTCTTTATTGACTATTTGTTAAGTAATAAATAAATAGGTTAATTAATAATCACTTGCGATGAATGAACTGGCAACGATATGAGTTGTTAGAATTTATCTAACCCATCAATAGGAATCCTTATGTCAGATCAGCACTTTAAAGCTCTACCCAAAGTACATACCACCTATGCTAATATCATCAAAAGCCTATTGCCCATTGGTGAAAATAGTAAGGTATCCAAAGAGCAACTACCAAAATCAACCTATACGGTAGATACGCTACACATAGATCAGGAGAATTTGACAGAGTATCGTAAAATCTGTGGATTTGTAGATGACGGTAATGTGCCAGTGACCTATTTTGCTGTATTGTCGCAAGCACTACAGATGAATATGATGGTCAAAGAGCCGTTTCCATTTGCGGTATTGGGTTTGGTGCATGTTGAAAACTCAGTGACTCAATATCGCCCCATTAGTCAAAGCGAAGTGGTTAAGTTGGCAGTGAGTTTTGATAATTTGCGAGATCATGATAAAGGACAGCAATTTGACTTTGTGACCACAGTACATGTTGGTGATGAAAAAGTATGGGAAGGAACATCGACTTATTTATCACGTCAACGCACTAAAAAAAGCAAATCTCGTTCTAAAACACTTAGAGAGAAGTCCAAAGTACCTAATGGTGGTATTAATGAAGTGTTTGAGGTACCAGAAGACATTGGTCGTCGTTATGCTTTTGTCTCAGGTGATTTTAATCTGATCCACTTACATCCGTTGTCTGCTAAGGCGTTTGGGTTTCCTAAAGCCATTGCACATGGTATGTGGTCTAAGGCAAAATGCTTAGCCAAACTAAAAAACCTACCAGATGCTTATCAGGCGAGTGTCTCATTTAAGTTGCCAATATTATTGCCAGCAGAGGTTGAGCTTATTGCAGAAGATGGTGCAGACTTATCTGATGCGCACGATATATATTTTAATCTATATAGTGTCAAAAATGACAAGCCGCATCTACTTGGTAAAATTAGTACGGCTCAGTCACATGATAAATAATCAACTATCTGCTAGTATGAGCTTTTTAAATTTTTGATAGGATGTGAGCCAAGATAAAAATATAAATTATACTTGGCTCTTTTGTTATATGGATTCAACATAAAATATGGGTATGACAACGCATATGAGTAATGAGAACAATGAGAGTGTTACTGAACCACAAGCAGATAAACTTAGTGATAATGCCGAACTTAAATCACAGTTAGATCCACTATTTATCCCTGATGATAATACGGTGGTGACGGGTGCTTTGAATAAAGAGAAAATCGCAGCGATAGCAGCAGCAGGCATTGAGCATGTGATTAATATGCAGCCAGAGGAAGAGTTAGATTTTGATGAAAAAGCTGAGGTTGAAGCGCATGGCATGACCTATAGCCATCTACCAATTTCGGGGGCTGATGATCTCAAACAGCTTAATTTGCTTGAATTTGATAAAATATTACGTCAGCAACATGGTCGGCGAGTATTGATGCATTGCAAGTCTGGTAATCGAGTGGGGGCTTGTGTGGCATTGCGTCAAGGGTGGTTACGAGGACGCAAAATGGAAACGGCGATGAAACGAGGTCGTGAGCATGGTTTGACAGGGCTTGAGCAGGAAGTTCATAATCGTTTATTAGTACCTCGTTAATTGGTGATTTTAATTGGTGAGTATAGTCACTTGAGCCTATGATTTATAGCATGCCATGTATACATATATTATGGCATCTATTATAGATAGCCACTTATATTAAGTGGCTATTTTTATATGGGTTTAGCCAACTGGTACTTGCGCTTGTTTTTTGATAGGTTAATTAATAAAAATGGTATAAATTTAATCAGGATATGTATGATGAGTCAATTTGATAAACAAGTATTTGATAACAATCAGTCATCTAGCCAAGAAGGCATGGATAAATTAAATAAACGGCAAAGTAAGCTGCAAGATTTATTACAACAGTTATTACAAAGCCTACAGCTTGAGGACGCACCAGCAGGGGGGGCTGTGGTGGTTTATCATCAACATAAGCTGCTGGCAAGTGCACAAATAGGGCAAGCATTGGCAGATAGCGCATGGACACCAGATACCTTGGCATTAAATTTTTCTACTGGTAAGGGTGTCTTGGTAACATTGGTACATATTTTAGTCTCTCAAGGGCTGCTAGATTACGATACGCCGATTAGTGATTATTGGCAGCAATTTGGCAGTTGTGGTAAGCAAGACATTACTCTACGCCACGTATTAAGTCATCAAGCTAATTTATTTGATATTACTTCGGTGACCACTTGTAGTCGCGATATGCTCGATTGGCAACAGATGGTTGCAAAAATTGCAGCGATGCCACCTAGTACAGTAGATGCCAAGCAGTGTCAAAGTGCTTATAGTGCGCTGGTGTCAGGTTGGGTATTAGGTGGATTGATTGAGCAAGTTTGCAAACAGCCATTAAACCAAGTCTTGCGTCATTATTTGACCGAGCCGTTGGATATTGCCGATGCGGTCTATTTTGGTGTGCCTGCTGATAAAGTGGGGCAGGTGGCACAACCAGTTAAAAATTTTGTGCAGCCATGTGATCACAGTCAAGTTAATCATGCCAGCAATGAGGCGTCTACCCCTATACGGACTCGGCAAAGTAAAAAGCCAACATTAAGAACAGATAGTGCCACTGTGCAGGCTATCTATCAAAAATTGCCGAGCTATGAGTGTTGGCAGCAATACCATTTGCAGACTCAGCGCAATACGGATAAACCACTGTCTACTTTACAAATCAATGGCTTGTATTTTGATGTGTCGAGTATGAGTAAAAGTGACTATAAGCGTGCCTTAGTGGCAAATGCTAGAGAACCACTAGATTATTATGACATGGCAAGCTTGCAAGCCATCATTCCTGCTGCTAATGGAGTTGCTTCGGCAAAGGCATTGGCGGTGATTTATGCGATGTTGGCAAATCAGGGTCGCTGGCAAGATAACACCTTGATTGATGCAGATACCTTTGCACAATTAACAAAAATTCATGTCACCGGTGCTGATGCAGTGATGCCTGCGGCTGCCATCATGGGTCACAATAGTAGTGAAGTTTGCAAGCCTTCCATGCAGTGGCGATTGGGTTATCATCGCATATTTAGTGTGTGTCATGATGTGGCAGATGGTTTTGGACACATGGGCTATAATGGTTCAGTGGCATGGTGTGAGCCTAGGCGTCAACTGGCTTTTGCCTTTGTGCATAACTTTGATACCACCATGCTCACCGATATTCGCCAGTTTGCACTAACCGAAGCGGTATTACAGTGGTTTGATGAGTTGATGGTTTGATACGTTAGACCCCTTCCAAGCCTTCCTTTTGAGTCAAGGGAAGGGCTTAAAAGCCAGTTTCTTCCTTTTTAAGGGCAAGGCTTGGATCGGGTTGAAGTTGCGAGTGAGGTTTACGCTGAGTAAAGTTAATGTTTGTTCGCGGCAGATCGAGTCATTTTAAGTAGGCTTGGTGCACTCATGCCATGTATAAAGATAGAAATAAAGATAACCACTGAACAGATGACCCATAAGCTTAACGCTTCTTTGTCATTAAATACGCCTTGGTTGAGTCCATAAGATAGATAATAAAAAGTACCAATACCACGAATACCCAAGCTTGAAATGACCCATTTTTCTTTTTTGGGGATATCTAGACCAAGTAAGCCAATCATACCTGCGATTGGGCGCACAAAAAGTAAGCAAATGAAACCGACGATATAGACCGTCCATGTTAGCTCAAGATTAGCATTGAGACCTTGCCCAATAATAATACCAAAAGTAACCAATACCAAAGACATTAGCAAGCCTTCAGATTGTTCGGCAAAGTCATGTAATTCTTTATGGTAATGGTGATCGCACTCAGAGCGGCGAAAGGTAAAGGCAGCAACAAATACAGCAATAAAGCCATAACTGTGTATAAACTCAGCAGCCCCATAAGATAGTAAAGTTAAAGCGATGACCACATAACCTTGCGATAGTACTGTATCTGTTGTTTTTTTGGAAAAAACCATATTGGCAACCAGTTTGCCAACAATAATACCAATAGCACAGCCAGCCCCTATCTTCCATAATACATCATCAGCCAGCCACATGCGCAATAAATCAGCAGACAGTGGTTTGTCATCAGCAAATGCTTCTGCAATTTTGATGGCTAAATAAACAAAAGGAAATGCCAGTCCATCATTGAGTCCTGCTTCTGAGGTGAGGGTAAAGCGTGGGGTGTCTTCTCTACCCGTATTGGGAGGGCCTACTTGAATACTAGCAGCAAGTACAGGGTCGGTAGGGGCAAGCACAGCCCCCAATAAGATGGCAGCCGCCAAACTGAGACTAAAGACATAATAACCCAAAATTGCCATGGCAAAGATACTAATGGGCATGGTGACCAAAAGCAGCCGAACGGTGGGTTGCCAGTATCGCCATTGTAGCGGGGTATCAAGCTTAATGCCTGCACCAACCAATGAGACCAAGACCACAAATTCGCTGATTTTTTCGATGACTGTCCCATTATCGAGTGGATTTAAAAAAGGAAACGAGGTCCACCAATAGCCCATGATGATACCAAACATCACCTGTACCATGGGCAACGATATGGGCAATTTTTTAAATATTAGTGGTACAAATGCACCAAATAAAAAAGCCATACCACATAACAGTAAAAAAGAATTGTAAGTATCAATCATGGTTGCTCACTGCTACTTTAACCAGTAGTTAATATAAAAAAATAACCGATTATGATGACGTAAAAAGACAGTTAAAACCAGTAGTTATACGTAAAAAAAGCCAGCCGTAGCTGACTTTTTATACTTAGGTATTAGGCTAGATATCAGTGCTCTACTTGACTGACATCACGTACCGCACCTGTATCAGCACTGGTGGTCATGGCAGCATAGGCACGTAAGGCTTGGCTGACTTGACGATCACGGCTGACAGGTTTCCATGCGCTGCGTCCTTTTGCATTCATTTGTTCACGACGCTGTGCCAACGCTTCTGTACTGATTTGTAGCTCAATACTACGGTTGGGGATATCAATATGAATGGTATCGCCTTCTTCTACCAAACCAATAGCACCGCCTTCTGCTGCTTCTGGGCTGGCATGACCAATGGACAATCCTGACGTACCCCCAGAAAAACGTCCATCAGTAAGCAAGGCACATTGCTTGCCCAAGCCTTTAGATTTTAGATAAGAGGTCGGATAGAGCATCTCTTGCATACCTGGCCCACCTTTTGGACCTTCATAGCGAATGATAACGATATCACCAGCCACGATTTTATCTGCCAAAATGGCATCAACGGCATCATCTTGTGATTCAAAGACCCGCGCACGACCCGTAAATACCAAAATACTGTCATCAACCCCTGCTGTTTTTACCACACAGCCACGCTCAGCGATATTACCAAACAATACAGCCAAACCACCATCTTGCGAGTAGGCATGTGCCTTACTGCGAATACAGCCAGACTCACGATTGACATCAAGATTTGACCACTCTTTGCTTTGTGAAAAGGCTTGTGTGGTGCGTACACCGCCAGGGGCAGCAATATATAGAGCACGTGCTTCAGTATTATCAGGATTCATGATATCCCATTTATCTAATGCTGCTTGCATGGACTCACTGTGTACAGTCGGAATGTCCGTACTGAGTAGTCCTGCACGATTGAGCTCGGCTAAAATACCCATGACGCCACCTGCACGGTGTACGTCTTCCATGTGATATTTTTGCGTTGCAGGGGCGACCTTTGATAGACAAGGAACTTTACGGCTGAGCTTATCAATATCTGCCATTTTAAAATCAACCTTGGCTTCATTGGCGGCTGCGAGTAGATGTAAAATGGTGTTGGTTGACCCCCCCATGGCGATATCAAGGCTCATGGCATTTTCAAAGGCAGGTTTGGTAGCGATAGAGCGGGGTAATACTGAGTCATCACCTTGTTCATAATAGCGTTTGGCAAGGGAGACAATGGTACGACCTGCCTGCAAAAATAGCTCACGGCGATAAGCATGGGTTGCCAGTAGTGAGCCATTGCCAGGTAGTGATAGCCCCAAGGCTTCGGTTAAGCAGTTCATGGAGTTGGCAGTAAACATACCAGAGCATGAGCCACAAGTTGGACAAGCCGAACGCTCAATATGGTTGACATCAGCATCACTGACATTATCATCGGCAGCATCAATCATCGCATCGACCAAATCAAGCTTACGCACAGACTTGGTTGTGTCACTTTGGTTATTTTCTACCCCTTGGTTGTTATGACTTGGTGCAAGCTCTGATGCCAATACTTTACCCGCTTCCATCGGGCCACCTGAGACAAATATTACTGGAATGTTGAGGCGTAGGGCAGCCATAAGCATACCGGGGGTGATTTTGTCACAGTTCGAAATACAGACCAGTGCATCGGCACAATGCGCATTGACCATATATTCAACAGAGTCGGCAATTAAGTCACGACTGGGCAGTGAATACAACATACCACTGTGACCCATGGCAATGCCATCATCAACGGCAATGGTATTAAACTCTTTTGCCACACCGCCTGCTGATTCTATTTCACGAGCCACCAGTTGCCCCATGTCTTTTAGATGCACATGCCCCGGTACAAACTGGGTAAATGAGTTTGCCACAGCAATAATAGGCTTATCAAAATCCTTATCTGTCATGCCAGTGGCACGCCAAAGCGCACGTGCGCCTGCCATATTACGTCCAGCGGTAGAAGTTTTGGAGCGGTATTGCATGTCATATCCTTAAATGAAATATCAATAGTTAAGTGGCATTATATGAATAGATACTGAGGATTTTTATTACAGTAAATTTGCTACTATTCACTTAAATTAGCATTCAGTATTTATTCAATTCGCTGCTGTATTGCTGTGTTCATCATCTCTTTGAGTTTTGGCTGAGTTTCTATCTCTTCAAATACTATTAATGCTGCTGACCCTGATATACGTTGATAATCTTCAGCTTTTGGCAAAGACAGATACGCATCAGTTGCCAGCACTTTGATGATTTTTGTGCTTTTATTGAGTACAAATAAATCATCAAACAAGTGCCATTGCTGACAGGCTTGTTGCACAGCATTGGATTGCTGGGTGGTATAAATAGGCTGCATCTGTTTGGCAGTATTGGTAAATTTGAGCCGCAAGGCAATTTGGAGCTGCTCACAAAATAGTACCAAAGTGCCGATAATCTTCACTTGCCAAGGCGTGGGTATGGTGTTGTTGGGCAGTGAAAGTAATAAATTTGCCTCTGCTGGTAGCATGGGTATATTAAACTTTGCTAACAAGTCTGCTGTCAGCGGATTTGCTGCTTTTAAATCATCGCTTAGCGTATCATAATGATACAAAAAAGGCATGGGCTGAGTTTGACTCACCAGCTTTTGGCTAATTTTACAATTATGTACCTGCCAGTGCAATGAGTCATCAATAAGTAGTTGATTTAGTATGAAACTAGATTCAGCTTCATTGCCAGTGCTATTATCGCTGCTAGGCATTGGTGTGGGCGTTGTGTTAATATCGCTGCTAGTTATATCTGTAGTAGCAGTTGGTTTGATAGGCAGTGTTGCTGTGCCTGTATCATTATTGACGGTGGCTGGTATGGATTTGAAATGCTGAGAATCAATAGACATAAATGATAGCAACCATATTGAATTGATGATTAATGAATATTTTATTAGTGGGTGGTGTTCTAAAACGTATGCTACTTCTTCCCTAAACCGCCTCCAAAGATGAAGAGGGCTAGGGGGAGGGCTGAAACGAAACTATGGTAATTTATTAAAAATAACCACTTGAAACACTATCTATTAGTGAATACATTCAGCTTTTACTGGCGAATCGTTCGGTGAGAAGAAGCTGTCAATGTAGAATCAAGGTGCTATTTTATAACAAACTTAGCTGATAACCTATTCTATCTTGCTGCGTGTATGATAACTGATATTAACATTATTTATTGCATTACACTTTTTATTACATCACAAATAGGAGAACACCATGAGTAACTCAGTGAACAAGACACAATATGACAATGACAATATTTTTGCCAAAATGATTGCAGGACAAATTCCTTGCCATAAAGTTTATGAAGATGATAAAACACTGGCATTTATGGATATCATGCCGCAAGCCAATGGACATGTTTTGGTCATTCCTAAGCAGCAAGCGGTGGATTTGGCAGATCTTGAGCCTGAGTATGCTGCTGCTGTATTGATGACTGCCAAAAAAGTGATGCAAGCGCAGCGTCAAGTATTTGAGCGTGAAGGCATTATTCAGATGCAGCTAAATGGCGCACAAGCAGGGCAAAGCGTATTTCATTACCATGTGCATCTAATCCCTTCTAATATCCATGAGCTTGGCATACACGCTGCTGATCAAGCTGACCAAGCACTATTGGCAGCGCAAGCCAAACAGTTGGCACAAGCCATTGCTGATGTTGAGATGGATAACCAGTAGCCTAAGATAATTATTAGCATAAGATAGTTATTAGTATAAAAAGTAGCATAAGATAAGCGATTGGCTGAAGTGATACTGTATATATATGATAGATATGAATGATAAAAGCTTTGCCCACCCTTTATTAGCACCGCTAACTATCGCTGGTCTTACCATTGACAATCGCTTGATGGTTGCGCCCATGGCAGGGGTAACAGATAACCCATTTCGACGCTTGTGTAAGTCGTTTGGTGCAGGGCATGCAGTTAGTGAGATGATCATCGCCGATACCGCACTTTATGCCAGTCGCAAGTCGTTGTATCGGGCTAATTTTGAGGGTGAAATTGCGCCAATTTCTGCTCAGATTGCAGGAGCAGAGCCAGATAAATTAGCCGAGGCAGCCCGTTTTCAGGTAGATAATGGCGCGCAAATCATTGATATTAATATGGGCTGCCCCGTCAAAAAAGTCTGCCGTAAGCTGGCAGGCTCAGCGTTGCTCAAAGATGAAGATCTGGTGGTGCGCCTGCTTGATGCCGCAGTGAATGCTGTCGATGTGCCAGTCACCCTAAAAACCAGACTCGGTTATGCTGATGGTGAAGAAAATATCTTACGCATTGCGCAAAAAGCTGAGCAAGCTGGCGTGGCGGCGATTGCCATTCATGGGCGTACACGTGAGCAAAAATATGGCGGTGTTGCTCGTTATGAGCTGATTAAAGCCGTTAAAAATAGCCTAAGCATACCTGTGATTGCCAATGGGGATATTGATAGCGCCCAAAAGGCAATGGCAGTGTATGAGCAGACAGGCTGTGATGGGGTGATGATTGGACGTGCCGCGCAGGGTCAGCCGTGGATATTTCGTGATATTCAGCATTATCTGCATACAGGGGAGCAATTACCTGCCCCCAGTATCAGCGAAATTAAGCAGATTGTGTTAAACCATCTACAACAGTTATATGCTTTTTATGGTGAATATTCTGGTTGTCGTATTGCCCGTAAGCACATTGCATGGTACACCACGGGTATTCCTAACTCTAATGCGTTTCGCCAAGCCATGTATACTCAGGAGAGTACCGCAGGGCAGTTTCGAGTTGTTGATGAGTTTTTATCGGCACATGAAAATGAACCATAGCCTATTTTTTATAACGCCCTGCTTAATTTTTATTATCCATACAAGTCTTAGTCTATGACCACTCCCATTTTATCGCTACAAAACTTGAGTATTTATAGTACGCAGCACAGTGCTGGTAAGAACAACCGACAAACTTTGGTAGATGGTTTATCCTATGAGTTAAATAAAGGGGAGACCTTAGCCATTGTGGGGGAGTCAGGCTCTGGTAAATCACTTTCTTGTATGGCATTGTTGGGATTGCTGCCAGATAGCCTAAGCGTTTATGGACAAGCACAACTGGCAGAGTTTGGTGAGCTGCCCATGACTCAAATTAGCCAAGCGGCACATAATCTAGATAACCTAGACAACATGGATAACATGGATAACCTAACTGATGACACCAATGATAATAATAGGGAATTTATCCAACCGCTGCATACGCCTAAACCACTGAAAGCAAAGCAACGTGAGAAGCTGTTGCAGCAAGTGCGTGGCAGCCGTATAGGGCTGATTTTTCAAGAGCCGATGACCGCGCTCAATCCTCTGCATAAGGTTGGTAAGCAGTTAGATGAGAGCTTGCGTTTGGCAGGCGTGAGTAAAAAACAGCGTTTAGCCCGCAGCATTGCATTACTTGAAGATGTTAATATTCAAGATCCACTTGGTAAGTTGCATCGTTATCCACACGAACTGTCGGGCGGACAACGGCAGCGTGTAATGATTGCCATGGCATTGGCGCAAGACCCTGATGTGCTGATAGCAGATGAACCAACGACTGCGCTCGATGTGACATTGCAGCATGAAGTATTAAGGCTTTTAGATCGCCTTAAGCAGCAGCGTGATATGGCGATGCTGCTGATTAGTCATGATCTCAACCTAGTACGTCGTTATAGTGACCATATTATTGTTATGCGCCAAGGTCAGGTAGTCGAGCAGGGTACAACTGAGGCAATTTTTCATGCGCCAAAGGCTGACTATACTCGGCAGTTGATGCAGCAGGATTTTGGTGAGCCACTCAATATGCATAACAGTACAGCAGATACCAATGTATTAAATGTATTAGATGTGCAGCAGATGTCAGTCAAGTTTGCGCTACAAAAAGGGTGGTTTGGGCAAGTAAATAAGTGGTTTGATGCCCTGCAACATATCGACATTCATCTGCCACAAGGACAAGCCCTAGGTATTGTTGGTGAGTCAGGCTCTGGTAAGACAACTGCTGCCTTGGCAATCAGTCGATTACTGAGTCATCATGCTAAGGTAACAGGTGAGATTGAAATTGCCCATACTAATATAAATAGCCTAAGCAAAAATAAATTACGAGATTTTCGTAGCCAAGTACAAATGGTGTTTCAAGACCCGTTTGCCAGTCTTAACCCCAGATTTAATGTACTACAGATTATTGAAGAAGGGCTATTGGTACAAGGTGTGGATAAGTCTAAGCGATTGCAAGCAGTACAAGATGCGTTAGCAACCGTACATCTACCCAGTAGCTTTATACAGCGATATCCACATGAATTATCAGGCGGACAGCGACAGCGAGTTGCTTTGGCTCGGGCATTGGTGATGCGCCCAAAATTAATGATATTAGATGAGCCAACCTCAGCACTAGACAGTACCACCCAAGTGGCAGTGGTTGAGCTATTGCGAGACATTCAAGCCAAATTTGGTATTAGCTACTTGTTTATCAGTCATGATCTCAAAGTAGTCAAGGCATTGTGCCAGCATATTATGGTATTGAAACAAGGTCGCTGTGTTGAGATGGGCAATAGTCAACAAATATTCAACCAACCGCAGCATGAATACACGCAGCGATTGGTGCAAGCCAGCATGACATAAAATATATGGCGTATATGGCTAAATAACGGTGATTAAAACGCAGGTTGACGTTTTGGTACTGCTGCCAAAAATTCAGCACGGGCTTGCTGATTGCTAGCAAATTCACCTGTCATAGCGGTAGTACGAGTAGTGGACTGCTGTTTGTTGACGCCACGCATCATCATACACATGTGCGAGGCATCCATCACCACCGCAACCCCACGGCAGTTCGTCACTTGCATGATGGCATCAGCAACCTGCTGTGATAGGTTCTCTTGTATTTGTAAGCGTCTGGCATACATATCAATGATACGGGCAACTTTGGATAAGCCGATGACTTGACCATCAGGCAGATAACCAACATGGGCAACTCCATGAAAGGGCAGTAGATGGTGCTCACACAATGAATAAAACTCAATGTTTTGTACCAATACCATTTCTTGGTTGGTCGTCGGAAACACCGCTTTATTGGTGACTTCTTCTAAGCTTTGCTGATAGCCTTGGGTCAGGTGTGTAAAGGCTTTGGCAGCCCTTATGGGCGTATCAACTAGCCCAGCACGGTTTAAGTCTTCGCCAGTAGAGGCAATCAATTGTTGATATACAGCTTCATTGGGGTAGGATTGTTCAGACATGATCTCTATTACAGTAGTGAAAACGTGGCTATAGCTTAACCGTAAAAGAGAATTTGTAAAGGATTTTTCGTAAAAAGTCACCATGATCCTGCAAAAAATAGCAGTTGCTAACAAGCTGGTATGCTGAAGAGGGTGAAAAAATAAAATTTTGCTGAATGAATCTAAAATTAGCAACAAATTTACTCAGGATGGAACGCAGATGTTTTATCGGTTTTCGTGAGGTTTGCGCAGTCATAGCTACTAATAAAAACTAACAGAGCTTGACCAAGGCTACAGTTGTAAACTAAAATCAAAACCAATCATTATTGTTAATGACATTAATTCATTTATTGTTTAATTAAATCGTGGTATTAGACAATTATATTTATATATTAAACAGTAACACAGCCTATTTATATTATAGTAATTTCTATTTTTAGTTATTATTTTAATCATAAAAAAGGGTAATCATTATTACCTTTAATATAGAACTGCCAACAATTCATTTATTAGGACAAAAAAACATGCTATTACAAGGTCAACGTTTTGTGGTGACTGGTATTGCCAGTAAACTATCTATTGCATGGGCAATTGCAGAGGCATTACACCGTGAAGGGGCTTCTTTGATTTTAACTTACCCCAATGACAAGATAAAAAAACGTGTCGATAAAGCCGCTGAGGAGTTTGGTGCAGAGCTGGTATTAGAATGTGATGTGGCATCCGATGCATCGATAACCGCTTGCTTTGATGCGGTGAATGCGCATTGGGGTGATGGTATTGATGGTGTGGTACATGCCATTGGTTTTGCACCGATGGATCAGCTCAATGGTGATTTTACTGAGGTTACCACACGGGAGGGCAGCCAAATTGCACATGACATATCAGCTTATAGCTTTGTGGCACTTGCCAA
This sequence comes from Psychrobacter sp. I-STPA10, assembly GCF_021012795.1. Lineage (GTDB taxonomy): Bacteria > Pseudomonadota > Gammaproteobacteria > Pseudomonadales > Moraxellaceae > Psychrobacter. The sequence continues at coordinate 5,576 of NZ_VFYU01000022.1, read as the reverse complement.
AGCCTCTCGCAGCTTACTTGCCAAGCGTCATGGCTCATTACTGACATTGACCTATGAAGGCAGTATTTCTGTCTTACCAAACTATAATGTAATGGGGATGGCAAAAGCGAGTTTAGAAGCCAGTGTACGCTATTTGGCGTCATCATTGGGTGGTGAGGGTATCAGAGTCAATGCTATATCAGCAGGACCCATACGTACCCTTGCTGCTAGTGGTATTCAGTCATTTCGTAAAATGTTGGATATGAATGAAAAAATTGCCCCACTACAGCGCAATATTACCCAAAATGAAGTGGGTAATGCAGCATTGTTCTTATTATCACCTTGGGCATCAGGGATTACAGGAGAGATTTTATTTGTTGATGCGGGATTTAATATCGTGGGCATGAGCGAGCAAATCATGTTGGCAAATCAAGAAGAAGAATAAATAATATATGTCATAACAATATGTTATAAATCAAAAGTTACCTACTAAAAAAGGTGTCTGATTATCTTATTCATAGTCAGACACCTTTTTTTTTGAGTTTGCGTTTAAACGGATCAATCTTTATTACTCAGATCAGCTAATTGGTGTTAGTCTTCCTCATGATCTTCATGATCGTGCATACCCTTCATCATCTCAAGAGCCGAATCATCGGTGCGTTGTTGCTCGTTTGTTTCTAAATGGTCTTGATTGATGTCTCTAGGTGTCATTTTGGTAGTAGGATCAGTCGAATTTGTCATAAGAGATTCTTCCTTTTAAGTGTATTATATTGTATATAATGATGAGTATTTAAATATACTACGTTTAAATACAAGTGTAAACTGTTGTGCAAATTAGTGGCGTTATTAATATATTTCATAAGCGATGTTTGAAAAAATATTTGAAAAAAAAATTACTTATGGCTAAGCTATGTATATATAATAGCGATGAGGTATATAAGGAGAGAATTCAAAAAAATGTTATTTATCTTATATAATTTAGTAAAGTTTTTTTATAGTTGAATCTCAAATATAAAATTTATCAGTTAAAATTCTCTTTCCAACCATTATTTTTGCCATTTATAACTACTGTTTCTCACTTTAGGGTAATTTTTCAATAAAAAGTGTGGCAGATGTAGTATCTTCTAACCAACAATTCTTTATTTTTTCTTTTACAAGGTAGTATCATGAACCATATCTATAAAGTCATTTTTTGTAAAGCCACTGGTACATTTGTGGCTGTCGCTGAGTATGCTCGCTCGCAAGGCAAAGGTGGTAGTTATGCTAGAGGCACTACCAAAGTAAGTGGTGCAATATTAAAGTTAACCAGCTTGTCTTCTGCCATACTGGTGTGTTTGGGAATGAGTGGGCAGGCGATGGCTGAAGATTTGAATTCTCCTGCTACCAATACGATTAATACTGATACTGATACTACGTGTAAATATTATCAAGTTTCAGGTAGTACTGAAGCAGTTACTAAAAGTTTTGTGTGTGGACCAGATACAAAAGCAAATAAAGCTCCAACAGCCAATAAAAACGGTGCCGTGGCAGTAGGTGTGTTAGCTCAATCAACAGGAATCCAGTCCGTCTCCTTTGGATCTAGAGTTGAAGCTTCTGGGACAAATGCAACAGCAATCGGTAATGACACTATTGCCGCTGGTCGTGGCTCAGTCGCTTTTGGCTCTGATGATGCTGGTGGTACACAAGCTAAAGCAGATAGATTAAAGTATGGATACTTTGATGGTAATATTGGTGATGGGACTTATAGAAAAACGGCTTCATTAGGCACAGGCTCCACTGCTGTTGGTTCGCGAACCCAAGCTCTCACCAAAGACAGTCTTGCGTTTGGTAATGGTGCAACAGCTGGTAAGGTAAAAGAAAATAGTGGAATAAGTTCAAGTTTAATAGATACTGCTTATGAAGGTGAAAAAGCATTAGCACTGGGTGCTAATAGCTGGGCGCAAGCGGAGCGTTCATCGGTTGTAGGTGCTAATGCTAAAGCAACAGTGGTTAGTTCAATTGCTATTGGCTCGCAGTCAGTGGCGGATCGTGCTGGTTTTGATACTACTAGTGAGCCAATTACTACCAATAATGCTTCTAATCTAGATCTAAGTAAAAATCAAGTTTATGCACTATCAGATGCTGATGGTAAAGTTGCAGGTACAGTCAAAGGTAACTGGGGTGCTGTATCTATTGGTGATACGACTGATAGTAATAATATTAAGACTCGTCAATTAACAGGGCTTGCTGCTGGCTCGGCAGATACCGATGCGGTGAACGTGGCGCAGTTGCGTTCAGTTGCAGATATTACAGGCTTTGTTCATGTTAACGATGGTAGTAATGCAACAGGAGGTAGTGATACAAATAATGCAAATAATACAAACAGTAATCGTGGACGCTTTGATAAAGCTGCTGGTGCAACAGGACAATATGCAATAGCAGTAGGCAGATTTGCACAAGCGAAAAAAACGGAGTCTATTGCAATAGGGACTAATGCTAAAGCAGAATCAGGTCAAACTCTATATAGTTCTGATAGTGGAGAATATAGTATAGCGATAGGTAGTAGTGCCTTATCTAAAGGTCCAAATAATACTGTTGTTGGACGTAGCGCATTTGCAGCGGATAACAACTATAAAGATGATAAAGTAGATGCTATAGAGAAGGCAACAGCTATAGGACAGAAGGCTTCGGCGTATACTAGTGAATCAGTTGCACTTGGCTTGCGTGCTACTGCTCAGGGTGCACAATCTACAGCATTGGGTAATGACTCCCTTGCTTTTGGTTATGCATCTATGTCCAATGGTGGTAACCGTTCTGGTGGGTTATTTAAAGAATACTATGAGAGGTTTGGTACTGTACAGCCAGAGGTTGAGGATAAATATTCAGCACCAAAGCTTAGTCAATATGATTCTGGGGTAAGCTCTGGTGAACGTGTTGGTGCGTATGGCGAAGCTGATAAAGTGGGCGAAAATTATTATCGCCGTAATATGGCAGTAGGACATAATTCGCAGGCTTGGGGTACGCATGCGCAATCATTAGGCGATAATTCTATTGCTATGGGTCTTACTGCGACAGCAGGTGGTGTAGAAAATATTGAGTTTGAGTCAGACAAGCCGGACGAACGTAATAAAGGCATAAAAAGCATAGGTGAGAAAACAGGAAGTAACACAATTGCTTTTGGTACATTAGCCTATGCCAAAGCTGATGACAGTATCGCTTTTGGTAAGGATGCCTATGCCAAGCAAAAATCTTCGGTGGCATTTGGCTCACAATCGCAATCAACGCGTGAATTGTTTACTGGTTCAACAATCAAAACCAGTAGTGACCAGATAAATTATGAAACTGATACTACAATTAAAGACAACACTGTCTATGCTTTTGGTAATGATGATGCAGTAAAAGCAGTACAAGAAACTGTAAAATCGACGGGTGGTTATCTTGGAGAATTTTCGGTTGGTAATAAAGACCAAACCCGCCAAATCACCAATGTTGCTGCTGGTTCATTAGATACTGATGCGGTGAATGTAGCACAGTTGCGTGGTAGTACGGTTAAATATTACAGTGTAAACCCCTCGACTAATTATGGTGCTCTTGGTAATGATGGTGATCAGAATGCAACTAACAAAGGTGCATATGGGTCTCACTCAATGGCAATGGGTGTAAATGCCAAAGCATATTCTGAAGATGCGATTGTCATCGGTCGTGGAGCGAACAACGGTACCAAATATAATGATCCTCAATATAGTAATGATAATACGGCTAGCACTTATCAAGCTAGTCGTATAGGTGATGTTGTCATTGGGGCAGGGGCACAAAGTGAAGCACCACATAAAAATGAAGTTGGTGATGGCACTACAAAAAATCAAGAAAAAGACCCCAATGTGGTTATTGGTTACAAAGCGTATGCAGAGACGCCGCAAAACGGTGGTGGTATAGCTGTTGGTGCACGTGCAGAAACAAACATTGGCGGTGGTATTGCCATTGGTATGGGTGCGAATGCTACAGGTAAAGGTGCAGGACATGGCAAAGATACTAGGCAAACAGGTAGCATCGCGATTGGTAAAAGAGCATTCGCCAAATATGATGGAGAAACTGTAGCTCAAAACTTATCGTGGACGCCCGTAGCAATTGGTACAGATTCTAAAGCTTTGTCTGATGGTGCCTTCGCTTTTGGTGAAGCTGCAGAAGTAACTCAAAAATCGGTCAGTGGTATTGCTTTGGGTAATGCCTCGAAGGTTGAGGCTGCAGGTGGTGGTGCATATGGTAGAAATGCCAGTATCGCTCAAAAGGCAGACAATGGCGTAGCCCTAGGGTCATATAGTAGTGTCACCAATAAAGCAGAGAATGGTACAGCCCTTGGAGCATCTAGCAAGGTTGAAGTAGCCAATGGCGTTGCCCTTGGTGCAAATAGCGTAGCAGACCGTGCTAATTTGGATACTACCTCTTCATATGGTGCACCATCTACACTATCCGTCAATAAAGATGCTACTTTTATTAAGAATCAAGTTTATGGAGTCGAAGGCTCATACAATAATGAAATTAAGGCAACTGTAAAAGGTGAGCTAGGAGCAGTTTCGCTTGGTGATAGTAATAATACTCGTCAGATAACCAACCTCGCTGCTGGCTCTGCTGATAGTGATGCAGTAAACGTCGCACAGCTTAAGTCTGTGGCAAATGCACCACTGACCTTTGTTGGAGATGACGGAGTTAAAGTCGAGCGTAAACTTAGCGAGACATTGAATATCAAAGGTGGCGCTACAGACGTAGCGACAGAAAACAACATCGGTATCAGTGGAAATACCACTGATGGCTTGAGGGTTCAGTTGGCTAAAAACCTAAGTGGACTCACCAGTGTGACCACAGGTAACAGCACACTGAACGACAGTGGCCTGGCCATTAAAGGTGGTACAAATACAGTCAGTCTGACCAATGCCGGATTGGATAACGGTGGTAACGTTATCAAAAATGTCAAAGCAGGTGATGCACCTAGTGATGCAGTAAATGTCAGTCAGTTAAACGCAGCAGCGAAAGCAGCGAAAACAGAAGTCAAAGCGGGTAACAACGTCACAGTCACTGACAATACTGCTACCAAAGCAGACACTGATCCGACGATATATACCGTCAATGCTAAGAAGAGCACAGTATCAAAAGGATCAGATGCTGTTACAGTCACAGCAGGTACAGAGACTAATGACACAACAGACTACGCAGTTGACCTTAGTGCTAACACTAAAGCAGACATTGTAAAAGGTGCAGCAGCTAAAGATGCCGTTGACAATAAAGGTCTAACCTTTAATGCAGATAGTGGTACAACTACAGGTATTAAAAAGCTAGGAGATAACGTTGCCTTTACTGGTGATAGTAATATCAAAACGACAGCTAATAGCGGTGGTGTACAAGTTGCCCTAAATCCAGTACTTACCGGATTAACCAGTATTACTGTTACCGATGGTCCTACCATAAATGGTAATGGCATTGATATGAATGGTGACAAAATCACTGGATTAAAAGGTGGTAAAGATGCTGGTGATGCAGTAAATGTCAGTCAGTTAAACGCAGCAGCGAAAGCAGCGAAAACAGAAGTCAAAGCGGGTAACAACGTCACAGTCACTGACAAT
>NZ_VFYU01000026.1 GCF_021012795.1 Psychrobacter sp. I-STPA10 | reverse complement strand
ACTACAGTACTGACTGCCTCGGTCTGAATGTACAAGTAAGCCTTTACTGGGCTTTTTGTTTCTAATTGCCATATTCAATGCACGACAGACTAACTCTTTTGTCATACATTTATTTAACGCATAGCCAACCAATTCTTTGGTATAGATGTCTTTTACCCCTGCTAAATATAACCAGCCCTCATTAGTCCAAATATAAGTGATGTCACTAACCCAAGTTTGATTAGGACAACTAGCATCAAATTTTTGCTCAAGCAGGTTAGGATACACAAGTTTGTCATGGTTTGAATCAGTAGTGACTTTAAAGCGTTTGTGTCGTTTACAGTAAATGCCATGCTCTTGTTTAATGCGTCTGACCATATACTTACTAATGTCGTTTCCTTGAGCTGTTAGATGAGCATGTAGTCTCTCGTAGCCATAACGCTGTTTAGTTTCACTATGCGCAGCTCTAACGAGTAGTTCACAGTGATTGCGGTGTATTTGTTGTTCACTGATGTCTCGGTTTAACCAGTCGTAGTAGCTCGAAGCTTTGATATTCAATATCCTGCACATGCTAATAATACTAAAGTCTTGTTGATTAGCTTGTATAAAGGCGTACTTCACTTGCTGACTTTGGCGAAGTACGCTGTGGCCTTTTTTAGTATGTCTCTTTCTTCTTCGGCTACCTTTAACTGACGTTTCAGTCTTTTGTTTTCTTCGATAAGAGCAATAAGCTCAGGGTCATATTGCTGAGTACCTTTAAGCTTGCCTTGGTTAGCTTTGTTCTGCCAGTTTGCTAGGGTTTGCATAGGTATCTTAAGTTCTCTGGCTGTTTGACTGACATTGCCACCATTGTCTGCTATTTTTTTGACAGCTTCAGCTTTAAATTCTACTGTGTAATGGGGTGTTTTCTTTGTCATGGTAAACTCCTATTTGAGACGTTAGTTTACCAAGTTTTACTCTACGGTTTCTTCAGCATACATCACTATGCCTTACTACAGCAGTAGTTATATTGTGAGCATCTCTTTCAGCTTCTAGTATTATCTCATCAGATTCAATGGTGTTATAAACTGTTTGCAATCTTGATATTTCAGGTTCAATACCTTCACCGTATGTAAGTGAGCAAGGTTTGTCTATTCGATACTCTATCGCATTACCCTGTGGCATAGATATACCTAAAATTTCGGTACAAAGGATAGTTTGATCATCAACTCTTAAGCCTTTTATTTTTAGTTCAATTTTTTGATCATGATATGGTTCAGCCATTATAGGGAAGTATTGTCTATCATTTCTTAGCATTCGTGAATTGAGTTTCCAAACCACTTTCTTAGTATAATTATTTGTTTTCAAATAAAATAAGAATACATTAGATATGACAAATAGAGTATAACTTATGACAATAGTTATTGGAACTGACAAACACTCAAAGAAAGATGGCGGTCGGAGCGTTCTACCTATTTTATCAGCAAGAATCAGTGTTTGTTAAACACCCGCTCCGACACAAGAGAAAATCTACCAATTTCTAGCAATGCAATGACAATAATGGCAAATGACAACATTGCATTATTGCACTGTGTTAATTTTTAACGGCTATTATCTGAACGCACAGCACGCACATATTGCTTAACGTGCTTATAGCTATCGTTTGGGTGACCATAGTTAAATTGCACATACCACCCATAGGTTTTACCATGACTGTGGGGGGAAGATGACCAATAACCATTTGGTAATGTATTCGGAAAATTATGCAGATTGATGGCAGGGCCTGCACACTGAAATTCGACAATGCTTGTCAATTCTTTAATATTAGGTACACGGTAGCCTGCCCCCATCGCTTTGACTTGTATGAGCGCGTCTTGCCAAGTGTGTTTGGTTGCCTCTCCTGTACACGTCGTACCATTCCATGTTTGTCCTATTGAGCAGCGTTGCCAAATCAATCCTGTGAAGGTGTCTTTGATTTCGCCACTTTTTACCCCAACCGTGGTAAAACGGTTGGTTGGTGTGGTGGCTTCAATACTGTCTGTTTTACATATTTGGGCATGGCTGATTGAGGCACTCAATAACAGACAAGCACAACTAAATAAAGGGGTAAGTTTTAAGGTAAGTGGTTGCATTGGGTTTCTCCTATAAGATTATCGAGAATGTCTTGTCGTGGGCTGAGATTTATCCCAGCAGTATTCGCATTCATAACTGGTTTATTCTGAGCGTACGGCTCGTATATAATTACTATTCGACTTATTGCGATAGTAACCGCCACCGCTAGAGAAACCGACATACCACACGCCATCTACCTCACTGACCACAGGTGAAGACGACCAATAGCTTTTAGATTGGGTATTAGGGAATACTTCTATATTAATGGCAGGTTGATCACGCCCATAGCCATAGTTAATGATACTGCGTAGCTCCTCGTATTTTGGTAGCCTCCAGTTATTATAGCCACAGTAATTAGCAGCATTTAGTGCTTGAATATAGGCCTGTGTGTCACAGTCAGAGCCCACACAAGCACCGCCATTTTGCGTGCCTGCACTGCCACCATTTTTGCTGCTATCGGGGTTATACCAAGTATAGGTATTGTCTTTATCCCTTAATCCACCATCATCAGTTTTTTGCTCCCAAATAAGTCCTGTCACTTTATCTTTGACACAAGTCTCAGCCTGACCAGTGAGTAGCTCATACGCCATAGGCGCACCTGCTGGTGCTTCACCATCTTGCCCTAGCCCATACCAGTCACTACCTAAGGCTGCTAAGGTACAATCCAGCATATTTTCAGTGGCAGTCGCACATTTTGTAATACCTGTGGCAGTGAGAGTAAAGCTTGTGTGCGGATCATCTAATAGTTTGATATTTTTATTAACCTGTCCAACCACGTTATTATTATTGTCATATAAAATAATATGAATCGTGAGTTGGTCTTTATCCGTTTTAATACTCATTGACTTATATAGGTCAGCTTTTTGTACCGTTTTACTTTGCCCATCATATTCCCAGATGGCTTGGCTAAATTTATCATTACTACCACCCGTTAGAGCTACACTAAAGGTTGCACCTTTGACTGGGTTATCAGGATTAATGGTAACGGTAGGTAGGGTTAAAGCTCCACTGGCGTCATTGACTTGTATGGACTGACTGATATTTGCCAATTTATTGCCCTGCTTATCGTATAAGGTAGCAGTGATGGTCTGACTGCCTGCTGTTTTATAGCGATGCTTTAGTGAGGTTTCTAGATGATTGTCTTTTTTATTCACCGTTTGCGTTGTGCCATCTCCTAAATTCCAGTCAATACGAGTAACTTGGCTTATATCACCCCCTGTCAGTGCCAACATGATATCTTTATTAAGTTCAGCCGTTGTAGGAACAGTGAGGGTTGGTGGATTGTTTAGCTCACAGCTTTTTGACGGCAGATGATAAGTCGTCCCTGTTGGACAGATGAGGGTGTTATCTGCCGTATCGTCATTATTTACACTGCTTCCACCGCCACTACAAGCACTCAATATCATAGCGGAACTCACCGCAAGGGTAATCGGTTTTAAATTTTGCCAATTCATAATGCATATCCTTTTTGATAATTAAAAACATAAGTGATTTTCAAATATCACCTATTATTCTTCCTTGTATCGTCATTTGTCAGTCTTCATTTTTCAATGGCTAAGACCCTCGTCTTAGCAACTGTGACAACACATCAGCACACACTAGCGAGCAGGTAAAAATGCTGGCCAGCTAAAAAATAATCATGCCAATACGGGCTCTTCTGGTATGTCTTCTTCTGCAACAATACTCCAGTGAGGAAAAGGGTCAACGGCTGTTTTATATTGCTCGGTATTTTCTAGATAATCGTATGCCAAACAACTGTCTAACTGCTTACGAATGCCTTGCTCATCCATTTCATCACCAAAACCAATAAATACCAGCTCTTGACGACGGTCACCAAACTCATCGCTCCATTTTTGTTGCATCATTTGCGCAAAGCCATCACCAGAAGGCCAGCTTAGTTTATCCATGGCTGCCCACCACAAACCAATGCCCTGATGTTTGGCAACCGGTCCTGCAATTGAAAATTCACCCACATAGTCAGGACGACTGGCTAACCAAAAAAAGCCTTTGGCTCGCAGCACCCCCGGCAATGGTTGCTGAAAAAATTGATAGATTTTAGTGGGCACAAAAGGGTGACGGGCGCGATAAACAAAGCTGGTAATACCATACTCTTCGGTCTCTGGCGTATGCTCTTGAAAGTTATAAAGCTCTTGCGCCCATAGTGGGTGTAGCTCAGCCTCAGCAAAATTAAATAGACCTGTATTCATAATCTCACTTAAATTTATCTTGCAATGATTGGTTTCAATCACTTTAGCAACGCCATTTAGGCTTTTGATGATGGCATGTACTGTTTCTAACTCATCGGCACGGATTAAATCGGTTTTATTAAGAATAATGACATTGGCAAACTCGATTTGCTCAACCAATAAATCAACTAAGGTTCGATTATCATCTTCGCCTGCGTATTCCTTGTTATTGCGTAAAAACTCAATTGAGCTGTAATTTTTGATTAAATTGGCACTGTCTACTACTGTCACCATCGTATCCAGATGAGCCACATCAGATAAACTTTGCCCTTGCTCATCACGAAAATCAAAAGTAGCTGCCACTGGCAGAGGCTCTGAAATACCCGTACTTTCAATTAATAAATAATCAAACTTATCTGCGCTGGCAAGCTGGCGCACTTGAATAAGCAAATCCTCACGTAAGGTACAGCAAATACAGCCATTGCTCATCTCGACGAGTTTTTCTTCGCTTTGTGACAAAGAGTTGCCACCTCGCTCCACCAAACTGGCATCTATATTAAGCTCACTCATATCATTGACGATAACGGCAACTTTTAAGCCTTCTTTATTATGCAAAATATGGTTAAGCAGTGTGGTTTTGCCCGCCCCTAAAAAGCCTGATAAAACGGTCACTGGCAATTTTTTATGGGCTGGTTGATTAACTGATTCATTCATTGATTGGTTAGCTGGCTGATTAGATTGTGTCATGGTATCCCTCCTGATTTAGTCCATGGTTTGGCTAGCTGCCCAATATCCTAGCATAATAATTATGTTATAACATAACACTTTTTATTTATTTTTTAATAATATCATTACCTTATGTCAGGTCATAGTCGAAGAAAGCTAAAAAAGATACAAGGCAACAATGCTAAAATACTGAGCTGAAAGACTGCTAAATAGTGCAGATAGTAGGGTTGAGCAGCAAATAAGGTTTTGATAAGTCCACCGTAGTAAATAGCAAAAATGAATATAAATTCTTTACCTTAACATTCTGCTTAAAATAGATTATATTTAGTCCACTCTATGTCCTTTATAAAAAACGTAAGGCTTATCAATATGACGCAACCACCATCAAATCATTCATCGGATAATCAAACAGCACAACAAGGATTATTTGCTGATAAAGCCTTTGATAAAAATACACCTACAAATACTAATGATACTCGCCCTGCCCAATCTCTAGCTAATCTAGAAAAGTTAGAAAAAACAGACACTGTAAAAAATAAGCAATCCCCTACCCTAGAGTCACAATCTCACTCTCAGCAAGCACAACAACCGCCAAACAAAACTACTGTTGCCCAAGCTGAACCGTTAAAGCTTGCGGTGGTTGGGCATACCAATACCGGTAAAACTTCCCTACTACGCACCCTATTGCGTGATGTCTATTTTGGTGAAGTTAAAAATGAGGCGGCAACTACTCGCCATGTGGAGCGAGCCGTTATCAGTGATAGCCAAACAGGTGAGCCTTTGGTGGCATTGTATGACACACCAGGGCTGGAAGATGCGTCAGGATTGATGGATTGGCTGGAGGATAACACCGCCTCTCGCCGTGATGGTATTGAACGCTTGCAACAGTTTTTAGCAAGTGAACTTGCTGATGGTGAGGGCTTAGCGGAAGAAGATTATAGCCAAGAGGCAAAGGTTATCCGTCAATTGCTGGCAAGTGATATGGCACTTTATGTGGTGGACGCGCGTGAGCCTGTATTGGGCAAATACAAAGATGAATTGGCAGTTTTATCATGGGCGGCGATTCCTGTGATGCCAGTATTTAACTTTACTGATAGCCAAGATGCCAATATCAGCGACTGGCAAACCATGCTGGCAAGGCGTAATCTGCATATTTCTACCCGATTTGACTCAGTGGCATTTGAGTTTGATGACGAAATTAAACTGTGGCAAAACCTTGCGACCATGTTGACTCATTCAGAAGTACTGAATCAATTAATTGAGCGCCGCCAAGCCGACTGGCAACAGCTATATGATGAGGCAACCATTATCATTGCTGACTTTTTGCTTAATGTCGCTGCCTTTATGCGTGAAATTGACGATGATGCCGACCCCATGCCAGTTTTGGCACAAATGCAAGAAGTCGTACGTCAAAGTGAGCGAGGTATGCAGCATGAGCTGTTAAATTTATATAAATTTTATGACAGCCATGTCGCCACTACACCTTTACAGCTTAATGAGTATCAACAAGACCCCTTTGACCCCGAGTTACTCAAAAGCTATGGTATCCGCACCACATCAGGGGCGGCGGCTGGGGCATTATTGGGGTTAGGGATTGACGCTGCTGCACTGGGTACAACGATGGGTTTAGGTGCTGCACTGGGTGGACTGGCAGGAGGATTGTTATCAAATACCAGTAGTATTGCCGATAAAATCTCGGGGGTAAAACGCTTGTATATTGACCCTGCTACTTTAACTTTATTAGCCACTCGCTCTATGGATTTGCTACAAGCACTACGCCATCGAGGGCATGCCACCTGCAATGACAATCTTATTAGTCAGTCTTCCTATCAAACTGTCCAACAAGGTGAAGATAACTCTCAGCAAGCCATTACTACTGCTACACTGCCTTGGGACGCAAATAAATTACCCAGTGAGCTAAAAAAAGCGCGTAGCAAACCACATTGGTCAAGTCTGGATAAAGGTAATAGCGAACAGGCAAAAAATCTTCGTCTTGATGCTGCATGGTCATTATCAAGGAAGTTGACTCGGTAATCATAGTCATATAGTCAATCTAATATAATTTCACTACAAGGCAACCAAGTGAAGATTTATATTAGGCATACTATAATAAATAAATCACCCATTCATGCTCATATTAATGACCTCAGTCTTTACCTAAAAATAGCTTAAAATTAGGAAGTAATATGACAATAACAACAATGCCAAAAAAGCTACCATTGGGTATTCAGACCTTTGCAGATATTCGTCATGATAATTATTATTACGTGGATAAAACCCAATATATTTTGCAGCTTTTACAATATCGTTATATCTTTTTGTCTCGTCCTAGACGCTTTGGTAAAAGCCTGACGCTAGATACCATTGCGGAGCTGTTTATGGGACATAAAGATTTATTCACAGGGCTATATGCTGAGTCAAATTGGGATTGGGACACTACTTATCCTGTGATTCGCTTGGGCTTTGCTGAAGGCATCATGTGGGATAGACAAACCTTTGATATTAACATTCAAAAACAACTACAAAAAAATGCTAAAAAACTAGGTGTTACCCTCGCCGTCCCTCGCACAAACATTACCCAAAATGCCAATAGTTTTGAAGACTTAATTACCCAAACCTTTGAAAAATATCAACAAAAAGTGGTCATTTTGATTGATGAGTACGACAAGCCCATCTTAGATAATCTACAAAAGCCAGATATTGCTTTGATTATGCGTGATGCTCTGCGAGATTTATACTCGGTTATCAAAGGTCAAGATGCATATATCCGCTTTGCCATGCTCACTGGGGTATCCAAATTTAGCAAAGTTAATCTTTTCTCTGGGCTTAATAATCTGAATGACGTCACCTTAGATAGTAAATTTTCGGCATTGTGTGGCTATACCCAAGAAGAAATAGACACCGTATTTGCCGAGCACATGCAACATTTTGAGCGTCAAAAAGTCAAAGACTGGTATAACGGCTATAACTGGACAGGAGAATCGGTTTACAATCCGTTTGACATATTATTTTTGTTTGATAAAGGACAATATCGCCCTTATTGGTTTGAAACCGGCACGCCCACTTTTTTGATTGATAAGCTACTCAGTGAAGGTATTGCCAGTTATGAGATTCATCAGTCATTAGCAGATGATGGGCTATTATCAAGCTTTGATGTGGCTGATATCTCCCCAATGGCATTGATGTTCCAGACGGGTTATCTGACCATCAAAGACATACAATATCAACTGGTGATGCCTAATTATATCTTAGGCTTTCCAAACTTAGAGGTTCAATATAGCCTTACCTCTGCCTTGTTAAGCCACTATTATCCTCAGCCAGAAACCCCCAAAATACTAAGCAGTCGTCTGTATCAATTATTACTTGTAAATGACTTTGATGGCATCCATGAGCTGATTAATGCCTTTTTTGCCTCGATTCCTCACGATTGGCATCGTAAAAACAACATGGCTCATTTCGAAGGTTACTGGGCAAGCGTATTTTATGCCTATTTTGCCAGTTTAGGTTTGCAAGTTATGGTAGAAGACAGCACCAGTCATGGGCGTATGGACATGACGGTGGACTTTAATGACTGTATTTATATCTTTGAATTTAAAGTGATTGAACAAAGTAAAAAGCCCAATTTGGCGATTGAGCAAATTAAAGAAAAAGGCTATGCCGACAAATATGCCTCACAAAATAAATCCATTTATCTTATTGGGGTGGAATTTAGCGAAAACAGCCGTGAAGTGGCAAATTTTGTGGTCGAGAAGGTAGAAGACTAAACTTTGGTTGTTAGTGGCTGTTTGATGGCAAAATTTACCGTCAAAAGTAATAAGCCAATCAATACCAATAGCGACCCTGCCAGCTCAAATACTGATAACGTTTCATCGTATAATATCCAACCAAAAAACAATCCTGATATGGGCACTAATAACGAATAAGGGGCAACCCGAGCTAACCCGCACTGACCAATAAGCTGTGTCCATACTGAATAGCCAAATAAAGTAGTGATAAATGCTTGAAACAGCACCGACACCCAGCCTTTTATACTCGGCAATTGTAAAAATGTATCAAGGACGATGCTATGTGCAGTGCCACTTATAGAGTTATTGATCATGCCGTAAAGTAAGGTAAATAATAAAATCGGTAGCGGTACAAATAAACTTGACCATACTGTAAAACTCAGCACATCTTTTGGTTTGGCTATTTTGATAATGATATTGCATATTGTCCAAAAAAATGCCGCCAAAAACATCAATATCATGCCAACATAGCCGACCGCATTGCCATTAACATTGTTTGTGTTTGTCTTAATAATACAAATGACCAAAAAGCCAATAAATGCAGTCACAATACCGACGATTTGTGTTAAGCGTAATTTTTCTTTAAACACCACAACGGCGGCTAATACGGTCAAAAACGGACTTAATTGCAACAATAAGGATGCCAATCCTGCGGGCATACCAATAAACACTGCCCAATTCACCAACCCCCAAACGCCTGCCCCAAATAATACCCCATAAATCACTACATAACGCATCGCCACATCGGGTTTTTTGATAAAAAATATCATCGGAATAGCAGTCAATAAAAACCGTAATAAAGTCATGGTCAACGGGTGCAAATCTTCTATGCCCCAACGAATGACCACAAAATTAAAGCCCCATATCAATACTACCAACACTGCTAATATATGCTCTTTGAATTTCATCGTTATCCTCTTGGTTAGTGATTAACTTTTTAACTGCTACCCACTATAATCACTAGAACCATAACAATCCCTATACAGTTTGCTATATGATTAACAAAGTGTATCGGTGTTTTAAACATAACAATTTTGGTTAAATATATTTCTTCCAAAAAATACTTTTCATACGATTAAAACTATGATGAACAATGATGATAACTACCAACTAAACCCCAAACTTAGCAAAACTGCCGCCATCGTTGAATGGATAAAGCAGCGCATTGATTGGCAAATTTACCAACCCAATGAACGTGTGCCTTCGGTACGCAAACTGGCAGCTTTACTGGGTGTTTCTAGCTTTACGGTGTCGCAAGCCTATGAGCAGCTTGTCGCAACAGGAATACTGACCGCCAAAATAGGTTCAGGCTATTATGTGCATATGCCCATGCCTGCAAATGTGGCTATCAATACACATACAAAAGAGCAGGTTAAAAAACCCATATTAGATACACGCTGGCTGGTACAGCAGATGTTTAGTGAGATTCCACGCCATCGTGCACCGGGTGCAGGCGTGTTGCCCAATGAATGGATACGCAATGACAAGATGGAATGGGCAATCAGGCAAGTCACCCAGCAAGCAGATGGTTTTATTTATGACTACGGCAATATTCAAGGCTATCTACCGCTACGCCAACAGCTTGCCCAGCAGTTAGCCATACTTGGTATGAACACAACAGCGAATAATATTGTCACCACCGCAGGCGTATCAAAAGCAGTGACCATGGTTAGCCAAATGTTGCTACAAGCAGGTGATGTGGTGATGGTCGATACGCCAAGTTGGTTTTGGTTGTCAAGTTGTCTGCAACAACAAGGATTGAATGTGGTAGCGGTTGAGCGTGACCATCAAGGTCCTAATATTGAGCAGATGCAATATCTATTTGAAACGCATCGCCCCAAGCTGTATTTGACCAACAGCGTGCTACACAATCCAACTTCCTATCATTTGCACCCTGCCCGAGCCCATCAAGTGATGAACCTTATCCATCAGTATGATGCTTATATCTTTGAAGATGATTTGTACGCTGCTTTTGAGCCAAACAATCAAGTATTGCGCTATGCCAGTGTTGACCAGTTTGAGCGCGTGTTTTATGCCACAGGATTTGCCAAATCTATGGCATCGGGCTGGCGGGTGGGATTGTTGGTCAGTCCTGATAAATTTACCGAAGATGTGCTGCGTATTAAAACACTGACCACCATGAACACGCCAGAATTTGGCGAGCGGGTAATTCATCGTTTATGGACACATGGAGAATATCGACGACAAATAAAAAAGGTACAAGAGCGACTGTATCAGGCACATCAGCATTTGCGGCAGAAACTACCGACCATAGGGCTTGATTATCCAGAACACGCCCATGCAGGCATGTTTATTTGGGTTGATACCCATCAAGACACTGCCCCATTGGCATTGCAAGCGCATCAAGATGGCTGGCTGGTTGCACCGGGACAGTTGTTTTGTCTTAATAATCAAAACTCAACCCATTTGCGTCTTAATGTGGCGACCACAAGTGATGAGTTTTTGGCATGGTTGCAGGGGTATTTATATCATAACCAAAGGCAATAACCGTTAGCTGAAGCTGATTAGCCTAGCCATTTAAAAAATCTTGTAACTCCCCCACTCCTCTAATATCTTCTGCCTTTAATGACACATAATAACGAGGATAAGTAGCAAAATTTTTCTCTATTTGCGCTAAAATTTGTGCTTGTCTATCTGCCCGCTGTTGCCAAAAGTCATCGCTTTGCTGTTGCTGAATCACTTGGTTTACAACAATTGCTGAGCATGGCATATCAGCTTCTTTAAGCTGTTGACAGGCTCTTTGTGTTTCCTGTAACGATAGCATCTCTGGTATCATCACTAAAACAATGGCAGTCTGTTTTGGATTATGTAGCTTCTGTCCTGCTTGGCGAAACAACTGTTTGCGTTTTTCTAGCACCTCGACTGCTTGTGTCCAACGGTCATTCGGTGCTTGCGCAAAGGGATTATTTAATTGTCCATCTTTATGGCTGTGCTTATCAGAGTTTGTATCACCAAGATGGCGAGCGACTGATTTGAGTTTGGTTTGGCGGCGTTGTTGTGCCAATAATCCATCTGTCCATGCCCCCATCATCTCAGGCAACATTAACAATCGCAAAGTATGACCTGTGGGTGCGGTATCAAAGATAACATGGTCAAAATTTTGTGTTTCTTGTACCAGATAGTGACACATTGCTTCTAACATCGCTGCTTCTTGCGCTCCTGGTGCAGACTTAGATAACCGCAAAAACTCAGCAATTTTAGGCAGCATATCAGGGTTGGCATAGCCACGAATGGTCTTTTCTACCTGCTGAAAATGCTTATCAACAATGTATGCAGGGTCTAGCTCTACAGCAGATAAATGATCACTGATATGATGAATTTGTGCAGTCAGCTTGATTTTTAGGGCATCACCTAAGCTATGTGCAGGATCAGTAGAGATAATCAGCGTTTTTCTGCCCAGCTTTGCCAAGCTTACCGCAATAGCAGCCGCCGTTGTGGTTTTACCAACCCCACCTTTGCCACCAACAAAGATAATCGGCTGTTGCTGTAACTGACTAATTAAATCATTTTTAGTAGATTGTAACGTTTGCACAGTTTGCATTAGCAACATCCCCCATGTTGTAGTGGGCATCGCTCCATTCCCATACGTGTATGCCACTCATGGAAGTTCTCTAAAAATAACGGTTGTAATTCTAAGGTATAAAAACTGGCAGGGTTTTGTATACCTAAGCTTTCCGCAAATAGCAATAACATAAAAAAATCTTCTTCATCGCGCGCTGCTCGTGCCATTGTCTGTCGATATGGTGCATGATAAAACTCATTGAGTCCTGCTAAAAACCGTTTCCATAAAGGTTTTTGTGTATCCATATTATCTGCAATATCATCTTTTTTATATGGTATGTTATCTTTTGGCTGATGACTCATCACTTACTTTCCTGTTGCTTTCTCATTAATAAAATATCTAAATGGACTCAATAAAAAAACGCCAGCATTTATTGCCAGCGTTTTTTGATGTTTCTAAAATAAATCTGGCTGATTATTAGCTTTTCTTATGCTGATGCCATTCACGACGTAGCACTGAAAAACTCTCAAATGTTACCATGATGGTTGCAATCAAGATAATAATATCTAGGATAATCAATAGCCAGTTGCCATCACCATAAAACGTTTTTAACTGTAATAACAAGGCAAAGATTGCCATAATCAACAAGAAGCTCAGTGGTGCTAATGTGTACCACACTGTCTTACCATTACGTAGTAAAATCACGGTGACAATCATCAAGGTTAAGGCTGCCATTAACTGGTTGGTTGTACCAAATAGTGGCCAAATAATCATACCACCTGATCCATCAATACCACCTGCACCAAATGCTAATAGCAAACACGTACCCACTGCTAATAGTGTGGCAACCACCCCTTTACGTAGGGCAGGCAAGTTATAAATCTCTCCAAATTCTTGGAAGATATAACGCTGCAAACGTACCCCAGTATCCATGGTCGTACCCGCAAACAAGGCTGCCATTACCGTGAGCATGGTTTGTGATAGTACCATATCAATACCAACACCATGATTTAAGATGGTTGCACCCCCATCGATAAATGCACCGATTGAGCCATCACCGAATTTTTGATAAACCGCTTGCCAATCAGCGAAGCTAGCAAAACCTGCTGTAGCTGCCAAAATAGCACCCAATGCTAATAAACCTTCGCCTAAAGCACCAAAATAACCGACAAAACGGGCATCTTCTTCTTGGTCAACTTGTTTAGACGTTGTACCTGTCGCTACCAAACCGTGGAAACCTGAGATTGCACCACAAGCAATGGTAACAAACAATAAAGGTAGAATGGGTGGTGTATTGGCTGGTAGATGGGTATTAAATGCAGGTGCAACAATATCAGGCGTTGCCACAAAAATAGCAGTATATAAAAGAATCAAGCCAACAAATAGCTGTAGACCATTAATATAGTCACGAGGTTGCAATAGCATCCATACAGGCAGTAATGAGGCAATGGCTGCATAGACAAATAAAATGATAATCCATACTGCATTATCAGGCAGTCCCATCACTGTCTCTGGCAACGCAATCGGGAACATAGGCCCTAAATAAATCAATGTGTATAAAGCGATGACGCCCACCAATGATACCAAAGGCAAACTCATCTTATAACGATAAATACATTGACCAATCACCGCAGCGACAGCTAATGCACCCCACACAGGTAATACTGCTGATGGCGTTTTAATCATCATATTAGCAATGGCAACACCAAACACCGCATTGACCATCAATAGTAATAAGAAGATAACCACCATCATCAAGCTACGTACACGTCCACCCATGACAGACCCTGCAATAGAGCCGATAGACTGACCTTTGTTACGCATACTAGCCCAAACCGCAGACATATCATGCACCCCTGCCATAAAGATAGTACCAAATACTACCCATAAAGTTGCAGGTACCCAGCCCCAAATCACCGCAATGGCAGGACCAATAATCGGAGCTGCACCAGCAACTGAGGTAAAGTGATGTCCCCATAAGACATACTTATTGGTTGGCACATAGTCGATACCATCTTTTAGTGTATGCGCAGGCGTAGTACGGCTGTTATCCAACGCTAAAATCTTGCTTGCAATAAATTTAGAATAAAATAGGTATCCACCCAACATCGCAATGATGCCGAGTATCAGAATAATGGCACTGTTCATAATTTTTCATCCGAAATTAGGGACACTGTCCTTAACATAAAAAAATGAAGATATTAATCTTCTCTTACAAAATAAAACTTCAGGGTTGATTAGAATTTTAACCCCCCCTTAAACTTGAACTATTGATAACTATTTTGCTAGCTATTTTTGCCCTAATACTCCTTCTATATCTGATAGGCACATTTATTTCCAGTTTGGTTATATATCCTGACAGTATGATGGATGGTTATTGCTTAGCGTCATTGTCTATATCAATTGTGCTAATAGTCGCCGTTTCTGTAATATCTGTATGACTGACTGCTTCGTCATTAACTTCCTCTATAACAGCGGTGTCATCTGTTTCATACTCATCTTCAGCATCGTCATATTCATCATAATCTGAACCTGAATATCTACTATATGTACCAAATAGCATACGACCAAAAGCCGCACCCTCACCTTTTTGATAGCGTTTTTGTAGCGTTTTAATGTAGTCTATAATATCCACACTATTACTATCATTAGGGGTTTGCACATCATTGGGTAAATTGGGAAATGCTTTGCTTTGATACGTTGGTGTCGAGAATTTAGTGAGTGCTGTTACAACTTCACCTTCACCATTGTCTTTTGTTGCAGAATAATTATCTTTGGATTTAAGACGTTGTTGATAACGCCACCACAATAACTTACCTTGATTATCAAACCCATATTGTTGTAAGACTTTGGTTTGCGTATCAAAAGGCTCATCGTCTACTGATACTGATTCATCCGAGTTTGTATCTGATTCTGTAGCCAAGTCCTCAACTAAATCATCATTCATATCTTTTTGCGTATCACTACTACTTCTTTCTTGGCAATTAGCAGCTTCCTTCTGGGCTTCTTGGATAGCTTTTCGTGCCTCATTAATGGATTCATCAAGATTCTTTTCCTCTTTCATTACTCCTACTTTGGCTTTTATCATTTGCAAATAGCCTGAAACCACATCTTTTGTGGTAAATAAAGGCTTCTCTTCTTTACTGTCTTTACTATCTTTGCTTGCTGACGCATCATCAGCGACCACTTCTTCTGGTGTCATCGTAGCATCATTACTGTTATCTTGTTCTGCTTCTGCTTCTGCTTCTGCTTCTGCTTCTGCTTCTGCGGCATCACCATCATTGCCACCATATTCATCAAACATATCAGGATATTGACTATTTAGCGTCTCATATAAATGCTGATAAAATACTTGCTTACTATCTTTGATGTCCATGATAGTTTGTCGATGTTCGATGGCATAATCCGCTGTTAAATCTGCCATGATATGATCACTATCAAGTGAACTTAAAGTATTTGCTGTCACAGGTGATATATAAGAAAAATTTTCGTCCGCTTCACTTTGTAATTGTGCTTCTATAGCACCAAGGTAGGCTTTGATAAAATCCTTACTAAATCCAGCAGGTAAACTGCCATCATTTAATGACAGTTTTAACCATTTATTTTTCCATGTCAGTCCTAGTTGGTCATCAAAATATTGTGAAGTAAGTGCTGCAAAACTATCTGCCCAAAAGTAGATTTCACCACGGCGGATATCAATATAAATTGGTTGATTTATTGAAGCGGCTAGGTTACGAGACTGATAACTCATCATTGGTAACAAGGTAAATTTCCCAGTTAAGGGACGATAAATGCCAGATATCTTACCTGTTGCAGGTTGTAATAAATATGCATCAAATAAAGTGGCTTTTTTAGCTGCCACAGCCGTATGTTGATTATCATAATTTGGCATAAACTCCTCTATACTCTCTTTAGAGTCAGAGTCAGAGTCAGAGTCAGAGTCAGAGTCAGAGTCAGGCTCGTCGCTGCTTTCTATAATCACCATCTCTAAATCACCACTTTCATCTGCCGTATCTACATCTGTATTACTTGCATCAACATCATCTTCATCTGTTCTATACCATGACTCATATTGTCGCTTTTCTTCTTCTAAAGACCAAGTTTCATAAGCGGTGTAGCATTCAATATATTGTTGCTTAATGGTCTCAAGTCTTTGGGTATAAGCATTACTCACACCTGTATCCATTGCATTGATTAGCTCTTTGCTATTGATGCCTGCATTTTGTGCGTCACTGAGCACTTTGGCATACGCATTATCATGCACATGCTCACAATGCTCACTACGACTCTCAGCATTTGCAAGTTGTTCTGGGGTAGCATTGGCAAGCGCATCTCGACGATTGCCATTACTAATCTTTATATCTGTTTGATAACTAAATGATTTTTTGAGCATTGCGTGCAATTGTTGATTCAGCTTGACTTTGGCAGCATGTCCTTGATTTTGCCCTACTTCACTATCATTATTTGTTGATGTTACAGATAAATAAGGTGCATTGCTTGTAGCAGGTGTGGACTGGCAGCCCATCAGGGTAGCTACGCCAGATAATATAATGGCTTTACTAAGTAGACTCAATCTTGGCATTATCTCAGTGAATGCTTTGGTTTGGCTATTTAAATGGCGATCAATAGTAGCAAGTTTATTTTTTTGCATGTTTTTTTTCATGGTGAAACCAACGCTGTGTATGTGTATGTTTTGCTATATATAAGCATTTCTTAATATTGTTGCTCTTTAGGTATTGTATACTCGTCTATATTTTCAGAACTTTCATCACTGGGCGTAATAACCGTCGTTTCTTCAATATCAATCGTATCTGTAGAGACTGCAATGGCTTGTGTATTACTTTGCTCAGTATCATTACTATTCGCATCTTTATCTATATCTTCATTGTCATCATAATCGTCATCGTAATTTGCATAATCATCATAAAGTTGTGCATATTTATCTTCAAAATTTGGCAAATCATAACTGTATCTGGCATAACGTCCTTCATCTTTTAGTGCTTGTTTGGCATCCAAAGATTTTTTCCACTTATTACCATTGATACTTTGTCGATTATCAAAGAATAACTCGTTTAATTGCTTGGCATAAGGTGACGCATTAAATGCTGCTTTATCAAATCGAGTTTGCGATACAATACTATTGTTAGTCTGTGATAAATAACTAGAAACGTCTGTTTTATTTTGCTTGGCAATTAAATGTCCACTGGCATCAAAATAAAAATAATTAAATTGGTCAAAGCTGATTGGGGCAACTGCCTCTATTACCTGCAACATACTGCCCACATCTTTTGCTTGAAAGCCTTGGTTATAAACAAGCCAATTATCAATTTTTTGTTTTAGCTCAGAATGATTAGCAAATTCATTGGGGTGCTTATCAATATAGTTTTTAAGATCATAGCTAAGGTGTTTGAGAATTTTACCCAGTAATTCACCACTTTGCTTACTGCCTAAATACAGTTTGATACCACGAGTTGCGCCTACTTGCTGTGCAAAGGTATCATTTTGCAAATCTATATCCGTAAAGTATTCTGGATTTAAAGTATCCAAACCCTGTTGAATGGCTTTTAAAAAAGACTGCTGAAAAACACCGACAGGAATTTTACTCATTTCCTCTGGTAGCTCAAAAGTTACCACTTTCCCAGTAATCTCATCTGGAGTTGGCGTGTTCTCAGGTGACATCATTGCCATGACCGGCATCATTGCTGCGGGATCTAAAGTGACTTTGGCTTGTTTAAAGTTAAACTCAACAGGCATCTGCAAAGAGAGTTTTAATGTTGGTGTATCAAAATCATAGCTATAAACACTGGTAAGCATTTGTTGATTAGGTTGATAACGACTTACAGCATGAATCACTAAAGGATGGTAGGCATAATAATTTTTGGCATCAATTTGTTGTGGCGTATTTTGGTTTAGACCAAACAGCATATTTAATGCTGACATACCTTTAATACCACCTAATCCGCCTATAGGAAAACGTGATGATGCTAAAATATCCGCCAAATTTTCATCTTCAATATTACTATCACCTGCAACGCCTGCTGCTTCTTGTGCTTTCATTTCACGATAATCAGCCAAAAAGCTTTGAAAGTCTAAATTTGCCAAATCATGTTCAAACTTTTCATCACCAGAAGCATACTCAGGTTCATACTCATCAACCTCATATTCCCCTTCAACATTGATGGCTTCAGCTTCATCATCTGTCAAGATATCCTCATTTTCTGCTTCTGCTGCTTCTATCGTTTCTGTCTCTAATTCTGTATCCAACGCATCGTCAGCATCTGAATTGAGATTATTTTGCGCTCTATAATCGCAATCATTGTATTTATTATAATAAAGCGAGGCATGAGCAGCAGGCTTAGTCGCAAAGGTTTGACCAGCAGCATCAAGATTTTGATGCCCATCAAATAGCTGTTCGGCACATTGTAGTTGTGCCAATTTAATATCTAATGATTCCTTGCTGCTATAGTCAAGGTAATAAATGGGTTCTAAGTCAGCTTTGAGGTGGTTATTGTGATAACATACCGCATAGGTTTGATAGATGCTGTCATATTCATCATAATTAATAGATTGATTACTGCGTTGTGGACTGAGCAGGCTATTGATTTGCTGATGAAAGGTAGCAGAACAGTTATGTTGACCATCAATATATTGTGTTTGATAACCAATGGCCGCATCTATTGTCTTTTTATACTTTTTGTTGACCGTGCTTGTGCATTCATCATAGGTGGTTTTTAATTTAGTAATGCGCTTATCATTGATATCAATATTAGGCTCAACTTCTAGTAATTCATCTAAATCGATAGAATAAGAAGTTAAACAATCATCATAGCTTGATGTGTAATAATATATATTATCACTATTATCCTGATAATCATCTGTGAGTATGATTTCTTTACTTACATCATAGCCCTCATAAGGCAATGTCCCTGCGACTTCATCATCATAGCGTAAGTATGTATCAATACTGTCATCTGCAAGATAATCCTCTTCGCTACGATAAGGAGTTCTTTCTTCTGTATCTGTTTCATAACCATCATCTGCATCACCATCACCATACTTTTGTCGTTGAAACTCACGCACCTTTAGAAAAGTTTTAAATAAACTATCATCATTGGTTTCAATATCATCAACACCCACATACGGGCTGGCATGATAACGTAACTGGGTTACAGATGTGTGTTCGCTATTAAGATGCTCATTGATGGCAGATAATAAAAAATCTTTGGCGCGTTGGGCACTGCTTGATTGATTCTTATCAATATTAAACAATTGAATATCTTCAACATTGGTCGCATTGGCAGATACTATCGGGGTGGTCTGAGACGAATTAACACCTGTTGTGCTTTGACAGCCTGCCAGCATGGCTAAATTTGTACTGATGATGCTAATAACCAATAATTTTGGGGATTTTTTGGTTATACTCGTATGACTATTGGTAGTGACATGAGTAATAGAGATATGAGAATTAGCAGTTTGGTGAGGTTTGGATAACTGATGTTTGGATAATCCTAGCCAATTTTTTACTTTATTTTTTTTTACTTTATTTAAAGACATTCTAGGCACCGATGATAAACAGATAAACAACTGATATGGACTGGACGTTTTGTTGCTATATATACATTTAATCTCATTGAGATATAACATTGAGATATAATTATGTCACAAGCTTATTATAAAACTACCCATATAATACCAAACATTTCATAAACTTGTTGCAACTTATCTTTATCAAAATACATACCTGCTACCCTCTTTAAATTTGATTTTTTTTAAACAAGCTGATAATGACTAAGGAAAAATATGGCTTATTATTTTGGGTTTATACCTTCCGAGCAACTAAATACTATGATTGATGAAGCGGATAATATCATTCACGGTGAGATAAAGACGGACTATTATCCTTATCGCAATGCCTTAACGCAACAAATCGCCAGAGAACTTATTGATAATTTATTGGTCAATCTCATTAGTGTGATACCCAACCCTGAGCGTAAAGAAACCATGCAAAAGATAGTGGGTAGTGTTGAGAGTGCGACAGAATCTTTGCTTAAGGTGCTATTGGGTAAAGATGATAATCAAGCAGTCATGGCAAGTTATTATTTTTTAAAAGATGAATCCATGTTTATTGATACCCAAGGCAACCGTCGTATTGGCTTTAAGCTAGAAGATAACACAGCACAGCAAATACTTACTGGCTTTGATGCTATTGGAGCTGATTGTACTGATAACAAGCAGTCAAAATCCGAACCATCTCATAATAAAACTGAGCAACAGCAACAAGCAGAGAGTAAGCAATTTAAAAATGCACTGGAAACCATGAATGATGCCCTGTTGACTCATTTTATCAATCGCTTTACCAAAACCCTGCCATTAGGGATATTTAAACGCAATGTCATTCCCGTGGCACGCTCTGGTATTAATGCTGGTCTTGGTATCGCTATCAATAAGTTGTTACCACAACTACCACCAGAAGCCTTACAAAGGCTGGTGAGTTTTTATCGTCCGTTTATTGTTCACTTAGATGACTCGTTGGACGAATAGTGTTTTTTTATTTGCTGATACTATCGTACGATTAATCACTACTGCCGATATTACTAATATCACAGTTCACAGTTGTATAAAAAATTAAGCAGAAGTAACATAGCTAACATAAATCTTGTTACAATAGATGGCTCAATTTTTCTTTGGTATAACACATGACTCAACTTAGCAATCAAGAAATAGAAAAAACCCTGCGCAACTCTGAATGTTTGGTGAGTAGCCTTGAAGTAGCAGCAGCTTATGAACGCTTGGCAGCTCAGATTAATTTGCATTATGCAGGCATGAATGCCATTGTTATGGTGGTAATGAATGGTGGATTAATTCCTGCAGGTCAATTATTGACTCATTTAACGTTTTATCATCGTATGAGCTATGTTCATGCCACTCGTTATCGTGATAATGAGGGTACTAATGAGTTGTGCTGGAAATTTAAGCCTGATGTCAATATTGAAGGTGAACATGTATTACTCATTGATGACATTTTTGATGAAGGCATTACCCTAAAAGCAGTTGTAGAAGAACTAAAAAAAGAAAATCCTGCTTCCCTAAAATGCTGCGTACTATTAAACAAAATTCATGAACGTAAAGTAACCGATTTTAATGTCGATTTTGTGGGTCTAGAAGTCGCTGACCGTTATGTGTATGGCTGTGGCATGGATTTTCATGGTTACTTGCGTCACATGCCTGGTATTTATGCGATTAAAGAAGATTAATATTAATATTAATGCGTTTAAAAATGCGTATTTTACAATGATTTTTCTTTTGCAAAATGCAACGCCAGTCCTGTTTGGCGTTGCGTCTTTTGTGTCACTGCCTGCCTAAATAAAGCAGGTGTACTATAAATATCCACCTGTTTTTTGGCACGAGTAATGGCAGTATAAATTAGCTCTTGACTCAATAAACGCTGATGTGCAATATCAATAGCAACTGCTACTTTATCAAACTCTGAGCCTTGAGATTTGTGGATAGTCATGGCGTAGGCAGTGGTAATGGCTTCTTCACTCAATCTATTAATTGCTACTGGTAATACCCTTGTCTCAAACCAAACTTTGAGCTGCCCTCTTCCTTTTCCTCTTTTTTGTTGCTTATCTTGATGATTAAAATCTTCATTTATTTCTATGCTATTTTCATACAAACAAATGCCTATATCACCATTAAATAATCCCAGTTCATAATCATTAGCTAATAGCATGATGGGTCTACCGTGATACCAAGGACTGTCTGATAAGGGTAGTTCTAAATATTGTCGATGAGCTGTGGTTAATATTTGATTGATGTTAAGGTCACCAAGTTGTCCGTTGTGACCTGCACAGAGTATTCGAAATTGATTAAATTTAGCAAAAATCTGTTGTAAATTTTGTTTATTAGCAATGTCGTTATTTTTAATTTGGTCTGTATTTTGCGATGTGTTTTCTTTGTTAATAATTTGATGGGTAATTTTGAAGTAATTTTGAAAGTTGTTTTCTAGTTTTTTTAGTGATTTTTGAATGCTTAGGCTATTTTTTATTAGATAATCTGATTGTTTTGCTTGTGCATCACTATCTATACCCTCTATGTTCTCTACATTATTAATATTGATTGGGTAAAAATTTAGCTCATTGGCATTTGCGATGATGTTTTGTACTTTTTGAAATTTATTGCTATTTTGAGCTTGATTAATAATTGATGCAAGTTGTCCAATACCAGAATGTGTATCAAAACGGCGACTCTGTGTTAAGGCAATATGATATGGCGTAAGATAAGAAATTTGACACAAATCTGATAATACCGCGCCTGCATCAACAGCCGCCAGTTGATTGGCATCACCCAACAAGATTAAACGAGCGTGCGGTTTGATGGCTGCGACCAGATGATTGGCAAGCTCGACTCCAAGCATTGATGCTTCATCTATTACCACCACATCATACGGCAATGGATTATCTTGATGATATCGAGGCACACCATCAATACCAATACCTAACAGACGGTGTATGGTTTGTGCATTTTCTAATACCAAAGCCAACTCTGCATTCTCTGCATTGTCACTAAGCGCATTTTGCAACGATTCTTGCATTCTTTGTGCCGCTTTACCTGTTGGCGCTGCCAGCGCCAGACTTGGTAGCTCACTACCCTGCTTATTATCATTATTTTTTAGCGGTTGTATCTCTTCTTTATTTGTAGAGGTGGATAAGGGTTTAAATAATGCTAAAACAATTTGCGCCACTGTGTATGTCTTACCTGTACCAGGACCACCTGTAATGATACTAAAAGCAGAATTTGATGCCAGTTTAATGGCAGCAATTTGTTTTTCTTGTAAGACACCTTGTAATGACTGGATATCTATATTTAAGTGTGGTAGTGATTGGGTACAAATACGCTGTATATGATGGGCTAATAGGTATTCTGCTGTCCATGTGCGATGTAACCATAAAATACAAGGATTGTTTGTTTTAATATTTGCTTCAGTACTTGGTTTAGTCGTTATTTGTGTGACTATAAATGGTGTATTGATGTTGTTGAGATTGTGATTTTTATGGTGTTGGTTGTGATAAAAGTATAGCCAGTTTAGTCGATTTGAGGTTGTTTGTTTTTGGTCTGATGGGTGTTGTGATAGATATTGAATAAGTTTACTTAGGCTATTTTCAACACCAATATGCAAAGCATTAAACTGCTGACAAAAATATTTATAATGTTGATATAAATCATAAATTTGCTGCATTTGTGCTTTTTCACTGATACTTACATAACTACCACTTAATAGTTGCTGCCATAATGGATTATCAACGATATGACTTGATTTGTTAGTAATAACGCCCCGCCATTTCTGCTGCTGCTTGTCAGTCATATTGGTTATTTTACCCAACTTGGCAGGCTCACTAAGTAAAGCCAAAACGTTCATCATAGGCGTATCTTGTACTGTACGCTCTTGCGCTTGTATCGGCTGCCGACTGATGACAAGCTGTTGTAAATATGTCAGTACCGGCATAATCAATGTTGTTTGCCAATGTTGCCAGCCAAAATGTGCTTCTATTTGCTGTATAAAAGTGGTTAATGCTAGGGCATTGGTATGATGGGCGTCATTTTCTAGAATCAATACGGTATGCCCTGCCGCTAGCTGGTCATTGAGTGCAATGAGCAAAACACCAAACAAGGTATCCGCTGCATTGACTACTGTCTGATATGCAGCATGTTCAGTATACTCAGGGTATGTAGGCTGTGGCTCGGATAACGGCTGACTTTGGCTTACTTGCTGCGTCCTTAAGTAAGCGTTTTGGGTTTGCCTTTGCCGTAATAAAATATAATGTGCCATATAAATACTACGACTAATGCTCGCCAAGCTATTATTAAGCTGAGTGCTTGACACTGCTTTTGTAGCATTTGTAGAGAGATTGACAGATAAAGCTGATGACATCATGTCTATATTTCCATAATTATAATAAAGAAGACTAAATTTGGATAGCAGATAGATACCAAGCTAAGCACTACCAGCATAGCCAAACACATCATCTAATGCATAAATTAATTCAATGGGTATGAGCCAAACAATGCGCCCAAGACTGGCAAGCTGTGGCTCATGCTCAGTAATTTCAGCGGGTACATCGGTTGCACCACGTAAAAATAAATACTCTACCCCACCTAAATACTTCTCTTCATTTCCTGTATAGTCTTTAAGACGCATTTTTAAGTAGCGGTGTAATGCCAACTGGTAAATGGCGGCTTGTAACCAATAGCCTGCATGTTGCATGGTATTTGTAAGATTGGTTTGATTATAATTGCTTAGGCTATTTCCTAAATGATTGGACTTATAATCAACAATATAATATTTGCCTGCCTGCTCATAGACCAAGTCTATCTCACCACGTAAAAACCGATATAAATAATGCTGTCCTTGTTCTTCATGAGCGCGTAAATGAATGTGTTTATCAAGCTCATTCGGCAAATACTGTCTAAAAATAGTATTGAGCTGCTCAGGTTCAAAGTCAGGCTTGAGGCTCATATTAAAACCCATCTCTGCCAGTCGTTTATTATCCTCAATTTGTGCCAATGCTTTACCTGATGCTAATAATGGGGCATGTAATACATCATTAATCCAGCAGCATAACTGTTCATGAGCTAAAGTGACGTCCGTTTCTTGAGGGATTGGGGTTGGAGTTAAGGTTGCTGAGGTTGTATCCGTTGTTGCTTTTTTGCGGCTTGGGCTGGCATATTCATTAGGCAGATGATACAGCATCAACGCCTTATCAATCACTTGTGACCACTGTTTTGGTATCCTGTCTGTAGAGGTGGGCAAATTCGGTTGATAGCTAGCAGAAAAATCAATGTGTTCAAAAATATGATGCAAAAAACTACCTGCATTTGCTCCCTTAACAAAAGTAAAACGAATGTGTTGCTCAGGATATAAGGTAAAATACTGCTGCGCTTGAGTAAATTGAGCCTGCTGTATAAAATCAAACGCACCTGCCTGCCCCAGCAACATGTCGTCCATGCCCCCTTTTTCAGCAAAACCACTGTCATTAATTGCCAAATCTTGCCGCTGCTCAGATAGGCTACGTGCCAGTGCTGTAAAGCTGGTTTTACTCCACCCTTGAAAGCTCTTTTTTTGCATCATGTCATATACAGGTTGATAATCAATCACATGCTCTGATGTGACCAAACTTGTGTCAGTCGTACTAAGTGTTGGTTGTGACTCTAAATTTAATGACTCCGTGGCAACAGGTGGTGATAATTGGGTATAATTAATAATGGTTTCACCACTAATTGCTGCCACTTGAGTATGCAGCCTGTCAGGTATGGTATAACGCTCATGGCTGTGTAGCCAATGCTTCATTGGTGTAAATTTATATTTTGCAGCATGGACTTGTTCGATAGAAAGTTTTTGATTAGTGCCTGTCTCTTTATCATCAGCCACCAAGATATACAACTGCTCACTGGCACGAGTAAATGCCACATAGCCCAACCGCTTAAACTCACCTAAGTTATTATCCTGCTCTATGGCAGCATAATCCATGGGTGCGGTTACTGTTGTTGTACCTACCTGCTGTGCCACAGGAGATAGGCGACGCTGCCATAATGATGGGTCAGATTCACCATTATCATAAAGATATAGCGGATATTTGCCACGCGCACCTTTTGCACTGTCGTCCATACCAAGTACATAAACAATGGGAAACTCCAGCCCTTTAGATTTATGAATGGTCATCATCTGCACCCCATTTTGACTGCCGATGGGTTGCTGTACTGCCCATTCTTGTAGCGGCAAATTGCCAAGCTGCTGCTTAAGCCAGTCAATAATCTGATACTCTCGCATGCCCATAACTTGCTGTGCCAAAATGTCTAATAATTGACGCAAATCAACCAACAACCGCTCACCATCAATCTGACTCGACAAATACTCCCAAACACTGGCATGGCTAACATGTTCAGGAAGATGTGTTGATTTTGCAAGTTGCTGTAATTGGCTATTGAGTGTTTGTTGGCTCAATAACTGCTGCAAAGCCGATAAAATACCATAACGCTGCCAACTGCGTCCTAGATTGCGAAAGTGCTGCTGATAAAGATTATAAGCCTGTTCAGCGCCTTGCTCACCAGCCGTCATGGCATTTAGCTCAACCATTGTTAAACCAAAAAAACGACTCATCAAGGCTCGATTTAACACAGCCGTACGGTATGGCATCATCATTGCCTCTAATATGGCGACCAAATCAATTGCCATGGCTGTGGCAAAAATACTCACTTCAGCAATTTTATTGGTGGCAATATCGAGTCGCCTCAGCTCAGACTCTGCTTGTTTGAGTTGGTGTTTTTTTGCGCCTAATACCGCAATATCATTGGCAGTAATGCGCCTACCATCAATGGTATGAGAGGACTGTAGCGTATGGGCAATATGCTGTGCCAATACCTTATAAATATCATGGGCATCAGAATTTTTCTTATCACTAGGATAGCTAACTTGTAGTACAGTGACAGCGGTTTTGCTAAATATATTTGTATTTGTGCTATCACCATTTTGTGGCGACTGTGACGAATGTTGTGCCTTATTTTCTAGCTTATCAGAACATTCATTATTGAGCGGTTGCTGCCATGACAAAGAGGATAGCTGCCGATGTGCCGTGATATGGCGATAATAAATTTTATCACCCAGTTCAGCCAGTAGGCAGGTTGCCTCACTGTCATCACTGTCACCATTCTTCTGACTATTCTGACTATCCTCACTATTATCTGTATCTGCGCCATCAGCATCAGCACAGTCAAACCAATGGTTAAGTGCCTCAATCAAACGTGCGTTTGAGCGACGATTAACATCTAATGTCATGATTTGTTCATTATTAAAACGCTGTTTAAGCACGTTATAGTTAGCAACATCACCCCCTCGAAATCCGTAAATGGCTTGCTTAGGGTCACCAACCAATAGTACAAATCCCTTATTTTTATCATTATTATCGTTATTCGTCTTATTACTATGACTAAGATAAATCGCCTCAATCATGGCGGCTTGTTCACCATTGATATCTTGTGATTCATCAACCAATGCCACAGGATAATGATGGCGAATATATTGCGCCAACTGTCTACCTTGTACCCCTGATAACGCCTCATTTAGTCGAGCCATCTGTAGCGAAAAAGTCGTTTCATGACGTGCTTCTAAAATTGCAGGCAGTTTACGACGCACGGTTAAGGCAATATGCCGATTGAGTTTGTAAATAAGCATATCTAATTTGTGCTCAAGCTCTTTAGATAACGCTAAATACTGCTTGATATCAATAATGACAGGCAACTGATTAAAATCAATATTTTTATCTTTATGCGGTGCATAAAACTGACTGCCAATATTATCAGTCTTTTGAAGTGCTTCACATAACTTGCTAGCATAATTATCTGCCATAATACTGTTATAAGCATAGATGCCTTGCTGTTGCAGCATCTCAATAATGGTCACCCATGCAAAACTATTATTCTTTAATTGTGATCTTGACTTGGTCGTCTCATGATAAATCCCTTTTTCTGTTAAATAATCATCGGCTTGATGATGGTTATCGATGATGCGAGCAATCAGTTGTTCATAGGCAGCAAAATCAAAATTGACGGCAAAATCACTGATTTTTTGCTCAGTCAAACTCTGACCATCTGCCATAGTTAGTATATTCATATTGTGCAGCAAATCAGCCACAGGTTGTGGTTTATCTGCTGCCTTGCTATCAATGGCAGCAATGGTATCAATGCTGTTAGTACCTTTAACATCAGCCTTATCACTTATAGGATCACATATAAGATCAATGGGTGCTTGCAAAAAGCTGAGGGCACGATTGACCGCATGACGATGATCACTGATACCAGTCAAATGCTGATTTGCCTGTAGCATCTGATAAATTATTGGATAATTATGATATTGTTCGCTTTGAAATGCGCGCAGTTCATCGTGAATAATGGTGTCGATAATATCTGACTCATCTTCACTAATTTGCATGCCCTTTTGAAAACCTGTCTCACTGCTGTATTCAATCAACCATTTTTGCGCCAAGCTATCGAGTGTACCGACAAACATTTTATCAAGCGTGGTCAATGCTGTTGCTGTGCGCTTAATCGCCACCTGCAAGGGCTGATGACCTTCATCATCTAATAAAAGCCATATCAGATGCCAATTTACAGGATCTTCCAAAGATTCTGCCATACCAGCAAGTTTTGCTTGTGCCAATAACCACTGTTTACGATGAGTCAGACAGTCATCATCACTGTCTTGATCTTGCTCCCCCTCATTTGTTATCTGCTCAACACCAGCAGAGTATAAATAAGCTAAATTTTCAGCTCGACTTCGCAGTAAGTTAACCCACTGTGCCAATTGATAAAAATCTAATAATCGCGCACGAATGCGCTCACGCATCTCTGCTGCCGCTGCACGTGTAAAAGTGGTGGCAATGATGTGTTCACTAGGACGACCCGCTTCAATTAATAAACGCAGCACAATACCTGTCAGCGTCCATGTTTTGCCAGTACCCGCAGACGCTTCTATTAAATAGCGACCTTTAAGCCCAATTTTTACCGCAGGCGTTTGATCATCTATCATTGCTTTACTCTCCATAAGCCATATTATATCGGGTGTATTGGATGCTGTTATATATACGCTATACGGCTGCTAAGGTATTGGCTCTAAACTCTCAAACAGTGACTCAAGTAGCGGCATCGCAAGTGTCGACATCGCATCATCAAGCGCATTAAAGATTGCCTGTTGCTGCTGTGTTGGTTCATGTCCTGTGGTCAACGCATTGCTCAAAATAAATCGCCATGTCTCATGTTGAGCGCATCTATCATAGGTAATTTTATGATCACCATTAGCTTGCGATGGTTGATAGCCTGTCCCTAACCAACCAGAAAAATCATGCATCGTTGCTTGATACTCCGTATTTTCAAGCTTAGCCGCCAAGCAGTTTGCCACATAATCAAATGCGCTTTCTATTGGCATAATGATTGGTATTTTGGCAATAATTTCACTCAGTTGTATCCATGGTAATAATAAAGCCAAGGCGTGTTGCCATTTTATGGCAGGCAGTGCAAAGGTGTGGATTGGCTGCTTTGAGGAGATATTTTTTTGTTGTGCATGGGCATTTTTATACTTTAAATCCATGCCTTTACCAAAACGCCAAATACTACGTCCATCATTGTCTGCCGCTTGTACCAACGTTGTTTGTCTTTGAATCTGCCAAAACAAATGCGTCAACCAAAAACGCAACAAATGCTTAGGGCTTGCCCCTGCTGCCTCAATTTTTAACCAACTGCTGCAAGTATGGATAACAGGTACTTGAGACTTAAGAGTAATACCCGCCAGATGAATACTCTCCTCTTGGGTCGTACTCATATGAGCGATGGTCTGTAAAATATTTGCATCTATTTTATCTTTATCTACATCTATAGCAGCTTCTATTGCAGTGAACACCCCCTGCTCTATGAGCTGCTCAGAGAAAATTTGTAACTGTGTCAATAAGTCGGTCTTGGCTTTCATAAATGTCGTTTGCCGAGCTACTCCTGCTGGCAAGTGCATCTCATAAAGTAGCTGTTGTAACTGAGAAAACTGTTCTAGTTGAGAAGTTTTTGTCAATTGGGTCAGATTATCTTCTATCAGATTGGTTTTATTGGCATCATCAATCAAGACATCAAGCAGGGCATCATTCAGCTGATATTTGGTTAAATTATCAAGGGTCAATGGCTCTATATGAGATTGCACAGTACTATTGGCAATCACATTAAGCTGTTGCTGACGCAAATAATGCTGTGCAGGCGCACGTACTTGATGCACTAACATGGATAAGGCGATTGGCTTATTTGTCAGTATCAAACTTGCCACTTTAGTTTCTTCACTCTCTGTTACTGTACTATCCATCGCTGTTTTACTGGGTAGTAACTGTGAAATCAGTGTTTGAGTTTGTTGCCATATAGAGTGCAAATGTGAATGTAGTGATGCGTCATTATTTGCTAATTGCTTTATTTGCTTATGGCTGCTTTTTAACAGTTTGGCGATGTCTTGGTATTGTGTTTTGTTAGGTAAAATTATTTTGCTTAGGCTATTTATAAGATGAGTATTTAGTATGTTAGTATCCGTATCGCCATTATTGTGGATATCATGACGTGCACGCAAAGTTTGAAATACAGATTGCCACAAGGGTGCAGGTGGAAAGTGCTTTTTTTGCTGTACTTTGCTTTGTTGTAATAACTGATCGGCAAGCTGAGTGATGTCTGCTTTATCTTCACACTGCTGCTCAGTATGCACAGGAGTGGCAGACGGCGTATGATAAATAAAATTATCCTTAGCGAAAGGCAGAGCAGGATGTACTGTAACCAACCAACGCTCGACCAATCGTGGCAGATAACGTTGCAATTTACCACTATCATCTAGCTGCTCAGCATTTGCTGTGTCTTGTTGTAGATTTGGTTGCAAGTTTGGTAGTTGCCAGTCCACCTGCTGCTGTAAAAATTGCAGCAGTTCACTGACAGGATTGGCAGGTAAATGCTCATGACTGTCGCTCAGACTTTGTCCATTATAAAAAATCCAACAATCATCTCGGGCACAAAGCAGCGCATCCAAAAAAGCCCCATTATCATCATCTTCAGTAAAACGATCACCCCGTTTTGCCAGCCCTGCCCGCATCAAATCATAACGATTGTCATGGTCTCGATTTGGAAACTCTGATAAGTTCATATTAAGCATCGCCACTAATTTAAAGGGGATATTACGCAATGAACCAAAACGCCCAAAGGTGATGACTCCTGTAGGCTCAGCACTGACCTGTTGGCTTTCTAGTTGCGCCTCAATACTATCGAGCATAAATGCCAACTTTAGTGGCATCTGTTCAATGGCAGCCAAATTTGCCACCATTTTTGACGTTGCCTCAGTTGTTGGGTTGTTTTGACCAAGTTCACCATATTGTTGATAATGGCGATTGGCACGCAAACTGGCACGAAAGCCATTCATCGCACTAAAAATGGCACGCATACTTTGAGTTTGATCAAAATAAGCAAAATAACGATGAATGACCTTATTTTCTAGCTCAGCAATCCACTCTTGTGCCGTACGCCTTTGTTGATAGCACTCACGATTTTGATCAATACCTTGATATATCTGGCACAATACCTCAATGATCGGTGCATCACTAAGCATGATGTTATGCAGTGGTAGTGTCTTTTCTTTGAGCTGCTCAGACTGCCAAGCAAAAAGATATAAACAATCTGTCATCAGCGCCTGCGGCATTAACATTCCTGTCACTAAGCGATCAAGCGCGTAAGCAAAACTAAAACGATAATCGCTGTCTTGTCTGTGTAAGCTACTTTGTAAGTGTGATTCATCAAAACCACGAATATAACCTGCTTGTGCCAGCAATGTACAAGCACGACTCATTTGTTCATGAGTTAAGCCAAAGCTTTCATACAACGCAGGCAACATCAACCAATCAAAGACTTCATGCGCCTCAAATCGACTGTCTGTACGTCCCAATAACTGATAAAAGCCAATAATGGCATGCCATAATTCACGAATAGACTTATCGACCACACCTGTAATCTTAGCAGGAAGAATAAGCCCATCTTGACCACGCCCATCAACAAACACCGATTTAATCAGTTCATAATGACGCTCCACATCAGGCAGCATGATTACAATATCTGACACATGGCGAATACTGCCATCTTGGCTGCTTTCATTAAGCCAGCGTCCAATCATACCACGCAGCACTTCAAGCTGCCGCTGCAAGCTATGACAAGAATGAATACTAATGCTATTATCACTGCTACGTAGCTGCCACTGTCGTTGTTTATCAAAACGCTTTTGCTCAATACGCTGCATACTTAAGCTTGCATCATGTGCATCATCATCTAAATCATCTGAAGTTGTTTGCGTTTCAGCAAAAGGAAGCTCTAATTGCTGCTGCAATTGCTCACTCACCAATTGCACCGCTTTTTGCCGAGTATTATCTTCACTAAGCATCAATACATCATATTGTAGACGTTGTAACAAACTAGGTAACAAACTAGGCTCTAAGGCTAAGTTTTTGGACGGTTCTATATCATTGTTTTGAGATGTGGCAACATCCGTATTGAAATCCAGATCAAATGCATCTATCCACTGTACTCGCTCATCTGCATAATCTTCATTACCAGACAAGCTGGCAAGCATGGCAAAAACTTCACGTGACTGCTTGCCAAGTTGTGACAGCAAAGTATGTCCATAATCACGTAAAAACACACTATCAGGATTAATGATGCGTTGCCGCAGTAGCCACTGCTTATCGACTATATCTGCCCAAAATAATTGTGAAGGATTGTAGTGTAGTAAAGTAATATCAACATACTTAGACAATTTTTCAATAAAATCCAATTCAGCCTGAGGCAATTGCTGAATGGTAAATAAAGTCAACCTATTAGGCAAAAGCGGCTGACAGCCCGATGCTTCTATTGCCAATGCTTGCCAAAAACGAGCTTCAATACGCTGCCGATGTCGATGCACATCACTAAATAAACGCTGCCATAAATGCCGCTGTACTTGCTCTAGCATTTCATAATGCTCTAGTAGCCAACTGGGCGTGATATGAGCAAACTGATCAAAACTTGTACTTAGTTTGTCTTTTTGCGCCACCATCGCTGCCACATCTATTTTTTTGCCTTCATCCCAATTTATAAGCCACTCATCTCTATGGGTCAAATAACGATTAAATACCCGAGCCAAATCACCTGCCAACTGCCATAACCGCTGATCAATCTGATTATAAATATCCTGTTGAGATGCCGTTGATGCAGAAGAAGGCAAAGCAGCAAGGGATAACAATGATCCTAATAATCCTTGTAGCAAAGGCTGTAGCACCTCATCATCATTTTTAACTTGAGATAGCTGCTGTTGAGCAACAAAATAAGATGGTGCATTTGCAAAGGCAGACTTTGCTGTGGTTAATAAGGAATCAGTCGCTTGGGTCAAATAGCCAAATAATCGCCACTGCATCACTGTGGGAGATAACACCGCAACCTCTGGCACTTGCAATGCTGCCTCATTCGAGCCACTGCTCTGTATCCACTGATTGTATTGCGCCAAAATATCCTGCATCAATTGCCATTGATACTTACCCCAAAAGGTGGTGGTAATCAGTGTACTAATACCTGCCTCTTCTGCCACCCGCTTTTGTAGCCAATCTCCTAATACCATTGAAGGCACAATCACAATAAACTGCTCAAATACTGATTGATTAGGTGCTTGATAGGCACGTAAAATAAAATCAACCAACCGTTCAGTACGGTGAGACTGAATAATCGTTAACATAATGGCTCAATAATAAGACGAAAAGAAAATCAGATGTGTGTTCATTTAACAAAAATTACCCAATATGAATCACACAATCATCATCAATCATAATAATAAAGGTATTTTTTTAGGACTGACGTATTTTTAAAGATTATTGGTGACTGCTAATCATTGTCTTTAATACTCTGGACTGGCTGTATATAGTTTTAGAGGCTTAATATAAGTTTCAATCGCTTTATAAGGCAAATATCGTACTTTTGTGTAAGTCCTATTTTTATTAGCTACAGTGAAATAGAACATGTTAATATCTAAGATAGTGTTAAACTCTGTCGTAAAAGCAGTATAGCAAAATTTTTTTTATTTAAAACATCATAGCCTGCAAAAATCAATAATATACGACAATGGATGTCGTAATGCTGCATCAGATGACATTTGTATGATATTTATAACCACTCGCTATCTAATAATGAGATTATGCTGTATATTATTAAATTATATTTAATAATATAATGAAATCATAAGCTTTCGTAGGTGATTTAATATGTTTACTCGACCTGTCACAGCCATATTTGTCCATCCTCAAGAGCGTTGCTACGTTGTTTATTGCAATGGGGAAAGACATAAACTTAGCCGTATGAAGCTAGATAAAGCTACATGGAAACGCAAACAGCCCTATACAGGTAGCGATAATGATATATTTTTATTAAAAAGGCAGCAGATCACAGATGATGAGCTCGCTCAGTTTCTCATTACTTATGATTGGCCCGAATGTCTCAAAGGACGTACCCTAGCCTTTTTCTTAAGCTGGTGGGATAATCGAGCTTATGATTGGCTGCTCAACAATCAACCCATCAATAAAAATTTGGCGCATACTGCAACCGATAATAATACAACAACACAAATTACAGATAGAAGTAGTAAAATAGCCCATCAAATACATCAGCAATTGATGTCTGAGCAGGAACAAGTAAAACAAACCAATACTCAGCATCAACAATCGGCCTTAGCAGCCACCAGTTTACAACCTACCAATAACGAAGCAAATATCGCAGACGACTTACAACACCCCACAGAAAGCAAACCTGTGAGTAAAGTTATGGATACCTCTACTGATGATGATGCGGACAATTTATTTGATGATATGCTAAATGAGTTAAGCAAGGAGCTATAAATTAAGAAGCCATCAATCAATGAGTTATAACTCAGAACCTGTATTCACAACCCATAATGGTGGCTTTTTGCCTAAAATAGACGTACTACGGCGTTAAATTTTGGGTTAAAACTCCCCTGATTTTGGATTATGAATACAGGTTCTAAATTACGAGTGACTAAATTGTAACGACAAAAATAATGGCAGTCATGTTTAGATAGTGGCTATGTGATGACGATGCGGTGTTATTGGTGATGTTATTGGCTCTATTGGACTTTTATCATACTCCAAGGATCATTCTCTACTCATGTCAGTTGTATGCCAAGCCAAACATGCTTACGTTATCTTAGAAAAGCATCTGTCAGTTAAGCGTGTTGTCATTTTTATTTTGTTACTAATTTCTATACTATTTTGTGCCTTATATACGTTACTTTGGCACTATAACCATTCAATCAGCGCACCCTTGCCAATTGAGAGTACGCTCAATACGCAAACCATGACCAAGACGTTTGATAATAACAATAATCAATCCATTTTACATATCTTGGCAGCCCAATCACTACAATCTGCACTCATCCCTATTGTCGAACGCTTTGATCGACATCATCCTGAGATTCAAGTTCATGTGCACTATATTGATCCAATAGATTTAAACGCAACCAAAACAACCACTACCCATCCAATAGACATATTACTCATTCCTCAAGAGATGCCTGCGGATGAAAAACTGCATTTTACCGCTGCAGCGCACCCCATCGCCACACCATCCATACAAACAGTGGATGAGTTCGTAGATACAAAACAACAAGAGAAAAGTGTCGATAGCATCAATTCTCAGTCTACTTATCAGCCCAGTCAAACAAATATCCATTCACAACCTTCTGCCACAGCACACTATTGGCAACAGTTTAATTTTGCCCTACAAGGACAAACCTTATATCAAAGTCGCTTGCTCACCGACCAAGAAGCAAGCATCTTATTTAGCCGATTTTTATTGACCAGCAACAGTCAAGATGACTTTATTCATGCAGGTCTGCAAAGCATTGACTTTTATCATAACCAAGTAGATGATCAGCTCAGCTTTAGAGCAATATTACCTACTGAAATATCAACACATATCAGCGCATATCATTGACCTCCTCCCCTCCCTAAAGTGAGGGTATTCCCTCACTTTTCATAGCAACATCGCTATCGGATGGCGATTTCTCCAGCGAGACGGCAAAGCCCTGCCGCAAGAATGTTCTTAGCGGCATTAATATCTCTATCATGCCATGTGCCACACTTTGCACAAGTCCATTCTCTTATTCCAAGACCTGCTGTCTTTTGAGTTCAAACCAACCTGCATCGTATGTCGATTTAACCAGTTTAGTTTTCTTACTTGTGAATGAGCGTGATTTCACATCACCGACCACGATTAGAGCATTGTCTTTGACTAATTGGGGGGTGAATTTGTGAATTAAGTCTTGCCTTGTGTTTTTGATTTTGGCGTGTATGACTCTCACACGCTGTTTGTTTTTAGCTCGTTGGGAAACTGCCAGCTTTTTTGCCCATTTTTGCGTTTGTTTGGTGGTGAGTTTGTCACCGTTTGAGGTGGT
The DNA here is from genome assembly GCF_021012795.1 of Psychrobacter sp. I-STPA10. Taxonomy (GTDB): domain Bacteria; phylum Pseudomonadota; class Gammaproteobacteria; order Pseudomonadales; family Moraxellaceae; genus Psychrobacter. The sequence continues at coordinate 111,881 of NZ_VFYU01000026.1, read as the reverse complement.
GGCAGATTCTTTTAGTCCTAAATCAATGCCAACGCTACCAGTACTACAGGTTTATTTTAGATGGTTTTAGATGGTTTTTGACGGTGATACAGGCATACCATCTACCTCTTGCATCTTGTACGACCTCAAGGGTATTTAGGTCATACAATGCTAGATTGTAGCTGTCCCATACTTCGATGATGAGTTTTTTGCCTTTGGCTAGGCTAAGCTGTAGGGTTAATTTGAGTGATTTCTTGCCGCTTTGCATTGGTGCGAGCAGTTTGATGGCTGATTTTTTAAAGGGTATCCAGCCTAGGCTTTTGCGTTTGGCATCAGGTCGGTTAGTTCGCCAGTTGAGTTTAGCTTTTTTGAATTGCTTGCGGGCTTTGGTGTGGGTCTCATTGATAGCTTGTAGAGTTTGTGAGTGTAAGCCTAGTAGTTCACCGCTGCCTTTGGTGTAGGTATTTAACTCATACGCTGAAAAGAATTTGCCTGTTCGCCTTAGGTGTTTATAGCCAAGTTCGTTGACATAGTTCCACACATAGTTAACACTGCCAGCTAGTTTGTTTAGCTGGTTTGTGTGTTTGTCTTTGATGCGTAGCTTGAGGGTTTTCATTGAATGAGTTTGACAAATCCATTGTTTATTTGCAAGTGCTATGAGATGTTATGCCACACCAAATGCCGCCTGATATCCCTGCCCTAAACGGCAGGGTTTTACGGCGACGGGTGATAAAAAAGCCGTTCTAGTACAGCATCGACTTGCTGTTAGTCAAAATACTGGCAATATCTTTTGCCAATAGGGTGCAATCCTCAAGGGTTAAGTTACTAATACTGATACGAATGGCAGGCTTTTTGTCTAATGAGAAGGCACTGCCTTGCTGTACTGCCCAGCCTTTAGCCGCCAAGGCTTGTATGGCATAGTTTTCATTTGCCACAGGCAGCCAAACATGTAGCCCCTCCCCTGACTGCCAGATATCAAAACCAAATTTGACCAACTCGTTAATAAGCTTCTCTCGCCGCTGTGCATAGCTATCAATTGCTTTATTTAATAGTCCTGTTTCTAGCATATCTTGCCACGCATTCACTGCCAAAAATTGTAACAGCCCACTGACCCAACGCGGCCCTAAACTAAACCGATTTTTCATCGCTTTGATGGTTGCGCCATTGCCCACGGCCATGGCAATCCGAAAATCAGGACCTAAAAACTTACTTAAAGACGTGCTATAAATCCATTCATTTTTTATCAGTTTAAGATTGGGAGCTGGTTGCCGACTCAGCTCACCCCAATAATCATCAATCAATAACAATATGTCTTTATCTGCAATACGCTCTGCCAGTGTTTGCCACCGTTGTTGTGAATAATTAACCCCTGTTGGGTTATGTGCTCGGGGGGTAACAATCATCGCAGAAGCAGATGCCAGCACCTCATCATCAGGGATAACAGCCCCTTGTTCATCGATTGGCATGGCGATGATGTCTAGGCGCATACTCACTGCCAATGCTTTTATTGGTGACCAACAGGGGTCCTCCACCAAAATTTTAGCACCCGCCACACACCACTGTGATAATGCCCGCTCCATGATATCCAAAGTGCTAGAAAACAATACTGGCTCTGCATTGATATCACAGTGTTTATTCATCTGCTTTTTGGCAAGCTGTTTTAATTGCTCATTATCGCCCAACTCTTCATAGCCAGAATATAGGTTGTAATTTAGCAACCAATCAGGGTTTAGTTTGGGTAATAGGCGACCATCAACATTCCCCGATGCCAAATCTATCAAGCCTTTTGGTACTGCCATTTCAGTATGCTGAATGTCCACTTCTTCAGTAACAAACGTACCTTGTCTACCTTTGGTCACAATCACGCCCGCATCTCTTAGCTGTTTATAAGCAGTAGAAACAGTACTTGGGTTCACATTTAGCTCGTCAGATAACGAGCGGACAGTTGGTAGCTTATGCCCTGCCTGCCAATGACCCAACCGAATCAATCGCTCAATGGAACTGACTATCTTGACAACGCTATCACCTTTAGGTTTTAATGTATCCATACAAAATCCTATTTGTATTAGTACAAACATAATAAATCAATTTATAAAAAAGTAAAATGATTAACTTTCGTTTGTACGTCATTGTTAATCTTGGTTAATAAAGAACAAGGTTAAAAATGCTTTTAATAAGCAGTTATTTGTAACCAACCATTTTAACCCATACCCAGCATCGTCTGTTGAAGGAAAACACAGTGATACACAAACCACAATATTCAAAGGCTGAAAGCCTCACGCAACTGTCAGCAAACTTTCATCATATACAGCAACGTATTGAGCAAGCCTGTCAGCGCTCAGGACGAGATGCCAGTACGGTTCGTTTATTGCCTGTCAGTAAAACAGTCGATGAAGCTAGGATTCGTATGGCTTATCAACTTGGGTTTCATAATTTTGGTGAAAATAAGGTACAAGAAGCCCTCGATAAGTCAGAAAGTCTATCTGATTTAGAAATTCAGTGGTCAGTTATTGGTCACCTGCAAACCAACAAGATTAAATATGTTGCCCGTTTTGCCTCAGAGTTTCAGGCATTAGATAGCCTAAAAGTTGCCAAAAAACTGCATCAACGTTTAGAGCTTGAAAACCGTGATTTAGAGGTATTGGTTCAAGTCAACACTTCTAATGAAGCAAGCAAATATGGACTACAGCCAAGTGAAGTTGCTCAGTTTCTTCATGACATACAGCCATTTTATCGGTTAAAGGTAAAGGGGTTAATGACGTTAGCATTGCTATCTAATAATAATGCTAAGGTGAGAGAGTGTTTTGTATTACTACGAAACTTACGTGACCAGTTGCGTGATGATTTGCGTCTTAACCAATCTACTGATATGTGTATGGATGAGTTATCTATGGGTATGTCAGGGGATTTTGAGATAGCAATAGAAGAAGGGGCGACCATTGTGCGGATTGGTCAGGCGTTATTTGGTGCAAGAGCGTTACCCGATAGTTATTACTGGCCTGAGCAATAGTCTATTTAACATATTTATTTATGTTATGCACTTTATTAGGTTATTAGGAATTACACACTTTATTAGGATAAGTTATGAAAACGGTCTTAGTCATTCGCCATATTCACTTTGAAGACCTTGGTATTTTAGAAAAAGTATTCAAGGCATTGCACTTTAATATTACCTATGTTGAAGCACCGACGGTTGATTTTGCCACATTAGATCCCTTAGCAGATGATCTGCTGGTAGTGCTTGGTGCACCCATTGGGGCATTTGATGACGCATTGTATCCATTTTTACAACAAGAATTGGATTTTATTGCCAAACGACTAACAGCAAACAAACCCATGTTAGGTATTTGTTTGGGGGCACAGTTATTTGCTCGACTATTAGGAGCCAGCGTTTATCCCATGTCTGGTAAAGAAATAGGCTTTGGGACATTGCAGCTTGCAACTAACATTCATAATCCACTGCAACCTTTACAAGATGTGCCTGTCTTGCATTGGCATGGTGACCAATTTGATATACCTGAAGGCTGTGTTTGTCTTGCCGCAACTCAGTTATGCCCAAATCAGGCATTTATGTATAACCATCATGTATTGGCATTGCAATTTCACCTTGAAGCAGATCCAACAAAGATTGAGCACTGGTTGGTCGGACACGCTTGTGAGCTAAATACTGCCAATGTGGATATTCAAAAAATTCGTCATGATGCGCAAAAATATGGCAATGGCTTGGTCATAGCGGGCAAAAAAGTGGTTAGCAATTGGCTAAATTCTATTGGGCTGTGTTAGATGCTTTATCTACACGCTTTATTTACATAATTTACAAACGCATCGCCAGCATAATCAAAGGAGAATCACCATGTTTGCTATTTCTGCTGAAACCGTTACTAGTTTAGGCATGTATGTTTTACTGCCCATATTTATTGGCTTTTTATTTTTTATTATGTGGGACATTGCCAAAAAGTCTGAGGCAGGAAAGGCGGGCACATTTTGGATTTTTGTGGCACTCGGTGCAGGCTTTGTGGGCTTTTTGCTTAAAGTGGTACTGGAAGTGGTATTTGAAAAGTGGGTACTGTGATTAAAAATCAGGATTAAAAGTCAGGATTAAAAGTCAGGATTAAAAGTTGTCATAAAAGAGAGTGAGCCATATTAAGCCTAAGCTAAACTTAATATGGCTCACTATGACCCTAATCTTTTTGCGCAAACCTTGACGCTTTGGCACGATTGCCACATTCCTTCATCGAGCACCAGTTCCTTTTTGAACCATTTGACCTATCTAAAAATACAATACCGCAACGCTCATGCGCACACTCTTTAATTTTTTCGCATAAATTAGAGCTAAATAACTGCATACAATCTTCAGCAATCAAGCCCAAAACACTTTCTAACTCAAGATTATGCTTTGTCACCAATACACCATCTTCTATCGACAATTGCCAATACGGTTTTAACTGTGCCATCTGATTGAGCGTATGGATATCTTCTGGCACAAAATCTTTAGCCAACAATCTTTCTATGATCGAGCGTAGCTGTATTGCCTGTGTTTGCAGATCTTTTGATACCACAGCATTGCGAGCATTTGGGTGTAGTGGTGGCAAAAGTTCTGCCCACCCAGATCTATGCTGTGCTTTGAGTAGCCATTTTTTTAAACCATCTTGCTGAAGCAACAAATCTTCAGTGACATGCTGTGGGTCTTTGCGTCGTCTTAAGGTATTAAATAAATCCAAACTTGGACAACCACCATAAAACACAAAATCAAGTTTAGGGGTGTTTATTTGAGGTGTACTTATTTTAGAGCTGTTCATTGAGCTGTTCATTGAAGAGTTACCTTTATAAAATCCTGACACTGAGCCTTTTTCAACCATAACAGTATATCGCAACTGAATGATTAGTGAGGCAATAACTCTTTTATCAAAATCATAGCAAACTCAAAATCAACTTGAACAAAACATAACGACACCACCTTATATAAATTAGCCAGTTGACAATAACCCCCTAAGGGGGTTAGAGTGTATTTTAATCTTTTTAGGATTTAAAAGCGACACAGTAAAACAAAAGCAATCCTAAAAAGTCCGATGGCTGCAAAGTTTTATTTTTGTAGCCAGCCACTCAAACTTAGAAGCTATATTCTTTAAGGAGATCACATGAAACGCATGAAACGCATTGAAGCTGGTGGACTACACATAGACCCCATTCTTTATCAGTTTATTTCTGAAACCTTGTTGCCTAGTATTGGTAAAACCTCAAAACAGCAGCAACAACAGTTCTGGCAAGGCTTTGGTAACATTGTTGAAAAATTTACCCCACGTAATCGCAAGCTACTTGCCAAACGTGACGATTTACAAGCCCAGATAGATGATTGGCATCAACAGCATCAAAGTCCACAAACGTCAGAGGAATACGCCAAAGCGTATGAAAACTTTTTGCGTCATATTGGCTATCTGGTAGAAACGCCAGAAGCATTTGAAATATCAACAAACAATATAGATCAAGAAATTGCACAAAAGGCTGGTCCACAGCTGGTTATTACTGCTTTAAATGCCCGTTTTGCATTAAATGCATTAAATGCTCGTTGGGGTTCTTTGTATGATGCCCTATATGGCACTAATGCCATTGAGCAACAAGACTCACAAAATCAGATGACAGGTTATGATGAAAAGCGGGGTCAAAAGGTGATTGAATGGGGACGAGAGTTTTTGGATAGGGTTATTCCATTGGCTACTGGCTCACACAAAGATGTCACCAAGTATTCTATTGAGTCTGGAGAGCTCACAGCACAGATTGATGGTCAATCGGTTCAATTACGATCACCTAAGGTATATGCAGGTTTTAGAGGAGATAAAAGCCAACCTGATGCCATTTTAATCATAAACAATGGACTTTATTTTGAAATCCAAATTGATCCCAACTCACAAATTGGTAAGCAAGATAAAGCAGGGGTTAAAGACATTGTTATGGAGTCAGCCCTAACTACGATTATTGATTTTGAAGACTCAACGGCTGCGGTAGATGCTGAAGATAAGACTTTAGGATATTCAAATTGGCTTGGGTTAAATACAGGAGAACTGGAAGTTGATATTTCTAAAAATGGTAAAACTTTTACTCGACAGCCCAATGAGGATCGCTACTATACCGATGTAAAAGGTAATGAGCTTAGATTACATGGGCGTTCTTTAATGTTTGTACGTAATGTCGGCCCTTTGATGCAAAATCCAGCTATCTTAGATCAAAATGGCGACGAAATCTTTGAGGGAATAATGGATGGCGTTATTACTGCTGCCGCTGCTATTCCTGGATTAGACTTAAAAAATCCACTGCGTAATTCCCGTACTGGCTCAATATACATTGTAAAACCTAAATTACATGGACCTGATGAAGTACAGTTTACTTGTGATTTGTTCAGTGCTATTGAAAATCTATTAGGCTTACCACAGCTTACGTTAAAAATCGGCTGTATGGACGAGGAACGCCGTACCTCATTAAATCTTGATGCCTGTATTGCTACTGGTAGCAATAGAATTGCGTTTATCAATACTGGATTTTTGGATCGCACTGGCGATGAAATTCATACCTCAATGTATGCAGGTCCAATGTTACGCAAAGCAGAACTGCAAACAGCACCGTGGAAGCTTGCTTATGAAAATAATAATGTAGATGCTGGACTGGTGCATGGATTCCAAGGCAAAGCACAAATTGGTAAAGGAATGTGGACCAAAACTGAACAAATGGCACAGATGCTAGATAAAAAAATAGACCAGCTCAAAGAAGGTGCTTCGACAGCTTGGGTTCCTTCACCTACTGCTGCTACCTTGCACGCTACCCACTATCATGAAGTCAATATATTTGAGGTACAAAATAGGCTTCTTGCAAATGGTCGGCGTAATACTTTTAAAGACTTAATGACCATTCCACTGGCTAATTTATCAGCAGATCAAACGAGTGCTACAGATGAGGGTTTGTGGCGTAATGATGAAATTCAACAAGAGCTTGATGATAATTGCCAGTCTATTTTAGGTTATGTGGTTCGCTGGGTAGAGCAAGGAATAGGCTGTTCTAAAGTGCCTGATATTCACGACATTGACCTAATGGAGGATAGAGCGACTCTGCGTATTTCCTCACAACTACTAGCAAATTGGTTACAGCATGAGGTTATAAGCGAGCAACAAGTTGTGGACGCTCTCCAACGTATGGCATTAAAAGTGGATAAGCAAAATGCTGGAGATAGTGCTTATCGCAATATGGCACCAAACTTTGATGATTCTGTGGCATTTCAATGTGCTAAAGAGCTTATCTTAAAAGGTGGCGAGCAACCTTCAGGCTATACCGAGCCACTTTTACATGCTTATCGACGGGAGTTTAAAAGGAAGAATATTTAGGGGTAAATGTAGCTTTAAAACACCCATACAGTAAAATGTAGGGTACGTTCTACGCACCTTTTATATTATATTGGATTTTTAATGGGTACATAAAATGTGCCCTACAGTTAGTTCGCTAATTTTTTAGTAATAGGACTTATGCAAAAGTATGATATTCGTCTTATAAAGTAGCTAGCTCAATAAGGAAAATAGGGAGGTGTGTATTCCTCATTTTAACAAATCAGATAAATGTTTATCCACTTCAATGTCATAAATACATGGTACAAATCTGTACCATCATTGGATACACCTACGAACAAATGGCTGAAATTTGCAATAGATGTTATTATAATAACATCTATTGCAATACAAAAATAATGGGGCTTATGGTCTACCTACTATAAATCCGCCACAGTGTTAACCTCGCTTGATATACAACACGTATTACCTCTACTTGGTTATCTTGTGGTGACATTATATTAGATTGGCTATAGCAGCCTCATTTTTGTTAGAGCCTGTATTCATAATCCAAAAAATCACAGTAAATCAGCAATCATCATTAATATTAATATTTGCTGATACTTTTAGAGCAAGTTTATGGCATTTGTACATCTTGGCATTCATAGTGAATATTCAATCACCGACTCTATTGTTCGCATCAAGCCATTGGTAAAGGCAGCTGCCGCAGATGGACAAAAAGCGTTGGCTTTAACCGATTTATCCAACCTTTATGCCACCGTGAAGTTTTATCGAGCTTGCTTAGCTGAAAACATCAAACCGATTATTGGCAGTGAAATATTACTAGGTGATGAAAATACTCGTCTTACCCTACTGGCAATGAATCATGCTGGCTATCAAAGCATTACTCGTGTGGTATCTTTAGGCTTTACCGAAGGTAAGATGAATCCTGACAATAAAGGCATGCCTATTGTCACCCGTGAGCAGCTATTTAGTCATAGCGATGGGGTGATCGTTTTATTTACTGAAGCATCTGATGTGGGTCAGGCATTAACTGGCTCAACGCCAGAGCGTGGTGATGAACTGCTAAAAGCGTATCAGCAGCACTTTGGCAATCGTCTTTATTTTGCGATAAAACGTACCCAGCGTGCCGGTGAAGATGCCTTTATTGAGCAAGCCATCTTAGCAGGTAGTCGCCATCACATCCCGATAGTGGCTCATAACGACGTTCGCTTTTTGCAAGCAGATGATTTTGATGCGCATGAAGCTCGGGTCTGTATCGCTACCTCCTATGTGCTTGCTGATCCCAACCGTCCTCGAAACTACTCAAATCAGCAATACCTAAAAACTCAAGCTGAAATGCAGCAGCTATTTGTGGACTTGCCACAAGTGCTCAGCAATACACTGGCATTGGCAAAACGCTGTAATGTCATTCTTAAACTTGGCATCAATGTATTGCCTGAGTTTCCTGTGCCTGAAGGCGAGACCATTGAAACCTTTTTTCGTGCTGAGTCACAACGTGGGCTTGAAGCTCGCTTAGATAAGCTCTACCCAATAGATGAACGTGATCACACTTGGGCAGATATCCGCAAACCTTATGAACAACGTCTTGAGCATGAGCTTGGTATTATCCTATCAATGGGCTTTCCGGGCTACTTTTTGATTGTGATGGACTTTATCCGTTGGGCAAAAGCCAATGGTGTGCCTGTAGGTCCTGGGCGGGGCTCTGGGGCAGGCTCGCTGGTCGCTTATGCGTTAAATATCACTGATTTAGATCCCCTACACTACGACTTATTATTTGAGCGATTTTTGAATCCAGAGCGTGTGTCCATGCCTGACTTTGATATTGACTTTTGTATCGAAGGGCGTGATCGGGTCATTGATTATGTTGCCAGTAAATATGGGCGAGAAGCAGTCTCACAAATCATCACCTTTGGTACGATGGCAGCCAAAGCAGTGGTGCGTGATGTGGCACGAGTACAAGGCAAATCCTATGGTCTGGCAGATAAAATCTCTAAACTTATCCCCAAAACACCCGGTATTAGCCTCAGTGATGCGGTGACCCAAGAGCCACAGCTAAAAACCTTACTGTCTGATCCAAACAACATGGATTATGAAGATGCCAATGAAATTTGGGAGATGGCGGTCAAACTTGAAGGCATCACCCGTAATGTTGGTAAACACGCAGGTGGCGTACTCATTGCTCCCAACAAAATCACTGATTTTAGTGCGATTTATTGTGATGATGAGGGACATCGTGTTAGCCAATATGACAAAGATGATGTTGAAGCAGTCGGTCTGGTCAAATTTGACTTTTTGGGGCTACGCAATCTTACCGTCATCAGTGCTGCTGTCAAAAACATCAATACACGTCGGCAAAAAGAAGGGCAAGCGCCCATTGAGCTCGAAGATTTGCCTTTAGATGATGTCAATGCTTATCAGTTACTACAACAAGCCAAGACCACAGCCGTATTTCAGCTAGAAAGTACCGGTATGAAAAAATACCTAGCCAAATTGCAACCCACCAATATCGAAGATGTTATCGCCATGTGTGCCCTATATCGCCCCGGCCCTTTGGATGCAGGTATGGTAGAGATGTACATTGACCGTAAGCACGGACGTGAAGAGGTGGTCTATGATCACCCCAATCTTGAGCCAATTTTAGAGAACACCAATGGCGTCATTGTCTACCAAGAGCAGGTGATGCAAATCTCACAGGTGATGGCAGGCTACAGCTTAGGCGGTGCGGACATGCTACGCCGAGCGATGGGTAAGAAAAAACCTGAGGAGATGGCAAAGCAGCGCAATATCTTTGTCGATGGTGCAACAGCTCAAGGCATTGATCCTGCCATCTCAGGTGGGGTGTTTGACTTGATGGAAAAGTTTGCAGGCTATGGCTTTAATAAATCACACTCTGCTGCCTATGGGGTGCTGGCTTATCAAACAGCTTATTTAAAACACTACTACCCTGCCGAATTTATGGCAGCAGTTCTTACCTCAGACATGAACAATACCGACAATGTGGTATTTTTTATTAATGACTGCCGAGAAAACTTTGATCTCACCGTTGATAACCCTTCAGTAAATCGCAGCGAATGGTACTTTGTCGCTGACACACCAACCAATATCATTTATGGCTTAGGCGCTATTAAAGGCGTTGGTGAAGGGGCGGTTGAATCGATAGTCACTGCTCGTAGACAAGAGGGATTATTCAAAGATTTATATGATTTTTGTCGCCGTGTTGATACCAAAAAAGTCAATAAACGTACTCTAGAAGCATTGATTCGAGCAGGTTGTTTTGATGACTTTGCGACTACCCTACGACCTGACCTGCCTGCCGATCGCCATCATGAAATCCGTGGCGCATTGATGGCGCAACTACCCAATGCAGTACAAGCAGCTGAGCAAGATCGAAAAAATCGTGAAATCGGCATGATGGATTTATTTGGTGGTATGGATGATGTTACCCAAGCACCACCGCTACCGACTGGTGCAGATGTCATTTGGGGTGACAAACACCGCCTAAAAGCTGAAAAAGACACCCTAGGTCTGTATCTGACAGGTCATCCTATTGATGAATATCGCAGCGAGTTGGCACACTACACCTCAGGCGCTCAGCTCAATAAACTAGCAGATACAGGCTACAAAAATACCACCTATTTTGCTGGGCTGATCATTGATGTGGCAAACTTCGGTAATCGCTGTGTGATTACTCTTGATGATGGCACATCACGCCTTGAAGTCAGTTGTTATGCAGAGCGTTTTAACCGCCTCAAAGACCTATTAAAAGTAGATAATGTGGTAGTAGTTAAAGGCAGCATCCGTGAGCGTGATGACAGACTTTTTGCCAGTCTTGAAGATGTTTATGATATGGTTGCTGCCCGCCAACGCTGGATCAAAAAAATCAGTGTTAAGGTGCATGCCCAAGATGTGGCGATTGTAAAGCAACTACAGACATTATTAAAATCTGCACAACAAGACATTATCCCTGCTGTTGCCACAACTTATGCTGCCAATGTAGGAGCAGAAAGAGAGGTAGATAATACCAATCACACAAATTATAACGGCAGTGATTATAATGACCCTAGTGATTATATGGATATGACAGAGTCATTAAACATGGCTGAAGAGTATTACTCAGGTCAAGTGTCTACCCAAATATCTGAGCAGATACCTGGTAATGCAGCGACCATGCCTACAGCTACCACACCCACCCTAGCAGAAGAAACAGACGCACAACCGCCACAAAATGATGGCTGCGTGGCACTGGGTATGAGTATTTTTAATGACTATGCCATTGCTAATGTGACCTTAAATCATGACTGGCGAATTTATCCAAATGACGATAACATAAGCCAATTAAAACAAATGTTTACAGATGACACGCTTTATTTTCATTTTTAATAACTAATACTAATTACTAATATAAAGGTACTATTATGAGTAATACAGAAAATACAAATACGCTGGCTGTCATAGACGATGAGCAATTTTGTGAAATAAAAGAATTATTTGAAGAAGAGTTTGAGCCATTAATGCGTACCTATATGCAAGATAGTCAACGATGTGTGCAAGCGTTACAAACAGCGCTTGCCAATGCTGATGATGCCAATGGCTTTGAATCGGCACACGCATTAAAAGGGGCGAGTTCCAATGTGGGTGCAACTCAATTACATCATCTCTGCTATCAAATGCAAGAAGTATGTCGAGACAATCGTATTGCTGAAAATGCAGACTTATTGGCACAAATTGAACAGCAGGTCATACTGGTCAATCAAGAAATCAGCCAACGTCTCGGTGACTAATAAAGTACCAAACCGAGAGAATCAGCATAGCCATAATTACGTTTGCAACCATAGCATTCCATCAAAACCCATAAGCAGATAGATAACGATGATGAGTACAGCGAACCAAGATATTTCTCATTTACACCGCTCTTATTTACAAAATATGACGTTGGATGACTATCTATCTTGTATCCGCATCATCATGATCAACACCACACTGCCTGCAAATATTGGCTCAGCCGCACGCGCCATGCATACCATGGGGCTATCTGATTTGGTGGTGGTTGATCCCAAACTACCCATTGATGATAGCAGCCATGCACATGCAGCAGGAGGCATACAAATATTACAAGCAGCACAAACTGTCGATGATTTAGCGACCGCCATACAAGACTGTCAACTTGTCTTTGCTGCCAGTAGTCGCAGTCGTCATATTCCCAGACCTGTTGTCACCCCAACACAAGCTGCCATCATTACCCAACAATTTATCGACACACAGATAACAGCCAATACGGCTGCTCATCATAACTACTCACAACAGCCAAGTACAAAACCTGCGCAGATTGCCATTTTGTTTGGACGAGAAGACCGTGGTTTGACCAATGAAGAGCTGGCATTTGCTGACTACCATATCCAAATTGATGCCAACCCTAACTACCCTGTACTCAATGTGGCATCCGCCATACAGGTCATTGCGGGCTTTTTTTATGCCCATTTTTGCCAGCTTAGCAACAACACAGCGCAACATGACAACCAAAGTACACAAGATACAACGCCACAAGTAGCACAAATATCTGACATATCCTGTATACACCAAAACAGCAGCGAATTTTTACAGCTTGCATTACGTCAAGTATGGGATGAGCCAGCGGTGACGCAGCAACAAATGTTACAATTAAAAGCTCGGTTGCTCATGCTAATGAGCGAACTAAGTTTGGTTGACCCTAACCATTTACGTGATCTGCCCTCACGTTTATCGCGGTTATTATCTCGGTTGCAATTGGATCAAAAAGAATATCAGCTTATCAATGCCATGATTGCTAAAATAGATCAACAGCTTAAGGCTAAGCGTAGTGATGCTAAAAAATAAACAAACATGCAAATAAGCAACCCTAACATATTTTTGCTGAATCTAAGCATCTGCTATAAAATCATCCATACCATACTCATGGCTGCTCATGAAAGATATTGCCATCTAATCTATCGCTAAAGTATGATTAAGATGATGGCCAAAGGTTACTGACAAAAATTATTGCCTAAACAATTGCCAAGACAAAGGATAATTCATGCCCTCTCCCCTATCTTTATTAAAAAAATTGCAGCAAGCACGCCAGCGAATCTCAGAAGACATTCAAGCTGTCTTTGAGCGTGACCCTGCCGCACGTAATAGCCTTGAGATACTGCTAACTTACCCCGGTATTCATGCATTGCTACTACACCGTGGCGCACATTGCCTATGGCAACATGATCTTAAATTTTTGGCTCGCAGTGTCTCTTATGGCTCAAGAATGATCACAGGTATAGAGATACATCCTGCTGCAACCATTGGTAAACGATTTTTTATCGATCATGGTATGGGTGTGGTCATTGGGGAGACCGCACACATTGGCGATGATGTCACTTTATATCATGGCGTCACTTTAGGCGGTGTTTCGTGGAATGTTGGCAAACGTCACCCCACCTTAGAAGATGGTGTCGTTGTTGGAGCTGGGGCAAAGATACTCGGGCCATTTACTGTGGGAAAAAATGCTAAAATTGGCTCAAATGCAGTGGTGGTAAAGCCTGTTCCAGCAGGGGCAACCATGGTGGGTAGTGCTGCCCGTATGATCACCACCAAAACAGATGATGACAATCATTCAGATGATGTCACACAAAAGCCAACTCATTCCACTGTCCACTCTGCTGACTCTAAATCAACCTCAATAGCAACTCAAAACAATCACTCAAGCAATAACTTAGACAATCAATCAACCTTGCAAAATACTGAAGTCAATGCTAACGATAAATCCAAAACAACAAACAAGCAAGATAGTTTAATAAGTAAAGAAGACTGTCAAAAACAGCGTTTAGCAGAAGCATTTGGCTTTAATGCCTATGGGCTAAATCCTGACTCTGAAGATCCAGTTGCCAGTGCCTTTGCCAAAATGCTTGATCATATTCAACAATCTGAAGCCAGACTTGATGAGCTACAAGAGGCCATTTGCCGACTTGATCCAAGCTTTTGTGCCAAAGACTACAAAAAACTATCTGCTTCTGAGTTAGATGTGATTGAAAAGTAATATGATAAAAAAGATGATAATAGAGACCAACAAATTGTCGCTGGCATTTCTATTTTTTTCAAGGTAAAAATTACCGCTTATTCAACAAATAATACTCAATAACCTGTTATAATTAAAAAGAATACTCTAGTATGTATTCTCAATAAATCACACCAAATTCGAGTGTTTTTAATCTATAATTATTATTACTTTACTTATACCATGATAATCTATGACCTAGTCAAGGAAGACACATACAAGCACTGCAATGAGTAGACTAAGCGCGTTTGATAAATATTTGACAAAAATAGATTATTTTAGCAAATTGGTATTATTATATTTCTAGTATCTATATTGTCATTATCTTGATATATAGTCAATTCAAGACAAGACTGTTACAAGACTGGTTACAAGAAAAACGAGCGAAGGTATACAAGTAGTACTGCGAGTGAGTTTGACTTTCTGCCAGTTTTGCATTGAGCCGACTATAGGATATAAACATTAACATTGCACCACTTTATGTCTTATATTAAAACATAGATATAAAAACATAGATATAAAAACATAGATATGAAAACATAGATATGAAATTAAGGAGTTCATTTTGCAAAAAGTCTGGACTGACCACTACCCTAATATTGTACCCAAAAAAATATACCCCGATACTTATAGTGATGTCACTGAACTGTTTGATGCTTGTTTATCACGTTATCGTAACTTACCCTTAACAACATGTATGGGGGTGACACATACCTATGCCGAGGTGCATAAACTGGCAATTGCCATCTCTGCATGGCTACAAGCAATAGATTTACCTCCAAAAAGTGTCATCGCTTTGATGATGCCCAATGTTCCGCAATATCTACCCATTATGATTGCCATATTGCGGGCAGGTTACATCTGTACCCCTGTTAATCCATTGTATACAGGACGAGAATTAAAACACCAACTGACAGATTCAGGTGCTAAGGCCATTTTTTTAATTGATAATTTTGCCCAAGCTTTAGAGCAAGTGGTTGACGAAACGGATATTAAGCACATTATCATCTCCAAAATGGGCGATTTAATGGGGGTCAAAGGGGTTTTAGTTAATCTGGTCATTCGCAATGTAAAAAAATTAGTTCCCAAATACAAACTGGGTAATTCAAATCATCAAGTCCATAAATTTAATGACGTTGTTGAAATTGGCAAAAATAGGCAGTTTATTCCCCCTAACACGACGACCATCAATGATATTGCCATCTATCAATATACAGGCGGCACAACTGGCCTATCAAAAGGAGCAATGCTGTCACACCGCAATTTAATTGCTGCTGCCATGTCATCTGAAGCATGGTATCGCCCTGCGACCAACAAAATTAATGATGTGTATATTAATATGGTGATGGCACTGCCCATTTATCATATCTTTGCCTTTATGATGACCCTGCTTGGTATTCGTGCAGGTTATACCTTTATCCTCGTGCCAAATCCAAGAGACATGCCAAGCTTTATCAAAGCATTATCCAAACAGCCCTTTCATATTTTCCCTGGCGTTAACACACTTTTTAAAGGCTTACTCGATCAACCCAAATTTAAAGAGCTGGATTTCTCTGCTTTAACCGTGACCCAAGCAGGGGGTATGGCAGCCACCGAACATACTGCCAAACAATGGCTGGAGGTGACTGGCTGCCCGATGATCGAAGGTTGGGGGATGTCAGAAGGTGTTGCTGCTGGTACTGCTAATATCGTTACTGACACTAAGTTTAATGGTACGATTGGTCTGCCCCTACCCAATGTGGACGTGGTTGTACGTGATGATAATGATGAAGACGTTGGCTATAATAAAGCAGGTGAGATGTGCATTAAAGGCCCGAATGTCTGCTCAGGTTATCTCAATCAAGATAATACAAATATATTCACTCATGATGGCTACTTAAAAACAGGCGATATCATCAGTATGGATGAGCAAGGCTATATTACCTTGCTTGATCGCAAAAAAGACATGGTCTTAGTATCTGGATTTAATGTCTTCCCCAATGAAGTCGAAGCAGTGATGTCTGAATGTGAAGGCATTGCTGACTGTGCATTGATTGGTGTGCCTGATGAACGACAAGGTGAGTCTACCAAGCTTTATGTGGTTCGCAAAAACAAAGACTTAACCGAAGAGCAAATCCGTGATTTTGCGCTCGAACATCTCACTGGCTATAAATGTCCGAGATATATCGAGTTTGTTGATGAGTTACCCAAATCTAATGTTGGTAAAGTATTGCGACAAAAATTACGGGAAAAACACCACCAAGACTCAAAAATATCAACACCATAACATCTTCTGTATTAGCCAAAAATTCTTAATTAACCAAAAACCCAGCATGTAGCTGGGTTTTTTATTTAATTTATTATCAATAAATGAATCGATAAATTTGGGTCTGTTGAACTTTCACCCCGTTAGACTAATATCTACAAGGGATACGGCTACTTTTTACTTTCATGTAAAAATTGGCTAAATTTGCCTGATGAAGCGTTAATGAACTGGTTAATATCCCTGCTTTTATTAACCAAAGCTATCTGCGCTCATTGCCTTGACTAAGTCACTGCTTGTTAAAAGCAGTATTTCAATTTTTCCTATGAAGATGAATGTTCAACAGACCCTATCAACTTTTTTTTACTAAAAAATAAAAAGCAAAAAAGAGCGAACAATATTTTATTTTTAACACCAAAATTATTTAAATAAATACGTATTTTAAACAAATTATTTACTTTTGATTACTAAAAAGAAAAAACTAAATAATAAAAAAGTCAGATAATAACAAACGCTATTTTAAAGGTTTATAAATCATAATTTATATTTATAAAAAGCTAAAGTTACTAAACTCACAAAAAAATGATAAGGTGAAACTTATGTCAACTATCTCTGATAATAATCAAAATGAATCTATTAATAATACTGGCAAACAAAAAGTATTAATCGCTGGTGGCGGCATCTCTGGGCTAAGTGCCGCTTTTGAGTTATCAGAAAACCCCAACCTTGAAATAACTGTAGTGGAATCAAAACAACGCTGTGGCGGTAAGATGATTGGGTATTTTAATCCCAAAACACAACGCTTTGAAGAACACTCCATTCGCGCATTAGGTGCTACTTATTTTTCATTATTTGATATTTTTTCCCGTGCCGACTTATTGCACACCCTAACCCCTGTAGACGACTATCAGTTTTATCAAAGTGGACAGGGAAAAAATGACCGTACACCAGACAGCAGCTCCAAACACAATAGCGCAGGTCATCGTATCTCGGTAGACAGACGTAAGCCCATTGATTTATCAACCATTGAAGAGATGATTGACACTTTTAATCTTAATAAAAACAACATGCTGCAACTGGTACAACGCATCGTGCATCATGTCAATGCCAGCCCAGAGCAACGCCAAAAAATGGCGTATCAAAAGGCAGGGGACTTTCTTGGTATCGATGACTTTGATGAGCACACTCGGCAGTTTATCATTAACTGGTTTGGTATTCTCACAGGTGCACGTATGCACAGTAAAGCAGTAGATATCATGGACAGCTTTGTATTGATGTTTTTACCCATGACCGAAGCACCTACCCTACCTGCTGGTGAGCCATCTAAGTCCTACTGCTTTAATCGCCCTACCTCAGAGGTGATAGACGCTTTGGTAGAGACGCTAAAACAGCGTGGGGTAAAATTTTATAACAACATCCATATAAACAACCTACATCATCATACTGATGGTGAAGTTAATGGCTCAGATAAAGGCAAGCACGCTAAAATCAGCATTGATGTGTCGGTAAATCCATTAGCACAACAAGACTTAGCCACTACATCAGCCACTACATCAGCCACTACATCAGCCGCTACAGTAGATGATGCAGTAAATAATAGCTTAATGGCAGATATCGAAGCATTACAGCAGCAACGCTTTGATGCCGCAGTGATGGCAATGCCACATGAGGTACTATGGAAACTTGGACTATTACCACAAGTGAAAAAGTCATTTAATGATGAATGGTCATTTGGTACTCAATATCCATTGCAAACTGTGCCAGAAGCATTAAAGCCATTTTTGGGCAAATCTTATAGCCTGTGTTTTGATGCACCATGGAATATTGTGTTTCAAATCCAGCATCAAGGGGGATTTTGGCAAGAGGTCGATTTCCCTGAAGGCTATCCCTATAATTTATCTGCTACCTGCAGCTCACCTTTTAACAAAGGCTCACTTTATGGCAAGCGTTTTATGGAATGTACACCTGAAGAAGCCAAAGAAGAAATTTTGTATCAACTTGGCATTACTGATGCCCAAAGCCGTCAACAAATTGCCAGTCAGGGTATCATTGACCCCATCAATCTTATTTATACTGATAACTGGCAACCCTATGCCGAGCTTGCAAGCGCAGAAATGGGTATCGAGCAAGATAATGGGAAACGCTGGGTAAATTTGGCACAAATCTATGTGCGTAATGCAGATGATGAGCTGATAGATACTAAAACACAGTGGGATAATATTGTATTGGCAGGTGAGATTATCTCGGTAACTGGTCGCTGGAAAATTCCAACCATGGAGCAAGCTGCCACCTCTGGAAAACAAGCTGCCCAAGCTGTGTTTGATTACTTGGGTTATCCACAGCAAGTCAATCTGGATACTGCCACGCTACGACACGAATCACGTTACAAGTATCTTGATCCGCTTATCAGCACCCTAAATAAAGCGGTGGATAAAATTACAAAACTAACCTAAATTTAAGATAACAAAGTTTTAAGCCACTGTTATTCAATAAAAAGATTTAAATAAAAAAGTACTGGGACTGAAGCAACCGTAGTTCGTGATATGAACTGTATTATGATAATTAATTAAGAAAATTTCGATATTTAGACTTTTAATAATATAATTTATCTTGTTATGATAGTCATCATTTTTTTAAGAGTCCTCAGTCCCAATGCCCAAAGTCTCATCCATCAGTCGAGTGTTACACATCATCGAAGCCGTTTCTTATGCGTCCAAACCACTCACCCCTTTAGAGCTATCGCAAGAATTAGACATTCCCAAACCCACCATTCATCGTCTAATACAACATCTGGTGGATGAAGGTTTTTTGGGGGTCGATATTGGTGGTGGTATTGTCGCTGGTAGACGAGTACGCAATCTAGGCTTAGAGCTATGGCAACAACAGCAGTTTTTTAATGAGCGTCAAGTGATACTCGAAAAACTGGTCGAAGACATCAAAGAAACCTGCGGGATTGGCATACCCAGCGGGCGACATATGGTATATACCAATCGGGTAAAAACCGCCTTACCTATTCAGATTTTTTTGCCTGTCGGGGCGCAATCACCGATGTGGTGTACCGCCACTGGCAAGCTGTACCTAAGCCAACTTACCCCTGCCAAACGTCAAAAACTACTTAAAAACCTTGAGATAAGCAAGTTTACCAAAAACACCATCACCGATATGCAGGCATTGAATGATGAGTTGGATTACAGTGCCAAAGTGGATATGGGGATTGATAATGAAGAGTTTATCTCGGAGATGGTTGCCTTTGCTGTACCGATTCGAGACAAAAAAGGACGCTATTTGGCGTCTTTATATGTGCATGCACCGACCATTCGTGTGTCGCTAGAAGACTTGCTTGCATTCGAGCCACGCCTACGCCAAGCAGCAAAAGACATTGAAGCGTTGATTTATGAGGATATTGGTTAATACAGTAACCATTTAAGGCGATGTATTAACGATAACGATAATAGATAATATCAGGCAGGAAAATCAGCCATCGTCTTGCCCCTCCCTAGCCCTCTTCGTAGCTCCCTAGCCTTCCCCCTAGCTCCCTTGCAGTACGAGGGTTAGCGAGGGGGTAGCCTACTTTTTATAGTCAACGAACTTTATAACTGTTACGGTGTTAGGCTCGCTTGCTGTACAACTGTACTATCTGCACTCGCCTGCCTTGTACCAGTTTATAACTTCGCTGACTATAGCACACCAGCAAAAAAACCAACCTTAAAAACCAACTTTAAAAACCAATCTTAAAAAGAAACTAGGCAAATGAGCTTAACAAATGCCTAGTGCAAAACAGTAGAGCCAATACCAAACTAATCCCAAATCAATTTAAGACTCATCTAAAATAGAAATGCTGAGTTATGGTGTTTCTGTGCTGTATTTCTGATAGTCATCGCTTAAACGTTGCCAACGCTGACGATAAGTTGTCTCTTTTTTACCCTCAGTATTTGGGATAGTACAGTCTATTCTACTGCTGTGCCAAATGTCAGACGTTATATCTTCAGTGTTTCGGATAGCACAGTTTAAAAACTGTTCAAACTTCTGGGCATGCTGTGGACTTTGGGCAGTGTAGCGTTTAATCACTGTGTTTATTTTTTCGTAATCAATAATATATTCAGCAATTTTCTGTTTTAGCTCAGCTTTGCTTTGCTCCATATCAGCTTTGCTTTGCTCCATATCAGCTTTGCTTTGCTCCATATCAGCTTTGCTTTGCTCCATATCAGCTTTAGTTTGCTCCATATCAGCTTTAGTTTGCTCCATTCTTGCTTGAGTTTGTTCAATATCAGGAGTATCAGATTCAGTGCTGGTTGAATTTCTATTTTCGGTATTGGATATAGCACTCGTTTCATCCACAGTATTAGGTGTCTTTAGCTTTGCTAATGTTGCATTGAATTCTTTTAAAGCAATAATGTCTTTTTCTAGCTGTAAAGTACTTGACGTAGTATCTATAATCCTTCCCCGAGTATCTATAATCCTTCCCCGAGTATCTATAATCCTTCCTTGAGTATCTATAATCCTTCCTTGAGTATCTATAATCCTTCCCCGAGTATCTATAATCCTTCCCTGAGCAGCTAAGAAATCTAGTGGCTCAGCTAATTGATTGATATCTTGATTTAGTAATGCCACTGCAATCTCAGTATTTCCTTTTTCTACTTGCGCAAACAGGGAATAATGGTTGCTATTAACTAATGCACCTGCATTTATCAATTCTTTAACGGTTGCCATATCATTATCTTCGATGGCTTGTCCTAGCTTAGCACTATTTTCAACTATGCTACGGGCATGAATGATGCTACTGGCATCACAGTCATTAATCTTAATATTCACATCTGCACCAGCATCGAGCAGCTGTTTCATTGTATAAACATCATGGTTGGCGACAGCATACGCAAGTGCGGTTTTACCTTGCCCCGCTTTGCTGCGACATGCCAGCCGACTGTTGCTGGTGTCTGGGTTTAACGCATTTACATTAGCACCTGCTTCTAATAACACCCAAATCACTATGTTGTCACCTCTTTGCACTGCTGTCATCAAAGGGGTTTCACCTTGATTGTTAGTGGCTTCAAGATTGACTTTAGCTCGGTTTTTATCAATTGTTAGAATATTGGCGGACAACCTTGTACTCACTAAGTGCAGTGGGGTGTTACCCAGTTTTGGTGTTTTTGCATTAGGGTTTGCACCTTGCTCTAATAACATCCTCATTGTTACTGTATTATCTTGTTGTGCCGCTCTTAGCAAAGGTGTCCAACCCTCATTGTCCAATGCTTCTAAATCTGCCCCTGCCTGCTTAAAATCAGACACAATACTCAAAAGCTGCTCTGGAGTATATTTTTTTGTGTCGTATTCAAAAAACGCCAGTAGATGCAGTGGCGTTTCCCCTTTGGCATTTTTGGCGGTCACATCTGCACCAGCAGCAAGCAACGAATTAATTTTTGCCAAATCACCAGCACGTATTGCTTGGTGTAGCGGTGTGTCACCCTGCTCAGCAGTTTGCTTTGCTGTGGTTATGGCGGTTGTTGCTGTACTGCTCACACTGCTGGTACTGGGGCTATTTGCCCACGCCAATGCAGGCAGGGCAAACAAGGTGCTACTAAGCAGTAGCATACTTAATTGAAGGGTATTTTTGGCATAAGTACGCTGTTTTGTGGCTTGGTGAGATTGTGATAGAGGCGTCATTTTTAATTGTCCCTGTTTATTATTTAATGGTGTTCTAAAAAGTATGCTACCCCCTCCCTAACCCTCCCCCAAAGGTGGAGGGAACTGTTCCCCCTCCCACTGGGAGGGGGCTAGGGGGAGGGCTGAAACTATGATGATTTATTAAAAATAACCACAGTATACTTTTTGAAACACCACCTATTATTTAAATATTTAATAGCTTAGTCATTTAACGTCTTAGTATATGTAAACTACACGGTCAATTCAAACCAATTAATAAGTATAGTCAACGAACTTTATAACTGTTACGGTGTTAGGCTCGCTTGCTGTACAACCGTACTATCTGCACTCGCCTGCCTTGTACCAGTTTATAACTTCGCTGACTATATAAAAATAAGGCACAACCTCATAAAAAAAATGCAAATCCAAACTTAGTAGGATTTGCACTAAAAATGCCACGCTTTTTAATCCAGCGTAACCATTATGTGTTTGCAAGCAACTGCTGACAACGCTTAATCACTGGCATGTCCACCATTTGCCCCTCTATTTGAAATACCGCTTTGCCACTGTGCTGATATTCATCAACCACCTTTTTAGCAAAGTCTAATTCGGTCTGTGTTGGGGCTAACGCTTCTTGTACCACTGCCACTTGTTTGGGGTGGATACACAGCATGCCAGACAGCCCCATTTGCGACCACAATTGCACCCGACTTGCCAGCCCATCAGCATCATTAAAATCAGGATAAATGGTATCAATTGGCGCAGATAAGCCATGCACTTTTGAGGTGATAAGCAACTGATAACGCACTTGATTGGCAAAAATCTCTGCCGAAGGGGTATCTACTTGTACACCCACATCATTACATAAGTCCAAAAAGCCATAGCTAAAGGCAACCAAGCCTGTCGCTTGTGCCATGTCATCTAGTTGATGTAAGCCTAAAGCACTTTCAACCAATGCAATCATAGGCAGTTTTGTGCGGTTATGCACTTGCTCTATATCGTGTTTATGCTCGGCTTTGGGCAAGATAATGCCTGCCAAATTAGGCATTTGCTGGCATAACTCAATATCTTTGGCAAATTCATCACTGTCTGCTTGATTGATGCGTACCCAAACTGGTTGGTATTTATCATTGGCATCACTTTGATAATAGTCCAATAATGCTTGGCGGGCTTGTGGTTTTTCTGCCATTGCCACCGCATCTTCTAGGTCAACTATCACCGCCCCTGCCCCACTGGCAAAGGCTTTGGGGACACGTTCAATTTTGCTGGCAGGGACAAATAGCCATGTGTTTGGTAAATTAACAGCTTGTGACATAAGGTTTCCTTAGTAATGCTTTTTTTGTGAATCGTTCCCTAATCTTTCCCTAAGCCTAATTCTGCCAAAATTGCGTCTGTATGCTCACCTAAGGCAGGTACATCGCCCATACGATATTCAAACTGATTATTTACCGCAGGTGGTAGCATGGCAGGCAACTCGCCAATACTGCTATTAATGGTACGCCAACGGTCGCGGGCTTTTAGCTGTGGGTGTGACCAAACATCCTGCATTTCATTCACATGCGCATTGGCAATTTTGGCAGTATCCAAACGCTCGGTTACTTGTGATTTGGTCAGCTCAGCAAAACAGCTTTCAATGATGCCTTTTAGGGTATCACGATTGTCGACTCGTAGGCTATTTTTGCTAAAGCGTTCGTCATCAGCAAGCTCGGGCTTTTGTAGCACTTGCTCACAAAATGCTTGCCATTCACGCTCATTTTGTAGCCCAAACATCACCGAACCATTGGCAGTGGCAAATGAGCCATACGGATAGATGGTGGCATGTGATGCCCCATTACGGGTAGGTGCTGGGGCATTTTCATAGGTGTAATATAGCGGAAAACCCATCCATTCAACGAGTGATTCAAGCATGGATACATCAATATGACTGCCTTCGCCTGTTTTATCACGCAGACGCAATGCAGCCAAAATAGATGAATAGCCATACATACCTGCACAAATATCAGCAATAGAAATCCCGACCTTTGCCATCTCATCTGGCGTACCTGTCACTGATAATAAGCCACTTTCACTTTGAATCAGCAAGTCATAGGCTTTTTTCTGCTCATAAGGACCACCAACGCCATAGCCTGAAATATCACAGACGATAAGCTGTGGGTATTTTTCGTGTAGCTGTTCATAGCCTAATCCTAAGCGAGCACTTGCACCAGGTGCTAAGTTTTGCACTAAGACATCGGCTTTTTCTAGCAGTTTGTTTAACACAGGCTGGGCTTGCTCTGATTTTAAGTCCAGTGCCAAGCTTTCTTTTCCACGATTGACCCAAACAAAGTGCGATGCCAACCCATTAACCCGCTCATCATAACCTCGAGCAAAATCACCGACATTAGGGCGTTCAATTTTTATTACTCTTGCCCCTAAATCAGCAAGCTGACGGGTACAAAAGGGGGCGGCAATGGCATGCTCTAGACTGATAACGGTGATGTCATCAAGGGGGCGTTGTTGTTGGGTTTGTGAAGATTGACTCATAAATATTCCTTGATATTAGTGATTATCTTGATAGTGGTTGATAGTGGTTATCTTGTTTTAAATTATCGGTTAAAAACTGTCAATTAAAAACTTCTGGGCATGTGTAGCACCTTTTCACCAATATACGACAAAATTAAATTGGTAGAAATTGGAGCAACTTGATACAAGCGTGTTTCTCGAAACTTTCGCTCTACGTCATATTCATGGGCAAAGCCAAAGCCACCAAAGGTTTGCAAACAAACATTCGCCGCTTGCCATGACGCTTTGGCTGCCAGATATTTTGCCATATTTGCTGATGCCCCTGCCTGCGTACTGCCTTGTTTATGGCTATATTTATCATCTTGCTTGTCATAATATTTTTCATAATCTGCACATGCTTGCCAACGCATTAAGTCAGCCGCCTGTACTTCGATATGTGCCTCAGCAATGGGAAATTGAATGCCCTGATTTTGTCCAATGGGACGACCAAATACTTGTCGTTCATTGGCATATTGTGAGGCTTTTTCCACAAACCAACGTCCATCGCCAATACATTCGGCAGCAATTAGGGTACGCTCGGCATTTAAGCCACTTAATATATAGCGAAAGCCTTTGCCTTCTTCACCAATTAGATTTTCTTCTGGTATGACTAAGTTATCAAAAAATAGTTCATTGGTTTCATGATTGACCATGTTATCAATTTTTTGTACGGTTAAACCATTGCCAATCGCTGTATGCAAATCCACCAAGAAAATCGACATACCATCAACTTTGCTTTTAACTTGTGATAGTGGCGTAGTACGAGCCAACAAAATCATAAGGTCAGAGTGTTGGATACGTGAAATCCATACTTTTTGACCATTAACGACATAGTGGTCGCCTTTTTTGACTGCATTGGTGGTGATGGCTGAGGTATCTGTACCACTGGTCGGCTCGGTGACTGCCATAGATTGCAAGCGTAGCTCACCCGTTGCTAGTTTAGGTAAATAAAGCTTTTTTTGAGCCTCAGAGGCATGTTTAACAAGGGTAAATAGATTATACATTTGCCCATGTACAGTGCCTGCATTACCGCCACAGTGGTTTATCTCTTCCATAATTACTGATGCTTCTGCCAGTCCCAATCCTGAACCGCCGTATTCTTCAGGAACTAATGCCGATAGCCAACCATCTTGGCTTAAAGCAGTGACAAACTCATCAGGAAAGCCTTTTTCACTGTCGAGTTTACGCCAGTATTCACTGCCAAAGCCTAGCATCAATCCTTGTATACCATCACGAATGGCATTCATGTCTTCACTATGTGGGTCTATCATGATTATTTCCTTTATTTGTGCTAAGAAATGGCAAAAGTTACTTAATCCTTAACCCTACTCTTAGCCTTTGCTTGCCCTTAGCCTTCAAAGGTTATTTGCCCTTGTTGGATAACACCATTATCATTGCAAATCCAAACGTCTGCTTGCCCAGCTTCGCTAACTTTGCCTTCAATACGAATATCATTACCCAAAGTCACTGGACGCACACCACGATACTTAAAGGTTGTTACTGTTTTGTCAGCATGTTGATTAATAAAGCTGTGCAAAGCTAAAGTTGCCATCATTGGTCCATGTATTACCAAATTATCATAGCCTTCAACATCAGTGGCATAAGGATAATCATAATGGATACGATGACCATTAAAGGTAACCGCAGAATAACGGAATAACAGGGTTGCATCTGGGGTTAGGGTTTGTGACCACTGTTTGCTATCGGCATATTCTGATGGCTCAGACTCGGTTTTGGGTGAGCTTGGTTCACGATAAACAATGGTTTGGCGTTCAGTAAATTTGTGTTGCCCTTGCTGGCTATAATCATGACGTACGGTAACAAATACCAATGAGCCTGTAGAGCCTTGCTTCTCGACCACTTTTTCGATACTAGAATCACAAGTCGCGAGTTCACCTACAATTAACGGTTGCTCAAATTCAAAGCTCCCTCCTGCCCACATACGATTACGACCGAGGGCTGGTGGCATAAATCCGCCCAGTTGTGGGTGACCATCTCGACCCAATTCTTCTGCATTTAGCTCAGGTTGGAAAAACATCCAATGCCATAAGGCAGGCAGTGGCTCGCCTGCTTTGGGGCTAGGTACACCTAAGGTCGCTGCCATACGTCGGACTAAGATTTCACAAATTAGGTCTTGTTTGCTTTCGGTATTGCCAATCCAGTCATTTAGGTTGACATCACTTTGAGTATCAGGGGTATTGGTGGTTTGATTATCAGTATTACTCATCACGGTTTCCTTGTGGTTGTTTGTGTTTGCTTAAGATGAATAAGGGTTAAATTAGAATAGACCCTAGTATGTCAAAAAAAATAGGGGTTCTAAATCACAGGTTTGTTAATATGGTGTTCGGATTTAATTAATGCCAATTTATTGTTGTTTAATATATGACGTGATGAACTACTAACAAATACTTAATTTTATCATTCTAAAAAATAGCTTTTAAAAACATATAATTATATAAGGATAAAAAATATAAACGTAAATCAGACTTTTTGCTGCTACACCATGCCATTACAGGGTTTTTAGTAGTATAATTTGAGTTTGCCATCGCATAGATGGTTTAGAAATCATCAGCTCTATACCAAAGTGGGCATTTTTTGTTTGCCATCGCATAGATGGTTTAGAAATGAGCGCGTTTTGGCACCGCAAATGTTAGCCAGTTTGCCATCGCATAGATGGTTTAGAAACCCTAGTCCAGTTGTATCAGGACTTGCCAAAGGTTTGCCATCGCATAGATGGTTTAGAAATTAAAAGACTGAAAGATAAAGACAAGTTCACTGTTTGCCATCGCATAGATGGTTTAGAAGAAAGCAGATGCTAAGACTAAGGCGGATGCGGCATTTGCCATCGTATAGATGGTTTATGGTTTTATAAAACATCATTATCAGGTTTGGGTATACTCATATATACTTAACCATTAGGGTCTGTTGAACATTCACCCCGTTAGGCTAATATCTACAAGGGATAAAGCTACTTTTTACTTTCATGTAAAAATTGGCTAAATTTGCCTTATTCTGCGTTAATGAACTGGTTAATATCCCGATATTACCTGTGTTCATTGCCTTGATTAAGTCAAATTTATCTCAATTTTTCCTATGAAGATGAATGTTCAACAGACCCTACTAAAAGGAAGCTTATCACCATTCAACCGCCAACAATCAGCTTATATCTTATTCTACAATCACGGCTATTTAACATAGGTTTTCTATGCACTTTGACCTAACCGATTTACAGCTATTTTGTGCCATCGCTGATTCGCCCAGTCTTACCCAAGCCGCCAAACATACCTTTATATCCCCTGCCGCCGCCAGTACTCGTATTAAAAAGCTTGAAACACAGCTAGATACCCGCCTATTTTATCGTCATAACAAAGGTATGGAACTGACTGACGATGGACGTAAGTTATTAAAGCAAGCTCGTAGTATTTTGCGTCAAGTTGAACAGGTGAAGCACAGCTTTTCGCAATATCGTTCTGATGCAACAGGGCATGTACGTGTTTATGCCAATACCACTGCTGTGACGGACTTTTTGCCTGAGATTTTGGCAGATTTTTTGATACAACGTCCTGCGGTGACCATTGATTTACAAGAGCGACTGACAAAAGATATTATCCGTGGGGTGTTAAATGGCACAACGGATATTGGTATTTTGTCAGGCTCGGTGTCCACTCAGTCGCTTGAGGTGATACACTTTAGCACTGACCGCTTAACCGTGGTCACACCCATCAACCACCCTTTAACGCAAAAACAGCAGTTAAAATTTACCGAAACGCTTAGCCACCCTTATATTGGCTTTCATAATGGCAGTACGTTGGGTAACTTTTTGTCCGATTTGCAGGCAAGTATGGGGGTGACGATGGATACTCGGGTGAATGTGTCAGGATTTGAGTCGGTGTGCCGTATGGTGGAGGCTGGTGTGGGTATTAGTATTGTGCCTGAGTCGTCTGCCAACCGCCATCAGCAGACGATGAACATTCATCAGATTTATTTAGATGAGGTATGGGCAGAACGTGAGCGCAGTATTATTGTGCAAGATTATCAAAAGCTTGAACCTGTGGCGCAAGCGTTGGTTCAAGAGATTTTGGCAAGTTATGAGGTGGCTTATTTTTAGGATATAAATACAAACAAGGGAGGTGATATCCCTTGTTTTTGTTGGCATTTATGGCTGTTTATGCCTTTTTGTTGGTTTTGTTTTTACTGGTTTTGGCAGTTTTACGCTCACTTTCAATACTGGCAAGCAAGGTGGTGGCACTGTTTTCACCTGTGATAAGCTCGGGGTTATCGGCTCGCCATTGCTCGGTCAGTTTGCCTGTAAAGGCTTGGTTTAAGATGGATTGGGTCAGATGATTAACTCGGCTTTGGGCTTGTGCGACTCGCTCTTCGATTTGGTCAGCAAAGGCAAATAGCTCTTCCACTCGGCGGACAATTTCGGTTTGTTCGGAGAGTGGGGGTATTTTTAGCAGAAGATTTCTAATTGACTTCTGGTTAATAGTATTTTGTCCTGCACTTGTTGATAAGCTATTAACCAAATAATCACGACCCACGCCCTGATTTGCAATATATAACAAATATTTAGGGATAATTTTTTCGCTATCTATTTGAATTTTTATAAAATGGTCACAAAATGCCTCTACTGTTCCTTTATCTTTGTATAAAATAAATTTACCAGCTAAACTAACACTACCATTAACTCTGACTATCAAAATATCATCATTTCTCACTTGATATTTTTCTATCTCTTTTTCCGTTAATTTAATTTTTCGCTCAATACCATATACTCTTTTAGAGTCTTTGAAGTTGGCAAGCCTTAAAACAGTTGTTTCTGTCCCTTCATCAGAGTTTCTTTTAGAAATACCATTCTTTGAATCTATAATAATTGAGCCAAGGCTTACAAAATCTAATTTTGCTACCTCTTTTTCCTTACCAGTTAATTTACCACTCACTGCATCTGCCAATACTGACTGACGAAATTTTTCTAAAATTTTTGGAATGGCATTTAGGCTATTTTGGATTTGTTCTACTTGAGCTATATTTCTATTAATCAAGCTAACTATCTTATTTTGTTCATGTATAGAAGGTAGAAATATATTATGATTTTTAATCACTGTTTGAGAGATATTCGGTTGCGCTCCACCTTTTGCCTTTGCTATAAAATTATCCTTCTCATTTCTCAAAAGATAATATAAAAACTCTGAACTAATAGCTTTGTTTGGTTTACCAACAGCACAAGCCTGATTTGTTGTAGCATCTATATCTAAAATTGATGTTTTTCCTATCGTCGCTCCATACATAGCTAAAGCAACTGAACCTTTAGAAAACATTTTTGCACTAGAATTTTTAATTGCATCCTCAGTAATAAACTCACTACTATGTTTTATATACTTTTCACCTAAATCACCTGTTTTAATCCATGGAATATTACCATTATAATATTCTAGTTTTTTTCTTGACGGCGTACCACCAGACCCCCACTGTGCCACTCTATCCAAACTTACCTCAACCCAACCCTCTGGCAATTCCTTACCCCCCATTATATGTCCCCCTCACTTAAGCCCAACGATTCGGCTAACAGTTTCTTTTGAATCTCTGCCTCATCTTGCTGCCCCAATGCCTGCATTAACCCATCAAGTTGGCGTAACGCCTCGGTTAGCTCATTCATCGCCTCACTGGCAAGTATATGTGGCTCGGGCAGGTCAGCCGCATCAATGCTATCACTGTCTTTTAGCCAGCTAATATCTAAGCTATCGCCCTTATTATCACGTATCCAATCACGACTAAATACCCGCCAACGACTGCTTTCTAAAGTTAGATTGTCGTTGTCATTGTTATTATCTGCATCACAAGAATTGCTTAGGCTATTTTTACCTGATTCATTATTGTCACAAAATGACCATTCCCCTTCCGTGCGTGGGCTTGTGCCGTCTGCATTCTCACCATATACCGCCTCAAAGGGTTTTAGGTGTTCTGGGCTAAAGGGGGTGCGTTTGCCAAAGCTGGGCATATTGGTGCGTAAGTCATAAACCCAGACGTTTTCGGTGCAGTTTTGGTCTTGGTCAGGGTTACTGGCTGTGCCTTTGGTAAAAAACAGCACGTTGGTTTTGACCCCTTGGGCATAAAAGATACCTGTCGGCAGGCGTAATATGGTGTGTAGGTTGCATTTGTGCATCAAATCTCGACGAATGTCTGTGCCAATACCTGCCTCAAAAAGAACATTATCAGGCAGTACCACTGCTGCGCGTCCACCTGCTTTAAGGTTGCGGTAGATGTGCTGTAAAAAAGCCAGTTGTTTGTTACTGGTTTTAAAGGTCAAATCATCTCGGGTAATGCTCGCCTCACCGCCTTTTGCCGCCCCAAATGGTGGATTGGCAAGGATAACATCGGCTCGGTTTAGACTTGCCCCGACCTGCCCAAGGCTGTTTCCTTGTAGCACCACACCTTCGCTATCGCCTTCACTACCGCCTTCGATACCATGCAATAGGCAATTCATCAATGCCAGACGGCGGGTACTGGGAACAAGCTCTACGCCGACAAAAGCTTTGTTTTTTTGAAATTTGATTTGGGCTGCTGATAGGTCGTAATAGTCATCGGTTTGGCGTTTGATATATTCGTTGGCAGCGATTAAAAATCCTGCTGTACCTGCGGCTGGGTCTTGAATCACTTCGCCTGCTTGCGGTTGAATACAGTTAACCATGCTGTCAATAAGGACGCGTGGGGTAAAGTACTGCCCTGCTCCCGATTTGGTTTCGTTGGCGTTTTTTTCGAGTAAGCCTTCGTATAGGTCGCCCAATCCGTCATTTTTTAGGCTAAACCAATCCAGTCCATCTAGGGTTTTGACCAGTTGCTCTAGGTGGCGTGGCTCTCTTAAGCGGGTTTGGGCGTTGCTATAAATGGCAGCGATAAGGTGGTCTTGGCTTTGTGATAGGTCAAGTAACACTTGCTTGTATTTGTTGAGTAGGTTTAGCCCAGAGAGTTGGTTAATGTCTGTCCAACGGCAACCTTCGGGTAGTTTGTGGGCGACCAATACGCCTTGCTCGGTGTTTTCATATTCCATTTTGATAAATAGCAATAACACCAACTCAGTGACATAGTCGCTGTAGTTAATACCATCATCTCGCAATACGTCACATAAGTTCCATAGTTTTTGCACAATGGCTTGGCTTGAAGGTTGGGTGTTCATGGGGTTTCCTAGGGTTTAAATTTGCAGTTGAATATATGGTTAAATCAATACAAAACTTGTCGCAAGTTTATATGACTATAGAAGTTAGAATAGTTGTGATTGTGGATATTGGTTGTCGCTAAAGTTGGGGGCTATTTTGTAATACAGTCCGCAAAGTTACAATCGTTGCTTTATCACTACTATCCAGAATAGGCTGGTCAAATAAGCTGGCATAACTGCTTGGCTCGGTTGGTTTACCATCTAGCTGTGGGTGCAATACTTTTTTGCACCGCTGTGCGCTATCAGGAATATTTTGCTTTAAAATATCTAGCAACATTCCTTCCAAACATAACGGCTGTGATAATAAAATGGTTCTTTTCTGCTCTTTGGCAAGCTGGCGGTCTTGTTGTCTAATATCAATATCATCATCCATTAAAATATATCTACGATCATAGTCTGCATGACTGGTCTTTTTAACAGTATCTTTGATGATGTCATAGGGTGAGCCACCACTAGAAAAATCAATTTTCACCTTTTGTCCCGACTGACGATGGTCATATAGATTTTTCATATGGGTCAAAAACGCTTTGTCATGCTCCCCTTCACCGACAATGATTAATGTCGTCTTTTTAATATGTCGCTTATGCTGTCGGTTTCGTTGGTTACTGTGTCTTTTTGCCATATCATTTTACTATATCAAAATCAAAACTATATCAAAGCCAAAGGGAGGTCACACAAAAAGGAAATTATACATTGGGAACAGCGTCAAATGCTCCTGCCATATATTTGGCATAAAGGTTGTCATCATTACGCACCCCTTCTACATCATCAAGTCGCCAAGCCTCTGATTTTTGTTGATATTTTTCAACCAAATAAATTTGATGTTTGTGCAGTAGGTTAAATACTTCAGGCGTATGGCAGCTAAAGATAAGCTGGGCATTGTGTGGGTTGCTATGCTGTGAGCGGAATAAATCAATGATAACGGGTAGTAAATGCGGGTGCAAATCATTGTCTAATTCGTCAATAATGGCAACGCCACCTGTCTGTAAGGCAGGCAATAGCAAGCCTAATAAAGCATAGGCAGATTGTGTACCATTAGACTCTTCAAAAAAACTTAATTCAAACTCGGTATCTTCATAACGATGAATGGAAAACGGCATCAACACTTCTTTATGCTGTTTGGTATAGTCGGCTCAATACAAAACTGTTACGTCGTCAAACTCGCTCGCAGTACTACTTGTACACCTTCGCTCGTTTTCCTTGTAACAGTATTATCTTGAATTGACTATATCTTCATTAAAAAAATTCACTTTTTTAACGTTAATCTGATTGATACCTGTATCAAACTCGCATAATAGTTTTTCTGCCAGTTTTTTTAGCTCTTTATTTTTATTAAATATTTCAGCGACTTGAGTGATAGAGCTGCTAATCTTATTATTTCGCCCCATTTCTATAACATTGGTTAGATACTGAGTAAGCATAACTACGATAGCATCAGCCGTAGGGTCATCTAATATATTGGCATAACTGATTAATGAACCATTTCTAGGCGCATCATCAGCCAGCGATGGTGGAATAAAATCACGATATTTATAGGTCATTACTTCTTTAACATTATCATATTCACGTACAAAAATATAACTAAATAAACGGCTAGTTTTTTTATACAGTGCTTCATAAGTCACTATATTATTTTCTATGGTTAGCTCATAACGATATTCATCATAAATATCTTGTGCATTTTTTAATAGAAATCCTATTTCAAAATTTGATGGCAAATATTCATGGTTTTTAAAAGTATCAAAAGGAACACTCTTATCATCTGCCAAGTATGCTGAGTGAACCATAAACCAACGTAAAAAAGCAATCGCTTTTAATAATTGCGTTTTACCTGAGCCATTTGCTCCAAGTATGGCAGTAACTTTATTTAGTCGTAAGTTATCTTGAGCGGTATCGACATAAATGTCATAGTCCGACTTGGTCGGCTGTTTGCCCAATAGCATAGAGAATTCTGCCTGCTCATAGAATGAGTAGAAATTATCAAAGCGAATATAAGTCAGCATAGAATCATGTCTTCCATCAAATTTTTGTGACTTTTAGATGAGTACAGCATAACTTATCGTCTCTATTTTGGCTATTGGTTTTTTCGTTCCACCCTTTATTTATCTGTCTTATTGCTTACCATCACGCCTGCCACAACTGCTCATTGACCTGTGCCAATACCTCGTCTAACTGCTCTTGTAGGATTTTATCCAGCCATTTTGCCCCACCATCTGCTGCAAAACGCTGGTTAACAAACTGACGGTCAACGATGGTTTCATGCTGTAGCTGTTTTGCCAGACGCTCAAGCCATTTGCGTTGTAGTGGTGTCCAGTCTTGACTTTGATAAATCTGAGTCATGGCATTATCGACACGCTGGGCAAAAGGTATCAATGGCTCACCCAATGCTGCACGGCGAATATGCCCAACAATACTGGCAGCAATGTCTTTATTGGTTTTGTTACGCCATGCCGTTTGCAGATGTGCCTCACTATAGCCTTTCTCATCAAGTAATAGCTTAACTTCTTTCAGTGTTTCTCGGGTCATCTCAGCAGGTCTGGTAGCAACTACGGTTAACGCTATGGACTCATTTAGTTGGGTCTTAATAAACTGCTCAAAGCTCTCTAAATAGTCCTCTGGGCGTTGGTGCTGACCAAAGCTCTGCTCACGGCTGATAAATTCATCTTCCCCCTCATAAATCACAGGCATATAATCTGATCCAGCAATGTGCTTTATTTCAGCCAAATCGGTCAATAAATTGGCATGAGTCTGCAAAAATTCTTGAGCTTTTTTCACCCCACCTTGGTGCAGTAGTTGATGGAGTTTTTCAGGGGGGACTTGCCAGCTTGCCTCTAGCTCATCAAGTTTGACTTTTAGCTCAGGATTACGCTCAGCTTTTTTCACTGCTTTACGCAATACTCGCATGAGTTTTTGGCTAAGTTGGTCAAGCACCACTTGGCTATGTGTATCAATGATATCTTGCTGACTTTGCCCAAGATAGTTAACTTCATGGCTGTTATCAAAGCTACCATTATCACTGTTTCCAGAACTGTTTTCAGTTTCATCAACTTGATAAGCTGTTAATGGCTCACTAACTTGTGATAATACAGGGTCATTGCTGGCAAGCTCATTAAGGGTATCCGTATTAACTGCCAACAAATCCTGTACCAACTGCTCAATGGTAATATTTGGATTTTTTACCAATGGCTTCATGGTGTTCACTTGTTCTAAAGAGGCAAAGATATCGACTGGGTCATAAACCTTAAAGACGGTCTTGCCAATGTCATCACAACGTCTGGTCGCCCGCCCCATCATTTGCTGGAATAAAATACGTGATTTTACCCGCCGTAAAAACACCAAATGACAGATGGCAGGGACATCAATACCTGTGGTTAACAAATCCACTGTAATGGCAATACTGGGATATTTTTCGTTTTTAAAGCGACTGATAAGCTGGTCAACTTTATCACTTGCCCCAGTGATTTTGCGTACCGCCACCTCATTATACTCATTACCATAAAACGCCGAAAAAGCATCATCTAACAAGCGTTTGACCATATCAGCATGTAGGTCGGTGGCACAAAATATCAGTGTTTTTTCATTGCCATTGGGGTCAATCTCTTGTACCAACTGCTCACAAATCACCCGATTAAAACTTTCTGTGACCACACTGCGGTTAAACTGTGCTACCTCAAAATTTAACTCATCTTCAAGCTCAGTGATGTCCACTTCTCCCGAGTGACTGTCTAGCACCGATACCTGTTCACCCTTGTCTAAATGGATTCCATTTTTGGATAGTAAAGTGGTATAGCGAATGGGTGGCTCATAATCAATCAACCAATCGTCCGCCACTGCCTCAGGATACGAATAAACATAAACAGGTCTGCCAAATATTTCTACTGTGTGCTTGGCAGGCGTGGCAGTTAAGCCAATTTTTACTGCATCAAAGTATTGCAATACCCGCCGATAACTGGATAAATACTGACTGGTATCTCGAAATAACAATTCACCCTCGCTCATCTCTTGGTCAAGGGTATAGCCTCGGTGTGCCTCATCAATGATGATACAATCATACTGGTCAATGGTAGGAATATCCTGCACATCATCATTATCAAAAATGCGTCTGACCATCGCCTGTACAGTTGCCACTTGTACTCGGGTTTCAGCCTCAACTTGCATATCGCCCAGCTCAGCAATGTTATAAATCTTGCTTAACGTCTGATTTTGCTCAAGGGTCATCTCTTGCATACTATCAAAGGCTTGATTACCCAAAGCAGTCCTATCCACCAAAAACAAAATTTGCTTAAAGCGTTCAGTTTTTAAAAAGCGATAAATCAGCCCGATAATGGTACGAGTTTTGCCCGTTCCTGTTGCCATTGCCAGCAAACAATCACGCTGACCTTGCGCCAATCTCTGCTCTACTGCCTTGATTGCCTTAACTTGATAATCACGCAAATTTAAATAGCCGAACGGCTCTTGTTGTAATTTATCCTCAGCTTGAGCAATATCCCGTGTCAATACATCAAGCAAACCCTCAGGACTATAAAACTGCTGTAACGCACGTTTGGTATTGCTACCATGACGCACATCACGAAACCAAATGCCTGACTTTTCTTTTAATTGCTCCACATACGAGCGACCATTACATGAAAAGACAAACGGCACATAATAAGTTTGCTGATACTCGCACCACGGCATGCCCTGACCGGTCAATAGCCATGCCCCTTGCATTGGCTCAGTGACCGCCAAGCCTTGAGCGTAACGCTCTGCTTGTCCAATCCTGCCTGCCACATTAATATTTTCTCGCTTTGCCTCAATCACCGCAATCGGGGTTAGCCCCATAAATAGCACATAATCTGCCCGACCATTTGCCGTCCGCCATTCAGCAATGGCTTTATTTTTTCCCACCTCAGGCAATGTACCTGCTGTTTGGGTCATAAGCTGACTGTCTGCCTCCCAACCTGCAAGGCGTAGTTGCTCATCAATCAACAACCGCGCGTCTTCCTCAGTAGGTATAAATACCGTTAACCGTCGTTTTATCTGTGTTGTCGCATCATCACTTGCTGTCTGTGGTTGCTCTGCCAACTGTGCTTTTAGACTGGCAATCTGTGCCTCAAAACGCTCACGCTCAGCAAGTAATAACTGCTCTTGCTGTTTATTCTGCTCTGCTAACTGCCGAGCCTCCTCGTCCATCATCTCTGCAAGCTGTTGATATTCAAGTTTTTCTTTTTCTTGTAATTTAGCTATCTGCTTATGACTATCAACCTGTGTGGCGGTGGCATCAAGCTGTGAGGATAACTGCGAAATCTGCTGTTGTAGCTTTTGCAAATCCTCACTGGGGTCAGGTAGATTTTTAAAGGGTTCTGGCTTAAATTTACTGCCTGCTTTACCAAAGTTTTGGTGATACCAAACACACAGCATACGTGCCATCTTTAACGCCTTTGATGCCTCGCCATGATTGGTCTGGAACTGATGCGTCGCCACATTGCCCTGCTGTCTTAGCTTATGGAAAATATCAATGATATTACGGTCAAGATTTAGCTCACGTTGCAAGCGATTAAGCAAATCTACCTGTTTGGTATCAGCATCAAAATCTACCCCAGTGCGTACCGCCAAGCCTTGTGCCAACGCCTCACCAAGCTGTCGTAGCTTAATTAAGGTGGTATTGGGGTCACTATAAAATACCCGCTCTGCATTGCTGGCAAGCTGTAAAAATATGGGGTCATGCTCTGCTAAAAAGTCAAAATTGCTGGGGTATTGTTGTGTGTGGTTACTGGGGGCTGTGGGGTTTGCTGATGAGTTCGATATTGTTGTATTGCTCATTTATTATTCCCTATTTATTCATTGCTAAAATTTGTTTTATCATAGCAAATGGGTATACAACAAATCATGTCATTTATCTAAAACTTAGCGTGTTGCTTTAAATTTGTGTCTTTATAACCTCAAATATAAAATCCACTTTGG
The DNA here is from genome assembly GCF_021012795.1 of Psychrobacter sp. I-STPA10. GTDB lineage: Bacteria > Pseudomonadota > Gammaproteobacteria > Pseudomonadales > Moraxellaceae > Psychrobacter. The sequence continues at coordinate 73,932 of NZ_VFYU01000026.1, read as the reverse complement.
CTATAACCACATTTTTTGGTATATTCAAGATAATACTGATATGAGGAATCCGAAGGAAGGTATACAAGTCATACTGCGAGTGAGGCTGACAACATAACAGTTTTATTTTATATTGATTTGACTATACCATCTACTTTTCAGTAGCATAAAAACTCTATTATCAATGTGTAATTATAAATTAAGTATAGAGAGTTAAATTAATAGCATATATAATAATAAACTCTACTAAATAAAACTTAAATAAATTTACGACTAAATTAAAGACAAGCTTACAAATAAATCAACAAAAATTAAGGAGTCATTATGAATAAAACAGTCTGGCTTATTATTGGTATTCTTAGCATCCTTGGTGGTATCTTTGCCTTTATTAACCCTTTGAGTGCTTCGATGGCTGTCGAAATTATGGCAGGATGGTTCTTTTTACTCATTGGTGTGATACAAGTTATTTCCTTATTTAGCGCCAAGGGGGCAACCAGTAAACTATTGGCAGTAGTTAGTGGCATCATTGGGATACTCATTGGTATCGAGCTATTACAAGATCCATTACAAGGGGTAGTCACACTAACATTGGTTGTTGCTATTTTATTCTTACTTTCTGGAGCAGTAAAAATCTTTACTTCATTTCATCTGCGAGGTACGCCATTATTTATTCCTGCCTTAGTCTCTGGTCTGATTTCTATTTTATTGGCTTGTCTAATTTTTAGTGATTTCCCACAATCTGCTACCAGTATATTGGGCATTTTATTAGCCGTTGAACTGGTGATGAACGGTATAACATTTATTAGTTTTTCTCGTCATCAGGATACATAATTTATTTATTGCTGTATTAACCTTTGGGGTAAGAGTTATTATCATTCATTAATTTTAAAGTAGACTAATTACTAAAATATTCTATTAAATTATATCTGCGTTATGTGTTATCCAAATTTTAGCCTAAATCTGCAAAGGCTTATAATTCATAACTTTTGCTACTCTTTAGGCTAAAATCTTGAAACCTCTTATCCCAAATCCCCCAAATATAAGTTGTCATCAAACTTTAAATGACTGACAACTTACCTTTTTAAACTCTAAACTCACTTCCGCCCTAACCTATCCACATGGGTCACTATCGTTGGTATGCGATGCTCACCTGCCAGCTTTGACACCATATCTTTGGCTTGTAAGGTGTCTATACCAATACTGGTCACATAAAGCGGGTGCTTACTGCGCCCTCGCCATACCGCATACTCATCACTGATGTCACAAAATTGATTTTTAGCGATACCAATGATGGGCTTTTTATCATTGAGATGGTCGTATAAATATTTGCCTAATCCTGCCTTTTGTACTCCGTCTAACCATACATAACCGTCGATGATAATCACATCATAAGGCTGGCTAACTTGCTCAATCAAAGCCAATAGACATGGCATTTCTCGTTTATAAAACTGCCCTGACTCATAAGGGGCAACATCGCTGACAGTGGTTTGGTATTCGGCTAATATTTGGTTTTGCTCAATGCCTTGAAAGCGAACGCCAGCTACATGAGCAATTATTTTGCCATTTTCTTCTTGGTAATGAACATCCAGTATTAAGTAAGTTAATTGATTGGTTAGATTTATCAAAAAAAATTCCTGTGTAATATTTATCTTGGTAATATCATTTGTCGTTATTTTTAGTTAAAAGTGTAGATTTTAGTCTATACATAGTTAATGCCTTAGCTTTATTAATATACGATATTAATATGGGGTAAAACGGCTTTAAGTCTCTCTATCTGCTCTAAGGATGTTTTTTTATCTAGAAACACTTCTCTAAGAGAGCTAAAAGATTGTGTGTTACTAAAAACATCTAAATCCTTGAGACCGTCCAGACCACTAATATAAATTTTCTCTACATGACTGAAGCTATTATTTGTCATCCATATACAGAATAACTTGTCTATCATATCTTCACTAATGCGTAGAGATACAAATTTATCAAATACAAAATACCGATAGTTCTCTATTAACTCATACATTTTTGGCAAAGGAACTGGACAGTTAAGGTAGTTTCTTGAGTTAAGAATATTACCTATGATTGTTAATCCACCTAGTCTGTTTGTTTTTGGTATATACTTGATAGAAATATCCTCAAGTTGATTGGTTTCTTTACAAGTTTTACCATACCCAAAAGTTACATATTCTTGACTGGTATTCGAATAATTAAAGCCTGATTGATCATAGTCGTATCGAAGTTCAAACATGGATGGTTCATAGGGATTTGTCCACCACATAATTTGATTTTCTGTTTCGCCATTTTCAATGGTATAGATTTCTCTTTCGCAGATACCTTTATCAAAGGTATATGACATACCTTGATATAACTTACCTTGATAAAGTTGTGGTATCGTGCCACAACCATATTCATCTAAGTCCTCATTACAAAATCCTGTAGAGTCAATACTAATAGGTGAAGGTAATCCTATCTGACAAGGTGAGATATAAGGTAAACCAATCTCACCTTCTCTAACTTCATAGGCTTCTAACTGATTATTAGGTTTATCAAAAAAAACAATGCCTGTGTAAAGCTCATCTTGATAATACCATTTGCCATTGAGCTGGGTTAGCAGTGTTGATTTAAGTCGTTTTAAATACATATTATCTCTCATCCCGATGCAAAAGAAGCTTTTTCAGGCAATATATTATCTTTTCTATAACTTTTACCTACAGCTACCATTGCTCTTTTATATAATGACTTCTTCGCATTATGCCCAATATCTTCAATTAATAAAAACGTCCTCTCAAAGTCAATGTTTTCCAGCTCATATTTTCTTAGTGCAAATATTCCATCTTTGGTGCTTGAACCATTATAGAATCGATATATAGCAATATCTTCATTTTCAAATACTTTTTCTACGTTAACATACATGATATATCCCAGTTTTCAATACTTAGTAGACAGGTTACCAGTCCCATTCTTTATATTTAATCGCATCATCTACATCCTCAGATATTTGTATCAAAACTACCATACCCAATAATTTCATCTAAACAAGGATAAAGCATGCGCCCATAAAAAAAGCTGAGTATATCACCCAGCTATTTTATCCACACTTGTTTTAAAAGCTACCCTAATCACTCTACTTTGATAACACGCTCTCATCATAATCCGCCATAATACTAGAAAAATCTGCATCAGCATGACTTTGACTGTGTTTATCATATAATTCAGTGGCTTTTTGCCCCATCGGTAGCTCAACGCCTGTATCTTTGGCAGTTTGCATGGCAAGATTTAAATCTTTAAGCATCAGTTTACTCATAAATCCGCCCGTATAGCCACGGCTAGAAGGTACATTTTCCATCACATCAGGGTAAGGGTTATATACCTCTAGCGTCCAGTTACGCCCTGAGCTTTGTAGCATGATATCAGACAATACTTTGGGGTCAAGACCGTTTTTCACCCCTAGATTAAGGGCTTCTGCCGTACCACTCATCAAGATACCCAGTAGCATATTATTACAGATTTTGGCGACCTGCCCTGCTCCATGCTCACCTGCATGAAAGATATTTTTACCCATGTTTTCTAAAATGGGCTTGGCTTTATTAAAGGCAGACTCATCACCACCAACAATAAAGGTTAATGTACCTGCTGTTGCCCCTGCTGTACCACCTGACACGGGTGCATCTAAAAATTCAATGCCATGCTCACAAGCCACTTCTGCAACTTCCCGAGCATCTGCTGCGGCAATGGTACTGCTATCAATCACTAATGTACCTTTAGGCAGGGTAGCCAGTAAGCCTTGCTCACCCTCTTGACCCAAATAGACAGACTTAACATGCTTGCCGGCAGGTAGCATACTAATCACCACCTCGGCATTTTCACATGTCTTTTGCACACTATCACAGGCGGTTGCCCCTGCTTGTTGTAGCTGATTCATGGCATCGGCTGATAAGTCAAAAACTTGTACATTATGCCCATTTTTAACCAAGTTTTGTGCCATGGGCGCACCCATATTACCCAAACCAATAAATGCAATTGTTGTCATATCTTACTCCTTGTTGTTTTCAATATATTCCTTTAAATATCTAAATATCAGTCCTGTTATAAACAATCTATACAAGTTAACCTTTTACCCACTTATTACCCCATGCGCTATCCGTCAGCCAAGAGGCAAAAGGGTGATTTTCACCATACGGATTGCTAAAGTGGGATTCAATATATGCTTGCCCATCGCTAGTTAAGCAGTCAGCAAGGGTTTTTGACCAGTTGGGTGACTTGTCTTTATCAATAAGTAATGCCCGTACCCCTTCTTGAAAGTCAGGTTTATCCGCACAATGGGTAGCGACATTGGCTTCTAAATATAAAACCTGCTCTAATGATAAATCTTTGACTTTATAAAATAACTCATAAGTTAAAACAGCAGTGACAGGACAACCATGACGATAGGTTGCTAAGGCTTTTTGAGTCCATTTATCTGTCATAAAACCATTAATCAATGCACCATCCAAGCCCATACCATTAACAAGCTGAGTAACAAACTGGGTTAATTTATCATCATCTTGTAGTAAGGCATCAATATCTACCAAGCCACCAACATTCATCAATGCATGAAGCACTTGCCAATATTGTGCTAATTTACTGGCAGGCATTGCAGGTTGAGTTTGTGCAGTTTGGCTGAGTGTGGCAAGGGCATGACTGGTGATATCATGGGCAGTTTGGCTATTTTGTTGACCATCTTGAGTGACAGGTGACCAATTGGCATTGCTTAAGGCTTGCACTACCTCATCATAACCTTCACTAGCAACGGCATATTCTGCCAAATTGGCTAGCATGGCATCACTACCCTGACACATTGCCCCAGTTAAGCCCAAAAATAGACCTATTTTTGCTGGCATACGTTGTAAAAACCAACTGCCTGTGGCATCAGGGAATAAACCAATGGTAATCTCTGGCATGGCAAAACGGGTGGTTTCGGTAACGATACGATGGCTACAGGCTGCCATCAATCCCATACCACCACCCATGACGATACCATTTCCCCACAAAATTAATGGCTTAGGATAAAAGTGCATTTGTCGATATAGGGCATACTCACTACCAAAAAACTCCTTGGCATAAGGGTTTGGTAGCGGTGGGTTTTCACACATGCTGTCATAGAGCTTGCGAATATTTCCGCCAGCACAAAATGCCTTATCGCCTGCCCCACGCAAGATAATCGCAACGATGTGACTGTCCTGCTGCCATTGACTAAGCTGCTCAGATAAGCGTCGGCACATATCCACACTGAGGGCATTTAAGGCTTTGGGGTCATTTAAAGTTAAGATGCCCAGTTTAAAGCCATCATGCGTGGGCTGAGTGTCAATAAGAACACAGTCTTGCTGGGTATTTTGTTGTGCTGTATCTGTCATGCGTTTACCTAATTATCTACCTTATTTATCAGCTATTAGACTAACTATCAATTAATTAATCAATCTAACTATCAAAAATGGTGCTTAATCATTTTATGCTTAAGAAGTTTATTTATTCTGCCACACTGGTTTACGCTTTTCTAAAAACGCATTAACCCCTTCTTTTTGATCTTCGGTATCAAACAGTTTTACAAACTGTTCACGCTCATTAATGAGATTGGTTGCTGGTGGGTTGTGGCGTGCTGATTGAATCAAACCCTTACTAAAGCTAACAGAAACTGGCGATTGCTTGGCAACCTTACTGGCAAGTGCTTGAGCGGTATTTAGCCCTTCGCCTTTTGCCACCACCTCTTCAACTAATCCAATACGTAGAGCGGTATCAGCATCGACGCGCTCACTACATAAAATCATGCGTTTTGCCCAACCTTCACCGACCAGCCAAGGTAGGTTTTGTGTACCACCAGCACAAGGCAATAAGCCCACGCTTGCCTCTGGCAATGCCATTACCGCATGCTCCTCAGCGATACGAATATCACAGGCTAAGGCACATTCTAGACCGCCACCCATGGCATAGCCATTGATTGCTGCAATACTGACGCCTCGATAGTTAGATAAGGCTTCAAACGCCTCACCAAAAGCCACCGCCATACTAATGGCATTGCCCTTATCACCATCGGCAAACACATTTAAGTCTGCCCCTGCTGAAAAAAACTTTTCACCATCACCATGTATCACCAACGCATAAACTTTATCATTAGCATTTAAATCGTTAATAAGCTGTTTTAAAGCATTTAAACTATCAAATGTCCACGTATGTGCTGGCGGATTGTTTAGGGTGACGGTTGCCACACTACCGTCAATACTGACATCAAGATTGGTATAGTTTTGGTTTAAGTTAGATTGAGTCATGATATGTCCTTATATTATTAATATCTCTATGTACCTATTACTTTGTACCTATTTTCGAATACCTACTTTTAACGCCTATCATTATCCCTGCTATCTTAAATTTGATAACGCCTCATCTTTGAGCATATTACGAGAGACAATGACCCGCATAATCTCATTGGTACCTTCTAAGATTTGATGCACCCGTAAATCACGTACATGACGCTCTAACGGATATTCATTGAGATAACCATAACCGCCATGTAGCTGTAAGGCTTGGTTGGCTACATCAAAACTTAAGTCAGTCGCCATACGTTTTGCCATCGCACAATATGTCGTTGCTTGTGGGTCTTGTTGGTCAACTTTAAAGGCAGCAAGACGTATCATTTGCCGTGCAGCGATGGTTTGGGTCAGCATATCTGCCAGTTTAAACTGCACCGATTGTAGCTTGGCAATGGGCTTACCAAACTGGCTACGCTCTTGTACATAAGCACAGGCTGTCTCTAACGCTGCTTGCGCCGTACCCACCGCACAGATACCAATATTAATGCGCCCACCATCTAAGCCTTTCATGGCAAATTTAAAGCCATCACCTTCAGCCCCCAAACGGTTGGCAACAGGTACTTTGACATCTTTAAAATGAATGGTTCGCGTTGGCTGTGCTTTCCAGCCCATTTTATGTTCATTTTTGCCATAGCTGATGCCCTCGCTATGCGCATCAACGACCAAAGCACTGACACCTTTTGCACCCTCACTGCCAGTACGGGCCATCACCACCAATACATCGGTCGCACCAGCACCAGAGATAAAGGTTTTTTCGCCATTTAGCACATAGTAGTCTGCATCATCAGCTTTCACCGCTTTGGTGGTGAGTGATGCCGCATCAGACCCTGCATTTGGCTCAGTCAGACAATAACTTGAAAGCCATTCACCGCTCATCATTTTTGGCAAAAAACGACTACAGACGTCATCATTGCCAAACGCACCAATCATCCACGACACCATGTTATGGATACTAATATAAGCAGCAACGGCGGTATCACCCCATGCCAACTCTTCAAACACCAAAGCTGAGTCTAAGCGAGGCAAACCCAAACCATCATAATCAGGATTGGTATATAAACCCAAAAATCCCAAATCAGCTGCCTTTTTAATCACATCAACAGGAAAATGTGATTCTCTATCCCAGTCAGCAGCCTTCGGCTTAAGCTCTTTTTGCGCAAACTGGCGGGCAACTTGTTGAAACGCCCGCTGGTCTTCGGTTAAATTAAAATCCATGTTTTCTCACCTTGTGCTTATCTTTGCTTATTTCATAGAGATAGTGGTATTGACTTTACCTTTGCTTGCTTCATCATCAAACCAACGTGCAGTGACGGTTTTGGTCTGTGTATAGAACTGTACGGCTTGCTTACCATAAGGCCCTAAATCACCGAGTTTACTGGCACGTGAGCCTGAGAATGAGAACATAGGTAATGGCACAGGAATTGGCAAGTTAATACCGACTTGACCAACATCAATATCTTGCTGGAATTTATGCGCTGCTGCCCCTGACTGAGTGAAAATTGCTGTACCATTACCATTTGGATTGGCATTGATAATCTCAATGGCATGCTCTAAATCATCGGCATGCATCACACACAATACAGGACCAAAGATTTCTTGGCTATAAATCTGCATATCCGTGCTGACTTTGTTAAAGATGGTTGGGCCAACAAAATTACCTTTCTCGTAGCCTTCGACCACAATACCACGACCATCTAATAACAGCTCTGCCCCTTCATCAACACCCGTTTGAATCAGACGCTCAACCCGCTCTTTTGCCGCAGGTGAGATTAACGGCCCTAAGTCCTTATCATGCTTGCCAGCGGTCACCACTAAGCCCTCTGCTTTGGCTTTGATATCCTCAATCCACTCTTTAGCCTCACCGACCAAAATCACCACTGATAATGCCATACAGCGTTGTCCTGCTGCACCAAAGGCTGCCCCTGCAAGTTGATTCAGCGTTTGCTCTTTATTGGCATCAGGTAGAATTACAGCATGGTTTTTTGCCCCCATCATACACTGTACTCGCTTGCCTGCCTTACCAGCACGTTCATACACATGCGTCCCCACACGCGTTGAACCCACAAAAGAAACTGCCTTGATATCAGGGTGGTCACAAATGGCATCAACGGTATCTTTACCACCATGTACCACATTAAGCACCCCTTTTGGAATACCTGCTTCAATGGCAAGCTCCACCAAACGCATGGTCACCATAGGGTCTTGCTCTGAGGGTTTTAAAATAAAGGTGTTACCAGTGGCAATCGCCATTGGGAACATCCACAGTGGAATCATCGCAGGGAAGTTAAACGGGGTGATTCCTGCACATACTCCAAGTGGCTGCCAAATACTATAAGTATCCACGCCCGTAGCGACATTTTCGACAAAATCACCGATTTGCAAGTTAGCAATACCTGCCGCATGCTCCACCACTTCTAAACCACGGAACACATCACCACGCGCATCAGCGATGGTTTTGCCTTGCTCGGCAGTCAAGGTTTCTGCCAACTCGTCCATATGCTCACGGATAAGCTCTTGGTATTTTAAAAAGATTCTTGCTCGAGTGGTAATCGGTGTTTTACGCCATGTTTTAAATGCTTCTTTGGCAGCCGCTACCGCTGCATTGATTTCATCAGAAGTAGTTTGTGGTACTTTGGCAATGACCTCTTGGGTAGCAGGGTCGGTTAAATCTAGCCATTCATTGGTATTAGAATCGACAAATTCACCATTGATAAGTTGTTTCACTTGTTGCATCAGATATTTCCTTATTTTAGTAATAAATTTATTAAGTGATGGCCATCTTTCTTTATCCCTTCTCCTTATAGGAGCAGGAGATGGTTAAAGAAGGGTAGCATACGGTTTAGTACACTACCAAGTTTTTATAAATTAGTTTAGAACCTGTATCCATAATCCAAAATCAGGGGAGTTTTAAACTAAAATTGCGTAATACAAGGCAAATTTTGGGGCGAATAGTCACTCTATTTAACCTAAAATTTAACGCCGTAGTACGTCTATTTTAGGCAAAAATCCACCATTATGGGTTGTGAATACAGGTTCTTAGTAATACGACTAGTAGTTTTCAATCGCTAGTTTTACTGCATCAATTGCAGTTGGGTCGTCAAGGGTTGACATATCACCCGTTTCTTTACCTTCGGCTAAAGCCCGAATGGCACGGCGCAAAATTTTTCCTGAGCGGGTTTTTGGTACTGCTTTGGGGAAATACACTGCCGCAGGACGTGCAATTGCTCCCAACGATTTAACCACCTCACCAATAACTTGTTGCTCGACTCGGAAACGACTTTCTGTGGTTTCAATCAATGAGTGGTCTTTTAGCACACAAAATGCTATAGGCAACTCACCTTTGAGTTCATCATGAATACCCACTACCGCACATTCAGCAACTTCATCATGACCACTGATGGCTTCCTCTATCTCTTGTGTGCCTAAACGATGCCCTGCCACATTAATCACATCATCGGTACGTCCTAAAATATGGTAATAACCATCAGCATCAACTTGAGCATAATCTGAAGTAGAATAACGAGTACCATCAAACAAACCAAAATAGGCATTAATAAAGCGTTCATCATTACGCCATACGGTAGATAAACACCCTGGTGGTAATGGTGCGGTAATCGCTAACATACCTTTTTCACCTGCTTGACAAGCTTCACCTGTTTCCTCATTAATCACCTTAGCATCATAGCCATACATTGGATAACCTGGTGAGCCTTGCTTGTGAGGCTTATGATCAAACTTAGCAACATGGCTTAAAATCGGCCAGCCTGTTTCGGTCTGCCAGTAATGGTCTAAAATTGGCACACCTAAATGTCCAGACAGCCATTCTGCTGTTGGCTCATCAAGTGGCTCACCTGCTAAGAAAAACGCCTTGACGCTAGAGACATCATAACGAGTCATCCATGTTTCATCTTGTTTTTTTAGCATACGTACACCAGTGGGGGCAGTAAATAAGATATTCACCTTATTTGCCTCAACAATACGCCACCAAATACCAGGATTAGGACGATGCGGCAAACCTTCATACATAATACTGGTCATGCCAGCCAGTAGTGGTGCATAAATGGTATAAGAATGTCCCACTGCCCAGCCGATATCCGAGATTGCCCAAAAGGTCTCGCCTGCCTTGCCGTTATATACGTAGTCAATCGAGGTTGTCAATGCCACTGCATGCCCCCCAGTATCACGCTGTACCCCTTTAGGCGTACCAGTTGTACCCGAAGTATATAGTAGATACGATGGTTCATTGGATTCAAGCCACACCGGCTCTACGACTGCTTTATTTTGATGGCTAATTTGACGCTCGTCAGCATAATCAACATCTATCGCATGGGGTTTATATAGCATGATGCCACGGTCAATCACCAACACATGTTCAGGTTTGACATTGGCTTTTTCTACCGCTTGATTCACTAAATTTTTATAGTTAATTACCTTACCGCCACGCAATCCTGCATCAACGGTAATCACCATTTTGGCTTCGGCATCGTCCATACGCACTGCCAAATTATGTGCCGCAAAACCGCCAAATACCACTGAATGAATCGCTCCGATACGCGCACATGCCAACATCGCATACGCCGCTTCTAGTATCATCGGCATATAAATAACGACTCTATCACCTTTGCCCACGCCTTGACGCTGCAATACATCGGCAAAATAATTGACCTCTTTATATAAATCATTATAGGTCAGGCGACGTTTGGCATAATCGGTATAAAACTCAACACTGTTACCCAGCTTTTTAAAGGCATCGGCAACATCAGGGTGATTACTCAATAACTCTTGGTTAATCTCTGAAGATACCCAAACAAAAGCATCTTGCTCAGCACGACTCTCAAGATGACGGTCAACACAGTTATAACACAGGTTGGTTTCACCGCCGACAAACCATTTGGCAAAGGGTAAATTAGAATCGTCTAAAATTTTGTCAGGCTGTTTGTGCCAATAAATACGGCGAGCCTGCTCACCCCAAAAAGCTGCACGGTCATGAATGGAATGCTCGTAAAGCTCAGAGAAGTTTTGATAGGTAGGTAAAGTGGTTTCTTGCTGGGTTAACTGTTGCGTCATGGTAGCCTTCCTTAGCTAATTGATTGTTTATCAAGTTATCCTTATCTTTATCCATCAGCAGACTGCGTTAGCAATCTGTTAATTATGATACAAATCGTATCATTTAATCCTGATTTCAAATGTAGCAGAGCCTAGATAAAAGGTCAACTAGGAATATCCATATTCCTAGTAACTTTTATCATCATACACCCTAAATTGATGAAAACAAATGTACACTAAGGTCATATTTTCTACTGCTAATACAGAAAAATAAATGCGATATTTTTTAGCCACTGCATCTATGTTATGTTAGGGCTATATTTGCAACCTCCTCTGTTAAATTGTTAAACAAAATTAGGAATATGCACATGCGCTTAATTTATATTCATGGCTTAGACAGTGATGCAAACTCAACCAAAGGTCGCTTATTAGATGAGTATTGCCAGCAGTATCATCCTGAGTTTGAGGTATTACGTCCTGATTTAAACCAACACCCCATACAAGTCTTTAATAAACTGATAGATATGGTGGATACTCCCAAACAAACCATCTTAGTTGGTAGCTCCTTGGGTGGCTATTTTGCAACGCTTGTGAGCCATAAAACGCAATGCGGGGCATTTTTACTCAACCCCAGTATTCAGCCACATAGCAGCTTACAACGCTTTTTTAGCATGGACACTGCAGAAGCAGACAATACGATTGGGCATACAACGGAAGGTGGCTGGGAAATCAGCAAAGCAGATTTACAATGGTTTGCCAAGCATCAATTACAAGATTTACCCCTACCCAAAAACTTTACTGTTTTAGCAAAGTTAGGCGATGAACTATTGGATGCACAAAAAACGGCTGATTTTTATCAAGCAAAAGGGGCAAAGGTGATTTTACAGGCAGGCGGCGACCATCGCATGAGTGACTTTGCTAAGCAACTACCCATGGTGATGCAAGAAATACAAAGCCTGTTAGCGTAAGCTTATAATCTGTCTACTAGAATAAAAGGGATTTAGTGGCTTAGTGGCTTAGTGGCTTAGTGGCTTAGTGGCATTGTCTCAGAGACTGGGTATCATTATTGTGTTATTGCAAAAGACTCACTAAAGTTAAAGTAACTAAAAGGCTGAGAAATTAACTATGGCTATCTGGCGGTCACTTTTTGGGCGTTTTTATCATACCAAAACTTGCCATTAATAATGCCAACACCTGCACCGCAAGAAGCAGCCAAACTGTCAATGTCCATTGCCCTTTGGCGTATGCCAATCCGCATAGCCAAGCACCGATGCTACCGCCTGCATAATAGCTCATATAATATAGCCCTGATGCCAGCGAACGTCCTTTTTTAACATTGACCGCGATATAACTAATGGTCGCTGATTGAGTAATAAATACCCCTGATGACATGATTGCCAAGCCCAAAATAATGCCCCAAAGTGGGGTGACTTTGGTTAATAACACCCCGAGCATGGATAGCGTCACTGCCACCATAATAGTGCGAGCTGAGCCAAACCGCTGTAATAGTTTTGCCGATAAAGGTGTAATCACCACCCCGAGTAGATATACCGCAAAAATATTGGCAAGCTGCCCTGTTGTCAGCTCATACGGCGTTGCTGCAAGGTGCAAATTAATAAAGGTAAAACAGCCCACCAACGAAAATAAAACACATGCCCCGAGCAAACAAGCGGTCACCACATAGCGATTGGTCATGTGCTCAGCCAGTGTCTGCAACGATGAGCGTAGATTGGGGTTAGCAACAAAGCAGCGGGATACAGGTAACGTACGAGCCACCCACAAAGCCCCCAGTGCGGTAATACCTGCCATAACCTGATAACCAGTCCGCCAGCCCACCCACTCATGCAAATGCCCCAAAATAAAACGTCCCATAAAGCCGCCTAATACCGTACCTGAAACGTAATACGCCATTAAGTCAGTCACTGCTTTGCCTTCAAACTCCTCTCCCACATAGGCAATGGTCACCACGGTAATCCCCGGCACAGACAAGCCTTGCATAAACCGCCAAAACTCAAGCCAGCCCACACTGCTACTAACAGAAATCATCGCTGTTGGTACTGTTAAAAATGCCAATGCGCCAACAATAAAGGATTTGCGCCCAATGGCATCAGAGAGCATACCCAAAAATGGCGACATGATGGCAACTGCCATCACTGTTGCCCCAACAAGCATACCCACTTGCACTTCAGTGGCAGAAAAATCCAACATTAATACAGGCAATATCGACTGCACTGAATACACTTGCAAAAAGGCAAACATGCCAATTAAGCCAATGGTGAGTTTAAGTATCCAATTAACTGAGGCTTGTGGCGTGGGTTGGTTATTAATATTGGATTTAGTAGTATTTTTATTGCTTAGGCTATTTAAAGTTGTATGGTTTGCAGACATGAGGGTAAATTCACTAAAGAAAAAATCATCAAGATTATGAATACTAGAAATGAATATTGAAAATACAAGGTCAAAATAAGTCGCCATCATAACACGATTAATGCTTTGCTTATATTGAGGTAATTTTTAGCATAGACCACTTTTAATCATTATTGAGTAATGACAAATATTAATGACGACACTAAATGACGTATAGTTTATAACTACAGTTAAAATCTGGTTGTACATCTTTATTAACTTCTCTACATTGGTAACTAAACCAATTACAACCCTTTTTATACTTAACTTTTAAAGTCGATAATCTTATGAGCAAACCTAAGAATCCCTATACTGACAATAGCTTTGCCTCCTCCGAGTTAAAAACTATTTTACACTCCAAACGTGCCAATATTTACTATCTTGAATATTGCCGAGTGATGCAAAAAGACGGCAGAATCTTATATCTCACCGAAGACGATAAAGCCAATCTGTATTACAACATCCCCATTGCCAATACCACCTCTTTATTACTGGGAACAGGGACGTCCATCACCCAAGCTGCTATGCGTCTACTGTCACAAGCAGGGGTGTTGGTTGGGTTTTGTGGCGGTGGAGGCACACCGCTATTTATGGGCAGTGAGCAAGAAGTATTTATTGAATGGCTCACTCCACAATCTGAGTACCGCCCTACCGAATATATACAAGGCTGGATGAGCTGGTGGTGGGATGATGAAAAACGCCTTGAGGCTGCCAAACAGATGCAATATGCCCGCATTGGCTACTTACAAACGATTTGGTCAAAAGACCGTGATTTAAAACAGCACGGCTTTGATAGTCAAAACCCTGTCATCGCAAGCTTGCTAAATAAGCATAGTCAGCAAATTATGCTGCAAGATAACGTCATGCATCTTTTGCAACTTGAGGCTCGCTTAACCAAACAACTATATAAACTAGCCGCTGAGAATACGGACTATGCTGGCTTTAGTCGTGACCATGATGGACAAAAAGGTGGCGTGGATAAAGCCAATAGTTTTTTAAACCATGGCAATTATCTGGCGTATGGACTGGGTGCAACCACAGCATGGGTATTGGGCATTCCTCATGGATTTGCGGTAATGCATGGTAAGACCCGCCGTGGGGCTTTGGTATTTGATATTGCCGATATTATTAAGGACGCGCTGGTGTTACCACTGGCTTTTATTTGTGCCAGTGAAAATGTCAGTGAGCAAGAATTTCGTCAAGAATGTTTAAATATGTTTACTAAGCATAAGGCATTGGATTATCAGTTTGAAGTGGTGAAAGGGTTGGCGGTAAAAAAGGATTGGGGTATTTAAATGATTGTCACCTTTATCTCACAATGTGAAAAAAAGTCGCTAAAACGCACACGGCGTATTTTGGACGCTTTTGCCAATCGTATTGGTAGTAATGTTTGGCAAACCGCCATTACCGAAGAAGGGCTTAATACCGTCAAGCAGTTATTATGCAAATCAGCTACCAAATCCACTGCGGTCAGCTGTCATCGTGTTAAAACTCGCAGGCAATCCGAGTTGCTTTGGGTCGTGGGAAATAAACGCAAATTTAATGAAGTGGGGATTGTGCCTGTTAATAGCACCAAACGAAACCTACTACACCGTGAATGGGAAAATGACTGGAACTCGCTGACCAGTATTCAAATTATCGCCACTATTGCTGCCCTACTTCATGACATTGGCAAATCTACCATTGGTTTTCAATATAAGCTATTTCACCCTACTTTTATAGGTGACCCTTACCGCCATGAATGGATTTCACTAAAGCTATTTATATGGTTAATCGGTGATTGTCAAACTGATGATGAATGGCTTGAACGTTTGCAACATTTAGCTGACTATCTTCAAGCTAAAAAACTTCAAGGTGAAAATTTAGCATTTGAACTCAAAGAATTACAAAAAACACCTGATAAGGTTGCCATCAATGAGTTACCACCATTGGCTCAATGGGTTGCATGGCTTATCGTCACCCATCACCGCTTACCGCCACTGACCGCTTATTACTTTAATACTCAAACAGCCATTAAATTAAAAAAAGTCGATAATTTAAAATTAAAGGTTGAGCTTAATAAATACTATGCTCACCTAAAAGCCTATGAATACTGGGTAAAAAATCCAACAAGCATCACTGAGATGAGTTCGGTTGAGCAAGATAACTTTTGGCAGTTTGATGACTTAGTGATTCATAGTCCTCTTTGGCAACGCAAACTGACTCGTTGGGCGAAAAAAGCCAGACAACATCCACAGCTAATAGAGATAAGTGAACAGGCAACTAAAAATAACCAAGCGATTAGCAATCCATTTTTGTTGCATCTATCTCGGCTATGCCTAATGGTAGGTGACCATAACTATTCTAGCCTAGCGATTGATGATAAAAGACGAGTTGTCGGCAGTACAGACTTTAAAAATAAGCTTGCAGCAAATACCGATAGAGAGTCAGGAAAAATCAAACAGCCTTTAGATGAGCATTTAATTGGTGTTGGCGATTTTACCGCACAATTTTGTAGAAGCTTGCCTGCCATACAGCAAGCTCTGCCTAGACTTTGCAATCATAACCCTTTAGTAAAAAATACTGCTGGCACACTCTTTAAATGGCAAAACAAAGCCTTTAAAAGTGCTTTTGAATATCATGAGTTAAGTGAAACACACGGTTTTTTTGGGGTCAATATGGCATCAACAGGTGCAGGTAAAACCATCGGTAATGCCCGTATTATGTATGCCTTAGCCAATCCTAAAAAAGGCGCAAGAATTACCGTTGCACTCGGACTTAGAGTATTGACCTTACAAACAGGGCTTAGCTTTCGTAGGGATTTGAGTTTAGATGCTAATCAATTGGCTATATTGGTCGGTGGTACAGCACAAAAACAGCTATTTGAGCTCAATCAACAAACTGGGGAGTTAGACGCTCCCTCAAAAGACAAAACTGATTTTACCCATCATTTAGAAAGTCCAGAGAATTATAGCAAGGTTTATGGTAGCGAATCAGCCAATGACATTATTGAGGAATGGGTGGATAGTGAGATTGACATTCATGATTATGATGAGCTTGGACTTGGTACGGTCATTGCCAGCCAAAAAGCTCAAGATTTACTGTTTGCACCTTTTGTCGTTTGTACGGTTGACCACCTAATGCAAGCCTCAGAATGCAAAAAAGGGGGCAAACATATCGCCCCTATCTTGCGTCTACTCAGTAGTGACTTAATCCTAGATGAGCCTGATGACCTTGACCACAATGACTTGCCTGCTCTATCAAGGCTTATTCATCTAGCAGGGCTATTTGGCTCTAGGGTTATGTTATCTTCTGCCACACTTCCACCCGATATGCTACAAGGCTTATTTGAGGCTTATCTTACAGGACGTAAATTGTTTAATCAGCAGTTTAATCAACCCACACCCAAAGTCATCTGTGGTTGGTTTGATGAAAATAAC
This sequence comes from Psychrobacter sp. I-STPA10, assembly GCF_021012795.1. GTDB lineage: Bacteria > Pseudomonadota > Gammaproteobacteria > Pseudomonadales > Moraxellaceae > Psychrobacter. The sequence goes on along the minus strand of NZ_VFYU01000026.1, from coordinate 56,744 downwards.
TGCAATATCAGTGCTTGTGATATTCCTAGCAACTTTGCTGAGCAAAATAGGGACTTTGTCCAATCACGAGTAAACTTCCTAAATAAACAGCCCATCAGACGTACGGCAAATATTTTGCCCCTGACAATGAATTATAGTAAAGAGACTCATATTGGCTTTTATGAACAGCTTGGCTTTGCTTTACTACAAAAATCACAGCAACTGCATCAACACCATCATGTAAAACACCCTAACTCTTGCCATCATGTGAGTATTGGCTTAATGCGTATGGCAAATATCCAACCGCTGATGAATGTCGCCATTGCCATGTTGAATCTTGCAAATACACCAGAGTCAGCGACCACGCAGTATCATTTGTGCTGTTACCATGCCAATCAAGTGCTTATCCTACGCAGTCGCCTTGAAAAAAACTTAGATGATATCTTAACCAGAAAACCGTTAAAAAAAGATGCCTCTAATGATAAACACAATAAAGATACTGGTATTTTTAATCATGATGCCATCAACACAGCCATAAACAATCACCCTCATAAAAAACACCATATTTTTATTGTTCTTGCCACTCCAGTTGCTGAGGTAGGTCGTGACCATGATTATGATTGGGCAATTGTTGAACCCTCTTCCATGCGTTCGCTTATCCAATTAGCAGGACGCGTATGGCGTCATCGACCTGATAAAACCATTGTCAACGATATCCCTAATATCAGTATTTTGCAATACAACATACGGGCATTAAAACATAATAACCGAGGTGCAAAACAAGCTGTCTTTACCATGCCTGGCTTTGAACAAAATGGATTTTTATTAAGCAGTCATAACAGTGCAGAGATTATCAGAGAATCTGAGTTAAACCGCATAGATGCCCTACCCAGAATAAGTAAAGTGTCAGCAGAAAACTTTGACGGGACACATTATCTAAGCGATTTAGAACATAGTGTCATGATGGATTTAATGAATAATAAAAATACCAATGTGGTTAATGGCTATTGGCAAAATCCACAAACCTCCAACCGCTCTCATGTGCATCTAAGCTGCCTAACACCCTTTCGTAAAAGCAGTCCACAAACTGAGTATGTTATACAGCCAGAAGATTTTAAACATACCTTATACAATGGCAACCAATACAGAGATAATCCAGATAGCGATGACGAAATAGATAATGCAATAGACGCTGCAATGGATATTAATACAGCAGATACTGACAGTACGCTAAATAAAAATCGTACGAATGACAAATACCCTCAGCAGTATTTAATGTTTAGTGCCCAACAATTAAAAAATATTGGCATAGCCAAAGCTAACTTAGTCAATAGCACCATTAAACCCACACAAGTGCCTATCAGCAATCCTCATGTGTCTCCATGGCTTACCGATAACTTAACCCAAGCTTTAATTGACACACAAGCCCAATTTCCTGAGTTAAGCCCCACCACTATTTTAATCAGATTTGCGGTATTAACTCTGTATGAAAACCAAAACGGTTGGCTTTTTGATGAGCGTTTTGGCTGTTGGCGTGATGAAGGTATGTTTAAAGAGGGTTATGGTTAAGCCATTTCATAAGGCTCAATACTAGCAATGTCATCAGCAACTTCTCGACTTGCCATTTCAAGGTCATAGTGTGCTTGTAAGTTTATCCAAAACTGTGCAGAAGTTCCAAAATATTTTGCAAGGCGTAAGGCAGTATCTGCGGTGATAGCACGTTTACCGTTGATAATTTCACTTAAACGTGAGTCAGGCATATGTGTCGCTCGTGCCAGTGCATAAGCAGAAATACCCAATTCATCTAAGAACTCAGTTTTTAGATATTCACCGGGTGTTAATAATGGTATATCAGGTTGGCTAATATCGGCAACATCGCTGAAATCCATATTTTTAGCGTCTTGCATCGTGATAGACATAAAATGTCCTTAATGATAATCGACAATCTCGACATTTTCAGCATGACCATCTTGCCAGTTAAAGCAGATACGCCACTGTTGATTAATCCGAATACTATATTGTCCCTCACGGTCACCTGTTAATTTTTCAAGATGATTGCTAGGAGGTATTCGTAAGTCTTCTATATTGTCAGTTGAGTTTAATACATGCAACTTTGTTCTTGCACGAGTATATATAACAGGGGAAATACTTTTGGCTCGTTTACCAAAGTATACAGCCGCTGTTGCCTTATCAGCAAATGAGGCAATCATATTAATTGTCCTATGAATAAGGCATGGCAATATAATAACGCCATGCGTAAGTAATAGCAATCTGATAAGCCACCTATGCGGTGGAAAAGAAGTAAATAAATTACCAATTTAATAGTTTTCTAAATCATCTATGCGATGAAGCTTACATTCTACTGGTTTCAGCACTCTCATGCAAATTTTAATCAAAATATATTACTAAATTTATAGTGGATAACTAACTATAAAATATGTTAACTTAATCACAGATTTTAAATATTCGATAACTAAGGGTGAAAAAATGAAAAGTATTACCCACACTCATATAAAAGAAGCCATCAATCGCTTCCTAACCTCGCAATATGACAATAAAGCCAGTCCAGAAGAAAAAAAGCTTGAAAAAGCGATACAAGATAATAACACCCAAGCTATTGAACAGATTAACGCCAAACTGCAACAACTAAAAGATAAATATAAACGTGATACATGGATGGAATATGCCAGTAGCTGGATGAGCAATCAATTAAGTTTCGGCACACATATTTCTAAAGGCGTTCATGCCAGCTCAAAAGGTGACAATATTATTTATACCCCCTCACCTACAACAAATAATCAATCCTCAAAAAAAGATTTTGCTGGTCACCATAGCCTTCCTGAACCAATCATTGATGCCAGTGGCAATGCCGCCGCCCTACCTTTAGCTGCCTTTTTACAAACTACCGTATCTAGCGATACCTCTAATAAAAGCACCAATACCACCATTCACACCACTATTGGAGAACTAATAAAAAACCAACACCCCAGTCTAAAAGACGTTTTTCATTCTGATAGTGCCACTTCCCAGCAGATTCATGATATTTTTTATAAGTTGGTGATTGCTCATATTGATACACCCAGCACGGACGAACAAAATAAGCAAATACTATTTCCTACCGAAGATGATTATATTTGCCTTGTGCCTTTATATCCCACCTCATTAACCCATCATCTCTATACAACTATTCAAGATATCAAATTTTCTGATGACAATATGCTGGCTAAAAAAAATAGAAATAAAGCCACGGAAATTCAGCAACCTTACACCACCATTCATGACTTAGCTGTACTCAATATCGGGGGTAGTAACCCTCAAGGCGTCAGCCAATTAATGAGTAAAAAACGTGGCAAAACCTATCTTTTACCCTCATTGCCACCAAACTTTACCCAGTCACCACAGCTCACATTTAGTAAAAATGCCAATAGCATATTTAATGCCAAATCAATGGCATATCAAACTCGGCGTACTTTAGATGCCTTATATAACATCATAAAAACCAACTACAACAACGTCAGTATTCGTGATGCCCGTAAGTCTATCTTAGATGATTTGCTACTACAGATACTACAAATTGCCAGTAGTATCCAACACAATCGTCCTGCGGGCTGGTCAACCCAATACAATCTTGATTATGCAGAAAAACTTTGGCTTGACCCAAATCGAAAACATCTAGAAGGCGAAGATACCTTTAAAGAGGACTTTGAAAAAGGTCACTGGCAACAAGAAATAGAGCAAAGATTCGCTCGTTGGCTACAAGCCCTATTAAAAAATGAATTCCCCAAAATAAAAGATGACTTTGCTGACCCAGAACAATCTAATTGGCAGCAAGAAATGCAAACTGCATTAAAAGAGTCACAGCGTTTAGGTCAAGGAGCATTTCAATGAGTTATATCTACCCTGACAAAGAATTGGTCGGCTATGTGTTAATCAAAAATATGCATATCCAAAATGCCAACACTATTTCAAGTCCTATTACCTATGGTTTCCCTGCCATTACTGGCTTTACAGGTGCAACACATGCCCTTAGCCGTAAGATTGCTGACATCACTGGATTGGAACATGTCCGTCTTGATGGTGTGTTAATCGCTTGTTATGACTGTCGTCCACAAATATACCGAGAAGAGAGTTATAAAGACTATACCTTTAATCAAACCCGCAACCCTATTTTAAAATCAGGTAAAACCTCTGCCATTATCGAAGAAGGACGCTGTCATCTGCGTATCTCATTAATCATAGGTGTTTATGCAGATGATTTTATGTTGGAAGACGACTGTATCGAACAATTAAAAACTGCCTTAAACATTAAAGTTCAACAACAGCGTTGGGCGGGAGGTAATGTTACCCATCTGGATAGATTCAATCCGATTGACTATTTAGCTGTAGAAGAAATCAATGACTTTAACAAAAGCTTATTACCTGCTTTTATCCTAATAAATGCTGATGAAGACCTTATTAATATTACTGAGGAGTTACAGCAAACCAATCCTGATGCCACCACTTTAGATGCGCTAATAGAAACTGCCACTTTACATCATCAACCACCTATCAATGATGGCAATAAAACAGCCCCTCAGCCAACCTCACAACAAACCTCACAGCAAACAAAGTGGCAAACACAGTCCATCAAAAAAGGTAGAGGTTGGCTCGTGCCGATTGCATTAGGTTTTCAAGGCATATCAGAATGTTATGAAGCTGGCGTGATGCAAAATATCCGTAACCCTGAGTATGCTAGTCAATATGTAGAAGCCATTTATGGTCTAGGCAAATGGGTATTCCCACATCGCATCGAAGACTTAGCAGATGCCCTTTGGTATCAAAAATATGATGCAGAAAATAACTTGTACTTAGTCACTCAATCTTTAGATATTTAACCGTTTTACAAACTGACTTTACCAATAGTTTTATAAACAGCTTTGCAAAATTAAGTAACCAAACTAAGCAATAAATCAAGCAACCCAATGACAATCATCAATCATGGAGAATACTATGTCAAAAACCACCCTTAAAACAGCCTCAGTCCTTGCCTTTGAACGCAACCTTGACGTATCAGACGCTTATCTATGGCAAACCAACAGCAAAACCCAAGCTAACAGCAAAACCAACGATACAGATTCAGCAGACAATAAAGCGTCCGCACGCTCGCCTGTCACCATTAAAGAAAAATCGGTACGTGGCACCATTAGCAATCGGCTTAAAAATGCCATTACTAATGATCCTGCTAAACTGGATGCCGAAACCGAAAAGGCAAATCTACAAAAAGTTGATTCTGCGTCTTTAGATGAACAAAACGATACGTTAATTACTCGTTTTAGCATAAAAGTTCTACCATTTACTGGCAAACCAAATGTCTGTAATGACCAAGATTATCAGCAAGCATTAGAAAAAGTGGTCGCTGATTACATCCAAAGCCAAGGATTAAATGAGCTTGCCCGCCGTTATGCGATTAATATTTTAAACGCACGCTGGCTATGGCGTAATCGTGTCGGTGCTGAAAAAATTAGCGTAAGTGTCAAATGTAATGACCAAACTGTCAGCATTGAAGATGCCCATGTCTATAGTCTGAAAAACTTTGATGCAGATGATGCTCAAATAAAACAAGTCGCCAATTGGATAAAATCAGGGCTAAGTGGTGAAGAGTTTATTATTTTATACATTGAAGCTCATGCCATCATTGGCTATGGTCAAGAGGTATATCCTTCACAAGAACTTATCCTAGATACGGGTAGTAAAAAAAGCAAAGTGTTATACCGTGTCAATGACCGACAAGGCTGTGAAGACAATGCGGGTATGCACTCACAAAAAATTAGCAACGCCATTCGTACCATTGATACATGGTATCCAAATGCCGAATTTCCGATAGCTATTGAACCTTATGGAGCAGTGACTACCATGGGAACTGCCTTCCGCCAACCCAAAGCCAAAATGGACTTTTACAGCCTATTTGATAATTGGGTATTAAAAGGTGAAGTACCAGAAGTAGAACAACAGCATTATGTTATGGGTGTGCTGATTCGTGGCGGGGTGTTTGGTGCCAGTGGTAAGGAGTAATCTATGAGTAAACTTAGCCATTATCAAGAAATTACCTTACTTCCTGAGCCTGATATCTCATCTTATTTTATTTGGCAAAAGTTATATACTCAGCTACATATTGCCTTAGCAGATTTAAAAAATAAGCATGGTATTGAGAGTATTGGTGTCAGCTTTCCTGATTATCACTATGACGCTAAAAATGAGCAATCATCAAAGCTAGGGCATAAACTTCGAGTTTTTGCCCCGAATCAAGCAGATTTAGAAAAGCTTGATTTAAACTGTTGGCTATCTCGTCTTACTGACTATGTGCATGTTAAAAGTATCAGTGCAGTGGATGATAAAGCGACAGGGTATTTGGTGGTGAAACGCTATCGCTTTAAGCCAGTTGAATTGCAGGCACAAACACTTGCTGAAAAACTCGGCATTAGCTATGATGAGGCAATGGTCACTGTGGCAAAACGACCACCAGAGATGCAATTACCTTATATTAATTTAAAAAGTGAAACAACGGGTGTTGCTTATAGGCTGTCCATCCTACAACAATCGGTAGATAGCCCTAATAAGGGCACATTTAATACTTATGGTCTCAATACCATGACCACGGATATTACTGTGCCTCATTGGTGACCATGGCAAACACAGTGACAAAGTTAGTCAAGTTGGCAAAGGTAATGACGAATTACCCAAAATTTGGGTATAAAAACCCTTTTTTTGAGCTATTTAAAAATTTACAATAAAATCAACCAATTATAGCAAGGTAAAAAATGGAGGGTAAAATAAGGGTTTTTGCCTTCCATGCCTTGTTATTATTGGTTTTTTAGAGTTATAATTCCTCTTCAACATCGCATAGATGATTTAGAAAGCTAAGGCTAGCAAATTTAGAGCAAGTGTCATCTTCAACATCGCATAGATGATTTAGAAACAGAGCATCTACACACGTATTTGTACGGATTCCTTCAACATCGCATAGATGATTTAGAAAGTTTTTCTCAAAAACATTACCAATATGAATTACTTCAACATCGCATAGATGATTTAGAAACTGACATTGATCAGGAAATATACGGAGTTCCCGCTTCAACATCGCATAGATGATTTAGAAAAATAGTCATTGATGCCCTACGCTCACAAGTAGCTTCAACATCGCATAGATGATTTAGAAATCAGAGAAGTAACATCAAATAGCAATAAAATCCTTCAACATCGCATAGATGATTTAGAAATCATTACGTTGCCAACCACCTGTAGATGCCTCCTTCAACATCGCATAGATGATTTAGAAAATCTGCGCTATGACGATGATGCCAATGACACACTTCAACATCGCATAGATGATTTAGAAAGCAGTGTTTGGTGATGGTGTTGAATACAAAACCTTCAACATCGCATAGATGATTTAGAAACTCACCAGTTTGTGTTACTGTGTCGTGCTCAGCTTCAACATCGCATAGATGATTTAGAAAAGTAAGCGTGAGGTTGCTCAAATGGGTCGGGGCTTCAACATCGCATAGATGATTTAGAAAAGGTACACAAACAAATGACGATGACTATAAAACTTCAACATCGCATAGATGATTTAGAAAGTTACAATTTGATTTAACTCCGATTTGTGATTCTTCAACATCGCATAGATGATTTAGAAAATTTCAGGGGGGTTATGCTGTATGTAGCGTTTCTTCAACATCGCATAGATGATTTAGAAAATCGGGATTTTTAATGCTAATGTTTTTCGGTGCTTCAACATCGCATAGATGATTTAGAAATATTTCTTTATCCTCAGAACTGTATCCCCTTTCCTTCAACATCGCATAGATGATTTAGAAACAATCCAGCGCAAAGTCGCTCAGATTGTTATACTTCAACATCGCATAGATGATTTAGAAATTTGTGTGTAGAGAGTGGGATTTACAGGGTAACTTCAACATCGCATAGATGATTTAGAAATGCTTGCACATAGTTGAGCACTGGCGCCATCTCTTCAACATCGCATAGATGATTTAGAAACATAACAGCCGGCAATTCAATGCCGTCAAATTCCTTCAACATCGCATAGATGATTTAGAAATCTATACAGCAACAGTTAAACTTGCTGAGACACTTCAACATCGCATAGATGATTTAGAAAAAAAGATAAAGAAAAAGATAAATTTGAGCTGCCTTCAACATCGCATAGATGATTTAGAAAATCAGCACGTTTTGAATTGGGTGGCAGTTGATCTTCAACATCGCATAGATGATTTAGAAAAATCCCGAATCTGAGACGCTGTATGACGGCATCTTCAACATCGCATAGATGATTTAGAAAACTCTCTTCTAGTTCATGGAAAGTGTCATAATCTTCAACATCGCATAGATGATTTAGAAAGTGGTGCGGTGTTTTTATCGCTCACTGTCTTACTTCAACATCGCATAGATGATTTAGAAAAACTATTGCTAGCTGAGGCTCTTGTTTGTCTGCTTCAACATCGCATAGATGATTTAGAAAAATACTGATTAACCCCCAGCGCTCTAGCTATTCTTCAACATCGCATAGATGATTTAGAAACCACCTCGCTATCTGCTTGAGCCAGCATATCTCTTCAACATCGCATAGATGATTTAGAAAATACCAATACTCGCGGCTGACGATTTAATACCCTTCAACATCGCATAGATGATTTAGAAAGCAAAGGGTGGTGGTGATGTGCAGCTACCTACCTTCAACATCGCATAGATGATTTAGAAAAGCACTACTGCCCCTTGCCAGCAATCCAAGCACTTCAACATCGCATAGATGATTTAGAAATGCTGACTCAATACTCATCAGCTCTTTTTTGGCTTCAACATCGCATAGATGATTTAGAAAACCATCACGTAGCTGCTCTTCTCTATATTGCTCTTCAACATCGCATAGATGATTTAGAAATTTTAAATTTCCATTTAAACCATCGCCATTTACTTCAACATCGCATAGATGATTTAGAAAAACAGATTGATAAGCAGATTCATATTTGCTAACTTCAACATCGCATAGATGATTTAGAAAAGCATGCCAAACACCGCCATTGCTAGCATGATCTTCAACATCGCATAGATGATTTAGAAAATATAGCTAACACTCAAGATGCTAAATTTTTACTTCAACATCGCATAGATGATTTAGAAATTTAGTTGAGCTTGTTAGAATTGACTTTAGCACTTCAACATCGCATAGATGATTTAGAAATGTTTCCAATTCTCGACAAGGGGGCGGTCTGCCTTCAACATCGCATAGATGATTTAGAAATTATGAATGAAAATCTTAATATTCTGATGACACTTCAACATCGCATAGATGATTTAGAAAGACCCCCAACTTTTGGCACAAACTAAAATAGGCTTCAACATCGCATAGATGATTTAGAAATACTGAGCCTAATCCAGCTCGTATGTCACCGCCTTCAACATCGCATAGATGATTTAGAAAGTCATAAGTATAACCCTGCTCCAAATACTTTTCTTCAACATCGCATAGATGATTTAGAAAAGCTCCAGTTAAAACATCACGCAGCCAACCCTCTTCAACATCGCATAGATGATTTAGAAAAATTTATTTGTAGTTAAGACAAACGATGTGAACTTCAACATCGCATAGATGATTTAGAAAACATATCGGCAAGGGAAGATTTAGCTATGACACTTCAACATCGCATAGATGATTTAGAAATGTAAAAAATGGTCAGGCAGTGTTGAGGACGGCTTCAACATCGCATAGATGATTTAGAAAAAGTCCACCCCGAAGCCCTTTTGCAATCGAACCTTCAACATCGCATAGATGATTTAGAAAGTCAAACCCTCATCAATTATCATAGATACACTCTTCAACATCGCATAGATGATTTAGAAAATTCTCTATCGCTTTTGACAGCAGCTTCATAGCTTCAACATCGCATAGATGATTTAGAAATGATTTTCACATTTTATTTCGTGGTTTTGATGCTTCAACATCGCATAGATGATTTAGAAATCTCACGATTATTATTCCGCCTGTAATATAAGCTTCAACATCGCATAGATGATTTAGAAAAATATCGACTCTTCATTTTTAATCGCCTTAACCTTCAACATCGCATAGATGATTTAGAAATTCAGGTTCAGGTCTAAATTCAGGTTTTGGTTCTTCAACATCGCATAGATGATTTAGAAAGCCCCAAATCATCATACGCAATACAGAAAATGCTTCAACATCGCATAGATGATTTAGAAACATGCTTTGCCATATTTGAACGTGAACCTGATCTTCAACATCGCATAGATGATTTAGAAAGTACACTTTTGCGCCACCGTGTCGACTTGTACCTTCAACATCGCATAGATGATTTAGAAATTGTACCGTACGGCACAAGGCTAATCACAATTCTTCAACATCGCATAGATGATTTAGAAATGCTGACGGCTACTTCTTTGGACTTATCAAAACTTCAACATCGCATAGATGATTTAGAAAGTCTCTTGTGCGTTCGCTAAACATGAGGTGACCTTCAACATCGCATAGATGATTTAGAAAAAGCTCCGCTTATTTTTTGATAAATACCATTTCTTCAACATCGCATAGATGATTTAGAAAGGTGATGATACTATAAGGTGTGATAAGCAACAACATTATATAGTCGGCTCAATACAAAAATGTTACATCGTTAAACTCACTCACAGTACTACTTGTACACTTTCGCTCGTTTTCTTTATAACAGTATTATCTTGAATTGACTATGTTACAATTGGATATTTAGTCAGAATAACAAAACCAAAAAAGCTGTTCATATAATGATACGACAAACAATAATTGTTCAAACAGCATCAACTTTTTATTAGAGGATATATTATGAAAAAAGATATCAATTATTTTCGCCAAAAAATCAGGGCAATGGACTTTACACCTTTAACAGATGAAGAGCTAATAGTAGTAAATCAAAAGCATATAGACGCTGTTGAGAATGCTCGATTAGAAGGATATTATCAAAAATCAGATTCAAAAGAATTATTTGCTATGTTAAATGAGGAACGTGTACCACTAGATATACAAGAAACTATCGTATATGAATGGGTGGTATCTAATTTATGATTAAATATACTTATACAAATGGTGTATTAATAAATAAATTCGGCATCAAAGACCAAGAGAAGCTAGAATATATTGAAAACAATTTAATTATTGCAAAAGAATTAACCATAGAAAAACTACAAATACCTTTATCTTTTGAAGGAATTAAGTCCATTCATAAATATTTATTTTCTGATATTTATTCATGGGCTGGTAAACTAAGAACAACAACATTAAGTAAGGGTCATTCTTTTACTCATCCTAATAAGATAACTACCAAAGCTACCAAAGTTTTTAAAGATTTTGAGTCAAAAAATCAACTTCAAGGTATGAAAAGAGAAGAATTTGCGATAGAAGCGGCTCATTTGTTTGGTTTACTAAATGAAATCCATCCATTCCGAGACGGGAATGGTAGAACACAAAGAATATTTTTAAAAGAAGTTGCCAAACAAGCAGGACATGAACTTAACTTTAATCCAATTACCCAAGAGCGTATGATACAGGCCTGTATTGATTATAGCTTAGGGAATCCTAAAAAAATGCAGGAGATGTTTGTTGAAATTTCCAATCCCAAGAAAATAGCAAACTTAAAAAAAGTCAATCATTTTCTTATTGAAGGTATAGGTATAGAAAAATGGAACAATCTCTATATTGCCAATGCTCATCCTAATAATACTTATATAGGAATTTTTGTTGCACAAACAAAAGAGGATTTTTTAATTCAGCTACGTGGAAATAACAACGATATTGAAGAAAACAGCTTAATTATTGCAGACAATATATTTTTTCAATACTTAAATAATTTAAACCCGCAACCAAAACAAAATATTATATTAGACATTCCTATATAGGCAATTTAGAAAATAAATTCAGATAACTATAAACTATAAAATAAAAAGGCCACCACCTAATGATAGCTACCTTTGTGATAATGACAACCGTGACCTATTAAAACCACTCAGAAAAAATCATCAGAAAAAATTAGATGCAAGCGTTACTCACAACTTGCCCTACCAGTACGGTGATTAATTGCACCATTTTCAGCAAGCAGTTGCTGCATCTGTTTTAAATTTCGGCTACACGCATACGAATACGCGCTTTGGTTGTATGAACCCATATTTTTATTTTGTGTCGTTGCTACTAAATTAGGGTCTGCGCCTTGTTCTAGCAAGTATTTGACGGTTTCTAGACGATTGTTACTAGCCGCTACCATAATTAGCGTTTCACCATCACTCTCGACAGTTTGGTCGTTTAAATCAACGGGATTTTCTGCATTTAATAATTGATGTACTTTTTTGACAATATCCGTATTTTTACCCAGTACCGCTGATTTCATCACATTATAAACGTCGCCTCTGTCAGTGGCATGCAAATCTGCACCTTGAGCGATTAAGTAATCCACCATGTCTTCATAGCCAATAAAGGCTGCCCACCCCAGTGCAGTTTGATTGAGACTGCCTGTATCTTTGGCTTCAATGTCCTGACCGTTTTCTACCATATATTTAACCGTAGGCAAGTCACCACGTTTCACTGCATCAAACCATGCGGCATCTGCGCCTGTCGATGGTTTACTATAAAAGATACGATGTGATAATCTGTTTGGATTGGCAATGTCAAAATTCTCTTCATCACTAAAGCGAAAGCCTGTTTGTGGCATGGGTGGCGTGGATGACGTAGGTGCTAAACTAGCTGAACTGGTCGTCTGTTGCTTAGTTGCTGTCTCAACATTCGTTGGATTGTTTGCTTGATTTTCAGGATTGGCATTCATGTTTGAACATCCTGCCAATAATACTGCCATAGTAATCGCTGATAGTTTTATGCCAAAAATATGCTGCATAATGTCGCCTTGTTAGTCAGTAATTTAAAGATATAAACTTTTGAGAATGAATCATTCTCTTTTGATATCTGTCATTATAATTTAGCCATTTGCAAATTTAAATGCGCTGAGGTATTGATTTTGCTATGGTTTATTGATGATTCTTATAAATAGTGTTGTATTAGTGATATTTTTTAACCTAATGGCTTTAGCAAGTTTAGCAATGATTAATGGGGTTGAGACAATAGTAATGCACCAAACTGTGTCCCTTAGCCCCTCTAGGCTTTAAGTAAATATAAGTTAATAAGTAGAATTGGTTACGTATATTATTTTTACTGCTGTTATGATAAGCGAAAAAACGGTTACAATGGAATAGGTTTTGATGGTTAGCTGATAAATTTTGTTGTTTAATTTTTAATATATTAATTAGATTTATTTATAAATATGGTTTGAATTACCATGATAGAGTAAATAATAAGGGTTTTCACGATGGGCAAGACGATGTTGGTGTTAGGGGCAAATACAGTTATTTCACAGGCAAGTTGTACGGTTGGTTTTTCCCCGACGAATACTGAGCAACAATTTAACCAACAACTTGGTATGCTTTGGCTACCACTTGATGACAAACGCCATGCTGTGTGTAGTCCAGCCTATTTACACGAAACCAAAGATTGGGCAAGCCTTGATGATGCCAATAATCCCAGTGAGTGGCGATTGGATTTGGATAATCTGTTTGATAAACAGGGTGTGCATTTTTTGCAACTTATCGTCTATGCTTATCACACCCCTACCCTCAACTTGCCAGCCGTTGAGTTTGAAGGCATACATCTTAGCATTGATAACGAACAGATACACTATGACTTTACCACCCAAGAACGCCATGTCAAAGCGGCAATTGTACTAGAGATTTATCGACGCAGTGGACAATATAAATGCCGAGCATTAGGTGAAACTTCCACCCAAGGACTAGATAGCCTCTCGCAACGGGTACAAGTTGCCATTGACACCCGCCCACCCCAAACTCATGAACAAATCCAATCCCAAAACCAACAAATCGGCTCTGAATCTCGCCAGCGTCCACCAAGACAAGTGCAGGCAGGTGAAACTTGGACAGGTACAGCCTTTGCCATCGACCCTTATCATTTGCTCACTTGCTATCATGTGATTGAGTCAGCGCAGCGCATTGGTATTCGTCAACAAGGACAGCCTGACCGTGAGGTACAGGTGGTGCTCAGCGATATCGGTAGTGACAGTGCCATCATTAAAGTTAGTGAGCCTCTGCCTTGTTATTTGCCGTTGGCATCTGGCTGTAGCGATTGGCTTGGAGAAACGATTACAACACTGGGTTTTCCATTATCGGGGCTAAGTAGCCAATTACAGGTAACTCAAGGCTGCATTGCTGCGCTGACAGGCTTTGGTGATGATATTCGATATATGCAATTTACCGCCCCCATTCAGCCTGGCTCTAGTGGCAGTCCGTTACTATTACCAACTGGTGAGGTGGTGGCAATGGCAACCTCCAGCTTTGCCCATGAACACGCCCAAAATGTCAACTACGCAGTAAAATTTCAACTATTATCAGCACTACTAACCAGTGCAGGTATTAGTTTGTCTTATTTGGATAATACTCAATCAGCCACTAAAGTACCTGTATCACCAACCCCACTGACCACACCTCAGCTTAGTCGCCAAAGTCGTGGGGCATTGTGGTTGGTAGGGTGTCAGGGATAATCTGAGACAATATAAAAATAAATATTAACTAAAAAATACAGTCAAAAATTCACAGGAAATTTAGTAAATATGGCAAATACCACCATTCATACCAACACCAAAACCATCACCCTACCCCGTGGCTCGCTCACCCTCACTTATCAACAAACTGAAGAAACCAATCACCTTTATGAACTAGATGACCTGCTTGACTTTGCCCAACGTATTAACCCCAAACGGGCGTTTTTATTTGTCTCAAAAGTCTTGGGGCGACATATCCCAGTTGCCCCTAGTATTATGCGTCAAGCATTTAGTGATTTAGCAAATCTTGTCCCTGATAATCTACCCGAACCGATTGTGGTGGTGGGTATGGCAGAAACCGCAGTTGGGCTATCGGCAGGGGTGCATCAAGTGCTACAACATCGCTACCCAAACGCCTTACTACTTAACTCCACCCGCCATGCGCAAGAGACTTGTCATCATGATAGTAACGACCACTCAAACACCACCTTATTCACCACCTTTAGTGAAGACCATAGCCATGCTAGCCAACATTTAATCTATCAAAGCAATGACCCTAATATTCAAGCTCAATTATTGGCAAGCAAAACGCTGATTATGGTCGATGATGAAGCTTCCACAGGTAATACCTGTATTAATGTGGTCAATGCCTTACAGCAGGCAGGTTTGCATCAGCTTAAGCAAGTACATCTCACCACCTTGGTTGACTGGTCGCTAAGTCAAACCAATATGAATGACAGTATCAGCCAAAAATTAACTCAATCTGCGGATACACCACTACAACGAATAGAAAAAACAATAGCCTTTCATCGTCATCATTTATTGGCAGGCTCGTGGCAATGGACGGACAGCCCCAACCCTGAACCGATTATTATGCCAAGCCTTGATACCACTGAGGCAGGCTCTCAGCCCATCTTAGATACGGCTAATTGGGGACGCTTTCCCACGCTGGATAGCACACAAGGATTTGCTAATTATTTGGCTCAGTTTCAACAAGCCTATGCTCGCCATTTTGGGATTGAAAACTGGCAAGCTAATGATTGGCAACAAAATCCCCTACCCAAGCGTATATTGGTATTGGGCAGTAATGAATTTGTATGGTTGCCGTTTTTATTAGCAGAATGGCTAGAAAATCATGTAACAGAGCAGACGCAAAACATAGTGAAATTTAGTGCCCTAACCCGTTCTCCGATTGCATTGGGCGGAGCAATTAAGCACATGCTAAGTTTTGCTGATAATTATGGCTTGGGTATGACCAACTTTGTTTATAACGTTAAAGCTGACGAGTGGGATTTGATTGTCTTATGTATCGAAACCCATGCCAATAGTGTCGATACGCTATGGCAAGAGCTTGATAATGTGTTGGTGGTGAGTGCTGGGTAAGCGTAGGTTAATTAGGTTAACTCATCATTATCCTGCCAACCTGTAACATAACGTACAGTCCGTAAAAAGGCTTGAACAGGTTCTGATAAATGAGTTAGTGGATTATCATCTAACCTAATCCATTCTAATTTTTTTAGATAACAAATACTTTCAGGCAGTTTGGTTAGTTGATTATAACTAATATCAAGTTTTTTTAAATTAGTCAGTTGTCCAATACTTTCAAGTACTTTGGTTAGTTGATTATTACTAATCCTAAGTTCTTTTAAATTAGTCAGTTGTCTAATCCATTCGGGTAGTTCGGTCAATTGATTACTACCAATATAAAGCTCTTCTAAACGAGTCAGTTGCCCAATACTTTCAGGTAGTTCGGTCAGTTGATTATTACTAATCCTAAGTTCTTTTAAATTAGTCAGTTGTCCAATCCATTCGGGTAGTTCGGTCAGTTGATTACCATCAATATCAAGTTCTGTTAAATAAGTGAGCTGTCCAATCCATTCAGGCAGTTTGGTTAGTTTATCATAACTAATATTAAGATAAGTTAAATTTATGAGTTGTCCTATACTTTTAGGTAGTTTAGCCCGTTGATTATACTGAATATCAAGTTCTTTTAAATTAGTCAATTTCCCAATGCTTTCAGGTAATTTGTTTAGTTGATTACCATTAATACTAATTATTATTAAATTGGTTAGTTGCTCAATACTTTCAGGCAGTTGGGTAATTTGATTATCACTAATATAAAGCTCGGTTAAATTAGTTAGGTTACCAATACTATCAGGTAGTTTCTTAAGTTGGTTACAATCAGCATAAAGATAAGTTAAATTCGTTAGTTTGCCGATACTATCAGGTAGCTTAGTAATTTCATTCCAACTAATATCAAGTGAGGTTAGATTGGTTAGCTGTCCAATTTCATCAGGTAAATAGGTAATTTTAAGAATATGACAGTTATCTTCATCATCATAGCGATTAATATCAAGCTCAGTCATAGCCAGCAGTTTGTATTTATCTCGTGGGATTTCATCATCGGCAATGTCAAACTCATCTGCCCATGCAAAGATGGCATTTATCCATTGCTCATCGGGTTGTTGTATATCTTTAGTCATCATTTATTCAGTGTATTATGGTAAGGTTTGATTGTATAAAACATCAAAACCCCTGCTGATAGTGTCGATACGCTATGGCAAGAGCTTGATAATGTGCTGGTGGTGAGTGCTGGTTAAGAGAAGTACAATTATCTAATGTCATCGTCCCCCATATTCCAAACCTTTGGCACAGTTTGTAAAAACGCCTCAATAGGGGCTGATAAATTGTTTAATAGAATATTAGTTATATCAAGCGTTTCTAATTTTTTCAGGTTACATATACTATCAGGTAGCGTGATCAGTGGATTATCACCAATATAAAGACCTTTTAAATTAGTCAATTGTCCAATATTATCAGGTAATGTAGTCAGTTGATTACACTCTAAATCAAACTCTTCTAACTTCCTTAGATAACAAAGACTAGCAGGTATTGTCGTCAATTGATTTTCATCAAGATTAAGTTGTGTTAGATTAGGCAACTGCCCGATATTATCAGAAATATTTCTTATTTTATTAATTTCACCTCTAAGATAGCTCAAACCAACTAATTCTCCAATACATTCAGGTAGTTCGGTGAATTCATTATTATTAATATGAAGACAGGTTAGATTGCTAAGATTTCCTATACTTTTAGGTAGCTGAGATAATTCATTAAATCCAAGATTTAAATCGGTCAAATTAGTTAATTCTCCAATACTATTCGGTATTGTTGTTAATTCATTACAAAAAACATTAAGATGCTTTAAACTAGACAACTCTCCAATACACTCAGGTAGTTTGAATATTAGATTTTGACCAACATCAAGATATTCTAAATTAGTCAACTGTGCGATACTATCTGGCAATTCAGTCAATTGATTGTGACTAGCCTCAAATACTGTCAAATTAGTTAATCCACCAAAACTATCTGGTAGTTTAACCAGTTGGTTGAACCAAACCCCAAATTTTTTTAAATGAATCAGTGCTCCAATACTATCTGGTAATTCAGTCAGTTGATTGTTACTAATATAAAGCTTTGTTAAATTGGTTAGCTGTCCAATCCACTCAGGTAGCTCGGTCAACTTATTCCCACCAACATAAAGCTCTGTTAAATTAGTAAGTTGACTCATACTATCAGGTAATTTAGTGAATTCATTAAACTCACCATGAATCACTTTTAATTTTGTTAGCCTGCCAATTTCATCAGGTAGATAATTGATTTTATTAAGAAATCTTTTATCCCCCCAACTCTGACGTTTAATATTCAACTCCGTCATTGTCAATAATCTTTCTTTATTTCTTGGAACTTCGTATTCTGGAATATCAAATTCATCTGCCCATGCAAAGATATTATTTATCCATTGCTCATCCTCATCGTTGCATTGTGTTGACATTGTATTCATTACTAACTCCAAAAATTGCTATTTATATAAAAAATATTTAATCATAATAAATATTATAATTAAATAAATAACATGAAAATATAAAAACCCCTGCCAGATAGTAAGTCATGTTACTACCCTATGGCAGAGGTCTAATAATGTGATGCTAGTCAGTAGAGAATAAGGATAAAAGCTAATAACTTATCCCACTTTACGCCAACCCCAAACAAAAGGTATATGGCTCATAAACTCTTGTACTTCTTCAGATAAATCTTTTAATGGATTACCTTCTAAATTAAGAGCTTCTAAATTTTTAAGGTGACATAGGCTTGCAGGTAATTGTGAGAGTTGATTATAACTGACATATAGGTCTTTTAAATTAGTAAGCTCGCCAATATCACTCGGTAAATTGGTCAGTTTGTTACCACTAGCATCAAACTCCTCTAAACTGCTAAGCTGTGCCATCTTCTCTGACAATGCCGTAACTTGATTACCATAAATATAAAGATGACCTAAATTACTAAGTGTCCACAAACCCTCAGGTAAACTTGTCAGCTGATTTTTACTAATATCCAATTTTTTTAACTGTTTAAGATGACCAATATCTTCTGCTACTTGATGAATGCGATTATTATTAAGTTTTAGCAGAGTTAAATTAACAAGTGCGCCAATATGTGCAGGTATTTCAGTAATCTGATTATGATTCAGTAAAAGACTACTCAAGGCTTGCAAACTACCTATGCTCTTTGGAATGGTGGTCAACTGATTGTCACTCATATCTAACAGCACTAAGTGGCTTAATTGTGAAAAGTTATCTGGCAATTGGGCTATTTCATTTTGTGAAAGTTTCAATGTGGTTAACTGATTCAGTTGTCCAATACTATCGTGAAGCTCTGTCAATTGATTGTTCGAAAGATTAAGCTCTTCTAAATTAGTTAAGCGTCCAATACTCTCTGGCATCTGTGACAATTTATTTGAGAAAGCATCAAATACTGTTAAACCATCCAATTGTCCTATTGCTTCAGGCAATTTTTGGAGTTGATTAAAATCAATATGAAGCTCAGTTAAGTTAGAAAGCTCGCCAATGCTTTCTGGTAATTCAGTCAATTGATTAAAACTGATATGTAAAGTAGTCAGATTAGTTAGCTGTCCAATCGTACTTGGGAGTTGCGTGAGTTTATTCTGACTAATATTTAGTTTGGTTAAATTAATAAGCTGACCAATATCCTCAGGCAAATATGTTACTTTTGGCAATTGCGTTTTTTGATGTGATGATCCGCGATCAATATCTAACTCAGTCAGCGCCAATAACTTTTGTTTGTCTCGTGGGATTTCATCCTCTGGGATAGCAAATTCGTCTGCCCAAGTAAAAATATTATCAAGCCATTGATCATTTGATTGCTGTGAGGTCATTGATTGTCCCTATATGTTGATTAAAGTGAGTAAACCTTGCTATCTTAAAAATGTCATTTATCAAGTTTATCATATCAGGAATCAATATCTTCACAAAATCAATATATACGCTCTGATTCTATAGTAAAATTAAGATTGATTATGCTCTATCAAAAGCCCAATAAAGACAGCTGATGTTAATCTGATATCATCTTAGCCCAAAGCAAGCATTTATAATTACGTTTGCTAATTACGTTTGCAACAAGTCATTATGTCATCTCTACCAGCATTGGACTGAGCAAAAAATAATACAAACCGCTTGGTGACATTTTAAAAATAACACTGATTAGCCATCATAATAGTAGACAAGTTGCTTTAATCCAACCAAATCAACCTACTTTGTTTGCATTAAAGCGCATCGACTGGTAAAACCTATTAATCTATCTGCTGAACATGGAAAAAACAAAGCAAATGTCCATATCCTCTTTACAATATCCATCCCCCTATGCGCAGCACAACATAACCAATCAAACTAAGCCAGTCAAGCCTTACGCCTTAATGGATTTGGACGATACTTTGTTTCAGACACAGCGTAAAATAAACGCATGGCATCTGCCCACGGCTGAACAAGAAAAGTTAGTCTGTGCCACGGTGAATAAACAAGGCGAGCCGCTGAGTTTTATGAGCAAACGCCAAGCTCATTTGTTTCATTGGTTATATACTACTACTGAGCTTATAGCAGTCACCGCCCGTGATACCAATGAGATAAAACGGGTCAAACTGCCCTTTAATAGCTGGCAAGTGCTGACGCATGGGGCAGTGATTGTTGAGCCTAATGGCAAATTGCAAACAGACTGGCAAATACAAATAATAGATAAATTAACCCCCCTACAAACGACCTTATCACAACTAATACAGCAAATAGAACAACTGAATCAGATAGAGTCTCTTAACTTAAAACTTACCAGCCATCGCCAATTATTTACTGATAATAAAAATAATGAGCTTATCATCTATTTAGCAATCAAACATACACAAAAAGACCATCATGGGTTAGCAAAATTTGCCAAGCGTTTGCCCTGTCTATACCCCCAACTTGCTGATAATTTTTATATTCATGTCAATGCCAATAATTTGGCGATATTGCCACATGCTATCCATAAACGCCATGCGGTTGAATTTTTATTAACACACTGCTTAGACCATGAACGTCCTAGCTTTGGCTTTGGCGACAGTTTGGCAGATTTGCCATTTTTACAGCTATTAGACTGGTATGGTACACCCAATCATGGGCAGCTTCATGACACGATACATGATAAAATAGGGTAAACCAGTAACAACACCACGCTGCTGCTATTATTGCAACCGTTAAAACCATTATCTATGCCCTAAGTCATGCGCCAACCACCTCACTATGGTGATATAAAAACTATGAATCCAAGCCAAACCACTACCCCATCAACTCTGTCAACACACTGTGGTAGCTACCTGCCTGATGATGTCACCTTGTTACTCAACATTGTCGATAAAGACAGCATTGCCAATGTACCTGTACAACAAAAAGAAGCCTTAATTCAGTCAGGCGAGCAACACTACTCAGATATGCTGACCTTAGAGCAAGCACCCAGTGATACACACCAACAACTATATGCTCAAGCACTAAAGCAAGGCAGCGAGCGCATGGCAAGTGATATTGCCAATCTTGCCACAACACTACACTATAACTTTATAGATAAAATTGATGCAGACAATCCATTGGTATTGGTCAGCTTGGTTCGGGCAGGGTTGCCAATTGGTGTCTTACTACAACGTGCTTTTCGTATGGATACAGATAATGAAACAGACGACTTAGCCAATACCGATAACCCAGATAGTCCAAATAACCCGAACAATCAGGACAGCCAAGCCAGTTATGCCCTGCCCAGTGTGCATTATGGTATTAGCATTATCCGTGACCGCGGTTTAGACCATGTCGCCATGCAGCAAATTTTTTCCCGCCACCCTAATAGCCCTATTGTCTTTGTCGATGGCTGGACGGGTAAAGGCGCAATTTATGAGGAACTGGCACACAGTTTAGTAAGGTATCAAGACACGACTCACCCCTATCATGAGAATATTTTTCATCAAGATTTTTATCACTGTGGTTTTCAGCGACCTCATGATGAATATGTTGATGTCGTTCCCTTAATCACACTTGCTGACCCCGCAGGTGTGGCATGGTTATCGGCAAGCAATGATGATTGGCTCATTCCCTCAGGGCTACTTGGTAGCACCGTCTCTGGGCTGATTTCTCGTACACTTTATACTGAGCCTAGCAGCAACAGCTTAAACCTCAATAATGAATCAACCAACGAGTTGCCACAAGGCTTACATCGCAGTGTGTTATACCATGAGCTTGCAGCGCATGATTGCAGTTTGCAGTTTATTGAAACCATTGATAATAAAAGAAAAAACCTGAAAGAATATACCGAAATACTACCAACTTACGGCAAACCACGCTACCGTACCCAAGCTGTGATAGAACAAATTGCTAAGCAATATCAAATCAGTAATTATAATCGTATCAAACCCACCATTGCTGAGGCGACTCGGGCGATATTACGCCGTGACCCAGAACGGGTATTATTAGCCTCTGCCGACCACCCTGATACAATATTACTACGTCATCTATGCAGTCAAAGAAATATCCATATTGATATCATTGGTGAGCAAATATTACCCTATCAAGCAATCACCTTAATCAAAAAAAGAAATGCTAAATAAACTCAACCTGTTATCTGTCAGCAAAAAGTCTGGCAACAAAAACTCAGCAAGCCTAGCTAACATCATGGCGTATGGTGAGTCTATAATAGCCAGACTACCCAACTTAACGAACTTAATGCGATAGCCCTATTGCCACTATTCCCCCTATCATTGATTAAAAATTCAGCTAACAATACTAATGATGCTAACAATGCTTTCTACTTATTCTAAAAATCATAGCCCACTCAGACATACAGCCATTTCTACTCGTCTGGATATCAGTCACACCCAACAAGATATCGCACAACATTTGCACCCATACCAACTTGGCGCAAGCTTATACATGCCAGCGACTCGCTCAGATATTTGGCAAGTAATATGTGGTGAAAAACTGCCCACACTCAATAGCCTTATCATCTGCTTAGAAGATGCGGTTAGTGACAGTGACGTAGATTTTGCCCTCCAGCAATTACAAACACTGTTAAATACATGGGCTAATCAAGCAGATGCACAGCAGATGCTACGCCCATTGGTGTTTGTACGCCCTCGTCATGCACAAATGTTGCACCAAATCGCTGATTTTAAGCATATTGATTTGGTTGATGGGTTTGTACTACCCAAAATTGATATGCATAGCCTGTCAGATTGGCGTATGGCTTGCCAATATCTAAGCGAGGATAGCCTATTGCTACCAACGCTTGAGACCGCACCTATTTATGACCCTGTGCACAATCAAGAGCTGGCAGTTGCTTTAAACGAAGCATCTAATCAGCCCATTTTTGCGCTTCGCATTGGTGGCAACGATTTATTTGCCGTGTTACGCCTACGTCGTCCACACAATATCAGCATTTATGACACCCCGATTGGCACACTCATCAATCAGCTATTGGGCTGTTTTGTGCCACATGGATTTTATCTCACTGCACCAGTATTTGAATATCTTGAACAGCCAACCTTATTTATGCAAGAATTGACCACTGATGTGAGATTGGGATTGGTTGGCAAAACTGTGATTCACCCCAATCAAATTGCGTTAGTACAACAAGCCTATGCTGTCCCCACCCATCTGCTTGAAGAAGCACAAGCCATCTTAGATATTGATGCCAAAGCAGTATTTAAATTTAACGATACCATGCTAGAGCCTGCAACCCATCGAGCTTGGGCAATGCAAATTATCAAACGTGCACAAGTATTTGGTACGGTAGCTGATGGTTTGGGACAATATGGCTAGCAAATTAATGGCTAGCACATTCGTGTTACTTTTTCCATAAACAATAAAAAACGACAAACCAGATGGCTTGTCGTTTTTTTATTGCTGATAAAATATCAAAGTATCTTAGTTAAAGTTAATTAGTTTAAGTTAAACTGTACTTTAAAAGGTACTTGATTGCCATTACGTGCTTCATTACGAGTGAGTTTTACTCGTACTGGTAATACTTCATTACTACTAGCAGTATAGCCATCTTCTACCAATGCAGTAGGAGATAAATCATCACGACCATAAACGATAACATAAGCACCAGTTGATGGTGTGTCAAATGCAACATTTAAGTGCTGACCTGCTTTAAGCGCAATATTGTACTCGCAGTATTTATAGCCTTGTAGTGTACCTTGCTGAACCACACCACCTTGGTTTAGATTTAAATTAACAGTTTGGTCATTACAAGCCACTGGACTTAAAGCACGAGTTGTATTAGGTACAGCTGTCGTATTAGTCGTTGTTGAGGCTGTGCTAGTTGGTTGGGTGGTGCTGGTTTGTACCGTTGTATTGTTGCTGCTTGCTGGTGATTGGCAACCAAATAATGCCAATGCAGAAACAGATAAAATTGCAGCCAATTGAGTGTGTTTCATTATAATCTCCATAATAAAAAATAAAATATTGCAATACTCTACCAAAAAAGTAGGGCTGATATCATAAAGGGTAAGATATCAGCCAACGTATTAATTTTATTAACAGTTTGTCAAATTTTTATTAAACAACTACGTATTTATTTAAAGTTGTATTATTTTGTATTACTTAATGGTCACTGTTAAGTAAAATGGCTTCGGTGTGTTGCCTTGACGAGCTTGGGCAGCAGGTTGTAGCACACGAATGCTATACTCACCTGTTTTATCAAGTGTTACTGTCTCTGAGCTTAAATCTTGTGAATTTTCACTATAAAGCATTGGATAAAGGTCACGACTACCAACAATGTCTGCACTTATTTTTTGTCCTTTTTTGGCATAAAAAGTATACTCGCAGTATTTGTCACCTTTGATAGCACCTGCACGATTAATATCATATTTACCTTTCGCCATTTGTAACTCTTTTACTCCACAATCTGCCGTATAGTGTAGTTGAGCAGCCTGTGCAGACATCATACCCATGCCCATCATTGCTGTAGAAGCAAGTGCTACAGAAGCAAAAGTTTTAGCAAGTTTAGTAAGATAAGTCATATCACTCTCCAAATATTAAATTTTAAGAAATTAAGTCTAAAGTTTCATTATTCAACTTAGAGCTGCATTATGAAATATTTGCTCACAAATAACCAAGTAATTTAGTAAATAAATCTTAAGCAAACTTATCTAAAGTTATTTTATGAATCCAAGTGATACATAATTTGGACAACTGAAACTTTATGTAAACCTGCAATATTAATTTAAGTCTTCAAAGCAGCTGCAATGTCTGCAAGCAGTGGTGGAATATCATGTTTATCGGTAATGACTTCCAAAAACACCATCTTATCAGGGGTTGCCTGCATCTGTTTTAAAGCTGACTTTAGCTCGGCAGGGGTACTGGCTTTGAGCATCAAACAATTATCATCAGTTGCACCAAAAGCTTTTGGTACTACCTGCCAGTCACAACTAGGAATGTCATTGTAAGGCTGATTTTCACCATGAATGGCACGCTCAACGGTATAGCCTGCATTATTTATCAACACAATGGCAGGATTAAGTTTTTCACGCAACATAATGGCGATATCTTGTATGGTCAATAATGCTGAACCATCACCAATCAAAAGCACACTACGTTTATTGGGGGAAGCAATGCCCGCTCCAAGACTGGCTGGCAAGGTATAACCTATCGAGCCCCACAGTGGTTGCCCATAAAAAGTGACGGCTTCTGGCAAGCGCACATCGCTCATACCAAAATAAGCAGTACCTTGGTCAGCAAATACCAAGTTATGGTCTTCTAACTCATCTGCTATGATATGCCACAAATCAGCTTGGCGTATGGCAGCGTCCTCTTCTCCTTGCTGTTGATGGTGACGCATCGGCTCTATTAATGGCTTTGGTACAATATTAATACCTGAGGTTAATACCTCATGCAATGCTTGTAGAGAGTCTTTGAGCGCAATAGGTGCAAAAATTTGTCCACCTACGCTGGCACGTTCATAATGCAAATCAACCACACTACTTTCATCAATATCTTGGCTAAATCCTGCAGTGGTGGTATCGGTATAATTCACCCCAACTTTAATCAAACAATCACAGTTTTCGACGGCATCTTTGACCACAGGACGGGACGCAACCCCTGCATACGTGCCCGCCCAACGCTCGCTATGTTCATCAAGCAATGACTTACCCCAAGATAATGTCGTATAAGGAATGTCAGTATCAGCAATGAGTGCCTTGAGCTGATTTTGTAGCTTTAAACGGTGCACCATTAAATCTGCCATTAATGTAGTGGTTTTATTGGGCAAAAACTCAGTTAAAGCCACTTTAAAATCTGCTAATGCTGCTTGACTGGTAATGTCTTCAACGCTGTCATCTAATTTCGTAGAAGGTGGATAAATAGGCAGCTTAGCAATATCGGGTGATAATAATAAATAGCCAGGACGTTGCTTTTTTAACACCATGCGAATCACCCGATCAATCTCTGAAGCTGCATTCTCAGGGGTAATTTTAGCTCGAGCAACCGTGACAGGCTCGACCATCTTAATAAAATGGTTAAAATAACCATCTCCTAAAGTATGGTGAATACGCCGCTTGGCATCTTGAACGGCAGTGGCTGGTGCACCTACGACATGTAGTACAGGCGCATATTCTGCAAATGAACCTGCGGTGGCATTGATTGCAGATAATTCCCCTACTCCAAAGGTCGTCACCAGTGCAGCAAAGCCACGTTCTCTTGCATACCCATCAGCGGCATAGCCTGCGTTGAGCTCATTGGTATTGCCTATCCAGCGCAGCTTATCTGAAGCAATGATGTTATCTAAAAATGATAAATTAAAATCACCTGGTACACCAAAAATATCACTAGCTCCTGCTTCGGCGATACGCTCAAAAAGATAATCGGCAATGGTATAACGGTTTGTTTTTGTCATAATGGTTTTCCTTTATATTGTTGTGTATTGATAAATTTTACTTTTTACTTATTACATCTTTGTCTCTATACCTTGTATTTTTACCATATAAATATTTTTTATACTACCCCTTACTTAATGTGATGAATAAAATAATTTTTTGGCAAAAATTTATACATCAATTGTTGACATAGATAAAAAAACACGTATAATATGCTCCCACAGTGATACAACAATCACTATTATTAGCGGGATTAGCTCAGTGGTAGAGCATAACCTTGCCAAGGTTGGGGTCGAGAGTTCGAATCTCTTATCCCGCTCCAAATATTTAAAAAGCCTCACTTAACAGTGAGGCTTTTTTTTGCTTTAAAATTAGGGATTTAAAAGAATTTTCATTAAAAATCAAAAATACCATTAGTAAAATTTTCTTAATAATCATTTCGCCTAAAATGCCGAGCGTGACCAAAACGTGACTGTAGTGTCATAATAAAACTGGACAGCAACTAAGAGGTTATACTACCCCCAAAAAGGATAATTAGTATGACCAAACAGCGCAGCAAATTCACCCGAGAATTCAAACTTGAAGCCATTTGATGTATGCTGAAGAAACCGTAGAGTAAAACTTGGTAAACTAAGGAAAAAATAGGAGTTTACCATGCCAAAGAAAAAGCCATATTACACAGCAGAATTTAAAGCCGAAGCCCTTAAAAAAATAGCAGATAATGGTGATAATGTCAGTCAAACAGCCAGAGATCTTAAGATACCCATGCAGACACTAGCAAACTGGCAGAACAAAGCTAGCCAAGGCAAGCTTAAAGGCACTCAACAATATGACCCTGAGCTTATCGCTCTTATCGAAGAGAACAAAAGACTTAAACGTCAATTAAAAGTAGCCGAAGAGGAACGTAAAATATTAAAAAAGGCTACAGCGTACTTTGCCAAAGTCAGCAAGTGAAGTACGCCTTTATACAAGCTAATCAACAAGACTTTAGTATCACCACCATGTGCAGAATATTAAATATTAAGCTTTCGAGCTACTATGACTGGCGAAACCGAGATATCAGTGAACAACAAATACATCGTAACTACTGTGAACTACTTGTCAGAGCTGCACATAGTGAAACCAAACAACGATATGGCTATGATGACCTTATTGGTACACTATCGGGCATTTATTACTCTGAAGCCTTTACTGATAATGCCAATACTGTAGAAGAAAGTGCTGATGGTGGAAAAGGTGAAATGCCTGCTTACACCGTATGGAACTTTAACCTCCAAAAAACTATTAAAGATACAGATGATGAAAAATTATCACTACAATTTGGCGTTAATAACCTACTCGATGAGCAGTATTACTTCCGTGGTATAGATACCAGTCCTGTTGGTCGCTACCCTGCACCAGGACGCTCTTATAAACTTGGAGTAAATTATCAGTTTTAAATCTTAAGCATGATTTAAATATACATACTCTTTTATTAAGACACAAAAAGCGGTGAAGTTTAAAGCGATGGAACAAAGGTTTCACCGCTTTTTTACCTTTTTAGGATAAGCAAGCTGAAAGCAATGAATTGTTCTAAGAGTATCAAGACTTTGTTAATTAGTTTTTATCAAGTTAATGTCTGCAATTTTAACGACGAAGGGCAGGTTTTATTTACCCAACTCATGTTACAAGGTAATCCTAATGGTCTATTTTTAGTGGGCATCAGATGCTGTTGATAATCAAGCTGATGCAATTTAATATTTGCGAAATTAGCATAATCTTTCTTCTCCAATGATATTACTTGCATAAGCTCCTTCAAGATACTCGCTGGGTAGTCATTTTTTAAAGTCGTCCATAGCAGCGCACAACACTAGGCATTCGTTCAAAAGAGTAGTAATAATAATAGACATCTTGTATTTCAATTAAGCGAATCGGTAGTTTGTGATAATAATCAACCCGAGACAAATTAATATTTCGATAACCAGCTTGGCAATTTGATCATGCTTTATATACCAATTGCGCAACTTTATAAATGCTGATGCGGTGTTTATTAGGAATTAGGAATTAGGAATTAGAAAGCGATGTCATGATTTCACCTTATCATTCTTCGCCATAGACGCACCTTTGAACTATCAATTATCTAACTGTCAGTTGTTGTTATTTAATATCACTGATTAGCTACTTCTAAAGCGTCCTTTTTAACACCTCAATAATCCTTTCATACAACCCATTTTCTGCCAACTTAGGTATTTCTTTTACAAGCTTATTAGATTTTTTACCACCATTATTTTGAAAGCTACGAATAATACGATCAGCATAATCATTAGGCATATCAATAATTTCTTTAATTGCTAAACGTGCTTGGTCATGGCGCAATAAATAAACCGACTCGTTTTGCATATCATGACTGATGACGTGCTGAGCCAACTTAGCAAGATAAACGACATGTGGGGTTAAATCCAAATAACGCCAAACAGGATCTGCGATATCCATCCCATCGAAACTTAAATTAGAGATGATGCCGTCGGCATACTTTTGTTGTTCAAGGCTAAAACCATAATACCCTTGTAATGGCCTCATCAAAGGCTTGGAAATAACATCCAAAACTTGACTGTATTCTTTTAAACTACGAGGAGAACCAACAATGGCTTTTGAAAGTGGTATAATACCTGTATATTCAATCAACCACATGATGCCAATCGGCTCACCACGGTTATGAAAGTCACCGGTTGCATAATAAGTGTCTGCTAGCATAATATTTTTACTTAAATGATTAGAAAACTCGACTATGGCTTAAAACCGATTACGTTTGTAATAAATCGATTATTATTAGGGTGTTTTGCAATAAATTGATTATATCTAGATTTGACTCAAAAGCTACCCTGCAAAAAGGATATCCCTAATCACCTTCATTGTATAGACAACCTAAAAAGAGACATAGCTTAATATATATTTAGGCAAATTTATCCCATAACCTGCCAAGATTGGGGTTACCTCAACATACTTTCTGACACACAACCCTTGTTTTGGATTGGTTGGATCTAAGTTTTATTAGCCCTTAACGACTGTGAGCGGCGTACTCTTCTAAAAATTTGGAGATGGCATGATACGTTTTATCACAGATATCAGGGTTTAAATCTTCCATATTTAAATAGGCGTGAATTACGCCATTATGGATAATATGTTTGACATCGACCCCCGCTTCAGTCAGTTTTTGAACGTATGCCTTGCCCTCATCAACCAAAGGATCCACTTGAGCATTAAAAATGAGCGCAGGTGGCTGGGCAGATAGCTCATCTTGGCTCGCAAATAGAGCGGATTTTGCTTGTCTATCCTCCCCACCCTGAAAGTATTGGTCAAAATACCAGTCAATACGTGATCGGCTAAGCAGATATCCTGTGGCGTAGGTGTTGATAGAGGGGCAACTCATGGTAAAGTCGACGCTTGGATAGATGAGAACTTGGGCGACGATACTGTTTATCAAGCACTCATCTGTCCTATTGCCTATTGCGTTAGGGCCTAGCACTCTTGGGTCACGTAGCAAATTACTGACCAATGCGCCTCCATGACTGTCTCCTGCTACCACTACTTCTTGTGTGGTAGCAATCTTAAGTCTCTTAAGCAAATCAGCCAAGCCTGTTAAAGCAGTATAGGCGTCATTTTGAGCACAGGGGTAAGGATTTTCTGGCGCCAGACGATATTCTGGGGCAACGACGATATGCCCAGTACGTTTTGCCAATCGCCGTAAAATGCCATCATATACAGTCACGCTACCTGCCGTACCGCCACCCCCATGAAAGTACAACATAGTAGGCAATGGCTTAGAGAGCATGGCTGAGGGGTGAAAGACACGCACAGGCACAGCATAGCCACCCAAACTGCCGTCATTTGCGCTAAAAATGATGTCATCTATGATAAGGGGGATATCTACCGGCTCGGTAACAAAGGCTTGGGTTAAATTCGCCAACCCTTCACGGGCATTAATGGCATTTGGCACGCTACCTGATTTCATGACCGCAGGCACGACTTGTTCATTGAATATTTTGAGGTAGTCAGCGACCTTGGGGAGCAGATAAGGTCTGCTGGTTTCGGAAGAATTGATTGAACTCATGGGCAACATAAGAGACTCCCTAGAAATAAGCTCGGTGGTGTGTCAGAAAGTATGCTGAGGTAATAAAGGAGAATGACAGCCAAAGCAAGATGATATATTTGAGGTTATGAAGACACAAATAGATATCAATTGTCCCGACTGTCACAGTTCCAGTTTAAAGACAAATGGCATAAAAAGCTATGGCAAGCAAAACTACCAAGGTAAGGGCTGCAAACGTCAGTTTATTGGCGATCATGCCTCACCTTATAATGGCTGTCATTCTAAAATAGAAGACCTCATACGGCTAATGACGGTTAGAGGTTGATGAGTTCTAGACTTACATGTAGCGTAAGAAGCTCATAAAGATGGTGAAATTAACTTCGCGGGTAACTATATCGTAACAATATGGGGCTGTGGTTCAAGCTGTTTATCAGGGGCTATGATTGATAAACGTACTGGCAAAGTATACGATATCCCACTGGGTGAAACTGAGGATGGGGTCACCCCTTATGAAAGTGGCGCAGAATGCTTCGCAGACGGAGCGGAACTCGATGATAACGAGCGTTTGGCTTTGAATTTTAAACTACTTTTTCTCCTGTATTTATCTTTTAACGCCAAGTTTTTAGCCTAAACTTGGCTCATACCAATCCCTACCTTTTGTTATACTATTTTTAGATGCCTTAGCTTGGACTACCTTGACGAAAGAAATCAACTACCTCTACCTCAGTCTAAAGTCTAATTTTTATTGACCACTAAAAACAAAATAGCTAATTCTGGTATAGTCAATCTAATATAATGTCATCACAAGGCGACCGAGTGAAGATAGTACACGTAGTATATCTAGCGAGGTGAACACCGTGGTGGATTTATAGTAGGCAGACTATATGATTGCTGAAGGAGTAACTAATGAACGCTTATATTCAACAATTTATCGATGCGATAAGTCCAAATATTATCTTGAATTAACCATCAATATAACACTAGAATAGCCCCTATTATATAAGTATAATATATTATATATCAATAACTTAGAAAATGGACTAAGATTCAGGCTCACACTGAATAATAGAGTTTAACTAAGTTTTCAAAAATTGGCTTTTATTATTCTAGGAGAGCTAATGCAAACAATTAAGTTAAGTAGTAAAAAAGGGAGTTATCAAAAATCAACCCTACTGGTTTTGATTATCAGTTTTTGTATTTTTATGTATTACTGTTCAATTCGAGATGTAGCATCTACTTTGATTTGGCTAGGAATTTTCTTAGCAAGTTTAAAACAGTTTTTTATCCCTACCAACTTAAACCAAGATATATCCTCATTAGAAGATGAAAGTTTCATCGATTGTGATAAGAATGACTTACGATATAAGTCACTTATATTCTGTGAAAAAATTTCATTTCTCTGCTGTTTCTTTGGCGTAGCGTACAGCATTTTTTCTAAAATATAATAGAGTCTGGTGGATCATGCTAAGGATTAAAAAACTTAGGATTTAAAAAAACTGTGTCATTCCCTTAAATTGTAAAAAATGGGAATGACAACATAATACATTTTAATTTTTGACGAAGTATTAAAAGCCATCAAATCCAAACAACCTTCCACCTCAAACCCAATACGCTCGAATGCGATTAATCTTACCCTTTAATCCATGCGCCTCACGCAGATACGCCTTAATCGGCTTAAAATCTGCCTTACCAATCGCTCCCCACGCACAGTCAATCTGTTTATCTTGAGCTTTGATTTGCTCAATCACTGCTTGTGCCAAATTATCAGTCTGACTAGCATTAATATGGATAATATCTAGCTTATCCTGCAATACCTCAGGTAATTGCATCTCATCAAAATAACTAAAATCAGCTTCATCATTAGTGATACTAATAACAATGGGAATAATATCAATATGCCAACGCTCTAATACCGCAGCGACAGAAGGCATTGACGTTTCATCACAAATAAGTAGTGGCTGACCGATGGTCATATTTTTGATGGTTTCTGTGTAATCATTATCAGCATAAATAATATCACCTGCTTTAAGTGATTTTGCCCACTCACTACCCGGGCTACCTTCATGAATATAAATATCCACTTCACCTAAATACGTATCTGTATTCGCCTTAAGTTGACGCAGAGTATAATAACGACCTTCATCTGCACCTGTGGCTGTAGATTCAAGTTTTTCTCGTTGTGCCTCTGGCAACCGCTTTAATACTTCAAAGAATAAGATTGAGCCTTGCTTTTTGGCAGTGTTAATAAACTGTGTACCAAAGGGTAGTTGTTTAACCTTAGGTTCAAGTTGTTGCCAGAGTTGCATGGGCAGTTGACGCATATCAAAACTAACCTTATTATCTTGCTCCTCACCTTTTTTATTTAATGTGGTTAAGATAAAGCGGTAAGCAAACCCCGCATCATCATCTGCTAGCACTACATCACTTTTAAGATACAGGCGCAGCATGTTTGGGGTAACAAACTGAGTATTGGTAACTTCAAAATAATGTCTTGTCACTTTATCTGGTAGCACTTCTTCCATTTTTCCAAGTCTAATAAGCGCTTCATAATATAAATAATAAAAGCGTTCATCGATTGAGGCATCTTGGATACGAAATGGCACGAAAACTGTTTGACTGGTTGGATGCTGTTTAATGCTCTCTACTGGGACACTGTCATCATTGCCAGCCTCATTATCCTCTTGTGATATTAATTGCTCTGTGGAGGGTGAGTTTACTTTGAATATGGCATCATCGAGAACCACATCAGCAGGAATATATTGTATTAATAGCCCTTGTTGATAGATTTCTGCAACGATAGGCAACGCTTGCTTGTGGCTATGAACATCGGTAAATGCATGTAGGATATTATCCAGATCACGACGACAATAACTATGGATATACTCTAGCGTGTCTACTTTTTCTTCCGCATCTTCACCTGTAAGCGGTGTACGCTGCTGACCATCAAAGCTGGTAAAAAAAACTCTGCTACCAATGTCTAATCCAATTTTTTTAACCTGATTAATTCTCGCTAAAATATCCATTGCTTTTATCCTTTATTAGTTGTTACTGATTGTCAAACTATTTTTAACAAACCACTTACCTAAACTTACGCATCATCACTAAGAAATACGCCCCACCAAGCACCGATGCCAATATTCCTGCAGGTATCTCATAAGGGAATATTGCATAGCGTCCTATCCAATCTGCGGTTAGCATAATCATTGCACCAAGCAAGGCTGCTAATGGCAATTGCTTCTCTATCTGTACTGCCCCAAATGAACGTGCCAATTGTGGTGTCATCAAGCCAATAAAACTTAAAGGCCCTACGGTCACAGTGGTAATGGTACTAAGTATTGCCACAAATATTAATAGCCCTGCTTGTGCCGATTTAATTGGTAGTCCCAATTCTCGTGCCACAGGTTCGGTTAGACTTAGTAGCTTAATTGGCTTAATGGTTATTAAGCTGACCAGATAAGAGACAATGGCTAATGCCAGTAAGATATAGGCAATCTGCGGCAGGATGTAATAGGTCGTCCCTGACAACCAATTTAAGATGGCTTGTAGTCTAGGGTCTTGACTAAAGCCAATAATGACATCCGATGAGCTAGTCAATGCACCAACAGCAATACCAATTAAGAGTAGATAACTACTATGCACTTTGCTTGATAGCCAAAGGATAATAAGTAGCGTAATTAGGCTACCTAATACACCAAAGCCAAGCACACCTATAATTGGTAAATTGGGAATAAACATAAATGCCATTACCATGGTGATAGACGCAGCGGAGCTGATACCGAGTACGTCAGGGCTTGCCATCGGGTTACGAGTCATCTGCTGTAAGATAACGCCTGCAATAGCAAGTATCACTCCAGTTGCAGCAGCACCTAAGCTACGTCCTAATCTGAACTGCATAATATAGTCAAGATTAAAGGAGAACTGCCAACCTTGAGCGGTTTGAACGAATACTAGAAAATAGCCAAACAAAAATACCAATGGCACGATATACAGCCACCAGTCAATGTCTTGGCGTTTTAGCTCAATGTTATAAGCATCATCGCTTGTTGGTTGTTTGCGTTGTTTGAGGATTAGCCAGATAATCAGTGGTGCACCGAGTACGCCTGTTAGTGTGCCAGCAGGTAGTGGAAATGGTAGCTCGACATAATGGGTTAGGATGTTAATTAAATTGTTAGTCAGCCACAGTAGTAAGCCACCAAGCAAAAATCCCAGCAAAATACGCTGACGAATATGACGTACTTGCATGGCGTTGACCATGGTGGCAGCACCCAAACCAACAAAACCAATAAGTCCGACATTGCTGACCACCAATGCAGTGAGGACAGCGCATAGGATAAATACGCCAAATCGTAGCCACTGCACAGGCAATCCCAGTCGGGTGGCTTGTTCATCGTCAAGTGACATCAGCATTAAGGGTTTATGCAGTAGCATTAGTATCGGTAAGGTGATGATACTGGCGATGGTTAGGTGCTGTAAAGGTTGCCAGCGGATTTGATACAGTAAGCCACTGCTCCATAGGGTAAGACGACTGTAGTATTCGGTATCAAATAGCATGAGTACATTAATAACAGCATTTGCTAAGATACTGACCACAAAGCCTGCTAGGATTAATACTAAGGGATCGAGTTTGCTTGGTAAGGCAATAAGCAATACCAGTCCAAGTGATAGCATCGCACCAACAAAGGCGACCCAAAAGCTACCATAGATGGCTAGGCTGGGAAAAAATAGCATCGCTATGACCATGGTGAGTAATGCACCACTTCCTACTGCAAGGGTACTGTCTGAGGCTAGGTTGTTTCTGACCACTTGTTGCAGTAGGATACTGACTACTGCCAGTAGTCCACCACAAAAAAATGCCATGCCCGACTCGGCTAATAAGATAAGTTGAGCGATCATGGCTTGGGGACTCAGTTGGGATGGATTAGATAGTAAATCGCTCAATGACCATTGCCATTTGATCTGAATCAGGTAAATTGAAGAGCATATAGTAGCTATAATAAATAGGCCTACTAGCAAGATGTACTTAGGTAGGATAAGGTTCGTTGTTAGTTTACTTGATATCTGATTGCTCATAGCTCACCCTCTGTTTGGGTAACATATGTGTAACTAAAGTCACCTTTTCTTTGTGTGGTGACAGCCTTTTCAAGATTTTCAGCAAAGTTAACCATAGCTCCAATTCCCCCATTAGAGATAGGATCTAGTTTATAAACACAAGCACTAGGGCTGAAAAATTTTGAACGCTGCCAAATAGGGCTATGAGCGATCTCATATTTAGTAGTTTCGGGTATTGGTTCGGTAATAAACAGACACACATCATCTGGTATCTCATATAACATGTGCATAGGGACAGAAGTAGAACCATATAGATCTTCACTACCTATAGAAAATAGCTTAAGCCCCATCATATCTGCTGCTAGGCTCGTATGGCTGTTTGTTGTATAAACACTTAATTCTCTTGCATCCCAAAAGTAAGCTACTACAATCCTTCTACTATTACCGATATGTTGACGAACAATTTCACCTGATTGGATAATACGTTTTTTACTATCCGCTAGGTATTCTTCAACAAGTTCAGGTTCTTTTAGTATGGTAGCCATCATACGAGTTGAATCAGCAAAATCTGACCATTTTGGTTGTCTCCCAATCACTTTATGACGTTCGATATCACTATTAACCTCATAGACTGGGATATTGGGATCATAAACTGAACGAGTTGTTTTATAAGCAGCAGTATCTAAAATGACATCAGGATGCAAATACGCTAATAACTCAACATTTGGCTGACCTCGTATTCCGATATCGATTATACTTTCAGGTAACTTGGGTTGACCGACCCATACTGGATATATTCGTTTATCACCAATTGCAATAGGAGGATGGCGCATCATCATCAAACTGACTGCCACATCCCAATCTGGTGTAAATACCTTTAGCTGTTCAGTATCTGACTGTTTAATTCCTTGATTATCTAACCAATGTAAATAAATACTAATGACCATAATAAATGTGATGGACATTAGCATCAGCCCCCGTTTTTTATGTTTACCAAACTTCATAACCAACTATCCAGATACTAAAAAAATTACGTAAAAAAAGGCAAATAGAACCTATCTATTTGCCTTTTTTACTTTATCCACATTTATTTAATACTTACCACTTATAAGTGACTTTGCCAACGATATTACGTGGCTCACCATAAAAGCAATTATAAGTACAAGTGACATATTCTTTATCTAATAAGTTTCTTGCATTAAGAGATAATGACCAATTGTCATTAATTTGATAACTTGCCATCGCATCAACTAAAGTGTAACCTGCAAACTCATTATCATCATATATACCAATCGCACTGCCTCTATAGCGCACTCCTGCTCCTACTTTTAACTGTGGCATGCCAAAGTCAGCAAAGCGATAGTCACTCCAAATTGAAAATGAATTATATGGCACATTACCAGATCGCTTTCCTTCTAACTCAGGTGTGGCGGGACTACTTTCAATGGTACGGGCGTCTGTATAGGCATAAGCAGCGATTAAGTTAGTATTGTCATTGATTGCGGTTTTGGCTTCTAGCTCTATCCCCTGTGAGCGAACTTTACCTAATTGAACTTGAAAGTCATCATCAACGGGATCTTCGACTCCTACGTTGGTTTTGTCAATACGATACACTGAACCTGTTAATAAGGTATCACTACCTTCTGGTTGATAGCGAACACCAACTTCGTATTGCGTGCCTTTGGTGGGTTTAAATAGATTGCCCTGACGGTCTTTGCCAAGGTTAACTTCAAAAGACTGGTTAACACTGGCATAAGGAGCGATGCCATTATCCATCAGATATGCTACGCCTGCTCGACCTGTCGTAGCAGAGTAATCGCCCTCTTGATGTTGACTAGGGTCACTAGGGTCAAAAAAGGGGGTCTCTTCTAGTGTGACTTTATCATGACGCACACCGACAACACCAACCCATTGATCATTAAAAGTCATCTGATTTTGTAGATAAATACCCATTTGTTTTGCATGGTCAGTCGAAGACCAATCTATAGGAGTAAAATCTTCTCCTACACTATCTAAACTATGATTTGGGTTATACAAATCTATATTACTAGCAGTTCCCTCATAACGTTCAGTAGAATGTTTAAGTTTAGAGTAATCAATGCCAAATAAAGATACATTGTTAATATTATCTGTAGCATTCCAATTGTATACTGCGGCAACATTTCCAATTAAAGTACTAGACTTATCAAACCTTTTTTGAGAAGCTCGAGTATATTCGCTATCAGAGCCTGATATTAATTCATAAATATATCCACTTGGAAACTCAATATCTGCATCCATATATTGCAAGCTATGTTTAACAAGTAAATCTGGATTTACTTGCTGCTCAATATCATAACCTAAGGTATAGCGAGTATTATCATATTTATTAAAACCTTTAACAGCTTGGTTAAAACTGCGAGCAACTTTACCTTTATCAGTTGAATATATTGAACCTTCAGCAGGAATCCCTTCCACATAGTCTGTAAGATCATGTTGATAATCAGCCTTTAAGGTCAATTTGGTAGTATCATTAGGTTGCCATGTGAGAGATGGCGCAATATAAGTGCGGTCATCGGGAACAAAGTCAACAAAAGTATCGCTATCACGATAAACACCGACTAGACGTACTGCCAAATCATCGTTAATTACCTGATTAATATCTGTTGAAACTTGCTTATGATTAAAGTTACCTACTTCGGCATTAACTTCATAGGCATTGTTAAAAAATGGCTTTTTACTAATTGCATTAATCACACCTCCGGGTGGTAGCGTACCACTTAATACAGATGCTGGACCTCTAATCAGCTCAATACGATCAAGTCCATAAACTTCTTGCTGTCCATCATAGGTATTATTTTGAAATCTTTGTCCATCACGATAAGAGAAAAAGTTAGGAAACCCTCTAACCACATAGCTTTCAGTTGTTCTATCTTCAGCTTCTGTACGATTAACTCCTGCCGAATATTCTAGCGCTTCGACAACATCATTTGCACCAACTGACTGCATCTCTTGCTGACCTACTACGGTTACTGATTGCGTAGATTTAAGAATAGACTCATCTGTACCTGTGGTAGAGCTAACCGTACTAGCAGCAATACCATAAACAGGACCATCGGCAGATTCTGGATCTGCGGTGACGATGATGGGGGGAACGGTGGTTGAAGGAAGGAAATCTTGATCAGGCGTTTGGGCATAGACTTGGGAAGAAGTTGCAACTGCGCCCATTGCAGATGCATACATGAAATATTTAACAAATTTATTTAATAGAATTTGCTGTGCTGTGCTGTGCTGTGCTGTGCTGTGCTGTGCTGTGCTGTGCTGTGCTGTGCTGTGCTGTGCTGTGCTGTGCTGTGCTGTGCTGTGCTGTGCTGTGCTGTGCTGTGCTGTGCATGAGCGTAGTCCTTATTTGAGTAAATATTAAGTAACTTTTTGTAACACTTTATAACATGGCGTAATAATAATAAACTCGCTTATGATAATCATTCGCATTTGTTAAGTCAAGCTGTTTAACTTTGTTTAATATTAAAAACTGCTTAATGATGAATAAGATTATTTTTGATCAAGCTGAGCCACCGCATCACGACTTGCTGCTTGCCTCTCCTCTCCAGTTAGCTCTATCAACTTGCCATCTTTCATTTGTAGTAATCTATCTGCTTGCTCAAAATAATGGTCATCATGGCTGATAATAATTAAAGTTTTTTCCATCGCTTTTAAGCGCGGGATAATCTCATGATAAAAGGTACGCCGAAACTGCGGGTCTTGGTCAGCCGCCCATTCATCTAATAACAATAGCTCTCTTTGCTCAACCACTGCCAGCAATAATGCCAAGCGTTTGCGTTGCCCTTGTGACAGCTCTTTATTGAGTACTTTGTGATTATCATCAAGCTGGATTTTATCCTGCATTTGTAGTATCTCTAGCCACTCTTGGGTTAACTGCTTCTCATCTTCGCTGAGCGTATCAGCCTTACCCACCAAAGACTTAAACAGATGCAAATCGGTATAAACGGCTGAGAAATATTGCCGATAGTGAGCATATTGTATGGGGTCATTAGCATCAATTATTTGATTGTCTAGTGTGACTTCTCCTGATGTCGGACGATAAAGACCTGTTAATAACTTAGCAAAGGTAGATTTACCACTGCCATTGCCTCCGATTAAAAACACCACCTCCCCTCTTTGTAGGCGGAAGTCTATCGGTCCAATAGCAAAGCTGATGTTGCCTGCCTCGTCTTGATAGTGATAACAAATATTTTTAAATAAAAGCGTTTGCCAAGGTTTAAAAGTTTGCAATACGGCAAAGTCTGGTTGTGGCTCATTAAGCCCAAGCTGCTTGATTTTATTAAAGCTAACATGTGCTTCTAAAAAGGTTGGAATACTGCTAAAGCTTTGTACCAAAGGTGATTTTAAAAACAGTATGGTGACGGCAAAAGTGGTGGCAGTGGTATTGTTTGCCCAACCCACGACATTGGCTAAAAAAAACACCACACCAATGCTAGCAAGCAACATGGTATCGATCCAGTTTAAGGCGGTAAAATGTAGGGTATCGCCAATGACAATGTGCTTGCGAATAGCAAATGCATTGGTTTTAAACTCTTGGTTATACAACAGCTTGGCTCGCTGACGGTTGAGTGACAGCTCTTTGCGCCCGTGGATAATAGATTCAAAGTCTTGATATAGGTTGTCCTCTAGATTTCTGACGATTCGGTAATGCTTATATACTCGTTTCACCAATTGCCTGCCGACTATGGCAATCATGACGACTATTGCTATCACCACCAAAAACAAGTCCCATGCCAGATAGAAAAGATATGCTGATGCACCCAGCGATAAAATAGCACCTTGTATAAACCCCGGCAGATCCATAAATGCACTTTGGATACTGTCAATATCTTTAGACAAGCTGGCTAATAAGCGTGAGCTACCAATACGCTCAATCACGGCAATATCGGTATCCATAATGCGTTTTATCAAGGTATTGCGAAACTCATAGACAAACTTATGCCCGATATAGCTTAAGCTATACTGAGCGATAAAATTTAAGATAAACAAAATGATAAGTAACCCAATCAGCTGTAATAATACTCGCCATGGGTTATCGCTCATCTGGGTTAAGGTGTCATTAATATAGGCAATTACCCCTACCCCTGCAAAGGCACTGGCAATGCTGATCAGGGTAAGCCAAATGAGTACAGAACGATATTGTTTAAAAATAAGTCGCCATAATTGCATTGGTAAAATCCTGTAGAAGAAAGTAGCAAAATGCGATAATATCACAGTTAAAATTAATGATAATCATTACTAAATACTATATTTTTCTGTTTACAGTGCAAGGAATATCCATGCTAACAATTGACTGCGCAAACTTAACGATTGATGATAAGGCTTTACTTAGCAATATTTCTTTGTCCTTTGATAAGGGTAAGCTTTATGGTCTTATCGGACATAATGGCTCAGGTAAATCGACCCTAATTAAGATGTTGGCAGGTGAGATGCAACCGACTACAGGTAGCGTCAATTATAAAGATAAGCCGATTAGCAAAATACCCACCAAGCAGTTAGCCAGACAAATTGCTTATCTGCCACAAAAGCTGCCTGATGCTAATGCGTTTACGGTAGAAGAGTTGGTGCTATTAGGTCGTTATCCTTGGCAAAAGTGGCTACAAAAACCCAGTAGTGAAGACTATGAAATTGCTAAACAGGCGATGCAGCAGACTCGTATTATTGATAAAGCAAAGCAGAATGTATCAACACTTTCGGGTGGTGAGCGTGCTCGGGTATGGTTGTCGATGTGTTTGGCTCAGCAGACGGATTATTTGTTATTAGATGAGCCGTTAGCATCATTGGATATTGTCTATCAGGTGGAGATATTGCAATTGATTCGGAAGCTTGCTCATGAACAAAATCTTGGGGTGATTATTATCATCCATGATATCAATCTGGCAGCGCAGTTTTGTGATGATATCATTGCGCTAAAAGGTGGCAAGATATGCCATGAAGGCAGTGTTGAGGAGACGCTAGACCCTGAGGTGTTGATGGAGATATTTGGGATTAATCTGCATGTGCTCAATCACCCTGTGGATGGGCATAAGATTGCGGTGGTTTGATAAGGGTTGTTGTTAAGGTGAAGGTGAAAAAATAGGAGTTTTTATCGAAACATACAGGGTAAAACATATAGTAAATCACTCACCTTATAGGCTATCTAAACATTTTGGGGTGATGACCAAAGTAAGATTTGAATACTTTAATAAAGTAATCGGTACTGCCAAAGCCAAGTTGAGCAGCAATGATATGCACAGAGGTTTGGTTATCACTAAGCATTTGTAGTGCTTGCTGCATACGTATTTTAAGCCGATATTGATGTATGGTAACCCCTGTTAACTGCTTAAATTCATATTTTAGATAACACGCATTCGTCCCCGAAAAGCGGGCTAACTCATTAATGGTCTTGCTACTGGCAGGATTTTCCTCAATATATATTTTCACTTTGATAGCAGCTAGCCTTGCTGCTGTCTTATCACATGATTCTAGCGTTGTATTATTCAAAGTATCGCTTAATAGTATAGACGCTAGGGTTAAGCATTGACCTTGTAGGTTAACTTGTGCCAGTTTATCGCTGCTACAAGGTAGCGCTAATAGTTCATTGGTTAACTCAAATATTTTATTAGGTACATGCCTTAAAGGTTGAAATATCGCATTGTTATTTGCCGTTAAGCACTTTAATAACTGATTATTAGGATGGTAAGCATATAGCTCATTAAGATATGCTTTATCTAAAAATATAGATATTTTTTTTAGAGTCTGGTTTGCCGGTAAGGTGATTCTAAACTTTCCTAATGAGCCATTTTGAATCCATACTTGTGGTGGCTGTAAAGTGACCTTTTTATTCATTTCAAAAAATTCGTAGTCACTTTTTCCTCTTAATATGATGTGAAATCCAAACTGATCAGTAGAGCATTCATTCTCCAAGCTAAGCTGCTCTGTCAACTGACAGCTTAGCCGTGTAAAGGATAGGTTACTAAAGAAAAAACGTTCAAAACCCCCATTGCCCAAGTCTTTTTTTAAATTCCAATAGTACTCTTTTGTTTGTGTTAGCAAAGCGCGACTATGCCCTGACCTATTTTTTACTTGTAGATGCGCAGGGTTCCAAAGTGACAGTGCTGAGTAAACTTGAGAGGTTATCGTACTGTTCGCACCATTTGTACTGTTTGTATTATGATTAAGCTGATATGTGTTACATGAGTTACCCATCATTTTTCCCCCTATCCCCTACTATGTTGCTTATTTAGCTATAGTTATTGATTCAATATTACTGCTTCCAAGCCACTGAATCAAAATCATTAAAATTGCCGATTTTACGAATTTAATTACCTATTATCCGCCTATTACTTTTATTATTATAGATAATAATTCTCATTTACTCTATTTAAGATGGTTTTATTTCAGTAAAGCCATCTACCGTTTGTAATCCTATGAAAACGATAAGTTCTGGGAGATAGAAATAATGAGAACTTCTAAAATATTAAGCTCTACTCTATTAACCTCAAAACCACTGACCCAAAACGGTATGTTAGTGGTCAAACCATCAATACAAGTTAGCCATACACCTATACTAAACACAAATTTAAGTATCGCGATTCGTCGTCTTATGTGGTTAGTAGCAGTTGCATCGACACCAGTGCTTGCTCAAGCCACTAATCAAGCAACTGCTCAAACGACCGCTCAAAATGCTATTCAAGGTGGCTCTCAAGATACTTCTCAAGGTGCTTCTAAAAATACAGCCCAAATGCCTGAAACAACTGTTCCAACTATCGTTGTGATGGGAGAAAAACAATCAAGATCACTTATGGATACCGCATCTAGTGTGCAGGTATATGATGAGCAGTCCGTAGATGCCCTGCCTGAGACACCCAATTTAAGCACACTAATGCAACACAGTGCCAATATTGTGGATACAGGCAATGGTAATGAAGTGCCGAGTATTCGTGGGATTGATGGCGCAGGTCCTGCCTCTGGGGCAGTGGCTTTTTTGGCAGGTACTCAGCCAAGAGTGAACGCCAGTGTCGATGGTCGCTCATTAGATTATCATGAGCTTGCTTTTGCTCCTCAGTCTATGTGGGATATACAGCAAGTTGAAGTTTTTCGTGGTCCACAAAGCTATATTCAAGGTAGAAATGCCATTGCTGGGGCGGTGGTTATGAAAAGTGCAGACCCCAGTTTTGTATGGGGTGGTAAGCTTAAACTGGCAGCAGGTACGCATGACCATCGCCAATACGCAGGCATGCTAACAGGTCCATTGGGTGAGGATTTTGCTTTTCGAGTAAGTGCAGATCGGTTTGAGCGGACAAGCAGTGCTGATATTGAGCCTTATGAGCCTGTGGGAG
Source organism: Psychrobacter sp. I-STPA10 (assembly GCF_021012795.1). Taxonomy (GTDB): domain Bacteria; phylum Pseudomonadota; class Gammaproteobacteria; order Pseudomonadales; family Moraxellaceae; genus Psychrobacter. The sequence goes on along the minus strand of NZ_VFYU01000026.1, from coordinate 12,401 downwards.
ACCCAAAAAAGATTCATAACACCACCATTCGTGGCAAGTTGTTATACGCACCTACCGATATACCCCAGCTTAGCAGTCAGCTTACACTCAGTCAGGCAGATACCAAAGCACCACAAAGAGAAGCCCATCAACCTGACACCCCTTCACCCAGAAGTGATGCCAGACGACCTGTCTTTAGTAATAATACCAAGTCTGCTATTTGGGATATTAGCTGGCATGATGATAATTTATGGCAATTTGATAACACGCTGACTTATACAGATTTTGATATTGAGCGTCTCACTGCCCCTAAGCTACCTCATGCCCATATTCAAGCCTCTGAGTGGTCGCTTGAACCGAGAGTACAGTCTAAGCAAGCGTTTGGTATTCAAGGTTTGTCTGCTATGGCGGGGGTTAGGCTTGCTAAAAAAACCCAAGATGAGTCTATTAACTTATTTGGCGGTGCCAATTTTGATGATAGCAAACAAACGCAGGCAGTCTATACTGAGCTGACTTATCCATTGGCAAGTAGCGTGGATATGACGGTAGGATTACGGGCTCAAAAAGAATCGCATCAGCGATATGGTGATACACCGATGATAACCATTGACCTTGACAAAGATTACCAAGCGATATTGCCAAAAGTGAATTTTTTATGGCGTGCCAATCCAAATAGTGTCTATGGTTTCCAAGTTATTCGTGGATTCAATCCGGGTGGTGCGGGTGTCACCTTTAGCCGTCCTTTTAGTGCTTATCAATATGAGCCTGAGTATGTGACTAACTATGAAGTCTATAGCAGACAAAAGCTGATGGACGATAAGCTGCTGATCACTGGCAATGCTTTTTATAATGACTATCAAGACATGCAGCTACCATACACCCTACCCAATAGTCAGGCGATTGTGATAAAAAATGCCGATAAAGTAGTGACTTATGGGACTGAGTTAAATGCTAATTGGCAAGTATCTGATAGGCTGATAGCGACGGGTAATATTGGTTATTTAAATACCAAAATCAAGCAATACCCCAATAGTGGCTTAGAAAATAATCAGCTATTACGTGCACCAAAGCTGACCGCTGGGGCAGGTGTTCGCTATAAGTTTGGCAATGCCGATATTGCTAGCAGCTTAAATTATAACAGTGGCTATTACTCTGATTTGGAAAATAAAGCCATCAATAAAACTGATGCCATTTGGAGTATGAATGCTGAGCTTGGCTACCAGTATAAGCAAGCTAGATTTGCCCTATTTGCAACCAACGTATTTGATAATGATAAGCCAATTATCAAGTATGACGATGGACTATTAGGGCATGTTTATCAGCAACCTGCCACCATTGGAGCGACTGTCAGCTATGAGTTCTAATGATAGTAAAAAGCTGTGTGTGGGTTTAAGTCTGTCACCGACTTGGTTACGTCATCAAGTCGGTCAATCCAGTAGCAATCAGCCAGATACAAATCCATCAAATACAAACCAGTCAAATGATGAGATTAACGATATTTATCCTGCCAAGTTTTATATTAACTTGGCTCAGCAAGCGGAGCAAGCAGGGGTCGATTTTGTCTTTAAGCCAGACAGTCTTTGTTTAAATCTGCCAGAAACAAGCAATCCGTTAGATTGTCCATTAACGCCCCTTTTAGGCATGTTAGACCCCACTATCATTGCCTCAATGATAGCTACGCATACCCAACATATTGGCATTGTGACCACCATTTCAACGACATTTAATGAGCCTTATGTTGTCGCAAGGCAGTTAATGAGCTTGCAGTGGATTAGTCAAGGTCGCATTGGTTGGAATGTGGTGACCTCCATAGATGGCTTTGAAAACTTTGGCTTAGAGCAGATGCCAGATACCAAGATTCGCTATGCCAAAGCATCTGAATTTGTGGCAGTAGTACAACAGCTTTGGGATAGCTTTATTATCGCTGATACTGATGCTCATCCTAACCATAGCAATATCAAGCAATCACCAACAGATAAGCAAGCAACCCAAAGTCACTGGGTGCAGATTAACAAGATTGACCATTCTGGAGAATACTTTAAAGTAGCAGGCCCCTTAAATATTCCCGCTTATCCTTATAGCAAAATTGCCATCTTTCAAGCAGGGGCATCAACCATTGGCAGGCAGTTTGCCGCTAGTGTGGCTGATGCCATCTTTGCAGCCACGCCTAGCTTAAATAGTGCGTTAAACTTGCGTTTAGAGTTACATCGGCTAACTCATCAAACCAAGCAGCAAAGCAGCTATCAAAAATACTATCAAAAACATCAACCCCAAAAAAACCCACCAAAGCTGTTATCAGGGCTATACTTTTTTATCAGAGATGATGAAAGCTTGGCCTATCAAGCCTATCTACAAGCTCATGCCCATTTGGACACTGCCCATCGGCTACAAAAGGTGTTTGATATTATTGGTGCTGACTTTACTCATAAAGCACTGACTGACACCATTACCGTCAATGATTTACCCAATGCCAATACTTCTGATAGCCAGCCTGTACGCAGTCAAACCCATGCCCAATTACTGCGTGATTATATTAAAGACAATAACCCAACCTTATCACAGCTATTAAATAGACCTGAGGTGATAAGCTCTGGTCATTGGACGGTCTTTGGAACAACAAAGCAGGTAGTGAATCATATCATTACTTGGGCACAACAAGAGGCAATAGATGGCTTTATTGCCTTACCGGGTGATGAGGAGAGTTTGCAACGATTTTTTACTGAGCTTATGCCGTATTTGGTCAATCAAGGATATTGTTATTCAAGTGATGAAAATAAGACATTTAATGAGCGTATCAGTTATTAGCAGCGTATTTAGTGATGTTATGAGTAAAGTGAGTATAGATAGATGCTAAAATATTTAAGTTATCTGCACTACCTAAATATAATTACCATCTCCATAATGATTGTATCCACAATTTGTGCCTGTTCATCAGAACCTAAAGCAGATAAAGCTAATGAGCAGTCACAGTCTAATCAAAACTCCCAAGCCCAAAAGAGGGTAACGATCGATACGCCACATGGTGTGGTCAGTCTGCCTGCCAACCCACACCCTTTGGTCGTCTATGATTGGACAGTGTTGCAAAATTTAGTGGCATTGGGGGTGAGTGTAGAAGGTATTCCTGAAAAGTCTGTATTTAATGATGCCACCCAGCAAATAACTGACAATGCCAAAATTGTTGGAACGGTATTTGAGCCAGACTTAGAGGCACTCAATAATCTAGAACCACAAGCCATATTAATTGGCAACCGTATGGCAAAAAAATATGATGTGCTACACAACATTGCCCCTACCCTTGACTTGAGTATGTCTTTTGCAGACCTTCATACCTCTAGCCAACAGCAACTGCAACAACTTGGCAAGTTATTTAATAAGTCTGCTCAAGCACAACAGCTACAAACTGATATTGATAATGCCATTCAGACAACCGCAGCAATAACCCATAATAAAGGTAATGGACTGGTCCTCTCTGTCAAAGGAAAGAGCCTCTCGACATTTGGTGTTAATTCACGATATGGCTATATTCATAAGGATTTTGGTATTGCTATTGCTGACCCAAACATTGGCTCAAACATTCATGGTCAGCCTATTTCATTTGAGTTTATCCATCAAGTTAATCCAGATTGGATATTTTTACTCGACTATAATGCCATCAGAGATGCAGAGGGTAAAAATGCCTATGCAATGTTGGATAATGCTCTGATTCATCAGACCAAAGCATGGCGTAAGCAGCAAATTGTCTATTTAAGCCCAGAGTCTTATTTGGCATTTGGTAGTTATTATCATTGGATAAATGACGCTCAGCGTATTCAAGATGCGTTTAAAAATGCCCCTATTGTGACATCTAATCAGCTTTGAGTTTAGCACCGTAGCAGTTTCGTCGTTCTTTAACTATCATTTAATCATAACAACTTCAATATGATATAAGCCTAATTGACTTGCTTTTACAATTAAGAATGATTATTATATTTAGATTGATTTTTATTATGCTATGTTACAAAAAGTTACTTAATACTCAATAGGTTAAGGATTACGCTCATGCACAGCACAGCACAGCACAGCACAGCACAGCACAGCACAGCACAGCACAGCACAGCACAGCACAGCACAGCACAGCACAGCACAGCAAAAAGCTAATTTTATTAAATAAACTTGTCAAACATTTTATGCAAGCTTCAGCTTGCACTGCCATTGCTCTCACCAGTATGGCTCATGCCCAACAAGCATCATCTATACAAATCAATAACGACACTTCTGATAGCCTACCCTCCACAACTGTTGCTCCTATTGTAGTTACTGCCTCTCGTTCTAATGCTGAATTGGGTATAACTCCACAAACTGTTGAAATAATTTCTGAAAATCAAATACAAAATCAATTAGATATCTCATCAAATTCCTCAGATGTATTAAGTAACCTACTACCTTCTTATACCCCCAGCCGTAGCAAAATGAATGGTAGTGGTGAAACGCTCAGAGGTCGTACTCCTTTAATCATGATTGATGGCGTACCCCAATCAAACCCACTTAGACCCACAGGAAGAGAAGCACATTCTATTGACTTCTCAATGGTTGAGAGAGTTGAAGTTATCCATGGAGCTAATGCATCTAATGGTATGGGAGCTACAGGTGGGGTGATTAATATCATCACCAAAAAACCATACTACGGCAAGACAAACCAACATCTTAGCGTTCAAGTTACTGCCCCCACCGAAAAAACTGACTCTGAAAATTTAAATTACAAAGCCAGCTATGGTATTAACGGAGCTGGTGAAAAAATTGACTATCTATTGTCATTATCTTATGAGGATCAAGGACAATATCTAGATGCTAAAGGCAGAGCTATTGGAGTTGATAATACCCAAGGCGATTTGATGGACTCTCAAGCCTATGACGTACTAGCAAAACTTGGTTATCAGATAGATGATAACCAACATATACAAGCCAGTGTGAATCGCTACCAAATTAAAAATAAAAATACCTATACAAGTGTTGCAGGTGATCGAGACAAAGGCATTCCAACCACTTCAGAGAAGAAAACCCCACCAGGCGAGGCACCACATAATGATGTGTGGACATCCAGTATTCGCTATGAAAACTATGATCTAGCAGGTATGCAGTTAGATGCCATGGTCTTTAATCAAGAGTTTGAAGGACTATTTGGTGCCACTGACTCAAATACTTTCCAAGATCCTAAAATTGCGCCTGAAGGAACATTATATGACCAATCTCGGGCTAAGACTTCTAAAATAGGTAGTAAAGTCAGTCTAACTAAAGATGATCTACTCAATAGTCGCTTAAAACTTACCGCAGGTTTTGATACGGTTTATGATCAGAGTAAGCAGGACTTATATTTAACCAATAGAACCTATGTGCCACTTTCAAAATACACCAGTTACTCTCCATTTATACAAGCCGAAGCTAAGGTTACCGATAACCTAACGCTACATGGTGGTGCTCGTAAAGAGATTGGCACATTAGATACTGAAAGCTATCGTACCGTTGCTCGCTACAATAATGTCTTAGTCAAAGGTGGTAAGTTAGACTTTGATGAAAACTTATACAATGCTGGCATTGTATATTCTCCGATAGATAACACCACTGTTTTTGCTAACTACAGTGAAGGTTATTCCATGCCAGATGTTGGTAGAGCATTACGTTCTATCAAAAAACCTGGACTTAGTATCGAAAACCTAAAACAACTCAAACCAATTTTGACAAAAAATATTGAAACAGGTGTTCGTTTAAACCAAGAGGATACGAACTTTGAGCTAAGTTTGTTTCAATCTAGCTCGGATTTTGGTGATAGATCAAAATATGATGCAAAAACAGATGCCTTCTTGATGTCCAGAGAAAAAACCCGTATTCGTGGTTTAGAAACCAGTATTAGCCAAAAAATTGATAATCATGCTTTAAAGCTAGCCTATAGCCATATAGAAGGTAAATATGATAGCAATGACGATGGCAACTTAGATAAAAACTTAAATGGGCTAAACGTTGGCCCTAATAGATTAATAGCGTCATGGGGAACAAAGTGGACAGACAACTTAAGTACATATCTGCAAGCGAATCATGCCTTTAAACGTAACTTTGATGGTCAAAACCTAGATTTTGGTGGTTATACATTGGTTGATGCCTCTGTGGCTTATAAGCTGCCTAAAGGTACAGCCAGTCTTGCTGTATCTAATTTACTAGACAAGGACTATATAACTTATTATTCACAAAGTGCGCTGGCTAATAATGATCGTTATTTTGCTGGACGTGGTCGCACAGTAACTTTGGGCTATAGTGTTGATTTTTAATAGCCTTTACCATTACTAATTAGTATCACTAAGATGGCGAACTAAAATAAACCCATCATTATAATAATATTGATGGGTTTATTTATTAGTAGGATTTGATAGATCTATTAATAAAGGCGACTGTTTATGCAATTAGCAAATAATGTAAGTCATAGTACTTGGTCTGTATATTCAATGATAAAAAAGATAGTTTATGTTTTTATCAGCATTATTCTATCTTTAATATCAACAACGCTATCAGCAGACTCTTCTACTCGCATAGTACATCATGCACTCGGTGTTACTGTCATTGAAGGAAAGCCAAAACGCATCGTCAGTCTCTTTCAAGGAGCAACTGATACATTGGTAGCATTAGATATTAAGCCTGTAGGTGTTGTTGAGTCTTGGACCCAAAAGCCTATGTATGAGTATCTAAGACCTTCTTTAGAAGGTGTCCACTATGTTGGCTTAGAGACTCAGCCAAGCCTTGAAGATATTGCATTATTGCAACCTGATTTAATCATTGCCACTCGTTTTCGTAATGAGAAAACTTATAGCTTGTTATCACAAATTGCACCAACAGTTGCTTTAGAAGATGTCTATGATTTTCGCCAAACGTTAAAAACAGTTGGTGAAGCAGTTGGTGAGCCAGAAAAAGCCAATCAAATACTTACACAATGGAATAATCGAGTCGCTCAAACACGTAGCAAACTACAAGCTAAATTTGGTCAGCAAGATTTACCTAAGGTATCTCTATTAGAATTCCGAGATGACCATGTACGTGCTTACTCTCCCAATAGTTTTGCTGGCAGTATCTTGTCTGATTTAGGCTTTGACTGGTCAGCAGCCACCAAAAATGAAACATGGGCATTAAAAAAACTCTCTAGCAAAGAGAGTATTCCATTAATTGACGCTAATATCTTTTTTGTCTTTTTACGCGACAAACCTACCACACAACAAAACTATCAAGCATGGACATCACACCTATTATGGAAGCACACCCAAGCAGATAAGACAGGTGATATCTATAAAGTAGATAGTGTTAGCTGGAATTTAGCGGGTGGCATTATCAGTGCCAATCACGTCCTAGATGATATCAATAAGCTATTTATTACTGATGATAGGGACAATAAATAATGGCTAATCCAATATATGCTTCAGGTTTAAAGCATCATTTAGCCTTGCTCTTATTTGGTGGGATATTATTATTGCTGTGCTTTATTCTAAGCTTATGTGTGGGGCAAGATTTTATAAGTCCGATGGTAGCACTGCAAGCTCTTACCAATCACGATCCACTTAATATTGAGCATGTTATCGTGACGACTACCAGGCTATCACGAAGTATTATCGCCATGGTAGTTGGGGCATGTCTGGCAGTGGCTGGCACACTGATGCAAGCTTTAACACGCAACCCTCTAGCATCACCAAGTATTTTTGGTATTAATGCAGGCGCAATGTTTAGCATTGTGCTATTTTCAATGCTATTTAAAATAACTGCCATAGAACAATATATGTGGCTTGCCTTACTTGGTGCCTTTGTGTCAGGAGCAATGGTTTATTTTATTGGCACTATGGGTAGTGGTCGCTTAAATACACTCTCTATTGTTCTTGCTGGTGCTGCAATTACCGCTTTATTCTCTTCTTTTACCCAAGCATTGTTAATTATTGATCAAGAAGGATTAGATAGTATTCTATTTTGGTTAGCTGGGTCAGTTGCTAATCGACAATTGGATATGCTGTGGTCACTACTACCCTATATGTCCGTTGCCATGGTGGTAGCTTTATTATTAGCCATACCCATCAATATTTTAATGGCGGGTGAAGATATTGCGAAAGGCTTAGGACAACGTACTGCACTGGTACAATTAACGATGGGACTAATCATAACGGTATTAGCTGGTTGTTCTGTCGCCATTGCAGGTAGCATCGCTTTTGTAGGACTCATTGTTCCTCACATTGTTAGGCGTATCTTATCCCCATCGCATCAATGGCTTATACCAGGTTGTATCATTTTTGGTGCCTCTTTATTGTTGCTGGCAGATATCATTGCCAGAGTCATTATTTTTCCACAAGAGATACCTATTGGTGTAATGACTGCTTTGTTAGGAGCCCCCCTTTTTATTTATCTTATTCGAAGAGGTATGAGCGATGGCTAAGACTTATACGTTACGTTTTCAGTCATTCTCTCGCATCATTCATGTACGAACAGTTATTGTCGTTGCAATACTGCTATGTCTGACTTTTGCACATATTTTATTATCATTATCTCTTGGTAAAGTACCCACTAGTTTATCACAGGTCTTACAAGAGCTATTTTCTCCAGAAAAAGGAGCTTATGGTTTTATTATTGAAACACTACGATTTCCTAGAATCATAATGGCTGCCTTTGTAGGAGCTTCTTTATCATTATCAGGTCTTATATTACAAAGCATTGTCCGCAACCCTTTAGCCTCTCCTGATATCCTTGGTATTACCACAGGAGCATCTGCATCGACCATATTTTTTATGTCTTTTTTAGCTCCTTTTCTAAGTATGCAGTTATTGCCTGTATTTGCAATGCTTGGAGCTTGGCTAAGTGCCTTTTTGATTTACATGTTGGCTTGGAAACAAGGGGTAACCCCAAATAGATTGATCATGATTGGTATTGGTATGTCAGCTGTGATGAGTGCGGTAACCACACTTCTATTGGTATTAAGTCCATTAACCTCTTCACTATCTGCTTATGTTTGGCTGACTGGTAGTGTCTATGGAACAATTTGGCAAGATGTCCGTTATTTTGCAATCTGGCTCATTATTCTATTACCTTTTTTACTCTATGTAGGTCGATGGCTCAATGTGCACGAACTTGATGACAGCATCATGCAAGGCCTAGGCTTACAGCCTGAACGTGAGAGAATGTGGCTGCTATTATTGGCTGTCGCATTTGCTGCAATCGCTGTGGCTTATGCTGGGGCAATTGCTTTTGTGGGTTTGATTGCTCCCCACATTGCCAGACGACTTGTTGCTCGCTCATTTGCAGGGTTGGCTTGGACAAGCACCTTAATAGGGGCAAATCTTGTGATGTTAGCTGATCTCATTGGTCGTACAGCATTTTTACCACTTGATTTACCAGCGGGTATTTTTGTGGCAGTGATGGGTACACCTTTTTTTGTGTACTTACTTATAAAACAGCAACATCGAGTTAGATAAAACATATCGTATTTTTAAGGAAGCTATGAATATGTATCCCTTACAAAGCCAATCACTCACATTGGGTTATGACCAAGAGATTATCATAGATGATCTCAATATTAGTATTCCTAAAGAAAAGATCACTGTTTTTGTGGGTAGTAACGGCTGTGGTAAAAGTACGTTATTAAAGTCATTTGCTCGTCTAATTCATCCTAAAAAAGGCAGTATCATTTTAAACGGTGAGGATATCCGAAATAGCCCCACCGCTGAAGTTGCTAAAAAGCTTTCTATTTTGCCCCAATCGCCCACTGCACCTGAAGGTATGACGATTTATCAGTTGGTACGCATGGGGCGTTATCCACATCAAAACTGGCTCAAACAGTGGTCACAAACAGATGAAGATAAAGTCATACAAGCATTAACCAGCACCAATCTGATGCCATTAAAGGATCGACCAGTTGATGCTTTATCAGGTGGGCAAAGGCAACGAGCTTGGATTGCTATGACGTTAGCACAAGATACAGACATTTTATTATTAGATGAACCAACCACTTACTTAGACTTGGCTCATCAAGTAGAAATATTAGATTTATTGTATGATTTAAATCAACAGCAACACAAAACCATTATTATGGTATTACATGATTTAAATTTAGCCTGCCGTTATGCCCATCACATGATAGCAGTAGCAGATAAAACGGTGTTTGCTCAAGGTGAACCAACGACAATTTTGACCGCAGAAACAGTACAACACGTATTTGGCTTGGAGTGTTGTATTGCCTCTGATCCATTATTTGGTACACCAATTTGTATACCTTATGGCAAAGGCAATAAAGTAAAAAGCAAGGTAGAAAACAAAAAGTCTGCTGAAAACTCCACTACTCTTCTAAAAACAAGTAGCCTGTGATGCATAGCCATGAAAACTTATCAGATGAACTTTTAGAAGATAAGCTTTTAGAACATGAGTATCATCTTTTATCGGATAATTTTAAACTAATACCTGCCTCACAAAGAGACTCTCAATTTAGCACTTCTTTATCGCAGTTATTACAACATGAGCACTGTGAAAAACTTCTGTATCAATTGACTCCTGTGATCCATTCTCCATCTATTAAGGTAACTGCCTCACTACTTAGTAAACGCTATGCATTTCTTGTTACTGCTTCTAGCTTGTATGCCATGAGTGTTTTTGATAAAGGGCTAAATTTCTCTTATAAAAATTGTTTTGTAGATTTTTGCTATCATCAAAAATTATGGCGTTCAAAAATGCCTCTGCAAGATCTCACAGTAACTATGCCTAATAATAATATCAGTAGTAATCGACAACAATGGCGTGAGCAGATTATCAGTCAAATTTTTGCCAATAATTTAGCTTTATTTTGGCAGGTTTTAGTTGATGTAACCAATATCCATCCTAGGATACTATGGGAAAATACGGCTGTGCGTGTCTATTCTTTATATGAAAAAAAGATGCCAAAGCTTTGCAAAGACACTGAGAAAAAAATACAAGAGGATTTTATATATTTAACGGAGCAAGCTGGACCTGAAGTTTTTGGTATTGATTACAATCCTTTAAAGAAATATAACTTTAAGAAAGTAAGTCTATCTACACAAGAACAACCCATTCGTTTTAGAAAAAGCTGTTGTTTTTATTATAAGGCAACAGACCCTTTTGAGTACTGTAGCAATTGCCCATTAGTTAGAGCTGTAGTGGTCAACTAAATTTAGACAACAGATAAGAGGTTTCGATTGAAGTAACGTTTCTCTTTCTCTAATGGGGTCAGATAATTGTTGAAAGTATGTGGTCTGATGGTTTGATAATAACCCCAAATATACTCATTAATAGCACACTTAGCTTCCTTAATATTCTCATAGCCAACCTTTGGCATCCATTCAGTCTTAAAACTTCTGAAGAATCTCTCAGTAGGAGCGTTATCCCAACAATTGCCACGGCGACTCATACTGTGAGTCATATCACTGCACTCACTCACATAGATAGAGAACTCAAGACTGGTATAATGACTCCCCTGATCGGAGTGGAACATTACCCCAGCAGGGTTTAATCTAGTGTGATAAGCCATCTTTAAAGCTGATCCAGTTAATAAGCTATTAGGTGAATCTGACACAGCAAAGCCTACAATGCGCCGAGCATATAAATCCAAAACGATTGCTAAGTAGCACCAGCCACCCTTGATACGGATATAAGTCACATCCCCAGTCCAAACTTGATTAGGTGCTATGGGACTAAATTTGCGCTCTAAGGTATTGTCATGAATCTTGTGACCCTCATCGCAGTGTTTGTACTTAGGTTGCTTAAGCTGTCTGCTGATAAGCCCCATACGCTTCATAAACTTACCTGCTTTATAACGAGACAACCTAACACCGTGTTGATGCCATAAGATAGCTGTGATAGTGCGCGTACCTGCTGAGCCATTAGAGTCATTAAATATCTGGCGAATTAACGCTTTAACCTTGATAGCTTCGATATCGATTGGCTTAATCTTAGTGCTGTAGTAGTAACTGCTTCTGACAATACCAAGTAAGTTACACAGTTGGCTTTTACTAATTTGTTTATCTTGCTCTGATAACTTAGTAATTAGCGATAGTCTTTCAGGTTGTCCAATGCTAGCAGAGCGGAAGCCTTTTTTAATATATCACGCTCCATCCGTAAGCGTTTATTCTCCTTACGTAGTTGCTGAAGTTCTCTTTGTTCATCAGTTAAAGCATTGCCTTTGACTGGTCCAATACCCTGCTGTTCTTGACGATACTTACGCACCCAGTTATCAAGCGTTGAGATACCAATGTTCAGAGAGTTGGCCACTTCTTTGATTTTACGGTTTTCGTCAATAACGGCACTAATGGCTTCAAGTTTGAATTCTCGGGTGAATTTGCTACGCTGTTTGGTCATACTAAGTTCCTTTTTTAAGTTAGTATAACCTCTTAGTTGCTGTCCAGTTTTATTATGACACTACA
>NZ_VFYU01000003.1 GCF_021012795.1 Psychrobacter sp. I-STPA10 | reverse complement strand
CACAGGCTGAGAGTACTACCATGTCTGTGCCATCTAGTTGTATGCCCATCAGGTCTAAGGCAGTAACTTTGCCAGTGTAGCTATTTGCTGTTGCTCCTGTTAGGGCTATTCCTGATTTGAGCATGGGGTTGTCAATTTCTGGGTCATTGATAAAAAATCCATGACTGGCTATGTGTAATAGTTTGCTGTCTTTGGTCTGTAGCAGGTTGTCTTTATTGGCTTGTTCACGGCTATAGCTTTGTATCTTACCTTGGTGCTGTTTTAGGGTGGCAATGATGTCTTCGGCTTCTTGTTGGGTGCCGGGGAGGTCATTAAAGGTTAGATTTCTTAAACTGGTGTTACTGCTAATATCGGTGTTGCGGGTGATGGCTTGTCGGTTGTCTGCTTCATCTTTGTGCTTGGTGTCGTGGTAGTCGGGGTTATAAAATATGGTCAGGTCTTTGTTGGGGATGGTATGTTTGGGCTGTTTGTGTAGGCGTAACCATTCTTTGCCACTGGGTATGTAGCGAATACGATGACTTTGGATTAGGTATTGTCCTTGTGGGTCAATAAGGGCGTCAAAGGGTAATAGTCGCAGTGCACCATCGGCTGAGATGATGAGTTCTGCTTTGCTGTCGATGTTTAGTTTAGTGTCGCTGATAAGGTGTTGGTAGAGCTGTTGTAGGTATTGTTGGTTGTTGTGCGACATTTGGTTGTTTAGTTGGTGGATACGTGCAGTTTTGAGGCTGCTATTTAGGGTTTTGTTGTTGTTGATGCTGGTAATTTGGGTTTGGGTGTCTTGAATGCTGTTTTGTAGGTCATGGGTGAGTTTATCTATTTGACTGCTGTTGTTTATGCGCTCAAAGGTTATGTGGTTGTTGTGGTCTAGGGTAAAGATGTAGTAGCCGTCTTCGGTATGGGCAAAGTCTATGTATAGTTGGTCTGCTGTTAGGGTGTCGGCAATTTGTTGGCTGCTAATGTTTTTTAGCCCAAGTTCTATACGAAAGCTGTCTGCTTGTGCAGCAAGTTGGCTTTCTAGGTCTGCTATTTTGCTTTGGGCTTGGTTGATTTGCTCTGTTGTTTGTTCAGGATCAATTTTTCTATTATCAGTACTATTTAATAATTGCTTGTAAAGATCAGTTAGGTATTGCTTTTGTTGAGTAATCTCATCAATTTTGTTGGCAATTTTAAGGTATTTACTATTGTTTCTAAGCATGGCAAGCATGTTTTCATTGTCATATAATGCACCTTTGCTGTTTAGCCATGCGTTTAGGGTGTCTTGATGTATTTGGGTGTTAGTGATGGCTTTTAGTTCAGGGGTATATTTTAGTTCTTCTGCTGTGGGTTGTAGAGGTTTGTCTGCTTGTGCTTGGATAAGGCTGTGGGCGGTTTTAAGCACTAATGGGGTATAGTAGGAGTTAGTTTTGATAAAAGCTTGTTTTCTTTGATTAGCAAAGATACTTTCAAGATTAAAGATATAAAGTTTATGAGATAACATTGCGTAATAATGGGCTGCTAGCAATCGATCAAAACTACTATGTAAGACAGCCAAATTATTATAACTAGAAGCTGTGACAATATCATAAGTGCCAAATACTTTTTCTCTAATCTCTAACGCATGTTGATATGCAACTACAGCTTGATTATATTTACCTAAAACCTCATAAATCCCAGCTAAATTATCATAACTAAATGCAGTATTGGGATGCTCCTCACCGAGTATTTTTTTATGAATCTCTAACGCACGTTGAAATAATATTAAAGCTATATCATTATAGCCTAATATTTGATATTTTCCAGCTAAACCGGTATAAATGGTTGCTGTAGTTTGATGCACTTCTCCAAAGACTTTCTCGCTAATAGCTAATGACTTCTGGTATAAAGGCAAGGCTTTATCATAATCCCCTAAATTATTATATAAGAAAGCCAAATTGTTATAACTGCTTGCTGTATCTGGATGATCTTCTCCCAATACTTTCTCTCTAATAGCTAATGATTTCTGATATAAAGATAAAGCTTTATTATAATCTCCTAAAGTTTCATATAAGCTAGCCAAATTGTTATAACTGGTTGCTGTACTTTTATATTCCTCTCCCAATACTTTCTCAAAAATAGCTAATGATTTTTGGTATAAAGGTAAAGCTTGCTTATATTGCCCTAACCGTTGGTGATAATTGGCAACTATTTCTATAATATCCGCATAATAAAGTGACTCTTCACCAAATTGCTGTTTTATGATATCTTGTTGCTGCTGAGCTATTGTAAACCCCTGTTTCCATTCTTGATTCTGGTAAGCTTGATTACGCTGTGAAGTTAATTGCTGATAATTTAACCATACCTGTTGCCATTGCAATACCATATATTTTTGATACTCTTCTGCCTGTACTGGAGTATAAATATTATCTAATAAAACAAAGTCTTGCTTAGCTTCAGTGACAAAATCTTCTCCATTACCTTGTGTCGCAGCCATAGCAAGGCTTTGATTATACATCTGCTTGGCAGTATCCATATTACCCTGTGCTGCTTGGATATGCGCCAGATTAATAATATCTGCTGGCGAGGCATAGTCTGATAAATATGCTTGTTGGCAATAATCTTTTGCTAAGTTAATCTGATTTGTTAATAAAACTGACCAACATCCTAAGCTAGTAACATATTTATTTTGTGAATAGGTCTGCATCAGTTGTGCTAATGCAGGTAGATAAGACTTAAGGTATTGTTGTTGCTCTACTTTTGATAGTTCAATAAAGGAGTCAATAAATTGCTGCGCATTTTCTTCATTAGGCTGTTTTTGGTACAACTGCTCAGCAATCAGATAGGCAGAGTGTTTATCTTTTTCATTTTGTTGGGCAGTTTGTAGTTTTGTAGTTAACTGCTCTACACTTAGACTTACCAAATCTTGTTTCTCTACTTCATCTGCTGCCATCACTGATGATGATATCAACGAAATACTCAATGCTAACGCTCGTATTTTTATCGTCATTATCCTGTTCCTTTTGGATGATTAAACTATATTACATATGTTCAAAATATATATGTTTGAATTTATATTGCTGCTTATGGATATTTAATTGGCTAAACTATTAGCTGTATTACTTATATATTTTACTAATGATCCACCTTATCCCAAGGACTGTTTTTAACCATCTCTTCTAATATACGCTGAGTCTCTAATAATTTTTTCTCAGTCATCTGGTGACTCTCACGTTCTTGCTGATACTTATCTTCAACTGTATTAAGCTGCTGCTGTGCATTGAGTAAACGTTTTTCAATATCTAGATTTTGCTCTTGTAATGCCAGCTTTTGTTGCGTCTCTTGTAACCATTGCTGTTTTAAGTTCTGATTATGCTCCACTAACTTATTTTTCTCATACTCTTGACGTATTTTTTGCCTTTTTTGGTTACGATGCTCCACATACTCAAACACATATTGAGCAATATTGATGGCCAACAGGGGTAAACCAAACTCTAACCAAACTCCTTGAGAAAACATCCAGTGATAAAACAATACGATACAAATGATCACCAAGCCAATATTAATAAAGGTCGCCCATTTAGGACTAAACTTAGCAAATATCAACGCAGCCATGACAATAATCAGACCATTAAATACAATGCGCTGCCACAGTGTCATCTCACTAATAGAACCAAACTGATCAAATGATACCAGCGCATTAAGATTAACCAATACACCAGGCATATCTCCAATCGGCGTACGAAAATTATCTTTGGCACTGGCATATGCTGCACCTATCGCTACAGGACTATCTTGCCATGCCCCTTGCTCGTATTCAGACTGGAGCATCATTAAAGGAGTGGTTAATTGATATTTTTTTTCATGGCGACTTAAGATATCTTCTTGCCAAGATTTCATCGAGTATATGATACGGTTATCAACGATATCGCTGTCTTTTTTTACCACAAAATTATTAACAAAATAGTCGATGGTTATATTGCATTGTTCTGAAGTTGGATTAGCAAGATGGTTTTGAAAATCATGTTGATTATAAGCTTCATAACCCTTGGGTATGGAAGTTATATCTTTCGCTAGATACGTCGGGGCAATACAAGGTTGAGTCGTATCAAGCTGGCAAAAGGACTTTAATTTATTATCATCACTAAGCGTAATGAGCTGCTCATAAGTATTATTAATAAAATCTTTTCTAGCCGTTGTGGTCAAATTACTATTGCTACTCGAGACAGTGTCAAAACTATGTAGCCAAGGTAATTTTGCTAATGTTGGAGCAATCTGGTGAGCTGGACCGGCTTCAATACTTTTTACTACATGATAAGCAAGCTGAGGTGAAGGCAAGAATACCCAACGGCTGTTAGCATCTATGACATCATTACTGGCGGTATGGGCAGTAGGTATATTATCAGAAATTCCCTGACTAGCATTAAGCTTATCAGAGGCGTGCCATTGAAACGCATTAAATAACTTCCAATATCTGACGACCCCATCTGTACTTTGATAATAAGTCGGAGATACTGGATGTATATACAAGTTGCCACTCTGTAGTGGATAATGTAGCCAAATATTATCTGAAATAGAGGTAAAATATTCTTCGTTGGGCAGACAAGGATCTACCATGGTTGAGGTAGCTACATATAAATGTAGCGGTTGTGGGTTATCTTTATACTTATCAATAAAAGACTGAACTGCTGCTAGATTTTTTTCATCTACTTCAAAAGTAAAATCAATAAATACATGACGGCTACCAAGCTGATATGCTTTATCTACCAACTGCAAGATATTGACTACTGCTTGTTTATCTGGATCTTGCAACCACTCACTATTTTGTTCAGACTCCTCATCAATAACCAGTAATACTGGCTCGCTATCAAACACCCCTTTTTTATCACTATATTCAGTAAATACCTGCAATGTTGTATCAAATATTGATTCTTTAATATCATGAACATAGGTGATTTTATCCATCTGAGATAATAATCCAGACGAAACTATACCGACTGCCATTGCAATCAAAAATCGTTTTGAAAAATCTGATAAATTATTGAGTTGCTCTTTAGTTTGAATAAAATAATGCTGGGTAAATTGGGTAGTTTTGGTTGACTTTAATAGCCAGCTAACCACCTTGATAAAAGGGTATAAAATCAGCTTCGCTAATATCAATAACTTAAATAAAAACGAGGAGGGTGACCGAGACTTCACTTTAAAATACCCTTTAATCCATTAAAACCGTATACGATTATTGCTCAATGACTGTTTGTTGCTGTTGTGGCTGTCCTATATCTGAGCAATAGCTACGTTGATAAAAATGAAGTAGAGAGTAAATAGGTGGAGAGATATTTTGTTGATCGTCAGTATTAGCTGCTATCATGCTAAGTTGATTGATAGCATTTAGATAAAGTATTGAATGATCTTTTTTAAAAACATCAATCTGATAAATAATATTTTTTTGTTTTTCTATACTATCTACATCTTCTCCTTTTTGCACTTGATACCAATGAGGAAGAGCCAAACTATCATTCGCCTTCCACTCTTCTTGCACTTGATACCAATTAGGAATATTTAAGCTATTATCGGCTTCTTTGCTTATATTTTTTATATCCATAGAATAAATTAACATCATATCTTCTTTCTGACTATTATCAGTCAAATGATCACTAATAGTAAGACTATACATCTTGTTTTTGTCAAATTTTATATTTGTAAAGATTGCAAAATTATCTTTTATTTCAACTGTTTGTATAGGATTTTTTTTCGTTAGAGAGTATAAAGCAGAATCTAATGTTTTTTCTGCTTGTTGTCCTATCGTCTCAATACCTTGTTTCATGGGTTCTTGCACATCTTGTTTTGCAGTATTTTGTGCAACTTCACTACTATTACTATTTTTTTCTTGGCTTAAATTATCAGTAGATAAGTCATATATATTCAATGTAGCATAATACTGATCTGGTATTGATTTAAAAGGAATACCAAAGCTAGAATAATGACCTGATTGTATATATTGATAACTGGACGAACTACCAAGGCAAGCAGTTAAACTGTCCAACTCACCATCGTCTGAAGTGGTACTACCACCTCTATTAGAATTTCGATGTGCTTGTGCCTGTGTTGGTCGAGAAAATGGTGCTTTTACTGTTTCAATCAATCTAGTTATAAGCCCTACACTCCACTGACCTATACCATCTTCCTCAAGATTGATACACTTACCTTTTGCAATACTCACATTTTTGGAATTGCTAACACCAATCATGCTTTGACTAATCTTAATATCGCGTTGTCCTGTATTGCAGACTTGAGTGTTAACAGGTAAACGTTTCCATTGCACATTTCTAAGTATACTGTAACTATATGATTGTCTTCTTTGATTAGGTGGTGTGACAGATATGCTATCTCCATACTTTCTATCAACCACATTAATTTGAAACCCTGTCGTTTCACCACCATATGTATAGCTACTTACTGTTAAAATCATACCTGCCATAAGTAGCTGTGATCTTGTTATCTTTTGCATATTCCATCCCCCAGAACCTAATGATATTTATAAACCTATGTATTCATGAATTTCATTTTTAGACTATCTCAGTCACAATTTAAGTAATGTTTAATACAAAATATAGTTGTAAATATATCATAATATCACTTAATGAAAACATTATCTGAATAAAAATAATAATGTCTGAAACAAAGCGTGCCGTTGCTCTCAACTAACCATGATACAAGTATTGGATATATTATTTATCTTGGATTAAACATATCTGATCATCTTACTCATCAACTCCCCCGAATCACAATTATTTTGCTACAATACGCCCGATTTTATCCAATTTTCACCTTAATAGTTAATACATCATATTTAAGAGAGACAATCCATGGGCTTTAACTGCGGCATCGTCGGCTTGCCAAACGTCGGCAAATCTACCCTATTTAATGCACTCACCAAAGCGGGTATTGCCGCTGAAAACTTTCCGTTTTGTACCAAAGATCCCAACGTAGGTATCGTTCCTGTACCTGATCCACGTTTAGATAAATTAGCTGCTATTGTTAAACCTGAGCGGGTACTACCTACCACCATGGAGTTTGTTGATATTGCAGGCTTGGTGGCTGGTGCTTCTAAAGGCGAAGGAATGGGCAATCAGTTTTTAGCAAATATTCGTGAGACACACGCCATCGCTCATGTGGTACGCTGTTTTGATGATGATAATGTGGTGCACGTTGATGGACGAGTCAGCCCCATTGATGATATCGAGACCATTAATACCGAGCTGGCATTATCTGATCTTGAAGCGGTCGAACGCGCCATTTTGAATTTAAACAAAAAAGCAAAAGGTGGCGATAAAGACGCTAAAGCGGCTTTGGAAGTATTTCAAAAAGTAGAACCACTGCTAGCAGAAGGCAAACCTGCACGTGCAGCAGGACTCGATGATGATGAGAAAAAGCTGATTAAAAGCTACGGGCTAATTACCCTAAAACCGACCATGTATATTGCTAATGTCAGCGAAGATGGCTTTGAAAATAATCCATACTTAGATGCTGTACAAGACTATGCCAAAAATGAAGATGCCATTGTATTGGCAGTATGCAATCAAATTGAAGCTGAAATTGCTCAACTTGATGAAGAAGATAAACAAGACTTTTTAGATAGTATGGGTATGGTCGAGGCAGGATTGGATCGTGTTATCCGAGCAGGCTATAGCTTACTTGATATGCAAACCTACTTTACTGCTGGGGTCAAAGAAGTACGAGCATGGACAGTCAAAGTTGGCGCGACTGCACCTGAAGCTGCTGGTGTCATTCATACTGACTTTGAACGTGGCTTTATCCGTGCTGAGGTCATTGCTTATGAAGACTTCATCGAATATGGTGGAGAAAAAGGGGCATCGGCAGCAGGAAAATCACGCTTAGAAGGTAAAACTTATATTGTCCAAGATGGCGATGTGATGCACTTTAGATTTAACGTTTAATTAATTTTATCTTTAAATAAGTTAGTTAGTATTTTAAAATAAAAAGATCACTTCTATAATTTTTGGAATTGATCTTTTTTAAAGTTAATTTCGTGTTATATTATAACATTCTATATATTAAATAAGGAACAGTTATGTTTTCATTCACTACTAGCAAAACCAAAGTACGTTTATTCTCTCCCCTATGTGCAACATTACTTGTGCCTTGTTTAATGCTAAGCGCATGTCAGAAAAATGATGCCACTCAAACAGCAAATACAACGGAACCTAACCAAGAGGTGGAAGCGCACGATCATGATCACGAAGAACACGACCATGATCACGAAGGACATGACCATGATCACGAAGGACACGACCACGATCATGAAGGGCACGACCATGATCACGAAGGACACGACCATGATCACGAAGGGCATGACCATGATCACGAAGGACACCATCATCATGGCGCACATGACCCTGCTAATATGACTAAATTTTCATGTGAGCCAGAAAATGAAATTTTTGCTCATTATCATAATGATGAACAACCAAAAATTGTGCATTTACTCATTGATGGTGTTGAGTATGAGTTAAGCGAAACTCCATCAACCTCAGGCACACTCTATAGCTCTGATATCGGTCTCACAGATGATCAAGGCATCGCCTGGAAAGTCACTAGTGAAGATAAAACCCAATTATCAAGCTTTGCTGTAAATGGTGGACAAGCGACTGATGGTAAAGTCCTTTTTGAATGTAAAAAAGACTCTTAAACAGCAATACTTATACCCGCTTTGATAAATTGTTTTTCATGAGTTATTTACCTACTATCACGCTCAACCTCTTCCAAGCCTCCCCTTATTTTAAGGGAGGATTTGGCAGGGGTCATAAATCAATTGAGTAAATACCGTACCACAACTGCGTTTATAGCTTGCTACTACCTTTTTTAATGTGTTACGTTATCCTTAAATAAAAATAGCAATCAATAGGATACGATAATAACAATGACTAAAAAAAAGACAGCTAGTAAAGTCGCAACACCTAGCAAACAATGGTCATATCTATTAAGTGATCGCCGCTTAGGAAGCATTAAAAAATATAAGAAAAAAGAGAAATCGCGCACACCATTTCATAAAGACTATGACCGTCTGATTTTTTCACATTCGTTTCGGCAATTAAACCAAAAAACCCAAGTCCATCCATTGACCAATCAACTGGGTATTCACACACGTCTAACCCACTCATTAGAAGTTTCCTGTATTGGACGCTCATTAGGCATGCGTGCCGCCGAAAAACTTCATGAACACCTTAGTAATGGTTTACCTCGAGGCATCAGTGTCGCTGATGTGGGGGTAATAGTACAAGCAGCTTGTCTGGCACATGACATTGGCAATCCACCTTTTGGTCATGCTGGTGAGTATGCGATTAGAGATTGGTTTCATCACGCCAATCAAGCCAAATTACTGCAACATATTCCAGCTCATCAGCGTTGGGATTTGCTGGGTTATGAAGGCAATGCACAAGGCTTTCGCTTACTGACACGTAATGAACATCACCCCAATCAAGGTGGTATGCGCTTAACTTGTGCAACTTTGGGTGCATTTATGAAGTATCCTTGGTTGGCAGCACATAGCAATGGCAAGCAGCAACACAATCAACAATCACAAACAGGATTGAATATCCAAAAGTATGGCTGTTTTGCCAGTGAAGAGAAACAACTACATGATCTGGCAGCACAGCTACACCTTCCTATCTCTCCGATACATGATGGCTATGCCCGCCACCCCCTCGCCTATCTGCTTGAAGCTGCTGATGATATTTGCTATGCGCTCATTGATTTAGAAGATGGTATCCATTTACGCATGTTACCCTACGCTGAGGTTGAGGCATTGATGCTATCGCTGATAGGCAAACGTGGTATACCACCTGAGGTAAAAAATAATGCGCCCATAGCACAAAAACTGGCAGCTCTCAGAGGACGTGCCATGATGCGCTTGGTGGACAAAGTCAGCGAAGCATTTATTCGTCATGGCTCAGAACTATTAGCAGGTACCCTACAAAGCAGCTTGTTTGATTATTGTCAGGCAGATGTTCGAGATGGCATTGCTGCTGCTAAGCATCTGGCGCAAGAACAGATATTTGCGCACAGTGACAAAATACGTATGGAGCTGATGGCAAATCGCTGTTTACAAACCTTGCTCAGCGCCTTTATGCCGCTGGCATTATTACCCCAATCAAACCAGCCTGCTGATTTTGAACAACAACACTTACTAAGGCTGATTGGCTCACATTTGCACCAAAATCATCGTATACTAGACGATGATGTCTATCATAATACACTTAACATTCTCGATTTTATCACGGGTATGAATGACCACGAAGCCTATCGTCTGGCTCAAGAGTTAAGTGGTAGTCATAGTGCAGGCTGGTAATTATGATAGACAACTGTATTCTCTACTGTTGATTTAATGAATCACCTTAAAAGATTAATACAAAATTAGCCCTCGTTTTTTTGTGTAGAACTCAGTATCATAATAGCCCATTAATCATAATATACAGTCCAATGAATTCAAGAGAACAAAAAAAACTACAAACCCGCCACGCTTTTTTTAATGCTGTACTTGATTTGTGTATGACTGGTCAATCTTTTGGCTCTATTAGTCTGCGTCAAGTAACTCGTGAAGTTGGTGTTGTGCCCACCGCATTTTATCGTCATTTTGATGACATGGAAAAACTCGGTCAAGCACTGGTCGAAGATGAAATGGGGACCGCACTCTCTGTACTCGGAGAACGCCTACAGATCGGACGTACCCGAAGCTTTGATCGTCAAATTGCTAAAAGCATTCAATTATTTTTCCAATCAATTGATGAGCATCCACGCTATTGGCAGTTTATGGTCAGTGAGCGTTTTGGTGGTTCAGAAGCGGTACGTAATGCCATTGATAATCAAATCAAATTATTTGCCAAAATAGTTGGTGCAGATCTTGGGTTGCAACCTGCCTTTGCTCATATTGATGACTATGATCGTCAACTTTTAGCGATTGCAGGTTTAAATTTATTTATGTCGTGGATTATGGATTGGTTGGATTTGACCTATAGCGAACAGTTCGATAAAGACATAGACAAAAAAGCTTTAGAAGCAAAAAAGCAAGAACAACTACACCGCTGTACACGTCAAGCACAAATGCTGTTTTATGGAGCAGAGAACTGGAAATCGTCTGAACAAACCATCTTAAATGATGACTGATTTTATGTTGCTGAGTTTAAATAAATAGGTGGTGTTTCAAAAAGTATGCTGTGGCTATTTTTAATAAATTACCATAGCTTCAGCCCTCCCCCTAGCCCCCTCCTTGTAGGAATTTCTATTTAAAGAAATTCCCTTGCGAGGCTAAAATTGCAGTGCAATTTTTTAACGCCTCTCAGGGAGGGGGAACAGTTCCCTCCCCCTGAGGGGGAGGGATAGGGAGGGGGTAGCATACTTTTTAGAACACCATCAATAAAAATAAATACGTTACTTTGAATTAGATAAGTTATTTTAACGAATTGCTATAACACCTGTATTTAAAGATTAGGGCGATATGTCCACAATTTTCGATTATAAGGGCGAATCACACGCTGAGCAGCTTGCTCTCCTATGTTCCCTCCTATGCCACTGTTGGCTGGCTGCTGATTGTCAGCTTGTCCATTATTTGCTGCATCTGTCTTAGCCACTTTGCTGATAAATGTAGTGGCATAGCGATGCTTAGCGTCCACTTCCACATCAATCAAGACCTCAAATGCTTGGCTATCTACAGCAAGTAAAGGGCGAACAGCCGCTTTGGCTTTTTCATCCAAACCTGCAAACCCTTCTGTTTGCATCAGATTATCCAAGCTATCAAAGGGCTGTGTTTGTACCGCCTTCACCAGTGGCGCAAACTGCGCTGCGCTGCCACCTTCTACCAAAGATGCCAATACCACCGCATCAGCCGTATTAGCATTAACTGGCAAATAATAAGGCACTGCTGTAATATAAGGTTTCAGCGTCGCCAGCTTTGCAGGAGTAAATCCTTTAACCGCTGCGAGCTCATCAACACTAATAAAAGGTTGGTTGGTAATACTCGCCACCACAGATTGCGAATTTTTATTGTCCTGCGCCTCATAAGCGTCACGCTCTGCTCCACCTTCTGCAAGAGTTTCATTGTCTGGGTCTTGCCAGTCTAATACTGCATACGCCAGGATAGGATCTAAACCCACATTGCTCAGTAATCGCTGAAAGGCTGCTAAGGCTGCCTCATCAACCGCACCATCATGATATAAGTTATTGATATTAAACTTTCGTGAGGCATCATAAATATTTAGGGTAACTTTATGCGATCCTATCTGTAGTGGTTTTGGTTTTTGCGCCCAAGCATCTTGCATACTATCACTGTTGTTTAGTGTCATGTCTGCGGCAATTAAACCTGCGGCAATCTGCTCTGCTGCCACAATATCTTGCAAAATTTGATTTTGATCCAAGAGTAGCATTTGTTTACGTAAAGCGATTTTTTGACTGGCAAGCATCGAGCCTGCCACCACAGTAATAACCACTACCAGTAATAGCACAGTCAATAAAGCCATGCCTTGTTGACGCTTTGGAAGCATAAAATTTACTGTGGTTTTTGACATATTAAAATATTTTATTTATCTGCTTAAAGTAATGGCTTAGGATTCTGGTTTCGGATCAGGATCAGGCTTTGGTTTTGCTATCACATCGACTACTGGTGGTGTCGACTGTAATGCAAATTGCCAACTTATGGGTACTTGTTGAGCACCCATTTGATAGCCATACTCTATCATAATACCTTTGGGTAAACTGCCTTTATTCGCTGCATTTTTTTTCTCTGCATCCTCACTATTAGCACTGGGTAAACCAGAATCTTCTGTCACGCTAGGATCTGGAAATGTCGCCATAGGCTCTGGATTTAATGCTTGAAAACGTAGCTGGGATATATCTGAGATAAGTATACTTTGCAGCGGGGTTTGTGTATCAGCAGTGTTTAAAGAATCAAAACGCTGACGAATCAATTGGTTACCTTCAACTCGATAGACAATACGTTCCAATAGTGGTGAGCTTTGATAACGGGGGTCTGGGTCAGCAAAACGAATAAAACTTATCGAGTCCGCAGCAAGGGTAAAGCCATTGGTGTGTCCCACATCTATAGCTCCTTGTATAGCCCCTTGACCATTTGCTAAACCATTTAAGCTGCTTGGTGATGCTGCCTCAGACAGTCCACTATCAAGCTGATAGGGTATCGCCTGTGCCATATCCTTTTGAATTTGCAAATAAGCAAACTGTAGTTCACTTAATGCGGTTGTTTGTAGCTGTGCTCTATCTTTGCTACGATTAAGACCATCAAACACCTGCCAGCCCGCGACTGCCAATATAGCAAATATAGTCATCGCTACCATCAGCTCTAGCAAAGTAAAACCACGCTGATCATAACTAGGAGAGGCTAAAGGTAAATGGGTCATTAATTTCTCAAAATAGTCTAATAGTCTATGGGCAATCTATAGGCAAATACTCACTCAGCTTAGCGCGCTTAGCTAAAAAACCACCTTTGTGGACTACAAATACACATTGTTAGTTTTGTGGGTTTTTAATAACCACATTTAAATCCGTCACATTGTTTTTAACTTGTCCATCTATCACAGGCGCAACTTGAATATTAACAATCTGTAGAGAATTCTCCACCGCAATCCCAGCCATAGGCTGTGGCACTAATACCACTTGCCAATCTCTTCCTTGTGATGATACCTGCTGTGATTGCTGTGCCGTTAACCACTTATTATGAATTTTTAAATCTGCACCTGCATTTTGCGCCACAAAGTGTGCCAATGTTTGTGTTTTTAGATTATCTACTGAGCGCAGGTAAGTACCACTTGCTTGGCTTGCTACAATAGCAACAACTGCCAAAATTGCCAAAGCAACCATGACCTCAATCAGGGTAAAACCACCTTGTTTTTGCCTTTGTTGACTGAAATTTTGGCTAAAAGTTTGCTGGTTTGACAAAAAGCGGAAATGTGCAGCACAATATGAGCATCGATATTCACGCATCACGACTGCCCTACTTTAATCTGACCATTTGGCATCACCGTAATCACCTCACCCACCAAGCGATCATGATAGCGCACTTCAATAGTCACAGGAGAAGCCTCACCTGTACCATACCACAACACCTTAGGCACATCATTGCCTTGAAACCACGGCTGCAAATCTTGCGTAGACTTATTTTGAGTTGATAAAGAAGAGATGGTTAGTACCACATCAGGAGGTAATTCAGGCAGGGTAATACTTGGCTCAGGTTGCCAAGTTGGCTTTTGACTATTTTTTTCATCACTACTCATGGCAGAAAGCTCCATGGCATTTTTTGGCTGATCCCCACTACTGACAGCCGTTGTGGTCAAAAACACATAAGGATCGCTCAAACTGAGAATGACTGGTGATGCTTGTCCATCTACTTTTGATTGCATCGCTAAGCCCATTGGCTGCATTTGCTCGGCTGAAAGCAGACGTACATATTGCAAACTGTCTATTAAATGCTCATAGAATGCTCTGTTTTTACGACTCTCAGTACTGCCAACAGACATGGTCATCATGGCTGCAAATACAGACAAAATGACCACCACCACCATCATCTCAATTAATGTAAAGCCACTTTGCCTATTATCAACAGATACGTCTTGACTTACATTACCAGAGTTAGAATAAAAAATCATACTAACCATATTAACCATACTAATAGACGACTGTTTTAATTGAATAAACTGTATCTTAGAAAATTGCGATAAACGATAATATGATTTTAAATAATATCTATTCATTATAAAGAGGATTGCTGATGTGCCTTGGTTTCAGAATCAATCTGATTCACCAAAGCAGCCATGTCATCATCTGCACTGTCAGTACAAGGATATTGCTTTGGTAAGTCTAATATTTGCTGCACCAATGCATAACGCAGGGTATCACGCCTTCCAAGATAACGCTGATAAAAACTTGAATTTAGTAGACTAGCGCCCCCTTGTCCCATCGCCCAAATAGTCGACATATAATCTCGTGTACTCAAACCACTATTTTGACTTTGTAGATAATGACTGGTGATATTAATCAAGCGTTTCATACGCGCACGGCGAATATCATACAATTCACCAAACATACGATTCAGCCCAATGGCGGATGACGCCAATCTTTCCTCTATCTGATTTAATAATAAAGCTTTTTGAGGGTTTAATAATTGTTGTAAAATGATACGAGCTACTCCAGCAGCAGGTTCATCTTCGATTTTATTAATCAAAAACAACTGTTCTTCATAACGGATAATAATGCGCAAATACAACTCATCTTTACTGGCAAAATGCTTATACAGTGTTCCTTTTGCCAAATCCAACTGATCTGCCAAACTATCTAGGGTAATATCTCCATTGCCCGTTTCCAGAAGCAACTGCTCTGCCATCGCTAATATGTTTTCTTCGCGTTGTTTGAATTGCTGCTGTCGACTCATGGACACTCCTATCAACTATTATTACTTATCTTATATAATTTATAACCTGATATAACCTGGTTGTTACTGTTTTATTGTTGTCACAGAACTGTGCTAAGTTTTATCATGCTTAGTCAATTAAACCCTAAATTCCTATTATTCTATGACTGTATAGTCATAACTACTTTATAGCATACCGATTTTAATGGTATTGTTCCAGTAAATTATTAAAATTTTTCGTGGTCAACTCTGCCACTGCCTCAGTAGACATAGCAAACAGCTCTGCCAGACAACTGGCGACATAAGGCACATAGGCAGGCTCATTGGGCTTGCCCCGTTTTGGTACGGGCGCAAGATAAGGGCTGTCTGTCTCTATGAGTAATCTATCTTTGGGAACTTTGAGCGCAGCATCACGCAAACTTTGAGCATTTTTAAAGCTCACAATGCCCGAAAAAGAAATATAAAGCCCCAAGTCCAAAGCCTGCTTTGCCGTCTCCCAATCTTCAGTAAAACAGTGAATAATGCCATGTTCTGCTTTT
This sequence comes from Psychrobacter sp. I-STPA10, assembly GCF_021012795.1. Lineage (GTDB taxonomy): Bacteria > Pseudomonadota > Gammaproteobacteria > Pseudomonadales > Moraxellaceae > Psychrobacter. Next base: position 151,960 of record NZ_VFYU01000003.1, on the reverse strand, counting down.
TCAGCCTTCAGAACCGCTAACGTATCATGTTTGGCTTCACGAGTATGAATCACTAAGGGTTTTTTTAGAATCTGACTGGCATGTACATGACGAGTAAGACTGGCTTGCTGCGCTTGTATATTCTCATCACTCCAATAATAATCCAATCCTGTCTCACCAATTGCCCACACATGATCTGCACTTGCCATCTCAACCAAACGCTCTACCGTGGCAGACTCTAGTACAGCTAAATCCTCACATGGATGCACACCAACACTCATTCCCAATGTCAAAGTATTGTCACTATATTGCTGTACAATTTGATAAATATCATCGTATTCGGCAATATCACACATGATTGCCATGGCTCGATTCACATTGGCAGCTTTCATCGCAGCAATCGCTCCTGCCAATTTACCATCATATTTAGTCAGATCGAGTCGATTTAGGTGACAATGGCTATCTGTAAACATAAGTTTCCAATTTATAAATAAATGTAATAGTATATTAAAATATAGAAGCTATAACTTTTTTATTACTGCATTTTAGTGAACTATATAATAATGATAATTTTTTAATAAACAACAATTTGTCCAAACTTATCCAAACAATTTTTTATAAATTATGATTAATACTAGTGTCTGTTGAACATTTACCCCATTGGACTAATATCTACAAGGGATATAACTATTTTTTACTTTTATGTAAAAATTAGCTAAATTTGCATGATGAAGCGTTAATGAACTTGTTCATATCCCTGCTGTTATTAACCAGAGCTACCTGCGTTCATTGCCTTGACTAAGACAATCAGACAATCAGACAAATTTGTCTCAATTTTTCCTATGAAGATGAATATTCAACAAACCCTAATAATAAATAATTATTTTAATACAAATCACAAATTTGTGCAGTATCAGTTCATTATATCTCTACTTTACTTTTCATCTAAACAGACTATCAATAACATAGAGCTCAACAGTTTATGAATAATAATTTGCTACAACTCTATAGAAACATCAAACCATCACTATATAAAAAAATCTATAAAAATCGTTTCCATATCATTGATAATGGTCAACATAATACATTTGCCATTGAAGCAAATAACCATATTATTGGACACTGCCCCATGACCATTCGCAAAGGCTGTCATAACCACATAGCCATTGGTAAAAACGGTAAATTTAACCAATTAAAAATAGATATTGATGGCAATCACAATACTGTCAATATTGCTGATGAGGTGAAATTCTCTGGGCATTTACTCATTGTTGGTGATAACCTACATATTAAAATAGCAGCAAAGACCACCGCCATTGACTGTTATATATTGGCACGCGATAAAAGCGTTAACATTGGCTCTGAATGTATGATCTCACGGGGCATTGAAATCAGGGCAACCGATGTGCATAAGGTATATGATCTACAAACCAAACAAAGACTCAATCATGCCACTACTGACATTCATATTGGTGATCACGTTTGGATAGCTGCCAATGTCACCATCTCCAAAAATGTACATATTGCCGATGGATGTATTGTCGCTGCTGGCGCATTTGTTAATAAGCCTGTCCATACGCCCAATTGCCTGATTGCAGGTACACCCGCCAAAATAGTCAAAACGGGTATTTACTGGGAGCGTTAAAGCTTTAACAACCTGTATTCATCACCCATTTAGCCCTTAACCCAATGGTACAACTCGCAATACCTCTTCCATTGTTGTTAAACCTTCAGCGATACGCTTTGCACCTGCCAATCGTAATGGCTGCACTCCTTCTTTATACGCTTGCTGCTTGAGCTCATCAAGCTTGGCATCACTGGCAACCAGCTTTTTTAGTTCATTAGATAATGGCATGATTTCATACAATCCAATACGTCCTTGATAGCCAGTATTACGACACTGCTCACAGCCCATCGCATGATAAAACTGCTCAGGTAAGGCCGCTTTCCACGGACTCACCAGCTCTGACCATTGTAATGCCATCTCACTATCTGCCACCACAGCCTGTGCACTTTTACAATGTGGACATAAGGTACGTACCAACCGCTGCGCCACCACACCTAGTATTGTTGCTGAGGTCAAAAATGGCTGCACCCCCAAATCATGCAACCGTGTCAAAGCACTCGGTGCATCATTGGTATGTAGAGTAGACAACACCAAATGTCCCGTCAGCGATGCTTGTACTGCCATGTCCGCAGTTTCATTATCTCGTATTTCTCCCACCATAATAATATCTGGGTCTTGGCGCATCAATGAGCGAATACCATCAGCAAAATGCAAATCTACTCCTGCATTAATTTGCATCTGGTTAAATGTTGGCTCAATCATCTCGATGGGGTCTTCAATGGTACACACATTAACTTGCTCAGTGGCAAGTTGTTTTAAGGTACTATATAAAGTGGTAGTCTTACCTGAACCTGTTGGTCCTGTCACCAAAATAATGCCATTGGGATTGGCGGTCATATTCTGCCACGTCTCAAGTTGTTTACCTGATAAACCAAGCTGAGCAAATGAGCGTACCAAAACTTCAGGATCAAATACCCGCATCACTAACTTTTCACCAAACGCTGTTGGCAGAGTTGATAAACGCAGCTCCGTCTCTTGTCCTTTGGGGGTACGGGTTTTTAAGCGTCCATCTTGCGGCTTGCGTTTCTCAGCAACATTGAGTCTACCCAAAATTTTAATACGTGCAGTAACGGCTGTCATGATAGTTGATGGCATCTCATAAACGGTATGCAATACACCATCAATACGAAAGCGTACTTTGCCTGTCTCCCGTCTTGGCTCTAAGTGAATATCACTGGCACGTTGCTCAAAGGCATATTGCAACAGCCAATCCACCACTTTAACAATATGTTGATCATTGGCATCAGGGTTGCTGCTATCACCAAGCTGTAACAGTGCCTCGACATTTTGGATATTGGCAGCATCACGTTTGTTTGCCAGATTTGCCCCTGCAATGGCATGGGTAACCTGATAAAACTCTTGGCGAAAGCGGTTAATCTGTGCTGGACTAATATATACCGTACGAAAGGTTTTGGGTTTGATAATATGGGCAATATTGGTATGCCAATCGGTATAAAATGGCTGGTCTGTACCAATCACTACCTCCGTATCACTAATGGCTATCGGCAAAATATATTGACTACGAGCATACTCAAACGCCATTATTTTGGTGATACTTGGTACATCAACTTTTAATGGGTCAATACGCACCACAGGCATGTCTGCTTTATCTGCTAACCAACGATTTAGCCAAGCTAAATCTAATTTTTGGTTAGTTAGCAAACGGCTGCTGAGCTTAAAATCAGCAATCACTTGCAATGGATGCTTATCTTTATCACGACGACTGGTCATCACCAGATTGTAATCACGCTGGTCAATGACACCATCATTTAATAGCTCATCAAGACACCAACGCAAATCAACGGTCATGGAAAATTCTGGAAGGGACATAAACATGGCTTCTATTTGTAATTATCCGCTATTTTAAACCACTTGCTGTATATCCACCAGCCACAATACCCCCTCATTATCCATCTGAAAGTGCACATCCACTTGTTTATAACGCATGATAAATACCTGATCTACCTCATGTTGTCGATACGCAGGTCTTGGATCTTGTGCAATCAGTGCACAAATAATATCGAGATCATTTTTTTGGATGCTTAGATAATTTATATTAACTGGGTTAGAAGAAGATTCTTCTGTTAAGAATGCGCTAAACTGATGTTGTGCCCTTGTGCTGATTTTTACTATTTTTGTGGTAGGTGCGGCGGGGGCAAAACCACTGATAGCATCAATAATGGCATCACTATATGCCACATAAGGCTTAATATCGACGATGGGCGTCGCATCAATCATATCTGCCCCTTGAATACGCAATACTACCTTGCCCTGTTGTTTATCAACTGCTAATAAACGCACCACTGATAAACCCAATGCCGAAGGGCGATATGTACTACGAGTAGCAAATACACCCAATTTAGCATTACCACCAAGACGCGGTGGGCGTACTTGTGGCTTAAAATTGACTTGGGCTTTATTATGATGCGTATGCCATGTTATCCATAAGTGGCTAAAATCTTCGATACCAACAAAGGCATCGAGTGTATCATAAGGTGGCAACATCTCGATATGACTGACCAAATCAACCAAATTAGGCTGACGTGGCATACCAAATTTTTGTGATAAGGGCGAGCGGTGATAGCCGATGATGGGAATGGTTAAATTGCTTGGTGTGCTTGGCATAGAATAAATAACATTGGCATAAAAGAGGGATATTTTAGCATAAGCTGGATACTGCCAATTTTCCATTTTACAGACTGCCAACCCTGTCCTTAACTGCAAACCTTAAATGCTGAGTCAGCATTTACACTCTTTGAAAATCTATGTGAAATTTGGAATAAATCTATATGTATTTTCAAGACAGTTTTTTACTCAATCCTATTTATGTCATTGATAAAACCTATGACAAAGGGGGCAGTGAGCCTTATCACCAACATTCTTGCCATCAACTGCTGGTGGTCAAAGAAGGCTTGCTAAAAGTACTGATGAATGGCAAACGATTTATTATTACTCAAGATAAAGGCATCTGGCTGTCTAAAAGTACACCACATTCCTTGTCGTTATTAAAAAATACCAGCATTTTATCGGCTTTTGTTGAACCATTAGCACGAGCAGACTTGCCCAATCAAACCCAAGTTGTCACCATTTCACCATTCTTGCAGACGTTGTTAATACAGGCTTTATCTATTGACAGTAATTATCAAAACCATAGCCGAGAACAATGGATTACCGAGCTAATACTTGATGAGCTTCGAGGCTTATCAGCGTTAGAAGATTTTGAATTGCCCATGCCCCAAACACAAAACTATGTCGAGGTGTGCGAAAAAGTGACAAAAAATATTCATTATCAATGGAGTATGGCAGACATTGCCAAAATGACTTGTTGTAGTGAAAGAACCGTTGCCCGCCAATTTTATCAGCAGACAGGGTTAAGTTTTAGCGAATGGTTAAGACGCTCACGCCTACAACAAAGCCTAACACTATTGTTGCAAGGCGAAAGCGTGACCAATGTTGCATTAGCTGTTGGTTATGATAGCCCGACCGCTTTTAGTACCGCATTTAAACAACGTATGGGCATGTCACCTTCACAATATGTTACCCAAACTTATGATGAGCAAAACTAACATTCCTATTGTACTTGTATAGTCTGCCTACTATAAATCCACCACAATGTTAACCTCGCTAGATGTACTACTTGTACTATCTTCACTCGGTTGCCTTGTGGTGAAATTATATTAGATTGACTATATGGATAAGATATCTATAAAAGCCTTGCTTAAAAATCGCTGACAGGCATTTATCACCGCTTGCACCGAGGTTTTGGCAATGTCATCACCAATCGCCACTCCAAATAGCCTATCTTGTTCCTGCTCTTGTTCCTGCTTTACGAGCTCATCATTTTCTTTCTCATTATTTAGTTCCTCACTTTTCGCTGATTCATTTTTTAACATTTCGCCATTTTCAGGGGCATTATTTTTAAGCACCACATAACATACCGCCTGACTATTACTGGCATTACCCAAGCTATGCTCATCAAAATTTTGAATGCTAAAATTTTGTGCAAACGTATGATTTATCGCATCAATAAAAGCGGATAACAAACCGTTACCCGAGCCCTGTATCTCCAGCGTTTGCCCGTCATAATGCAGTTGTATTGTTAACTGATAACTGTCTTTAGTTTTCTCCTCGTTAGTATTCTCCCCAATATTCTCCCCCTGCATTTTGCCGATAGTAACTATCGGTGTTGCCTGAGTCTGTATCTCTTGTGCGGTCAATAAGCCATAACTGTGGCGAAACAATGTCCATATATCAGCAATACTGGCTTCTTGCTCATTATGATGGGTAAATTGTTTTACTTTTTGGCTAAAGTCTATCTGAAAAGCAGGGGGCAGATGTAGCCCATGATGTTGTGCCAATAGCCACGTTGCCCCACTTTTTCCTGATTGGCTATTGACTCGAATCACCGCTTCATAATCTGAGCCAATGTCTTTGGGGTCAATGGTAAAATAAGGCACATTCCAAATCTGCTGTGGATTGGCATCACGTTTGCTAAACCCTTTTTTAATCGCATCTTGATGTGAACCACTAAAGGCGGTAAATACCAACTCACCTGCATAAGGGTGGCGAGGGTGAATGGGTAACTCATTGCAATGAACCATGGTCTTAACTGTTTGTGCCAGATTGGAAAAGTCCAGCTTTGGGCTAATGCCTTGGGTGTATAAATTGAGTGCTAAGGTGACCAAATCCACATTACCTGTTCTCTCACCATTGCCAAACAAACAGCCTTCAACTCGGGTTGCCCCTGCCAACATTGCCAGTTCTGCACAAGCAACTCCTGTGCCACGGTCATTATGTGGGTGAATACTGATAGTAATATCAGATAAATCAGAGAAGTTTTTGATAAACCATTCTATTTGGTCAGCATAAACATTGGGCGTGTTCATCTCAACGGTAGCGGGCAGGTTGATAATCATTGGACGTTGCGGATTGGGTTGCCAAACGTCTTTTACCGCTTCGCATATTTCAAGGGCAAAATCCCTTTCAGTAAAACAAAAAGTTTCAGGTGAATATTCAAATTGCCATAAAGTTTCTGGCTGTGCCTCACACTGGTTTCTTATTTGCTGTGCTCCTTGTAACGCAAGTTGAATGGTTTCAGCCTTATTCTGCTGGAACACCACCTCACGAAATACAGGGGCGGTGGCATTGTATAAATGCACGATTGCTCGGGGGGCATCTTTTAATGCCTCAAAGGTTTTTGCAATCAAAGACGCTCGGGATTGGGTAATCACTTGTATCCATACGTCTTCTGGAATTTTTTGATTATCAATCAAATGGCGTACAAAATTAAAATCGGTTGCAGATGCCGAGGGAAAAGCAACTTCAATCTCTTTAAAGCCAATCTCTAACAGATGATTAAATAGCATTATCTTTTTATCCATATCCATTGGATTAATCAAGGCTTGATTGCCATCTCTTAAATCTGAGGAACACCAACGAGGGGCACCCATTAGCTGTTTGTTACACCATGTACGCTGATAAAATGGCTCAACGTCAAAACGTTTATATTTTGTAGCAGGATTTGCCAACATTCGCTTTCTCCTTTTTGCAGTGTTGGTAGTATGATGGTTATATGATTAGGACTTGCGCAAAAGCACGATATTTATCTTAATACAGCGGCTAGGAGTTATTTACGAAGCCTCTGGAACTACGTACAGCCAGCGAGTAAATGATTCCCAGACGCTAATAATCTATGAAACTGCGTAAGTCCTAATAATTAAGTTAAATAGCACCTAATAAATAGTAGCTTAATCATATAAACCAGACCTTTGCATATCTGCCAAAAAGCTTTGCGTAATGAGATAATGGGGTAAGAACTAGGCTATTTACTTTCGATAGTAACGGGATTGACGACTCATAAGTAAAAGTTTGCATGTGGCGGTTATGGGATTGTCTTTATGGTATTTATACTGAGGTTTATTCCATTTTATCATGGTATTTTTATCTCATTTTTGTGTGTAAAGACGCTATGATGGTGATAAATTTGCTATGATATGGCGCATTGATAGGTGAGAATGGTTGTCATCATTGTATTTAATTTATTGTTAAATTATTATTAAACTTGATGCCCATTTTTTTATGACAATGGTTTTATTTGTATTTGTCATGGTACGAGTTGTATCCCTTTTTAATTTTTTATTAATAAGAATCCATTTTATAGAGGCAATATATGTCAAAATTTCACACTGAGACGGTGACGCATGTACACCATTGGAATGACTCACTATTTACCATTAAGACAACACGCGATGCTGGACTGCGCTTTCGTAATGGTGAGTTTGCGATGATTGGGATTATGGTGGACGGTAAGCCATTAATGCGTGCATATTCGATTGCTAGCCCCAATTATGAAGAGCATTTAGAATTCTTCTCTATTAAAGTGCAAGATGGCCCCTTAACCTCACGTTTACAGCATATTAAAGTAGGTGAAGAGCTACTGGTAAGTAAAAAACCAACGGGCACATTGGTATTAGATGATTTGTTGCCCGCTAAAAATTTATATATGTTATCTACAGGTACTGGACTTGCGCCATTTTTATCATTGTCTCGTGACCCTGAGGTGTATGAACGTTTTGATAAAGTGATTTTGTGTCATGGGGTACGTCATGTAGAAGATTTGGCGTATAAGCAGATGTTTGAAGAGACGCTACCTAATGATGAAATATTCGGTGAGTGGTTCCGTGAGAAGTTTATTTACTACCCCACGGTGACTCGTGATGAGTTCCGTAATACAGGACGCATCACTGATTTGATGAGTTCTGGCAAATTGTTTGAAGATATTGGTATGCCACCGATTAACAAAGACGATGACCGAGTGATGATTTGTGGTAGCATGCCATTTAATGCCGATGTCTCTAAGATTTTAGATGATTTTGGGCTGACGGTTTCACCACGTATCGGGGTGCCTGCCGATTATTTGGTTGAGCGTGCATTTGTCGGTTAAAATTGCAATAAAATGCTTGACGCTGTGAAAAATGTTGCTATAATAGCCGTCCTACAGCAAACACACTATTAGTTATTTAGTTTAATTCCTATTTTGTGTGATAGCTAACCCTACATGCCAGTGTGGTGGAATTGGTAGACACGACGGATTCAAAATCCGTTGCCCTTAAAAGCGTGTCGGTTCGAGTCCGACCACTGGTACCATATAAGAAAACCCCGTAGCTTATGGCTTTCGGGGTTTTTTATTATTTATGATTTATGTTTGTTTTTAGTGACTAATCAGACCTACTTTATTTATGATGATTTTTGATCATTGGCTGATAGTACCCGAGTTTGCGCATTATCAACATTGGCATAACGGTTCAGTGTATGTAAATCTTCACTTTGTGGATTATCTGAACCCATACTGTGCTCATTAATACTACCATCAAAAGGCTGCCCTATTTGGTCACGACGGTCAGGACTTCTTGCCGCTAAGTCACCTTCATTGACATGTTCGGTGTTGACCACTTCTCCTGCATCTTCAATATTTTTCACCTCAGTTGTCGTAGATTCTACAGTCTGAGGATTTTGTGATTCATCTGAGGACTCTTTTAAGGGTGTTTTAATTAAGTTTGAATCATTGCTGGTCATAAAAAATCCTTATTTTTGATTTATATTTAATTGTTAGTCAAATGACATTTGAAAAATCAATATAACACTTTTTTGATCTTTTTATACCACTGTCTTTAGTTTTAGATTTTGCTATTTAACCATCCTTTTTTTATTTAAACATCATTATTACGGCTTAAATCATGTGCATTTAGTTCACCCACATTTTTGCCAGCAGGTGGCAGATTCTCTTGTTTGCGTGGGTCAGAATAGATTTCGTCTGTCTCTTGTGAGTCCTGTTGTGGACCATCTATGTCTGGCTGATACTTACGTCCTGCATAGGTTTCATTAAGCTCTTTAGGATCAGCACTTTTATCAATAGAAGCACTCGTTGCCTCTTCTTTGGTGATATTACTGTCAACATTAAGCGTTTCGGCTGCCGCTGCGGCTTGTTGGTCTGTTACTTTAATCTGTTTATTAATTGACATGATAGTATCCTTTTAGCTATTTAAAATATTGGCTTTATTCTATCGCTTATTCGCTTACTGGAACAAACTGGTCATAGATTACTTTATTTATCAGCTTTATTGATCAGTGCGTAACTCTTCATCAATAAATGCAGTTTGCTCATCATCGCTTAAGGTTGCTGGTTTTTGTACCTCAGCTGTGTTTGTATTATCAGCGCTGTCTTTTAAATTTTCTGCCAACGAGTCAACCTTGATATTATCCACTGCTTGCTCAATGTCAGATTTGGTTTGTTTTGCTTGATTGTTTTCTGCGCTCATTGCTGTCTCCTAATAAAAAAGGGTCATTGATCACGTTCTATATTACCTAGTTTATACCCATATCTCCAAAATAATGACGTATCAATGTGTATATATATGTAAAAAGTGATGCGTATATATAAAAAAAACAACTGATTGCTCAGTTGTTTTTAGTTTTTTATCAATACAAGATAGCGCAAAATATTAGTGGCTGACTTTATTAATAACTTGTAATAAGTGGTTTTGAGCAATGTGTGCCTCTTCTCCTGCTTTGGGTGACAATGCTTGCCAGCTACCATCGCCTGCCAACGTCCATGCTTGTACATTATCTTGCAAGTAATTAATCAACCCATCTTCATAGACTCGTTTAAACAGCTTTTTATCTTCAATGGGAAATGCGACTTCGACACGGTGAAATAGGTTACGATCCATCCAATCAGCACTACCACAGTAGAGACGTTCATCACCATTATTATAAAAATAATAAACACGGGTATGCTCTAAGAAACGCCCCACCACTGAACGCACAGTGATATTTTCTGATAAACCTTTAACCTGTGGTCGCAAACAACACATTGAGCGTAAAATTAATTCAACTTTCACTCCTGCTTGTGAGGCATCATAAAGCTTGTCGATCAATTTACGCTCGGTCAGCGCATTGACCTTGACGATGATGTGTGCTTTTTTACCTGCTTTGGCATGTGCAATCTCATCATCAATATATTGCATTAAGCTATCATGCAAAGTAAAAGGAGAATGCAGCAGTTTATTCACTTTGGCAGGCTTACCCATGCCCGTAAGCTCTTGGAATATTTTATGCACGTCTTCTGAAATATTGGGGTCTGCGGTAAATAAACCATAGTCAGTATAAGCTTTGGCATTACCTGCATGATAGTTGCCTGTGCCTAGATGCACATAGCGACGAATCTGATTGTCTTCACGGCGCACAATCAGCATCAGTTTGGCGTGGGTTTTATAACCAACGATACCATAAACCACTACGGCACCTGCTTCTTGCAGCAGATTAGCCACTTCGATGTTTTTGGCTTCATCAAAACGGGCACGTAATTCAATTACAGCAGTGACTTCTTTACCATTGCGGGCAGCGGCTGCCAGTGCTTGTACTATCTCAGAGTTGGTACCCGAGCGGTATAAAGTTTGTTTAATTGCCAATACTTTGGGGTCATTAGCCGCTTGCCATAACAAGTTAACAATCGGATTAAACGATTCAAACGGATGATGCACCAGTACATCACCACGGCGCATGGCGGTAAACATACTATCGCCTTTGTCAAAAGACTCACGACGAAAACTTTTTGGCATCATGTGGGTAAATGGCTGATAACGTAACTCAGGCACATTAAAATCAAACAACAAACGGGTTAAGTTAACAGGACCATTAACACGATAGAGTAAATCTTTATGCAGTTCAAATTCATTAAGTAGATAATTACTGATTTCTTCTGGACAATTGGTGGTTACCTCCAGGCGTACTTTGTCACCAAAACGGCGATTTTCTAATTCGCCTTCAAGTGCTTTGGCAATATCCTCTACATCATCTGCCAGATTCAAATCGGCATTGCGAGTCAAGCGAAATTGATGGCAGCCAGTGACTTTTACACCAGGGAATAGCTCACCGACATGTTCATGGATCACGGCTGAGAGCATAATATGATGCTCCTTGCCACCTGTTAGTTCATCAGGGATGCGAATAACTCGAGGCAAACTGCGTGGTGCGGGTACAACAGCTAGATTAATATCACGTCCAAAGGCATCTTTGCCTTCTAGGCTAACCATAAAGTTAAGGCTTTTATTGACCAGTCTTGGAAATGGGTGCGCTGGATCAATGCTAATCGGAGTCAGTACAGGCAATACCTGATGGATAAAATATTCTTTCATCCATGCGGCTTGTTTGGCGTTTAATTCATCACGCTTTAAGTAGCGAATGTCTTGTTTTGCCATCTCAGGCAATATGTCTTCATTTAAAATACGATACTGCTCAGTGATGGCAGCATGCGATATTTTGGAGATTTCTGCCAATACATCACTGGGCTTAAGACCATCAGGTGTATTAGCAAGATTGCCACGATTCATCTGCTGCATAACACCTGCCACACGTATTTCAAAAAACTCGTCCATATTTGATGAGAATATGATTAAAAAAAACAATCGTTCTAATAAAGGGTGACAAGGATTGGTTGCTTGAGCCAATACACGCAAATGAAATTGCAACCATGATAACTCACGATTGATATAGCAGTTGGGAGAATAGCTACCATCTTCTGCTCTGTGCCAATCTATTGTCGTCAAATTAGACGTGGCAGACTGCTGTGGTTTGGTCGCACTATTTTTGGTTGCACTAGGCTGAGGTTGTTGTTTATTTTGGGCTGTGGGCATAGACACCTCCTAAGTCAGTTTTCATAAAGAGTCCGTTTTTACAAACGTTTTTATTAACAAGGATAACAATTACCATATTTATCAACAATATAGCTGATAAATATGACGATATAACGGCAACTGACAATAAACCTACCTTTATTATTATAAGTATTAGATAATTAACCGTTATAAAATTTTTATAATCCTTTTAAAAATAAATACCTACGGTAATGCTGCTGAGGGCATACGCTTTTGAATAATGCGCTGCTTATTACGCAACCGCTTGGCATCTTGGTGTTGCTCATAATATTTAGGATTGGGTAACATACTAATTAATAAGGCGGATTCACTTTGACTGAGTTTACTGGCAGGTTTGCCAAAATAATGCTGTGCTGCCGCTTCAATGCCATAAATACCATCACCAAACTCAGCTACATTCAAATAAGCAGTTAAAATACGCTGTTTATCCCATATATTCTCTATCATAACGGTAATAATGGCTTCCTCGCCTTTACGCACATAGGAGCGATGCGGCGTTAAAAATAAATTTTTTGCCAGTTGCTGGGTGATGGTCGAACCACCTGCTGATACTGTACCTGTACTTTCATTTTTCTTCATTGCCACTTCGATGCCCTGCATATCAAAACCATCATGAGTAACAAATTTTGCATCTTCACTGGCAATGGCTGCCTGTTTTGCTGATTTGGCAATGTGATCATACTCGACCCACGTTTGCGTCACACTTCCCCCTGAGAGGCGATGTAGTAACATAAACATTGAATTATCAATCGGCTGTGTTTTCCAAACTGCAAGCAACCCTGCAATCATAAGATGAAAAGCCACAAACAATAAAATAAGTACTATCAGTACTCGTTTGATAAATTTAGCAATAATTGCCATGATAAGACTACCTAAGCAAATGATTGAAATAAAAATTAGCTCCCCATACCAATCTCATTAATCGTCAAACGACATGGGGCTGTATTGTATAAAAGAGGCGTTACTGATGAGATATTGTGCAGATAAAGTGCGTATAATAACAGATATAGACTGTCACCATATATGCGTCTTAAGTACAGATATTTAGGTACGGCTATTAAAAATATAAAGATAAGAGAGAAAACCATGTCTACTGATACCACTAAACCCAGCCAAGATTTACGCAATGACATATATCGTGCACTCGCACAATCAGTAGACATAACCAATGACCCAACAACTTCCACTCAAAACAATACCAACAGTGATGATAATCACCTTCACTTAGCAGCATGGTGGCTACTAGGTACTTCTGCTTGTCATTTGTGTGAACAAGCTCAAGAGACTTTGAGGCTATTTTGTGGTGTTTATGGCATTCATTATCAAGTGATTGATATTGCTAAATTTAATGAAAGACTAATGATGCAATTTGCTGATAAAATACCTGTTCTACTGACACCACAGCAACGATTGGATTATCCATTTTCTATTGCTGATTTACAGCAACTTATCCTAAATAAAAATCAATAGCAGCTGTGACTAACTAACCGAGGCTGATGGATCAATGATTAAAACATAGGTAATAGGGAAATGATTCTATTTATCATTTATACAAAATAATCGAACACAATGATAAGTAAAAACAATCATAACCATTTGGTCAGGTTTTTTTATAAAAAATCTTATTATTTCAATAAGTTATATTTTTATAACTGACCACGTAAAGGTTATCACGCCTCTTTATTACCAAAACCTTACTATTAATGGGATTATATTAAGCATACTTTTACCGTATGATAGTGTTACTTTCAGAAAAATTTGTATTACTTTTGAAGTATTACAATACGATAAAGGTAAATTAAGTACAGTTAAGGAAAATTTATGTACACATTTTTGGCGTTAGCACCCATTTTAGTGGTGTTTGTCTTGCTGGTGGTCATGCGCTTACCAGCAAAAGTTTCTATGGGCGCAGCGTATCTGGTCACCGCTGCCTTATCTTTCTTTGTTTGGCAGGTAAGCGGAGCTCAGGTAGCAGCAGCAACGGTCAATGGAGTTATCATTGCCTTAACTATTTTGTTTATTGTATTTGCTGCTATTTTGCTACTAAATACATTAAAAGAAAGTGGTGCTATCATCGCCATTCGCCGTGGCTTTATGGACATATCACCTGATAGACGGGTACAAGCCATTATTGTGGCTTGGCTATTTTGTTCATTGGTCGAGGGTTCATCAGGATTTGGGACACCTTCTGCAGTTGGTGCACCTTTGCTATTGGCACTTGGCTTCCCTGCAATGGCATGTGTGATGACGGTGCTTATTATCCAATCCACACCTGTATCCTTTGGCGCAGTAGGTACACCATTATTACTTGGCGTCAATACAGGTATTAGTAATAAAGCTGATTTGGCACAAGCGATTGAGCCAAGCACTGTTGAGCAGTATTTGCTACAAATCACAGGTAATGTGGGACTATTTCATGCATTAATTGGCTTTTTAATTCCCTTAATTTTAAGCGCATTTTTGACTCGCTTTTTTGGTGAAAAACGCTCTTTTGTAGAAGGCTTAAAAGCTTGGCCGTTTGCTATTTTTGCAGGGCTCGCCTTTACCATTCCTTATTATTTGGTCGCCAAATATTTAGGCCCTGAATTTCCCTCATTGGTTGGTGGCTTTATTGGTCTATTGATTGTTTTGCCAGCGACCAAACGTGGATTTTTGGTACCCAAAGAAACCTTTGATTTTGCGCCTCGTGCTCAGTGGGATAACGCATGGTTGGGGACATTGGCAGAAGAAAAATTTGATGATACCGTTGCGCCACGTTTTTCTATTATTCGCGCATTTTCACCTTATATCATTGTGATTGTATTACTTATCATTACTCGGGTAGTAGCCCCATTAAAGGCATTTTTGGTCGGCGATATGACCACCATTAAATTTGCCAATCTATTTGGTACAGATATCTCAAGCAAAATCCAACTAGCCTATTCACCCGGCACGATTTTGGTAATCACTTCTTTAATATGTATTTGGCTTTTTAGCATGAATAAGGATTCTGTTAAACGTAGTTGGTCAAATTCTGCCAAAACCATGATAGCTGCCGCACCTGCATTGCTATTTTCTGTGCCAATGGTACAGGTATTTATCAACTCTGGTGCTGCCGCAGGCACACTTGATGCCCTACCAGCGATGCCAATTTTGTTGGCAGAGAGTGCCGCCAATGCATTTCATGGTGCATGGCCACTAATGTCACCATGGATTGGAGCAATGGGTGCATTCATCGCAGGGTCTAATACCATTAGTAATATGATGTTTTCTTACTTTCAATGGTCAACGGCAGGGCAAATTGGCTTAAATACTAATTTGGCAGCACAGGTGGTGGCATTACAAGCCATTGGTGGAGCTGCTGGTAATATGGTATCTGTGCATAATGTGGTCGCCGCTTGTGCAGTTGTGGGTTTGATAAACAAGGAAGGTTACGTTATTCGCAAAACGCTGCTAGCAATGATTTATTATGTGGTGCAAGCAGGTTTTCTTGGTATGGCGATTATTTTTGGCGGTATAATATGGTGGATATTAGCAGTGGTTTGGCCATTATCCTTTTTTGCTATTATGACCATTACTAGTAATACCACTACTAGCAATAAAGCCAAAGGTTGATAATACAGAAAAAGTGATACAACAATAACAATGATACTCATGTTAATATAGTTTTTTACGCCCATTTTTTTTGCGATTATCAAGTCCATAGCAACTTTTGCTATGGGCTTGATTTCATTAATAAGGCTATATGATTTAGCAACGCTCAGTTAAGTTATAAAGTTAAATTATATAAGTTAAGTAAGGTAGTATTATGAAAGATTTATCAAAAATTACTGAAATTGAGGACTTACGCCGTATTGCTGAACACAAAGTACCGCGTATGTTTTATGATTATGTGGACTCTGGCTCATGGACACAAACCACTTATCGCAATAATGAAACCGACTTTGACCGTATCAAGCTACGCCAACGGGTATTGGTCGATATGGAAGGGCGTAGCCTTGCCACCAAGATGATTGGTGAAGATGTGCATATGCCTGTTGCCATTGCTCCAACAGGCTTTACAGGTATGATGTGGGCAGATGGCGAAGTCCATGCGGCTCGTGCTGCTGAAAAGTTTGGCATTCCCTTTTCATTATCGACCATGAGTATCTGCTCGATTGAAGATGTAGCAGCAGGGACAAGCAAGCCATTTTGGTTTCAGCTTTATGTGATGCGTGACAAAGATTTTATGCACAATCTAATCAACCGTGCCAAAGCAGCCAACTGCTCCGCATTGGTATTGACTGCTGATTTGCAAGTATTAGGGCAACGTCATAAAGACATCAAAAACGGGCTGTCTGCGCCACCACAACCCACCCTAAAAAATATCCTTAACCTGATGACCAAGCCAGAATGGTGCTTAAACATGCTGGGTACTAAAAACCATACCTTTGGTAATATCGTTGGTCACGCCAAAGGTGTTGGAGACTTATCCTCACTATCTTCATGGACAACCGAGCAGTTTGACCCCAGTCTTAGCTGGGATGATGTGGCTCGCATCAAGGATTTATGGGGTGGTAAGCTGATTATCAAAGGCATCATGGAACCTGAAGACGCCATTTTGGCTGCCAAAAGTGGCGCAGATGCACTGATTGTATCCAATCATGGTGGTCGCCAGCTTGATGGTGCGCCTTCCTCTATTGCTGCACTACCTGACATTGTCCAAGCCATCAAAGCCGAAAATAGCAATATTGAGATATGGCTAGACAGTGGTATCCGTTCAGGACAAGACGTACTAAAAGCCATTGCACTGGGTGCAAAAGGTACGATGATTGGGCGCGCCTTTTTGTATGGTCTGGGTGCTTATGGTGAAGACGGTGTGCGCCGTGCCCTAGAGATTATCTACAAAGAATGTGACATCACCATGGCATTTTGTGGTCATACAGACATTCATACAGTTAATGATGATATCTTAGTTAAAGGCACGTTTGAGAATTTAAAAGGCTCTAATCCTCATATTGCACCGATGCATTGGGGTTAATTGAATTAATTGGGCTTTCAAGAACACAATCATATATATCACACTGCCACCTTTTATGATAATTTAAAAGGTGGTTTTTTATGCCTCTTAGAATCAAGAGAGTCAAACAAGAAAACATAAAATAATCAGGATAACTATGCTGTTTTCCAAATTAGTCAAGCACTACCTTTACCTTTATTTGCATCCTCGTGCCAATTTAGAACCAATTAACCAAGAATTAGCTTCAGACCCACTGACCAGTGGGTGGGAGTTTATTAGAAACTGCTATAAAGAAGAGCAGGGTAGAATAAGTATACACAGTCATCTTGTCTACTGTGGTGAAGATGAGGACTTAGAAAGAAGGCAGTATCATCTTGAGTTTTATCGAGATGACTTACCGCCTCATATTTATCAATTATATGATGACTGTGATGAGAATTTATTTAATATTTTTGATTCTATGGAATCTATGTTTTATATGGTAGGGCATTGTGAGGAGAAAAAGACTTTTTTTAATAATATTGCCAGAGCATTATTCCAATTAGCAAAAAACAATAAAAACATCAAAAAGAATGACTTTGTTAGAACTTATTATATTCGCTATCTGTTTTATAATTCTTTTTTATATGGTGATATTTGGTATTTAACTGTTAAAAATGGAATTTTATACTATCGTGATGTCAGTTTAAAAGAAGTCTTTGAATGTTTTTTATCCATCAATGATTCATCTAATAACAAGCTATCAGCCACAGCTATGGCTATGTGCCGATATTATTTATCAATAGTAAATTTTTTAGAAAATGGACTTATTACTGATGATAATCAAAATGACACTCAGCAAAATCACAATAATACTGATAATATCTTATCATTTAACCAACATCAGGCATGGTTAAAGCTTGGTTATGATATTGGTTTAGATGATGAATATCTGCCCTACTGTCATTATGGCAACTTTTTTGATAATTATTCGTTCGAAGATGATTTTTCTAACAATAATATAGATAATCATCAAATAAAAAATGACCACCAAACAAATAACAAGAGAGTAAAACGGCAACGAGTTAATCATAAAAAACTGGCGATATTGGCTTGTGAAATGTCACAATTTAACAGTTATAATCAAGGTCATTTACCCTTTGTCTATGATTCATTTTTATTTAATTATCATATGTGGATTAATAACCCTGAAAAACAGTTATCTAAATATTTATCCCAAATTGGCGCAGAGCAATATATTACCGATATTATAGAAGCCACAAACTCTTTATATTATCGGCAAGGTATTGTAAAAAAAATGCGCTCAAAGGGCTAAGAGCTTATAAAATATGACAGAATAGCAGGTAGAAATGACATCACCATAAAAATAAAATATCATATTAGCCCTCTCCAATATCTATATCTAGGCAATCACTCAATGAAATTTCAAGATTTATTTAAAATTGCACCTGTCACACTCCTATTACTGATTAGTTTTATCACTCTATTTATATTTCAAGTTCTTACTGGCGTGAGTATTGATAATCCTTCTGCCCAAGATCTGATTAAGTGGGGCGCAAATGTTCTACCTCTTAGTATGGGCTATGAGCCGTGGCGCTTGTTAAGTAGTGCCTTTTTGCATATTGGTTTGATGCATTTATTATTTAATGCCTTTGCCCTGTATTTTTTTGGACAAGTTGCTGAGCCAATGTTTGGTCATATTAAGTTTCTTATTATTTTCTTATTATCAGCAGTGGGTGGCAACATACTCAATAACTATTTAGGTTGGCAGTCTCTACTAGATGGCAGTACCACTCTACCTGCAATATCTGCTGGTGCTTCTGGTGGCATCATGGGTATTGGTGCGGCATTGCTCATAGCAACGATATGTAAAATGTCTGTTGCTGGTATGAGATTGAACTTAAAAAGCCTTGCTATGATTATGGGAATCAATTTAATATATGGATTTGCTGTACCTGGTATTGATAATGCAGGACACATTGGTGGTGCATTAGCAGGAGCACTACTCGGGCTTGCCATCGCCCTACCCCATAGCAAGCAGCAAAAAAATATCCAAATCAAAAAATCAGCCTCTATCCCAGTGTGGATTACTGCCATGATTTTAATTATCTTTTTTGGCTGGATATGGCTAGACATTCATCAACAAATAGCATTACACTTAAATTAAATAACTCTAAGGTGATACTCATGTGCTACTCACTTAAAAACACAACAATGTACTCTGCTATTATACTTGCCAGCTTGCTGATGAGCACCACCAATCTCTATGCGGCACCGCTACTATCCAATCAACTTACCAAAGATCCCGATGCCAAGCTTAGCATTGGTATTAATGCCGTAGTGACACAGTCTGCCTATGACACTGATGGCAGCACAGTTGAAATATTGCCCAGTGCTTTTTTTGATAATAACCGCCTATACGCTCGGGGTAATCAGTTTGGTGCTTATGCCATCAATGATGGCACAAACCAATTATCTGCCTTTGTGCAGACCAATGGTACTGCCTTTGATCCTGAAGATGCCAAAGGTAATTTAAATAAACTTGATGAGCGTAAACGTACCATTATTGCAGGGGCAGAATACCTGCGCATCACCCCAATTGGCGGATTTCGAGTACAAGCAGCCCATGATATTGTTGGCGATAGCAAAGGAAATATCGCCCGCCTAAATTATGTTGCAAAATACAGCAATGATCGCCTCACTCTATACCCAACCATTGGAGTTGAGTGGCATGACCGCAAATATAATGATTATTATTATGGAGTGAGTCAAAAAGAGTCAAAGAATTCTGGTGTCAATACCTATGAACCTGACCAAAGTATCAGCCCTTATCTCGCCGTTAGTGCCCATTATGATATCAATGATCACTTTACAGGATTTGCTTATCAAAGCTTAACCTATCTAGCTGATGAACAGTATAACAGCCCTATGGTAGACTCGCATACAGAAGCCAAAACCACTGTGGGATTGTTATATAAATTTTAATAACCCAATCGCTCAAATAAAAAGACTCAGCCTAAACTAGACTGAGTCTTTTTTTATGTTAAGTGGGTAGCAAAACAGCCATAATAAAATTAAAAAAACAACATTAAAAAATTAATAAGTGACCTGAATACTACCTGCATATTGCCACGTTCTAATCACTCGTAGTTCAATAATATCATTCATATCCTCAGTGAACTTACCAAATGGTGCAGATTGTCGTACTGACTCTTTAGCAGCTTCATCAAGAATGGTTGAGCCAGAAGATTCTAGCAAACGTATCGCCTTAACCGTACCATCGTTATTGATAATCACCATTAGACGTACATCACCATAAATCTTTTGCATCTGTGCTTGGGCAGGATAATTTTTGGTTGCCACATTCTCCACATGCTGACGAAACTGTTCTAGATACTGCGCTGCCTTGCCATGCGTAGTAGAGTTACTATCTACTGTTTCAACCTTGGTCTTTTTAGCAAAGACTTGCTGCTGCTGAGACAACTGTGCTTCTAATGTAGCAATCTGTTGTCTAAGGCGTTCTTCTTGCTCCTGTATATCATTTTGCTCATTATCATCTTTGTTGTCATTTTCAGCTTGTACTTGTCGATAGCTTAGAGTGGTACGCAAATAACTGTCCTGATAACGCTGCTGCCTTTGCTGCTGCTGCTGATTAATAATATCTTGGGTATCATTCATATCAGTATCACTCATGGGGCTGATTTGAGTGGTTTCTAAGCGTAATTGTTGTCGTACTTGCCCACTGCCTTCTTGCGATGCATTGGCAATAAAATTAGCTTCTTCATTTTCTTGTAAATTTTGCGTTAGTACAGTTGCCACCTCTTGTACTTTGTCTGCTGGATTGACACCTGCAGAAAAAGTAATGCCCCAAATAATCACAACATGTACAGCGATTGCAACAATGGCTGCAAACGGCAAAGCATAATCCCGCTCTGGCTTTTGAGCAGAAAAATGATAACTGTGTGAATCTTTAATATGCACCATCAAATATCTCTTTGCCACGCAATAATTTTGCTACTAAAATTAATCTAGCTTATGATACCATGAAGTGCTCAGATGTCACATATTCACACACATTCTGCTAGCAACTTTGCTACAATTAGCGCGCTTGAATAGGGGTGATGAGCACCATACATTCTAAGGCATTTAATCTACAATTTCTGATTTAGTTTTGTTGTAGAACGCCTTAAATAAATAGCTATTGTCTATTTTATAGCATACATCATCTATATTGACATGGTTTTTATCATTTCACCTAATATCATTTTTATAAAACAAATTTATAAAACAAAGTTAATTTAATAACGATACACAAAAATAATAAGTGCATACAAACAAGTTCTAGCATATAGACTGCATGCTCTTATAAACTTTGTGCTGATTGTTGAAATGACATCACAAATACAAGGATCTACTCGGTGCAAGACACACAGCCCTTTATAGATACAGTCTCTGATAATCTCAATGATACTTGGCAACAGGTCATCTCTAAGATAAAAAGTGTATATGACAAAGCATCTGATATGATAGATGACGAATTCGCACTGCCTATCAGCCAAAAACATGTCAACGAAGCCCTACAAAAATTTGTGACTAATAATGTAGAGGCCATCTTAGAGCTACGTGTTGAGCTACATGATGGTTGGTTTCGTTTATTTTGTACCATTGAAGCAGTGGGTATCTATGCCGAAGTTGCCAGTAATTTTGGACTTGTGCAAGTACAAATAGACCAAAATGTACAACGCTTTGTGTTTGCACAGCAGACCTATACCGATGTATTACAGCTACGTTGTCAATCTTTTTTAAAGCGTCAAGCCATTAATGCACTGATTTGGTTTTATCATCGTGTACTCAAAAAAGATCCGCTTGGTTTTATTCTCAGCTACATCAATATCGCTAAGCCAAAAGACAATATCATTTATCTAGATATCCATCGCTGGCTAAAGAAAAACGAAAAAATCATGAGCACCTTACATAAATTCCATGTAAATTATGCTGAGGTTGAAGAAGAGCAATTGCTACTCAAATCACAAGTTAAAATCAAAAATCTATTTATAAACAGTAGCGGTGAAGACATTTTGACACCAAGAGATGAACCTGAACTGATGGACGGCCCTATCAATCCCATTAGCGATGCAACTGATCCAAGTCAAGCCTAATCAGTTTAGCCAGTGTCAATGCTCGTATCGCTTTATATAATATAACTGCTTCCATGACTTAAGAGAAGATTGTGAAGAGAGTATATATCAATTTAATCAATTAAGTTTAGATTAGGATAATACTGATAGCATCATATCAAAGGTGATAAGCATAAGCATCTTACCCATTACCAGTAATTTTCTACGGCAATATTACCCTCACCACGACGATTCATCGTTAGTCCCATCTGCTTTAGGGTTTCTTTGGTATCCTCTACCATTTGTGGATTACCACACAACATCACATGAGAGCTATTAACATCTAATGATAAGCCTACTTTATCTTCTAGCACACCGCTTAGCAATAGTTTTGGTAAACGCTTAGATAACGCACCATCAACTGCTTCACGGGTGACAATAGGTACAAAGGTGAATTTGGCGGGTGACTCTACAAGCTCAGTAAAATCTGCGGTAATTTGCTTTATTTTTTCAACATAAGCAAGTTCAGACTCAGTACGCACACTATATGCCAGTATGATGTGCTCATAATCTTGCCAAGTTTTTATGTCTTGTAACATGGATAAAAAAGGCGCGATGCCTGTTCCTGTTGCTAACAGCCATAAATCTTTGGGTAGTGGTGCTTGATAGCGAGCCAACGTCAAAAAACCAAAAGCAGTGGTATTGAGCAGCAACTCATCGCCCACTTGCAAGTGCTGTAATTGTGAGGTAAATGCACCATCAGCAATAACTATCGAGAAAAACTCTATCACTTCATCATAAGGTGAGGAGACGATTGAATAAGCTCGAAAAATATCACTATTGGCAGGCAACCATATACTGTTTGCTAATACTTGCTGCCTATCTATGTCATGCCAATTATTAAGTTTCGTACTTAATTTCATTCGCTTATAGTAAGCCAAATGAGAGGGATTAACCCCCAAACGCACAAACTGCCCTGCGGTAAACTTAAAACTTTGCGGGCGAGTAACAGTAAAACTAAATAGCTTGGGCGTCCATGTGGTCTTGGACAATACAGTGACAGAAGCGATACTATTACTCATAATGTGACTCGGCTTATTATTAAACAATAAATGATCAGGAGAAAAAAGATAACACTAATACCAATTAGCTAAGATAGCTTATCTTAATCAAACTTGCTTAGTCTACTATTTGTAGTACTTGCTCTCATTTTTCTTGATATGTTAATTAATCAAAATGGTATTATAAAAATAATAGATACGCCACTCTCAACTTATAAAACCCCCTCCTAACCTCCCCCTTCAAAAGGAGGAGAAACTGGTTTTTAAGTCCTCCCCTTACTTCAAGGGGAAGGTTTGGGAGGGGTCATATATGATTTTATAAAATAAAGTTAAGAGTGGGGTTAATAGATAAAAAATTAACCATAAAAAAGAGACACTCAGTTTAACATAAACTGAGTGTCTCTTTTACATAATAGCCAACTGACTATTTATGATTTAGTCATGTTTTGGTTTGACTAACTTTTACCAAAGCCTTGCCTGTTCAGCCCACAGGATAAGATCACTTGGTAGTACACCAAAGTAGATGACCACTAACGTAACAATCATCACCATCATACCCCCTGCTTGCGCACCCCAATGACTCATCGCATCAAAGTGGATATGCTCTTTTGGACGCTTAAATAAAGTCAGCATAACCCGCAAATAGTAATACAAACCAATGGCACTACCCACAACAATCATAATGGCTAAAAACCACTGCTGATCTTGAACTGCTGAAAGAATGGCAAAAAACTTAGTAATAAATCCAGCCGTTAATGGCACACCTGCCAATGACAACAGCATGATGGTCATCATACCTGTCATCACAGGACGACGCCAAAACAACCCTTGATAATATCTTAGCTCATCTGCCTCACCTTTATCCTGATAAGGGCTAGACATTAAAGTAATGACACCAAAAGCACCAATAGAAGTTAAGGCATACATTGCCATATACATATTACTGATCACCACTGCACCACCACCCACACTAACAATGGCAATCAGCACATAGCCCATGTGTGCAATCGATGAGTAACCCAGTAAACGTTTTAAATTGGTTTGACGAATGGCTAATAAGTTACCTGCTAAAATCGATAGTGTTGCTATGATCATAATCAGCAATTGCACACTTTCTAATGCCAATACAGCTGAATCTAGCAAAAAGCGCAGTGCCAATCCCATCATAGCAACTTTACTAACCGATGCCAGATAAGTGGCAACAGGAGCAGGTGCGCCCTCATAAACATCTGGCGTCCATGTGTGAAAAGGGGCAGCTGATAATTTAAAGGCAATGGCAAAAAACATCATCGCTGCACCCAATATCATTAATGGCGCAGTTAATAACTCAGGTAACACCTTGCTAATCTGAGTAAAGTCTAATGTGCCTGTAGCAGCATAAATAAATGCCATACCCATCAGCAAAGTTGCTGATGCTGTTGCAGATAACACCAAATACTTCAAACCAGACTCTAACGAATGCTGGCGCATAAAAGTATATGCCAACATGCCATATAAAGGTACAGATAACAACTCAAGACTGACAAAAAATGAGGCCAAATTATGTGCACATACCATCAACATTGCGCCAATGGTAGATAATAACATTAATAAATATAGCTCTTCTTTTTGGTCTTGAAAGCTACGCATATAGGCATAGGTTAAGGTAAAGCACGCCAGTGATGACACTAAAATCACCACCATATTAAACTGAGCAAAAGGATCAACAATAAACATTGGATCAACGACTACGTTAGATGGCAAAGCAATCCAACCAAGAATTTGTCCCATTAATACTGCCAATGCAATATTTAATCCCAGCACACTGATTGTGCCCGCCAAGAAATGTATGCGTTTAATAGCTATTGCTATCATCAGCACCAATACCGTCAATACCACAATAATAATAGGTGCAAATGGCATCAGACTATCGACGTTAATCATCGCTAATTCATTCATGAGTTAACGTCCCTCCCCGACGGTTAATGTCATCACTTGCTGATTAACATAAGCATCATTAATCCATTGCATGCTTTGACTTGAAACATCTAAAACTTGTTGTGGAAACAATCCTAACCAAACCAATCCTGCTGCCAAAATCAATAATAATGCCAATTCACGTTTGTTTAAATCATACAATAATCGGCGTGATTTCACCGTAGCATGTGTGGCTGTCTGTGTTTGTAACTGTGGCTCGTCATCATGAGCAGAACTTGCCAAAGCGACTTGCGATCCTTCTAAATTCTCAGCAGATTCAAATTTTGCCGGTTTACCAAATAAAGCTTGGTAAATGAGTATCAAAGAATACAAGCCTGCCCATACCAAACTAAAGGTTGCTAATATGACAAATAAAGGATAAATCTCAAATGCGCCCAATAAAATCATGAACTCACCAACGAAGTTACCCGTACCTGGTATGCCAAGTAGTGCGGCACAAAAGAACATTAAAATAGCAGGGTAATAACGTAGCTGTCCCCACATACCGCCCATCACTCGTAAATCACGGGTGTGCAAACGCTCATAAAGCTGACCTGCCATAATAAATAACGCCGCAGAAGACAAGCCGTGCGCTAACATTTGTACCATCAACCCTTGTAAGCTGATTAAAGTACCTGCATAAATTGCTAAAACCACAAAACCCATGTGCGACACACTGGTATATGCCAATAGACGCTTTAGATCCGTTTGCACAAAAGCAAGCCATGCACCATAGAAAATACCAATCGTACCTAAGGTTATTGCAATTGGTGCAAACTCCTGTGAAGCGACTGGAAATAACGGCAACACAAAGCGCAGCAAACCATAAGCGGCTGTCTTAATCAAAATACCTGCCAAATCCACTGAACCAGCAGTTGGTGCTTGTGCATGTGCATCAGGTAACCAACCATGAAATGGCATCACAGGTAGCTTAACGGCAAAGCCAATAAAAAAGCACAGCATGATGGGATATTCCCAATCACCAAGTGGCGTACCTAATAGATCGTTATAGTTAAAACTAACCTGATGGGTATATTGGTAATTGATAATCACCAAACTTAATATACCAATAAGCATAATCAAACCAGAGGCTTGGGTATAAATAAAGAATTTTGTTGCTGCATATTCCTTGGTTTTACCACCAACAATATTGTGTCCCCAAATGGCAATCAAAAAGTAGATGGGTACCAGCATCATCTCCCAAAAGAAGAAGAATAAAAATAGATCAATAGCTAAAAATACACCAATAACCCCACCCAAACTCCACAATAGATTGAGGTGGAAGAATCCAACACGGCGTTGAATTTCATTCCATGAGCAACCCACTGCCATAATACCAAGCAGTGCTGTTAAAGCCACCATCAATAGTGACAAACCATCTAATGCCAGATGGAAACGAATGCCCATACTCTCAATCCAAGGCATGTCAAACTGCGCAAACCAAGGTAGCCCATCACTCACTGCATAAGTATGCTGACTCATTCCAGCAAATCCACCTTGTTGCCATAATATTAATGACAATATAAAGGTGATAATCATACCAATCAAAGCAACCCAACGTGGTAGGCGTTCATTGATTTTTTCAACCAGCCAGCACAATAGACCTGCAATAAAAGGCACTGCAATGAGTGTCGGCAATATCCAAGAAAGCTGTAATTGAGTCATCTTATACCACCGTCATCATTACAAGCACTAATAATACAGCCATGCCTAGCCCAAAGCTGGCAGCATAACCACGTAACGAGCCTGACTGTGTCGCTACCATCGCTTTGTTTCCAATTGAGGCTAGCATGGGCAATACATTCCATATCTTGTCCACTGGATCGGACTTTAATAAACGTCCAATGAATAAAAAGGGTTTGACAAAAATCCAATCATACAACGCATCAAAGCCCAAACCGTGATAGCACCAATAATAGATTGCACCACCAATACTTGAAGCTTTAAAACGTGCCAATAATCTTCCAGCATTGACCACATAAAGCAAATAAGCCAAGACACCACCTGCCAATGAACACGCTAAAGCAATCAGCTCAGCAGTATGTTTACCATGCGCCTCACCTGCCATTTCTAACACCTGACCCACACTCTCAGGTAATACACCTTGTAGAGGGGGTGTAATCCATGCACCTACAAATGTGGATAGCACTAATAACACCGCTAATGGAATCTGATAAGACAAACCTGATAACTTATGTGCATGGGTTTTTTCTTCACCAAAAAAGGTGAACCAAATCATTCTAAAGGTATACAGCGAAGTCAAAAATGCCCCAAACACACCCATGAAAAATAAAGCTTGATGTCCAGCGGCATAGCTTTCCCACAAGATGGCATCTTTAGAATAATAGCCAATAGTGACCAATGGTACGGCGGCTAATGCCCCACCACCAATGATAAAACTCCAAAATACCAAAGGTATCTTTTTGCGTAGTCCACCCATCTTAAAGATATTTTGCTCATGATGAGTTGCAATAATCACCGCACCAGAAGATAAGAACAATAAGGCTTTAAAGAAAGCATGTGCCATTAAATGAAATATCGCTACCTGCCATGCGCCAACGCCTAATGCCAAAAACATATAACCAATTTGACTCATGGTAGAATATGCCAAAATACGCTTAATATCCGTCTGCGCTAAAGCACAAAAACCAGCCACTACCAATGTAATCGCACCAACAGCCCCCACCCAATACAATAAAATACCGGGTGTAAGGATAAATACAGGGTGCATACGTGCAATCAAATAAACACCCGCTGTTACCATCGTTGCCGCATGAATCAAAGCCGAAACAGGTGTTGGACCTGCCATGGCATCAGCAAGCCATGTATGTAGTGGAATCTGTGCTGATTTACCCATTGCACCACCTACTAACATGGTGGTCGCCAATATCAACGCAGGATTATTCACCTCATACATAGCAGGTGCTTGGGTAATAATTTCTTGAATACCCAAAGTACCAAATTCACGGAACAACAAAAACAAGCCAAATGCTAAAAACACATCACCCACACGGGTTACAGTAAAGGCTTTAATAGCCGCTCGTCCATTGGCACGCTCATGATAATAAAAGCCAATCAATAGATAGGAACAAATCCCCACCCCTTCCCAGCCAAGATATAGCAATAATAAATTGTCTGCCAACACCAATAACAACATACTGGCGACAAACAAGTTCATATAACTAAAAAAGCGAGCATAGCCTGTTTCACCTTGCATATACCATGAAGCAAACAGGTGGATTAAAAAGCCAACACCGGTAATCACCCCGGTCATCGTCAATGCCAAACCATCAAAACTCAAACCAAATGCTGGGGCAAAATCCCCCACTTGCATCCAAGTCCATAACGGTATATTAATCACTGTGCCTGCTGGTTGTGAGGTTAAAAAACTCACTGAAGCAATCAGCGCAGCTAAAGCACTAAGCCCCATACTACCCACACCAATTAAACGAGCAGTATTTTGGCTCAGACGGTCACGCATACTGGCTAAAATTAAAAAGCCAATGAGCGGAAATATAAAGGTCAATGGTAATAAACTCATGGCATTATCCTTTCATCTCATTGGCACTATCGACATCTAAATGACCACGCTTATGATAAAACTGCAATAATATTGCCAGTCCAATCGACGCTTCTGCTGCCGCTAGGGTTAAAATAAATATAAACATCACTTGACCATCAGGACTCACCCAACGGCTACCTGCCACAACAAAGGCTAACGCAGCAGCATTCATCATAATCTCAAGACTCATCAGCATAAACAAAAAGTTACGCCGCACCATCACCCCAGCCAGTCCAATAGCAAATAATATACCTGCTAATGCCAGACCATGCCCCACAGGTATGGTTGTTAGGATTTCAGGTGCTGCTACTGGTTGAGGTGGCACACTTATTTGTTGCTGTATCGCCACATCTTGCCCCAGCTCTACATGTGAAAACGGTGCCTCTGTAGCTGTAGCAGCATCATTGGATAATTGTAATTCAGATTGTGCCATTAACGTCTCTCCTGTGCAGATGAGGATACGTCAAGGTTTTTAGTTTTATTAATATCATCAATGCTGTTGGCAGCATTGTGTTTATCTTTAAACTGCTGTGCATCAACAGAGTGATAAACATAAGGCTCTGCCATTTCTACTGCATTGGTTGCATCATTATCATCGTATTCATGAATACTACCAACTGAAGGCTGAAACTGCTGGCTACTATGGCTAAAGTTCTCATCATCTAATGCTTTTTTACCCAAATGATAAGCAGCCACCAAAGCTGCTAACAAAAGCATTGCCGCCACTTCAACTAATAACAAATATTGAGTAAACAAGCTAATACCAACCTCTGCTGCAGATACAGTGGCCCCAGTCAATACGGCTGCTGATTCACCTGCGTGCTCACTTTGTGTACCCAAACCAATCATCGAAAATAATACCAACGCAATAACTAATGCCAAACCCGTTGGCAACGCCCAAGTTTGCGCTGATAACCAACGCTTTTCTCGTGCTTCATTTGCCATACCCAGATTGAGCATCATAATCACAAACACAAACAGCACTAAAATAGCGCCCGCATAAACAATGATCTCTAATGCACCTGCAAATGGTGCACCTAAGATAAAAAAGATGCCTGCCACTGCCAATAAAGACACTATCATCGATAAAATGGCATGCACAGGATTGGCATGAATAACCACACGCAAACTGGCAATAATCGCCACCAATGCCAAGGCATAAAAGCCAACCATAGAGGCATTATCAAACATATGTAAAAAGGAGGTCATGGTAATAAGCTCCTTAAGTCTACTGGAGGCGCTTCATTTTGCGCTTCTCCTTTTGGCTTCTCAGCAATCGCCATACCAGTTACTCGATAATAGTTATAATCAGGATATTTACCTGGACCTGAAATCAACAGATGCTCTTTGTCATACACCAAGTTTTGACGCACATACTCACCTAGCTCAAAATCGGGCGTCATTTGAATCGCTGTTGTGGGGCAGGCTTCTTCGCACATGCCACAAAAAATACAACGAGAAAAATTAATACGGAAAAATTCTGGATACCAACGTCCGTCTTCACGCTCTGCTTTTTGTAATGAGATACAACCAACAGGACATGCTACCGCACACAAGTTACATGCCACACAACGCTCGTCCCCATCTGGATCTCGAGTTAACACAATGCGTCCACGAAATCTAGGTGGCACAGGAACAGGCTGTTCAGGATACAAAATGGTATCCCGAGGTCGTAGGGCATGACTATTGACCATCCACATTGAGCGGATAATGGTAAAAATACCAATGACCGTTTTTTTCAAGGTTTTTAACATATTCATTCTCTCCTTGGGGACGCTGTCTTTTGATTAATTGGTCATCAAAATAACCGCAGCGGTCAGCAGCAAATTTACTAAAGTAACAGGCAGACACACCTTCCAACCAAAGTTCATCACTTGGTCATAGCGTGGGCGCATCAATGACCCCCTCGCCAATACAAACATGGTCATAAAAAATAACGTCTTAATCATAAACCAAAAAGCAGGGGGTAATATGGTAAAGCCTGTATCAATAAGTGGCATCCAGCCTCCAAAAAACAGACAAGTCATCAATGCAGAAATCAACACCACATTGACATACTCACCAATAAAGAACATACCAAACTTCATACCCGAATATTCAACATGATACCCTTCAGCAAGCTCTTGCTCTGCTTCTGGCTGATCAAAAGGGTGACGGTGAGTAACAGCAACGCCAGCCACCACAAAAGTCAAAAATCCCAATATTTGTGGAAAAAAGTTCCAATTCCAAAAACCACCTGCTTGTGCTTCTACTATTGCTCGTAGGTTAAAAGATCCAGTCAATGCCACCACACCCATCAATGACAATCCCAAAAATACCTCATAGCTGATAGTTTGCGCAGCAGAACGTAGCCCACCAAGTAATGAGTATTTATTGGCAGACGCCCAACCACCAAACATCACCGCATACACTGCCATACCTGCCATCGCAAAGAAAAACAAGATACCAATATCCCAATCTGCCACCCCAAACGTTGGTGACACTGGAATAATGACAAACGATGCCAATGCCGTAAACATGGCAATGGCAGGTGCTAAGGTAAACATGAACTTATCAGTAAATTTTGGCGTCCAGTCTTCTTTAAAGAAGATTTTGAGCATATCTGCTACTAACTGTAATGAGCCAAAAGGCCCAACACGATTCGGACCATAACGGTCTTGCCATAACGCCAACATGCGCCGCTCATAGATAATCATCATCGCCGCCACCAGCACAATGACCAAAAAAATGACCAATGCTTGAGCAACCATAAAAAGGATTGACCACATCTCATAGCTTAGGCTACCTGCCAAAAATGTGGGTACATCAGGAATAATACGAGTTACTTGCATGTCATACCTCCTGCGTCGTCACTGATGACTGCGATGAGTTATGCAGCATATTCTCATGCTCACTCGTCAACTCAGATGCCAACACTTCGCTTGGCTCTTGTTGTACGGGTGGATCTATTTTTGTGACTGAAGCGGGTAAATTAGGATGAATAATTGGAACTTGTCCGACAGGATAACCAATACAACCTTCAGCTAAATAATCAACAATATGCACAGGTAACTCAATACGAATACCATCTGTTGCAATGGCTAACCAATCCCCTTCCGCCACTTGCCAAAAAGCGGCATCTTCTGCGGCAATGGTAAAGACAGCCGTTGGTAATTGTGCAGCAATCAAGGGACTGCGTGTTGCCATCGCTGACTTAGCAAAAATATTGTATACAGGCACAAGTTTTGCGCGACCTTGGAAAATACTGGTTTTTATAGGATAGCTTGGCTCGGGTGCGACATATTCTCGCTTGGGCAGACGCTGCTCATCGGGCAGTAAATCAAACAAACGCACACCTGGATCGCCTTGTTTTAAGTGACCGCCTACTTTATCTTGATATTTATTCCATGCTTGTGGTGAGTTCCACCCTGCTGACCATGCAAATGGAATCATTGAGCTTGGCGTTTTATCACCTGTATAACCCTCCATCGAGAAGGTCAAGCTTGTATCGACATCTTTTGGCTGCATTGGTTCATGCACAGAAATGGGCGCACGCATTGCTGTCCGACCTGAATAGCGACGAGGTTCACGTGCAATCTTTAATCCAGAAATACGATAGTCAGCATTTGGCGCCGCTTGTTTGATGCCTTGCAGTTGTGGATGGGTAGTAATTAAGGCATCGATGACATCATCTAGCTGTGTCCAGTCAATCGGTATTCCAGCCAAACTACATTCGATGGCATGTAACCAACGCCAACCTTCTTTAATACTACTCATCGGGTGATAGTAGCTGCTGTCATAAACTTGGAAGAATCTTTGTGCTCGACCTTCCGCTGATACCAATGTCCCATCTGCTTCAGCAAAACTTGCCGCAGGTAGCACCAAATCCACAAATTGATGCCAACCTAAAAACTGATGATCCAAAGCTATCACCGTTTTATTTTCTAATATTTGTGCCAATTTCTCGACACTAAGCGCATCGGTTAATTGATTTTCTGCCACCACCACCACATCATAATCACTGGCTAATAAGCTCTCTACTGGCTGCCCACCAAGCAAACTTACCCCAATACTATTGGCATCAGGAACGGTGAGATAAATACTGGCTTGCTGTTTATAAGCAGTATTTTCTTGTTTCAGCTCCAGCTTTTCATCAGGCTTACGCTCTACATGGCTCTGCTTATCTGTACCAATCTCTGGCTTAGTAGGTTTGGCACCTAACTCTTTATCTTCTGCTGGCTGCTGTTGTTGCGCCCGCACACGTGCATTATGCACTTCAATATGTTCAAGCTCAGTTGCCTTAATCTTCTCTCGCTTATTGGTTAATGCTTGCGTAATTGCAGCAGCCGCTTCAATTAGGGTAACATTAAATAAACTTGTCCCTGAGACTACCAATGGTTGGTTAGCTGTTACTAAATCATACGCAATTTGCTTGGCTAATGAACTCATGGCATCTTGCGACTGATTTTTTTGTGATTGCGCTTGTTGAGCGTGATCATCTGCTGCGTTTGTAGCCGTCAACTCACTTTGCTGAGCCATATCATGGTGAGGATCAGTAGTTTGTGTCTCTGAGGTTGCTGTTGGTGGCTCAATATCTTCAATATCGTCTGCTAAGTTTGTAATGGCATCGGCAATGGCATAGCTCAGTTTAATAATGTCTTCCGGTGTTGCCACACAGCTGACTTTACTAATATCATCAAGTTTGGTTTGCACCACATCAACCACATACACAGGGCTATATTCTTTTTGTCCAATGCGCTGCACAGGCTCGGCTAGCCACTCTTGTGTTTTTAGGGCAGCTGCCATGGCAACAGCTTTATTTTTGGCTGCTTGACGCACTGCCAAAGCCACTCTGGAAGCGGTTTGGGTAATGTCTTCACCCAATATCAATACTGCATCATGCTTTTCGATGTCAGTCATGCTTGGATTACGGATATTTTCGGTAGATAAAATCTCAATACATTTATCTACCAACTGCTGTTGCTGTGTATTTAATCCTGTTGAAAAACGATCAAATCCCACCAGTTTTTTTAGCGCAAAATTGGTCTCTAAACTGGCTCGTGGTGATCCAATACCAATCACCCGCTTACCTTGCAAACGCTTAATGGCTTCATCTAAAGCATAATCAATATTGATTTTTACGTGTTTATCATTGATACGCTCTAAGGCTTGAATCGGACGATCATCACGATTGACATAACCATAACCAAACCGTCCTAAATCGCAAAGGAAATAACGATTCACCTCACCATTGTAGCGATTTTCAATACGGCGTAGCTCGCCATAGCGCTCACCTGGTGAAATATTGCAGCCAGCAGAACAACCATGACAAATACTTGGCGCATATTGCATGTCCCATTTACGGTTATAGCGGCTTGAATGGGTTTTGTCGGTAAATACACCTGTGGGACAAACTTCGGTTAAATTACCCGAGAATTCACTTTCAAACTGTCCATCTTTATCACGACCAAAATAGACACGATTGTTAGACGCATAGACGCCCAGATCTTCACCACCTGCATAATCTTTATAAAAACGCACACAACGATAGCAAGCAATACAACGGTTCATCTCATGGGCAATAAAAGGCCCTAGCTCTTGGTTTTGGTGTGTACGTTTGGTAAAGCGATAACGACGACGATTATGCCCAGACATATAAGTCATGTCTTGCAAATGACAGTGTCCACCCTCTTCACAAGTAGGACAATCATGGGGGTGATTGGTCATCAAAAACTCAACAATTGACTGCCGAAACGCTTTGGCTTCTTTATCATCAATTGAAATATACATATCATCAGTTGGTGCGACCATACATGACATCACCAATCGACCACGTCCAGACTCCATGTCCTCTTTATTATTAAACTGCTTTACCGCACACTGACGGCACGACCCAACTGAGCCTAGGGCAGGATGATAACAAAAATAAGGCACATCAATGCCTAATGACAGACACGCTTGCAATAGATTGTCTGCACCATCGACTTCAACTGTTTTTCCATCAATATGAATGACTGCCATTTGCATCTCTCTGTTTATCTAAATTTGTCATTCTGACTTAGACGTAACCCTGTTATTTTATGGTGTGTCTAATACTATAAATCACAAATATTGTTTTGCTTACTATGTTTTACTGCTTTGCCAAACTCTCAGCGACCAATTCCGACGCTATTAACGCCTCATTGACTATCGAAGTATCACTGCTTTTGAGTGCTTCTCGCGGTACAACTGCCTGAAGTATTTTGTCTTCAAACTCAGGGCGAAAATATTTAAGCGCACTCATCAAAGGCTCCATTGCACCAGGCGCATGCGCACAAAATGTCTTACCAAGCCATAAGTTACGAGTCAGTTCTTGTAGCTTATCAATGTCTCCCATCTGCCCTTGACCCTTTTCGATGGCAGTTAAGATTTTTACGCCCCAAGGTAGTCCATCACGACAAGGTGTGCACCAACCACAAGATTCTCGCTGAAAAAATGTCTCTAAATTACGTAACAATGCCACCATATCTTGGTTTTTATCGACCACCATAATCAGCCCAGTACCCATACGACTACCTGCTTTTTGAATGGCGTCAAAATCCATGGGTGTGTCTAAATGTTCAGGGGTTAAAAAGTCGGTTGATGCCCCACCTGGCAACCATGCCTTAAGAATTAACCCCTCTTTCATACCACCAGCAAAATCTTCAATGATATTGCGCGCGCTATAACCAAATGGTAATTCCCATAACCCTGGATCATTTACCAAGCCTGAGCAACCAAAAATCTTAGTCCCAGGTGTCTCACTGCGTCCAACACTCTTTGGCAAATTCTGATACCAATCCACACCATTGATCAATATCGCTGGCATATTATTGAGAGTTTCAACGTTATTAACCACGGTTGGACGACCCCAAGCTCCTGATATCTGTGGAAATGGTGGCTTGGTACGAGGATTGGCACGGCGACCTTCTAAACAGTTAATCAATGCCGTCTCTTCACCACAAATATAACGTCCTGCGCCCGTATGTACATGCAAATCAAAACTAAAATCAGAACCTAAAACATGATCACCCAACAGATTATTTGCCAATAATTCATCAATGGCACGCATTAAACGCTCAGCGGCCAAAATATATTCACCACGAATAAAGATGTAACCTGCAGTTGCACCAATGGCATAGGCAGTAATTAACATGCCTTCGATAAGCTGAAATGGCAGACGCTCCATAAGTAGGCGGTCTTTAAAAGTACCCGGCTCCATTTCATCAGCATTGCAAATAAGATAACGCGGGCCACCATCTGGTGGAGACATAAATGTCCATTTGAGACCTGCATTAAAGCCTGCACCACCACGACCACGTACATTGGCCGCTTTGATCATATCACCCACTTCTTTAGGCGTTTTGGCTAAGGCATTTTTTAAACCTTCAAAACCTCGCAAAGATTCATATGTCTGTAAATCGAGCACTGCATCATGATGTGCCAAACGCCATGTCAAAGGTTTGGTCTCAATGGTAGCAGTGGCAGCATCACCATAAATGGGGATACGTTGACGATTAAGCTGGCTCGGGGCTTTACCCGACTGGCGTTGTGTAAGCTGTTCGGCGACGGTTAAACTCATGCGTATAGCTCCAATAATTGTGCCACTTCATCAGGCTGAACAGGGCCATAAGTGTCTTCATCAATCAATACCGCTGGCCCTTTATCACAGTTGCCTAGGCAGCATATCGGTAACAAAGTGAATCTGCCATCACTGGTTGTCTGACCATACTCAATACCCAACTGATTTTTTAGCTCAGCGGCAAGTGCCTCATATCCAGTTAAATAACAAGCGATGGAATCACAAATCAAGATCACATGCCGTCCTACAGGTGAACGATAAATGCGATTAAAAAAGGTAGCAACCCCTTCTATATCAGTCACTGGTACTTGCAAAATATTGGCAATGGCATTGACCTGTGCATCATCAACCCAACCATTGCGCTTTTGCACCAATTTTAGGGCATCTAAAGAAGCTGCTCGTGACTGCGGATAATGATGCATATATTCATGAATCCCTGCAATCTCTTGTGCCGTCAAAATTTTGCTCACATCAACACTTGGGGTTTTGTCGGTCACAATTCTCATGACAACCTTCCTTTCATGGCAAACTTTCTTTTATAAATTAAGCTAAAGGTAATAACTACACTAAAACGACGAACATGGCGCAACCAATACCGATATAAAAAATTCTTTTATATCAGCGATCTGTATCCGCCATCACAATATCAATCGACGCCAAATAAATAATCAAATCTGAAACCAAACTGCCATTAATCACTGACGGCATCTGCTGCAAATGCGCAAATGTTGGCGTGCGTATGCGCGTACGATAACTCATGGTGGATTTGTCTGAAGTGATATAATAGCTATTGATACCTTTGGTCGCTTCTACCATCATTGATGATTCACCAGCGGGCATCACAGGACCCCACGATACAGAGATAAAGTGATTAATTAACGTCTCAATATCATTTAATGTGCGATCTTTTGGCGGTGGCACTGCCAATGGATGATCGGCTTTATAAGGACCTTCGGGCATATTATCCAAACACTGGCGAATGATGCGTAATGACTGGCGAATCTCTTCAATTTTTACCAAACAGCGGTCATAAGCATCACCGTTATAAAATACGGGCACTTCAAAATCAAAGTTTTCGTAACCCATATAAGGACGTGCTTTACGTAGATCAAACTCCACACCTGTTGCACGTAAACCTGCACCTGTAACACCCCAAGCCAATGCTTGTTTGGCATCATATTGAGCAACATTTTGTGTGCGTGCTTTTAGTACTGAGTTTTTCATCGCTGCTTTGACATATTCATCAAGCCGTTTTGGCATCCAGTCCAAAAACTCACGCACCAAACGGTGCCAGCCACGAGGTAAGTCATGCGCTGTACCACCGATACGGAACCAAGCAGGGTGCATACGATAACCTGTGACTGCTTCAATCACATCATAAGCTTTTTGGCGATCGGTAAACATATAGAATACAGGCGTCATACCACCAGCATCTTGAATAAACGTACCAAAATATAACAAGTTATTGGTGATACGGAAAAACTCACTCATCATGATGCGAATGGTTTGTGCTCTATCAGGCACCTTAATGCCTGCCAGTTTTTCAACCGACATCACATAGGGCAGCTCATTCATCACCCCACCCAAATAATCAATGCGATCGGTATAAGGAATGAATGAATGCCACGTCTGACGCTCAGCCATTTTTTCTGCACCGCGATGGTGATAACCAATATCTGGAATACAATCAATGACTTCTTCACCATCGAGCTGTAGTACTAAGCGAAATGCACCGTGTGCAGAGGGGTGGTTTGGCCCGAGGTTCAAAAACATAAAGTCTTCATCACGACCCGAGCGTTTCATACCCCACTCTTCAGGTACAAAACGCAAGTTTTCTTGCTCAAACTGCTGCTTAGCTGCATTCAAAAAATAGGGAGTAAATTCGGTTGCACGTGCATGATATTCTTTACGTAGAGGGTGTCCTTCCCAATATTTTGGTAATAAAATACGGGTTAAATGTGGATGCCCATCAAAGACAATGCCAAACATATCCCATACTTCACGCTCATACCAATTGGCATTTGGCCAGATCTTGGTGGCTGTTGGCGTATTTAAATCACCTTCTTTTAATGCCACTTTTACCCGAATATCAGAGTTACGCTCAAGTGACATTAAATGATAAAACACAGTAAAGTCACTGTCTGGTAAGCCTTGACGATGTTGGCGCAAACGCTCATCAATAGCAGACAAATCAAGCAACATCACATAAGGTTTTGGTAAAGTACGCAAAAACATGAGTACATTGACAACAATATCTCGTCCTACCCAAATAGTCGGAATATCATCTGCCGTTGTTTGCTGAACATATTTTCCAGCAAATTTATGGTTAAGCTCACGCAATACCATTGGCAGAGAATGGGGGTCTGCACTACGATTACCTTGACTGTTCATGTCCATAACCATAAATAAGGCTATCCCTTGTCAACACTTAAATTAAATATCTATTACACATCATCAAGTGATGGTTATAATATCTTTGCTGTTTAAATACTATTTTTTTGCAATGTCCTGTACTTAAATACTATCAGGACTACGTA
The DNA here is from genome assembly GCF_021012795.1 of Psychrobacter sp. I-STPA10. GTDB lineage: Bacteria > Pseudomonadota > Gammaproteobacteria > Pseudomonadales > Moraxellaceae > Psychrobacter. The sequence continues at coordinate 112,849 of NZ_VFYU01000003.1, read as the reverse complement.
AATTTCTAACTGCGATGCGATCAGCTTGTTTGCGATCCCGCTCAGGTAACATCTGTGGCTGATAAATGCCTTGATCTTTAACATGAATTCCCAGCGGACGACGCTCTTTACTGATCGACTCTTGTAGGAGCATTAAAGCTTGGATTAATGCTTCAGGGCGCGGTGGACAACCCGGTACATACACATCCACAGGGATAATCTTATCCACCCCTTGTACCACTGAATAGATATCATACATACCACCAGAGTTGGCACACGAACCCATAGATATCACCCATTTAGGCTCCAGCATTTGCTCATATAATCGTTGGATTACAGGTGCCATTTTCATAAAACAAGTACCCGCCACAATCATCACATCTGCCTGACGAGGAGAAGCCCGAATCACCTCTGCGCCAAATCTTGATAAATCGTGTACTGCTGTCAGTGTGGTGGCGTACTCAACATAACAACAAGATGTACCAAAGTTAAATGGCCATAGTGAATGTTTACGCCCCCAATTTGCTGACGCATTTACCATCTCTTCAAGCTTACCCATAAATACATTTTTATTGACTTCTGACTCAATCGGATCATCTACTGTCTGCCGTGTTTGTGCAGGATAGGCATTGGCATCAGGGTTGGCTCGAGTTAAGGTATATTTCATTACTATCACCTATCATAAAATGGCTAAGCATTTATTAATGTCACTATTAATGTCACGAATACGAATTATTGCTGTGATTGCCGTGGCTTACTATTGTTTGGGGTAGCAAAATCTACCGTAGTAATATTACCTGTGGTATTGATATGATCAATATTATTGAGATGGGCACGATTGACTTCGATGTCATTAGACACATTAATTTGTCCAGAAGACTGTGCTGGTACTTTTCCAGTGGGATCAGTATGTAGCTCATCAATACCATTAAATTTGGTAATATCTGCCAAACTAAAGCCTGTTGGAGCAGCATATAGGCGTTCTTTTTTACGTCGCTTATCAGCAGGTGCCCAATTTAAAGCCCCAATACTCAAGGCATAAACTAATCCTACCAATAAATCCACCACAAACGTAGTGACTGTAATAAACCCTGCCCAGCCCACTTCACGTACTGAGACTGCATAAGCATACAAATACAGTGCTTCTAAATCAAAAATAACAAAGAAAATAGCAACCAGATAAAATTTGGCAGATAAACGGATACGTGCATTGCCTGCACCCACGACACCCGACTCAAATATTTCTTCTTTTTGTTGCCCTTGGGAGCGACCACCAAGAAGACGAGGCACAACCAGCATAAAAATAACCAGCCCAATTGCGGCTAGGATAAACGCTAAGGCTGACCAGTTAAAGGCAGACATCATGATAAGTGCTCCTCACGACATTAAAGATGCAATAAGATGTTATCAGTCATGATAATTAAAGACAGCACCAGTAATAGCAGAGGCGTGCGTATAGGAGAGAAAAAACCCACTATATAGGTTAGATACACCATACATCAAAGTGTATGACTCGCTGGCTATAAAGTACGATTTTTGCCTCTCACATAATCACAACATCTTAAATCAACCCTATCTAAAACATAAGTTTGTAAAAGATAATATGTTGATAATATGTTACAAAAGCATCAATCCTAGCAATAACTGGCATAAATTTGAGACACTACTATACTTTTTTTACCACACAAAAGCTAGTTCTTCATTAGAACTTAAAGAAATTCTTTTTTGTTGAAAAAATAAATTTGACTCAAATACCCCCATTATATACAAACATAAAAAATGGTTGCTTATTTTCTTAAGCAACCATAAGTTATGTAAATAACTAGGGATATTGATAATATCTATACTTCTAAACACCCACATAAATACCATGATAATTTAACCTGCCCAGAGTAAAAATGAAGACATCTTCTATGGAAACTAAAGCAAGTCGAAACTTTTTATTACAAAAAATTTAGCTTTCAAAATGCTGCTAAATGACTAACTCACTTTACTAACTACTGGCTAATCACATCAATACCATCTGGTGGGGTAAAAGCAAACTGTGCACTGGAAATATTGGTATTTAATTTTACATTACTAAATTTAATAGATGTTGTCTGTCCCAATGAATCATTTAACACCATCATCACAGGTTTCTTTTTATTAAAGCTAATTGCCAAGCTTTTAAAATTGGCATCACTGGCTTTTGGGTACAAAACATAATAATTCTTACCAGTATTGGGCTGAGTGATTTTAAAGTTATCAGCAATTTTATTAGGATCTCCAGATAGCAATAACGCTGGTGTATTACCCATTTGTTTATCTACATTTTGACGCGTCGCTTGCTTTATGTCTTTATCATAAATCCACAATCTACTACTATTACCCACAATTAACTGCTCAGCAGGTACTTTGGTCTCCCAACGAAACTGATTTGGTCTTTGTACACTCATACTGCCAGAAAAAGTACCATTTTTTGCACCAGAAGCACTACTTGCACCTTGTGTGGTTTGCGAAAAATTGGCAGTCATACTTTTGGTTTTAGCGAGCAACTCATTTAAGCGATTAGCAGCTGTTATATTATCGGCGGCGGCGGCATTGGCTGTTTGACTCACTACCATCATTGGTATAGTAAATAGCGCTGATGCTGATAACACACTTCCTAAAATGGCTTTGCTTATCTTCTTCATCTTCATGTATATCCTTGTAATCTTATTAAAAAATTAAAAATGATATTACTTAGAGCTGTATCACTTATGGCAAAGATTTTGACACTTTTTTTATTGCCTCGCTAGTCTTAAATTGCAACCAACACTACAGCCTTGTAACTCACTGCATCTAAGTGGCAATTAAGGTGACAGACGTTTTATTTTTTTAAAATATACTGAAAAGTATTAAAAAAATTCAACATTAAAAAACCCCAATCATAGATTTATGACTGGGGCTTTTTGTGATAGCTAAAATTTATCTATACAACATATCTATTTATATTATACATAATGCTATAAATAAAATAGTGCATACCATAAATTTTACTGTACAGAAACGTAACGACGGTTGAATTTACCTTTGGTGTCAAATTTAACCACACCATCTACTAGGGCAAACAACGTGTGATCACGACCCATACCCACACCCACACCAGGATGGAATTCAGTACCACGTTGACGTACGATGATGTTACCAGCAACCACGTCTTGACCACCGAATACTTTAACACCTAGCATTTTAGGATTTGAATCACGACCGTTTCGAGTCGAACCTGCGGCTTTTTTATGTGCCATGAGAAAATCTCCTTGTAAATATGACTTATCGTTTATGCATCAAAAGCAAATAGCATTTTAAAATAAAATTAGGCGTTAATTGCTTTAATTTTTAGCAAAGTATACCATTGGCGATGACCTTGCTCTTTATGATAATGCTTACGACGTCTGTGCTTGATGATGCGGATTTTTTCGCCACGACCATGTGCAATGACTTCAGCTTCTACGCTTGCGCCTTCTACAATAGGTTGACCAATTTTGACATCTGAACCATCAACAACCATCAAGACATCTTCAATCTTGATTGTTTCGCCTTTTTCAGCTTTCAATAGCTCAACTTTTAACGTTTCATCGTTAGTGACGCGATGTTGTTTACCACCACTTTTAATGACTGCGTACATCTTAGACTCCGTTTAACCCGTGTGCCGTGGTTACCGTGATGATAACGCTTTTCTAACGAACACGACAGGGAAAAATATTAAAGGCGAGATTCTACGTAATTTTTAGTATAATTGCAAGAGATGATTGCCATCTTGAGCTATGCTATCATACATAGCAAATTGCAAACAACACCATAATAATCATTCATATTAATTAAGTAGCCTCCATGACATCTTCTTCTTTACCAACAACACTTACTACCCTATCTTATGCAGACATCCAATCTATCGTCGCTCAAGATTTTGCTATCATGGATAAACAAGTCTTTGGTAGTCTCAATTCCAAAGTTCAATTGGTGATGAGTGTCTCCCAGCATGTGATTGATGCTGGTGGCAAACGTATGCGCCCACTCATCACCTTATTATGTTCACGCTTATGCGCTGATATGCAGTCAAAGCCTGCCATGCACTTAGCTGCCATTACTGAGATGCTGCATACTGCCACTCTCGTACATGATGATGTCATTGATGAATCAGGACTACGCCGCGGCAAACCAACCGCTAATGCCACATGGGATAATGCCACGGCGGTATTAGTTGGTGACTATTTAATTGCACGTGCGTTTAATTTATTGGTAGGATTTGATAGTCTGCCTTTACTCAAGCTTTTCTCCGATGGCACGTGTGATATTGCTGAAGGTGAAGTATTACAGCTCCAACATCAACATAACCCCAATGCCACAGAAGACGACTATCTACGTATTATTGATGGTAAAACCTCACGTTTATTTATGATGGCAACTCAAGGGGTAGCTATCTTGCATGATAAGCCAGAGCTTATGGAGGCTTTTGCACAGTTTGGACAACACTTTGGTAATGCCTTTCAGATTATAGATGATGTGCTAGATTATAGTGGTGATAGCGCGGTGATGGGTAAAAATCTCGGTGATGATTTAGCAGAGGGTAAACCAACGCTACCCACCATCAAAGCATTAGAAATACTTAAACAACAAAACTCAGAGCACTATAATACCCTACGTATTGCTGTACAAACAGGCAAAACAGAGGATGTGCACTTTGTTATTAATTTAGTACAACAATCTGGTGCATTAGAGTATTGCCGACAACGGGCACTGCAAGAAACAGCCATGGCGCAAGCCGCTTTAGATGCACTGCCTATAGATAATAATAACTGCTATTTACAAGGATTGTGGCAACTAACTGAACTGGCAAGCTCACGTTTGCTATAACTAAAATAAAGTATATTTTAAATAAAATTGGTCTAAGTGATGATCCAAAGTGCAATATAACTTAGAGATATTAAGCATTAAGCGATGCTAGAGTCAGTAATAGTTGCGCCATTATGTTACTTATACAAATAAAATATTTTATATAATTACTATAATTAAAATTAAGCTTATTATTCCACTTGACTATGGGGTATACCCCATAGCTTACAATGAACAATCTTTTTACTAACTTTACCCTTCAACCCCTATTTTTTAACTTTGTCATATTAGAAATAATAAAGTATAGATACAGCTATTTATTGAGGACTTGCATGAAACACACCCAGACTCTGTTAGCGACTTTCATTGTCGCTATCAGCCTAACCACGACCAGTCTCACCTTGGTAGGCTGTGACAAAAAAGATAGCTCGGCTCAGCAAGCAGCAGCGCAACAACAAATGCCACCAAGTGTGGTCAATGTGATGCCCGTGCAGTTTCAACCAGTCCCCATACAGCAGACCTTCGCTGGACGAACGGCTGCTTATCAGAGTGCCGAAGTACGCCCTCAAGCTTCAGGTATTATTGACGAAGTCTTATTTCAAGAAGGTAGCATGGTAGAAAAAGGACAACCTTTATATCGTATTAACATTGATAATTACCAGTCTGCACGGGTGGGTAATGAAGCGGCTCTACAGCAAGCTCAAGCTAATATTGATACAGCAAAAGCCAGTTATAATAGTACATTAGCAAACCTTAGCTCACAACAAGCATTACAAGAACAAGCTTATGTTGATCTACAAAGAGTACAACCATTACTTGAGATTCAAGCCATCTCACAACAGCAAGTCGACCAAGCGGTGACCAAATACAAAACAGCTCAAGCTGCCGTTGCCAATGCTCAAGCTGCCGTTGATCAGGCTCAAGCTAATATACGTAGTGCGCAAGCCGCCGCCGCCACCGCCCAAGCCAAACTCGATACCAGTACCATTGATTTAAATCGTACCATTGTACGTGCACCTATTTCTGGTAAAACAGGACTTTCGAATGTCACTGCAGGTGCATTGGTCAGTGCCAGTCAAGGAGAACCTTTAGTCACGATTGAACAACTCAATCCTATATATGTTGATATCAGCCAATCATCTGCCGATTTACTCAAACTAAAACAACAACAAGCTACAGGTGAACTGCAAGCAGGTAATAGCACTGTTGAGCTAATGCTAGAAGATGATTCTACTTATCCAGTATTAGGGCAACTATCACTGATAGATGCCAAGGTCAATGCTGATACGGGCGGCGTGACCTTAAGAGCCATCTTCCCAAATGAACAAAACCTGTTGCTTCCAGGTATGTTTGTCACTGCCAAACTGACCCAAGGTGTGCTTAATAATGCTGTTTTGCTACCCCAAAGTGCCATTATGCGTACACCTAAAGGTGATGCCCAGGTTTATATTGTCGATGCAAATAGTAAAATCCAAGTTCGTCCTGTCACCATAGATGGTACATTTGGAAACAAGTGGATTGTCACTGATGGACTAAAATCTGGTGAAAAAGTGGTGATTATGGGGGGGGCAAAAGTCAAACCAGAACAACAAGTGGTTGCTAAGCCAATGCCTCCAGAAGATAGTCATGCACAGGCAGGCACAGCACCTATTAGTCAAGTTGCACCGACTTCTGGTCAAGGACCTATTGCACCAAAGGCAAACAAAGTAACACCCGAAAATAAGAGTAGCTCCGCCACAGATAATAGCAAAGCAACAACACAAACAAACTAGGAGCGTATGATGTCAAAGTTTTTTATTCATCGCCCTATTTTTGCTTGGGTGATCGCCATTTTAATCATGGTAATGGGTGTCATTGCAGTTATCAATCTACCCATTGAGCAGTATCCTCGTATTGCACCACCAACCATTACCATCAGTGCTACCTACCCTGGTGCTAATGCACAGACATTAGAAGATTCAGTGGTACAAATTATTGAGCAACGTATGAAAGGGCTAGATGGCTTAATGTATATGTCATCATCAAGTTCATCAAATGGATCGGCTTCGATAACCCTAACCTTTGAAAATGGTATTGATCCAGATCAAGCACAGGTACAAGTACAAAACAAACTACAAGCCGCCACCAGTCAGCTACCTCAAATCGTACAAAGACAAGGGATCAATGTTGCTAAATCATCCAGTGGTTTTTTGATGGTGCAAGCATTTATCTCAACTAACGGTAACATGGATAGAGCGGATATTGCTGATTATATTAATACCAATATCACCGATCAGCTTAGCCGTGTGGAAGGGGTTGGTGATGTCACTGTGTTTGGTTCTCCTTATGCCATGCGTATTTGGCTTGATCCTGAAAGTCTACGCAACTACCACCTAATGCCCTCAGACATTATCCATGCCATACAGGCACAAAATGCCCAAGTGTCTGCAGGACAACTAGGACAAGCACCTGCTGATGCTGAGCAACAAGTTATTAATGCCACAGTAACAGTACAAAGTTATCTACAAACTCCCGATAATTTTAAAAATATCTTACTAAAAACAGATACAGCTGGTGCACAAGTTCGTTTGGGTGATGTGGCAAGGGTTGAAATTGGTAGTGAAGACTATAGTGTGATATCTTCCTATAATGGAAAACCTGCGGCTGGTATGGGGATTGCTTTAGCCTCAGGAGCAAATGCTTTAGATACCCGAGAAGCGATTGCTGAACGCATGGCTGAGCTAGAGAAAAACTTTCCCTCTGGTTTAGAAGTCAAAGTCCCCTATGACACCACACCATTTGTTAAGTTATCCATTGAGCAAGTAGCTCATACTCTACTAGAAGCCATTGTATTGGTGTTTTTGGTAATGTTCTTGTTTTTACAAAACTGGCGTGCCACCATCATTCCCACACTTGCTGTCCCTGTGGTGTTACTAGGAACATTTGGAGTTCTTTATGCCATTGGTTTTAGTATCAATGTATTAACCATGTTTGCAATGGTACTATCTATTGGTCTACTAGTCGATGATGCCATTGTGGTGGTCGAAAACGTAGAGCGATTGCTTGAGGAAAATTCTGACATTTCTGTCAAAGATGCTACTTTAGAGAGTATGCGAGAGATTAGTAAAGTGGTCATCGGTATTGCAGTCATCTTATCGGCTGTCTTTGTACCCATGGCGTTCTTTGGCGGCTCAACTGGGGTGATTTATCGTCAATTTGCCATCACGCTTATCAGTAGTATGACCTTATCTGCCATTGTGGCATTGATTTTCACTCCTGCATTGTGTGTCACTATCTTAAAACGTGGCAAAAGCCATGACAAACAAGATGAAAATCGTAAAGGATTTTTTGCATGGTTTAACCGTAGCTTTTATAGCTTAAGTAAACGCTATGAGGGCTTTGTTGGCAAAAGCTTTGGCGTAAGATGGTTGTACCTTATTCCTTATGTGCTTATTATTGGCTTGTTGGTTGCTGTATTTATGCGTATTCCAGGTTCATTTTTGCCTGATGAAGACCAAGGCATTATGCTGACATTAGTGCAATTACCAGCAGGCTCAACATTGGATGAAACTCAAGATGTGATGCACACAGTGACTGAATACTTTGAAACTCAAGAAAAAGGGAATGTTTCAGATGTCTTTGCTGTTTCTGGCTTTAGTTTTGCAGGTGCAGGACAGAATATGGGTATTGCCTTCGTGCGCCTCACTGATTGGAGCGAACGTCTTGGTGCAGCAAACTCGGCAAAAACCATTGCTGAAAAAGCCAATGGCTACTTCTTTACTCAGTTTAATAAAGCAACGGTTTATAGCACCATTCCACCTGCCATTCCTGAGCTTGGAGAAGCCAGTGGCTTTGAATTAATACTACAAGACACTGGCAATATTGGACATGAATCCCTCACTGATGCTCGCAATATGCTTATTGGTATGGCAATGCAAAATGAGACCATCGGTCAGATACGTCCAAGTGGTCAAGAAGATGCACCTCAGCTTAAAGTGAATATCAATCAAGACCAAGCGGCGGCTTATGGCTTGTCGATGCAAGACATTAATGGAGTATTAACCACAGCTTGGGGCTCTACTTATGTTAATGACTTTGTCGATCGAGGTCGGATTAAACGTGTCTTTGTTCAAGGACAGCCCAATAGTCGTACCAATCCTGAAGATATTGGTAAATGGTCGGTGCGCAATAACTCTAATGAGATGATTCCCTTTGGTGCCTTTACCAGTACAGAATGGACTTATGGCTCACCAAGACTCACCCGTTATAACAGCTTCTCTTCGATGAAGTTGCAGGGCTCAGCCACACCAGGACTCAGCTCTGGAGATGCCATGACTGCCATGGAGCAGATGGTTGCACAGCTACCTGCTGGGGTTGATTATGAATGGACTGGTATGTCACTTGAAGAGAAAAAATCAGGCGACCAAGCCCCTATGCTATATGCATTATCTATCTTAGTTGTATTTTTGTGTCTGGCGGCATTGTATGAAAGCTGGTCCATTCCTTTTGCAGTGATGTTAGTCATCCCACTGGGTGTCTTGGGTGCTGCCTTAATGACATGGGGACGCGACTTTGCCAATGACGTTTATTTACAAGTTGGCTTATTGACGGTGGTCGGTTTGTCTGCTAAAAATGCTATCTTAATCATTGAATTTGCTAAAGAATACCAAGAAGCGGGCTATAGCCTAAAAGAATCAGTAATGACAGCGGCTAGGCAACGCTTACGTCCTATTATTATGACTTCACTTGCCTTTGGTATCGGTGTTGTGCCATTATTTATCGCCACAGGTGCAGGTTCTGGTAGCCAAAATGCCATCGGTACCAGTGTATTGGGTGGTGTATTAAGTGCTACCTTACTAGGAATTTTCTTTATTCCCATGTTTTATATCTGGGTACGTTCAATATTCCCAAATAAAGTCCATAATAAACCACTCAAGCAACAGCCAACACATTCTGGAGAAAACTTATAATGACGATTGTCCATTTATACTCACGCCATCGTTATACCTGTGCTAAGTGGTTGCGTTTGTCTGGTATCACCGCTTTAGTTGCCAGTATGGCAGCATGTAACAGCATACCAGCGGCACAAAACACCCCTATTGTCGCTCGTCCCAATATTTCTACCAGTGACAGCTATCCTTTGCTTGCTAGCCAAAATAACACACAACCTAGCAGCCAAGCAGCACTACGCTGGCAAGATTTTTATACTGATGACAAACTAAAAGCACTGATTGCTATTGGTTTAGAAAATAACAAAGACATCAGCCAAGCCGCTTTAGCAATTAGAAAAGCACAAGCCCAATATGGTATTAGTGAGACTGATGACCGTATCAGTGTTAATGCCAATGGTGGCTATACCCGCTCTGCAAATCATGCCTTAGATAAAAACCCGAGCGGTGGCTATAACGTCAATCTAGGTATGGCAAGTTATGAGCTAGATTTTTGGGGCAAAATTGCCAATATGAAAGAGCAAGCATTGCAAAACTTTTTGGCAACCACCGCTGCCAAAGATACAGCTCAAGTGAGCCTTATTAGCAATATTGCTGCCAGTTATGTCAACCTAAGCTACCAATTAAAACAATTTGAGTTAGCTGAGCAAACGTATTTAACCCGCCTTGAATCACTACGTATTACCAAAGCTCGCTTAGCAGCAGGTATTGATTCTAAAGCCCCCTCATTACAATCTGAAATTGCCGCAGAAACGGCTCGCATTGCTATCTTGGAGGCACAAAGCAACATCGAAAAAGCCAAAAATGCGCTGCAATACCTCGTTGGTGTACCAATACCAACACAGCTAATGCCTGCCCCTGCTGTACCCAGTATTGCCACTGATAAAATTAATAATCCTGGGTTACCCAGTGAGCTACTGCGTTATCGTCCAGATATCTTACAAGCAGAATATAACCTAAAAGCTGCTGGAGCTAATATTGAAGTGGCTCGCACTGCATATTATCCCAGTATCAGCCTAACAGGACAGCTTGGCTACTCTAGCAGTGATTTGAGCAATCTACTCAAAAACACCTCTACAAGCTGGTCTTTTGGCCCTTCTATTAGCATCCCTATCTTTGATGCAGGCAAACTAGATGCCAATTATGCTATGGCACAAATTGAACGTGAACAAGCATTAAATAACTATGAAAAAGCCATCCAAACTGCTTTTAAAGAAGTCAATGATGTACTGGCAGACAAAGCCACTTTAGCAGCTCGCCTAGATGCACAATACCGCTTACAACAAAGCTATGATGAGCTGTATAATATCTCTGAAGCCCGCTATAAAGCTCAAGTTGATGATTATCTAAGTGTACTTGATGCACAGCGTTCATTGTTTTCTACCCAGCAAAGCATCTTAAACCTGGAACGTGAAAAACTAACCAGTCAAATCGACTTATATAAAGTATTGGGTGGTGGGGCAAATCTCATTGAACCTGTCGCCATACTAACCCCACAGCATCGCAATTTGGTTAACATTTTGACTCCTGAATCCAATGAAACGATTGCTGAAAATGCCATCAAAGCAGCCAGCTCAGCACCTATGATTACTGCTGAAGAGGCCCAAGCCATTGAGCTTGAATCACCCGTAACAATCACTCAGCCTAAAACTTTGGCAAAAGTTGATTTAAACCGTGATTCTAAAGTAGATGCTGCTATTGTTCAGCTAACCCAAGTGAACATACCGCAAGCAAAAATGCTGTTAGAAAATAAAGAAGCTACCAAAGAGACTATGACCAAAGAGACCATGGAAACTGAGACGCCTGTACTCATAGAAGAACCTGTGGTTATAGAAGAAACTTCAGAGACAGAGCAAAATAATATACCCGATGATGTGGCAGTATTTGACAAACAAAAAATGCTATCACTTTTAGAAGAACACCCCATGCCCACCGAAGAGGTTGTCGAAGAAGCTGTTGAAGCTGTTATTGTCACTGTACCAACTGATAAATAACGAACTTAAGTAACCTATCATACTTAAAAACACAAAGGGTTGTCTAAAAAATAGACAGCCCTTTATTCTTATAAAGTATACCCCACTCTCAACTTTATTTGATAAAATCATATATGACCCCTCCCATACCCTCCCCTTGAAGTAAGGGGAGGACTTAAAAACCAGTTCCTCCCCCTTTTTAAGGGGGAGGTTAGGAGGGGGTCTTATAAGTTGAGAGTGGCGTAAAGTATATAAAAATAATGTAGTACTCATAACTGGTGTCTTATTAACCAGCCAAATTTCAAATAAAGCAATGTTAGATTAAGAACCTGTATTCATAATCCAAAATCAGGGGAGTTTTAAACTAAAATTGCGTAATACAAGGCAAATTTTGGGGCGAATAGTCACTCTATTTAACCCAAAATTTAACGCTGTAGTACGTCTATTTTAGGCAAAAAGCCACCATTATGGGTTGTGAATATAGGTTCTAAAAGGCAAAGCTTGCCATACCCACTGCAATTAATTTACCTTCATCATTAACCATTTGCATACGTGTGGTACAGCCTTTGCGTCCCATTCTTATTACCTCAGCAGTCGCAATAAACTGCTTACCTAATCCTGGAGAAATATAATCAATACGCAAATCGACAGTGGCGAGGCGGCTGATTTTTTTCATCTGCTCATTCATATCACCTTGATTGCGGCGCAAAATCTCAAACATCGCCACAACACCACCAATGCTGTCCAACATTGTCGCCGCCACACCACCATGTAGAATATTAAAATTAACATTACCGATGAGCTCTTCTCTGGTATCAAAATAGCCTCGTATCTCACCTTCTTCAAAACGCATTTGCATCTGATTAAACTGTAAATACGGGCTATTATTAAAGACTTCAATCACCTTCTTACCGACAAAATCAAGAAACATAGATGAATCTATTGCATTATTTTGGCTCTGCATAGCTAGCAAAACGTCATGGTCATTCATTAAATCAGAATACTCACTACTTTCACCTACATCATCAGTTTGAGTCGTCATAAAACCTTCCTTAGGCTATAATGGGAAAATAATTCTATCATAACTCAACCCCATCATCTTGTTACTTTATTGACCATTATTTCTATATAAAATATCCACTTACGAATCAATAACTCTCCTAGGAGCTTTTATGTCTTACACTTTTAATCGCCACTATCCACATACACGCCTACGTCGTTTGCGTTTTAATGACAATGTCCGTGCGATGATACGTGAAGCTGAATTACACCCCAAACATCTGATTGCACCAGTATTTGTGCTAGAAGGCACAAACCAACGCGAAGCAGTCAAAAGCATGCCCAAAGTCGAACGTTTATCAATTGATTTATTGATTGATTATGCCAAACAGCTTTTAGCAGAAGGCGTCACCACCGTTGATATATTTCCTGTCATTGACAGCAGCCTAAAAACCAAAGATGGTCAGGCAGCCTTTGACCCTAATGGAGTTGCCTGCCGAGCAGTGAAAGCACTAAAAGATGCGGTGCCTGAGATGGTAGTAATGACCGATGTTGCCTTAGATCCTTATACCTCTCATGGGCAAGATGGCGTACTTGATGAGACTGGCTATGTGGTCAATGATGATACGGTTGAGATACTGGTCAAACAAGCTCTTGCCCATGCCCATGCAGGTGCAGATATCATCTCACCCAGTGATATGATGGATGGACGTATCAAAGCCATTCGTGAAGGCTTGGAATCGGCAGGCTTTGTTAATACTGCAATCATGGCATATTCGGCAAAATACGCCTCTGCTTATTATGGCCCTTTTCGTGATGCGGTTGGCAGTGCTGGCAATCTAAAAGGTGGACATAAAAAACAATACCAAATGGACTTTGGCAATCGTGCTGAGGCACTCCATGAAGTGGCGATGGACATTAGTGAAGGTGCAGACATGGTGATGGTCAAACCTGGTCAGCCGTATTTGGACTTAATCCGTGAGGTTAAAGATACCTTTGGCGTGCCCACTTTTGCCTATCAAGTCTCAGGTGAGTATGCGATGCACATGGCAGCAATCCAAAATGGTTGGCTATCTGAAGCGGTTATTTTAGAGTCACTGATTGGCTTTCGCCGAGCAGGCGCAGATGGCATTTTGACTTATTTTGCCTTAGATGCAGCAAGAATGTTAAATGGCTAATAAGCTATTTTAGTAAATTTTTAGTACATAAAATATATTGGTGGTTTTTTAGCTTTAACATAATAGATGGTATGTTCTATAGCCCCTAAGTGCTTATGCTTATAAAACATCTACCCAAATAAGTAGTACAACTAACCTTTACTACTGACAACTAACAGCAAGCAAACTAAAAAACTGCCAATGCTCACAATTTTTATAAACTCAAAGAAAGTCAATATTTTACAAAACCAATAGCGGCCAATTTATCATTAAAAATCATCTTACAATTAAACGCTACCCACGGTTGTTATTTAACCTGCAACCACTATAATAACCCAGCGGTTATCCATATACATTTTTTTAAAATACAAGTTTACTCTCACTTGCTAATTTACAATAGGTTTATTTTATGAGTCAGCTTAATCCCAAACAACAAGAGGCAATGACCTATGTGTCTGCTCCCCTACTCGTCTTGGCTGGTGCAGGCTCAGGTAAAACTTCTGTTATTACCCGTAAAATTGCCTATCTGATTGAGCAGTGCAACATGCCAGCAGAGCGCATCACCGCAGTGACTTTTACTAACAAAGCGGCGCGTGAAATGAAAGCTCGTGTCAGTAAACTACTATCGAGTGAAAAAACGCGTGGCTTAACTGTCTCTACGTTTCACCAATTTGGGCTACAGTTTTTACGCTATGAGCTTTTACATACGCCATTAAAAGGCAATTTTTCTATCATGGACTCTGATGACAGTAAACGCCTGTTAATGGAATTGATGATGCGTGACAACTTATCAGGGGCAGAAAGTCGGGAGCTTGTTGGTAAAGCAATAAAGATGATTTCTGACTGGAAAAATGATTTGATTGAGCCAGACAAAGCAGCCGAGACTCTCACCAATCCCGAAGACATGATATTTGCTACTCTCTATGCTTTATATGAGCGCAATTTGCGTGCCTATAATGCAGTTGATTTTGATGACTTGATTGTCTTGCCTGCCAAGATATTGCGTGAAAATACCCAACTACGTGATAAATGGCAAAATCGTATCCGCTACTTATTGGTCGATGAATATCAAGATACCAACACAGCTCAGTATGAACTCATCAAGCTATTGGTTGGAGTACAAGGTCGCTTTACCGTCGTTGGTGATGATGACCAATCCATCTACGCATGGCGAGGCGCAAAACCTGAAAACATGGCACTGCTTAAACAAGATTTCCCCAAATTAAAAGTGGTGAAACTTGAGCAAAATTACCGTTCTACCAGTCGTATTTTAAATGCTGCCAACTCGGTGATTACCAATAACGAGCATTTATTTGAAAAAGCTTTGTGGTCTGATAAAGGTGAGGGAGAAAAAATTCGTATTATTAACTGCCGCAACGACGATGATGAAGCCGAACGAGTCGCCAAAGAAATCGTTACGCATAAACTGCGCTTTGGCAATGAATGGGAAGATTACGCCGTATTGTATCGCAGCAACTTTCAGGCACGTATGCTAGAAGCGCAGCTACGCCAATTGCAAGTACCCTATAAGCTATCAGGTGGCACATCTTTTTTTGCTCGTAGTGAAATCAAAGACATCATGGGCTATTTGCGAGTGATATTAAACCCCGAAGATGACAGTGCTTTTTTGCGCATTATTAATACACCAAAGCGCGGCATGGGGCCAGCAACACTCGAAAAATTAGGTCTGTTTGCCCAAGAGCATAATCTATCGCTACTCGCCTCTTGTACTCATGGCGGTCTGGCACATGTATTGCCCAAAAAAGCACACGCATCACTCAAAGAATTTGGGGATTTTATTGAGCATTATACGCGTGAGCTTGACCAGCATCCCGACCCTGTGCCTGTGGTTCGGCAAATGATTGATGAAACTGGCTATATTGATGTGGTCAGAAGTGAAGCCAAAACCCCACAACAAGAGAAGAATCGTCTAGATAACATTGAAGCCCTTTACACCAGCATTCAATCACTGATTAACCGTGCTGAAGACGATGATGAGCGTAATATTGAATCCGTAATTCGCAAGTTAGTACTACTAGATATGCTAGAGCAGCAGCAAGAAGAAGAAAATACCAATAAAGTGAATCTAATGACCCTGCATGCTGCCAAGGGCTTAGAATTTAACTATGTCTATATTATGGGCTTAGAAGAAGAGTTGCTGCCACACCGTAACTCCATCATGGCAGAGACGGTAGAAGAAGAACGCCGCCTGATGTATGTTGGCATCACCCGTGCCAGACGTGAGCTGACCATGACCTTAGCAGCACAGCGACGCACTGGTGGACAAATGCGTCCCACCACGGAGAGTCGATTTTTGGCAGAATTGCCCGAAGATCACATTGACTGGCCTGCCAAAGCCAAAAAGAAACAAGCACAAAAAAACCCACAAAAAGTTGCTGATGAATATCTGGCAAATATTCGAGCCTTACTAAAAAATAAATAACGTTTTATATTCAAGTAAGTAGCATAGTTGCATGACTTATTATGGCAACATTGATTTAACTGAATACTTTTTTAATCAAATACTATTTTAATTTCCTATTTATTTTTGATTAAATACTGCCCTTTACTAAACCCGATGCCTTCACTTAATAAAGGCGTCTATCGCCACATTGGAATATCTGTTTTATGCCAAATATTGACCCTACAGCCAACATCACCTCACTCAATGCTGAAGATAAACTCATTTATCTTCAATCATTGGTTGCAGATGATGACACGCAAGCGATGGCAACATTTTTGGCAGAACAATCTGAATATGAAATTGCCAACCTTTTAGAGTCTTTCCCAAAAGATGACCGCCAACTCATCTGGACACAAGTACCACTGGACATCAAAGGGGAAGTACTTGCCGAAGTCGAAGATGACATTCGTCCCTCGCTGATGTCCAATATGCAAGCAGGTGAAATTGAGACCCTTGCTGAAGACTTAGATGCACAAGACATTGCCGAAATTTTAGATACAGTCGATGACAAAGTACGTGCCGAAGTCATGGCAACACTTGATGAAGATGTGCGTATCCAAGTCAATCAATTAGATACCTATGAAGACTGGGAAGTCGGGGATTATATGGACCCTGACACCATTCAGATTCAAGAATCCATCAGTCTGTCTCAGGTACAAAACTACCTACGTAGTCATGAAGATTTGCTTGATGACCAGACTCAAGAGCTGTTGGTAGTAGATCAAGGACAGCAGCTATTAGGTCTGCTAAGTTTAGTGGATTTAATTAAATATCCACAAAACTCACTGGTATCTGAATGGATTGACCCTGCAATTACCATTCAAGATCGTATGGATATCCAAGATGCTGCGGCAATATTTCGCTCCGAAGACATTCGCTTTGCTCCTGTGGTCAATAGTTTTGGTGAATTGGTTGGACAACTTAATGCTGAAGACATCATGGAAATTATCCAAGATGATGTTGACAGCACCATGAAACACTTAGCTGGTGTTAGTGATGATGAAGAACTGTTTGCTCCGATTATCACCAGTGCCAAAAGTCGTAGTATTTGGCTTGGTATTAATCTGGGTACTGCCCTGCTTGCTGCCGCTGTTATCGGGCAATTTGAAGCCGTATTATCACAAGTGGTTGCCTTGGCAGTACTGATGCCTGTGGTTGCAAGTATGGGCGGCATCTCAGGTAGTCAAACCTTGACCGTGGTCATCCGAGGACTTGCCATGGGACAAATCGGTGGTTCGAACCGCTGGTGGTTATTTAATAAAGAGCTGTGGGTAGGTGCGATTAACGGTATCATCTGGGCCGTTATTATGGCTGTCATTGCACAAGTATGGTTTAAGGACATCACCATCAGCATGGTCATCGGTTTTGCCATTGCCATTAATATGACTGTTGCTAATATATCAGGTATTAGTATTCCATTAATTCTAAAGGAAATGAACATTGACCCTGCCCTTTCTGCCTCCGTTATTTTAACCACAGTGACTGATATCGTTGGCTTTTTATCCTTTTTAGGATTAGCAAGTTTATTGATATTATAAAATTAAAATAAGCATACAACCTAAAATATAGGAAACCTTATGCAATCCGTACAAGTCAAAATTTTAAATGCCAAAATTGGTACACACCCAGATTTTCCCATGCCCACTCGTGCCACAGATGGCTCAGCGGGTATCGATTTACGTGCTTGTATTGATGAGCCACTTGCTATTAAAGCTGGACAAACTCATCTAATCGGCACAGGGCTTGCCATTTATATTGCTGACCCCAATTATGCAGGGCTGATTTTGCCACGCTCGGGATTAGGGCATAAACATGGTATTGTTTTGGGCAATTTGGTGGGATTAATTGATGCGGATTATCAAGGTGAACTGATGGTTAGTATATGGAATCGTAGCAACACCGATTTTATCTTACAACCTGCTGAGCGTATGGCACAATATGTGGTTGTACCTGTAGCACGCCCTGAGTTTGATATTGTTGATGAGTTTAGTAATATCAGCGAGCGGGGTGCAGGTGGCTTTGGGCATTCTGGTAGACAGTAACATTACCAATAATCAATATGAATTCTAATTATAGCAAGTTTATTACACCTTTTAGCAAAGTTCCTGCAACAACCTTGCAGCTTTTTTGCGTTAGCATAAGATATGCTAGGGAGGAATAATCATGTGCCAAATGGTCACTACTAATAACAACGCTACAATGAAACATACAACAACTCAGGTAAAAAAAACTCAGCCAAACAAAGCTCAGGTAAAAAAAAACACCACCATAAACACAACCTACGATTTTAGTCAACAGCAACGTCTATTTCGTGCTTATGACATTCGGGGTGACTATCAATACTTTACCGATGACTTTGTCTATTATTTAGCCCATACGTTTGCCCAGCTTTATACCGAACTTCATGCCACGCAAGTGGTCATTGGCTATGATGTGCGCTATGGCAGTTTAAAGATTGCCACTCAGATTGCCACGGCCCTACAACAACAAAATATCGAAGTCATTTGGCTAGGATTGGTCACTACACCCATCATGGCATATTGGGCAGAGCAGTATACGGGGCACGGGCTGATGGTCACTGCCAGCCATTCCGCCAAAGACGTGCATGGTATAAAATGGCTCATTGCTGGTGAATCACCCAGCAGTGAAGATATTCAAGTCCTCTATCAACGTCTATTATGCCTTGCACAACAAATCTCACCACAAAATCAAGAGCAAGTTACTCAAAATATCACTTTAAACAGCCATCTGAATGTACCCAAACCATCACCTCAGCATCCAAATAGTGACGAAATTGCCAAGCGTTATATTGGACGTATTAATACAGCATTAACAACCATTAACCAATCTTATCAACCACAAAACACCTCCTCCAAGTTGCCTATTAAAGTAGTGCTAGATTGTCTAAATGGTGCAACCAGCTTATATGCACAGCCATTATTTGAGCAGTTTTGTCAGCAGGTGATTTGCTTAAATGACCAACCTGATGGTTCATTTCCACTGGGCAACCCTGACCCTGCTGAAGAAAATCGTCTGCAACAATTGCAACATGCCATCATACAACATCAAGCTGATATTGGACTTGCCTTTGATGGCGATGGTGATCGCTTAATGGTGATTGATAATACAGGCAGACTCATCGCCCCTGATCATCTACTTTATTTATTGGCACAGGTTGCTATCTTTGAAAGCAAACATAAAACGCAATTTGCTAATAATAATCATAGCCCAGAAGTGATTTTTGATGTGAAATGCTCACACCATCTACCCAAACTCATCAAAAATTTACATGCCCGCCCAACCATGAGTAAAACAGGTAGTAGCCTCATGCGTAAAGCCCTACAAACTGGTGGTAGCCATGCCATATTTGCAGGAGAATTATCAGGACATTTTTTATTTAATGATGGTTTTTTTGTACTACATGATGATGCCATGTATGCAGGTCTGCGTTTATTAAATTGGCTGACTCAGCAATCCAATCAAGGTAAAGCTTCTCAACAAAGCTTAGCAGACATCATTAATAAGCTTCCTACCATGGTTAGCACTGCTGATATTTATCTGCCCTTACCTGCCAGTACAATAGCCCAAACATCCTCTAAAAACATCAATAATAAAAATAAAGATCATCAGCTACTGCGACAGATGCGCCAATTATGTCAACAGCTATGCAGCCCTTCATCCAAAAAATACGCACCCACCAATCCATTACCGCAAACAACAATCTTAACCTGTATCGATGGCATACGTTTGGATTTTGCCCGTGGCTTTGGTATTATTCGCCAATCAAACACCAGTAGTAGTTTTACCGTTCGCTTTGCTGGTGATACCCTTGCTGACTTACAACAGGTACAACAGTATTTTATCTCCCTATGTCAGCAATTTGATCCAGATTTTGCCAAGCAGATAGCCAATATCTGTCCAACTGTATAAAATAGTCAGTTGTAGAGCATATTGTATATGGATCATGCTCTTTATTAATCGATACTAGGAACTCACTATGTCCTTAAATCTTGCTGAAGCCAAAACCACCGCAGCAGTATTAACCACTGCCCTTCCTTACATACAACGCTTTGAAGATAAAATTATTGTTGTTAAATATGGCGGCAATGCCATGACTGACCCTGCATTAGAAAGCTCATTTGCTCGTGATATTGTTTTACTCAAAACCGTTGGTCTACATCCTGTGGTGGTACACGGTGGTGGGCCTCAAGTAGATAACTTACTCAAAGAGCTAGGGCGTACATCGGAGCGTATCGATGGTATGCGAGTCACCGACAAAGCAACCATGGATATAGTCGAGATGGTGCTTGGTGGTGGTGTTAATAAATCTATTGTCAGTCTGATTAATAAACATGGTGGACGTGCCATTGGACTAACAGGTAAAGACGCCAACCTTATCCGAGCAAAAAAACTTGCCATGACCACGACCAGCGATGATGGCAATCAAAAAGACATTGATTTAGGCTATGTTGGTGAAGTAGTCAGCGTCAATAAAGATGTAATCATGATGCTTATTCGCTCCAACTTTATCCCTGTCATTGCCCCTTTAGGTGTCGATAATGAGGGTAATAGTTATAATATTAATGCTGACCTTGTCGCAGGTAAAGTTGCCGAATTTTTGCAAGCAGAAAAACTGATGTTACTCACCAATATTAAAGGCGTACTGGGTAAAGATGGTGAGGTAATGACGGGACTTACACCGAAAAAAGTAGATGCACTCATTGCAGAAGGGATAATCTCTGGTGGCATGATACCAAAAATACAGTGCGCGCTTGATGCAGTACGAGGTGGAGTAAAAAGTGCCGTTATCGTTGATGGACGTGTACCCAATGCCACTTTATTAGAAATCTTTACCACCAAAGGTGTGGGAACTTTAATTAGCCGAGATATTGAGGCGCAATAAACAAACGACTACCCAAAAATCATGTCAGGAAATAACTACTCATAAGCAAGCTGCTTGACAATAATGGGCATGATACCCATACCATCTCCATTATTGTCGCTGTCCACTGTATCTGTATGACTGACATCCCCTGTATTATTTATAGTATCAATATTTACATTTATCCCCTTACCTACCTGATACTGGGGTTTGAGCATATTATTAATCACCTCATAAGGTACAACCAACTCTATTATCTCATTGAGATTATTATTATCTAACACTTTATCTGTATGATATATGTCCAATGTTTGTTCTATCATTTCACCAGGTTGATACAATAAGTGCAAGCCTAAATCATCCATATACCACTGTGCAGGCAAATCTACAGGCAAGTGATAAACCGGCTCTAATCCAGATTGTGATGCTTTAGGTATTCGTTGTAACAGAGCTAATAAAGCCTCTTTATTATAGTTTTTATCTAAGATATCACTCAAAGTAAGCTGTCGTTGTTGACTCATATCAACCATCTTATAATAGATATAATTTAATCTTGGAGAATGCTCAAAACGTTGCTGTACTGAATCTATCTTTAGATAACCCGTGTCATTTTTATTGATTGCAAATTCAGTATTGATATATTGATAAATTGGTAAATTAATAGCAGAAGTTTGCAGCCCTTTAATTTGTCTTAGCATCATTCTTACAGCAATTTTTGCTGATCCACCCTCACTACTCAAGGTTTTATCTGGCACTGCTTGATAGGCTATGGTTTGCCACATAATATTGCTCAACCACGGTTGTGATGGAGAAAAATCTAACGTATTAAGCTCAAATTTAATACAAGGAGATAGTGCCCCATGTTGGGTTTTTTCTAATGTAACGGGAGCTAACGTCTCTGATGTTAACGAGGTGGGTTCTACTGGTTGTGATAAACAATGCGGTGATTGTACTTTTGTTTGCCAAGCGCTGACTTCTAGTTTTTCTGAGGAGGAAGGTACACTTAAATACTGCACAACTTCTTGTGTTGACTCAATGGCAGGATCAACATAAGCACCATCCATACCAGATCTAGTAACATCTTGTGATACCTCTACAACCTTCTCTAAGTCATCAGAATTAGGAGCAATATACTCATCACTCTCTCGATTAGGGTCACTACAGCCACCGATTGTTACCATCAACGTAGCAATGGACATATAGTAAGATATCTTGAAACATCGCGGTAAGACATGATGCCTATCTTTTTTAGCACATACATTGGCTAAGGTTATTGGTATGCAATGATGATAGTTTTTAAACATAAAATATATGACTTATCCGCTGATTATTTGTCAATAGGTTTGTTCTTATCTGGGTCAGAATTTTGTGCCAACCTATCTGACTTACTACTACGTCTAGGTAGTAATAATAAAATAGCGCCCACCATACTTAACTTAAAAAATGTTGACTTACGCACGTCTACTCCCTAAATATTACTTTAAAATATTTAGTTAATATTTTAAAAGTCAATTAAATTAATCCAACTAAAAAAATAAACTTAGATATTTCTATAGTAAAGGTAATATATCGCAAACTTTCATTTAATAGAATATCTATATTTGTACTTCACTCTATTTTTTATCTAAAATAAACTTATGATATTATAAATAGTTAACTCAAAATAATAAGTACATAGGATAACTAAAATTTGCTGGACGATATGTATTAGAATGTTACTAATCCAATAGTTTTGTTCAAAAATGGTGAAACAAGTTTAAAGACAGATAATAAAAAGCATAAAAAAAAGCCTCTAGCAGATTTTACTGGCTAGAGGCTCATTCATTAATTTTAAAAAAATTAATATTATATAATTATTTATTAATAAAGCCTATTCAATATTGATACTAGAATCAAGTGGTATAGGCTCAATTAGTACCGGTGTCTCAATAAGGGGCGTTACCTCCACGTTAGTCGTTGGCACGTCTGAATTAAGATTGGTATTAGAATAAGTGGCGTTATTACCATAATTGGTTTCAATACGTTGAATGGCGGGTGGAGTACTTTGTACTACTGGTGGCTGTAATGGATTTAATGGCATTAAATCATAATTTGTATTGGTGTCCTCACCCCAATTACCCGTACCAGATAATGGAATCTTTTTAATGGTGCCATTTTTATCAATGACTAATTGCATCACACGCATTTGGTTATATTTACGCTCAGTCACACTTGCCACTGCACCACCATCACGCAATATGGTTGGTTGTAAAAATATAATCAAATTGCTTTTGTCAGTTTTAGTATTATCAGAGCGGAACAATCTCCCCACCACAGGTATATTACCCAAACCTGGTACTTTTTGCTGACCATTAGTAGTATTGTCACGCATCAAACCACCAAGCGCAATTGTCTGCTGATCATCTGCCAAGATAGTCGTATTAATCAAGCTTTTATTGGTGATTAAGCCTGCAGCATCACCCGCAGAGCTATTCACTACTGAAGATACCTCTTGTGATACCTCTAAACGAACGGTGCCATTTTCACCAATATGCGGAATAACATTCAGGTTTATACCCACATCTTTACGATCGATGGTTTGAAATGGATTGGTAGAAGAGTTGCCCGCAGTGGTATAAGAGCCTGTTACAAAAGGTACATTTTGTCCAACTAAAATGCTCGCTTTTTCATTATCTAAGGTTAAAATGGAAGGCATGGACAATAAATTTGCACTGGTTGTTGAGTCTAGCGCTTGTAGCACCGCACCATAAAACTGCGTATTACCATTAGAGTCTTTGCTTACATTCCCAGCCCCTAACAACGCACCTGCAATAGAGCCAGCTGCTTTACTAGCCCCTCCCGTTAATGCTGCTGCTGCTAAGGCTGTCGCACTTGCACCAACATTATCAAAATTAATAATGCCATAACCACTATTAGCATTACCCAATGCCCATTGTACCCCCAATTGCTTAACATCATTACCTGAGACTTCAACGATGGCTGCTTGTATGAGCACCTGCGCTCGACGTGTGTCTAATTGCTCAATTGCCGTTTCAATCTCAACCATCAACTCAGGATCCGCATTGACAATGACAGAATTTTGGGTCTCATCAGCAATAATGCTAAATGGATGTGAACCAGCTCCTCGATTCACACTACTAGAGCCACTTGAGCTTGCTGAGGAGGAAGATGAGATACTAGGTGCTGATACGACATTATTACTTGTGCCACTTGATCCCGTACCAGTAGCGCTACTATTATCTAATAGTGAGGCTGACTCCAAGGTCGATGTTGCACCTGTGCTATTAATTGACTGATTTGACAATAACCCTCGTAGCATATCAGCAATATGACTGGCACTGGCATACTTTAACCGAAATACACGTAGACCACTAAGACGCTTAGAAGGGATGGTATCAAGCTGCTGCACAATTTGTTGAATTCTTGCAATGGTCTCAGGGCTACCTTTCACCAGTAGACGATCACTGGCAGTATCTGCAATGACTTTTAATTGTTGACCACCACCACCTTCTGCACCACCGCTGCTGGCTGTACCTGTCAGCCCACTGATGAGATCCATCATGCGCTCAGCATCAACATGATATAAAGGAATGACCACTAAAGTATCATTATTACTACTGTCCAAATCATTAATTAATGCGGTAATTTGGTTTAAATTATCAGCACGATCTGACAAAACCAACGCATTGAGATCGGGTACAGCGGCAGCATGGGCTGATTGCGGCATCAACGGTCTAATAACCGTCAAAATCTCGGCAGCTTGCGTATTATTCAAATATAAAATACGCGTCTTCATCTCTTCACCAACGCTATCACCACGCAAATCTACTGTAATACCAGTTTGCTTGGCAATATTGTCAGGCACTAACTTGATGGTTGTTCCTGTATCTATCGCTGCAATTCCATTGACTTGCATTACCCCCAAAAATAGTTGGTAAATTTCTTCTTTTGATAAAGCACGATTAGAAATGACAGTCACATTACCATTGATGCGAGGGTCTAAAACAAAATTTTGATCAGTGATGGTTGCGACTTCATTAATAAATGCCTTGATATCTGCATCCTGCAAATTAACTTTCCAACTCTCTGCGTATGCTGACTCAACACCAACAAACCAGAAAGGGGAAGACAAGCACAGTATGCGCACTGTTTTCAAAATTGGTTGTCGCAAGCGCAATAAAACACTCATCTTGCCAGAACGCCCAGGCACTATTATCTGCCGAGAAATAGGCGCAGTATTATTAAAAATACGTAATTTAGACCTTATCATCATTATCCACTGTGTTATCTGACTGTGATTTTATATATTCAACATATTGAACAAAAAAGTATTGCTTGTGCCTTTATGATTGGACACGTATTGAAGCATAATTTTGTCATTTTTTCATTGTCTAAAGTCAAAATCAGCTCAACTACTTATTAAAGTTTTTATAAAACTGACTAAAATGATGTCATATCATCATCGCTACTATCACTACTTAGCCCACTGTGAGTTTGATCAAGACAAACATTAAAACTGTTGCCGAATACTTATGGTTTGATCACCACGTTGCACTTCAATCTGAGCCTCACCTGAACGTTTGACCTGTTGTAATAAATCTGCATCTTGTGCAGGATCACTACCAACACGCTGACCATTAACAGACATTACTCGATCACCTGTCTCTAACCCTAAACGCTCTCTAATATTGGCTGGCATGGCATCTGTAACCTGATATCCCTCTCCTGTTGCCATCACACCCATTTGACTTAGATAACTGGCAGGATTTTGTTTCAATGCTTCACTGGCATTATTGATCGTATCTTCTATTT
Organism: Psychrobacter sp. I-STPA10; assembly: GCF_021012795.1. GTDB lineage: Bacteria > Pseudomonadota > Gammaproteobacteria > Pseudomonadales > Moraxellaceae > Psychrobacter. Next base: position 86,801 of record NZ_VFYU01000003.1, on the reverse strand, counting down.
CAGGCGGCTGAAAATCATCTGCTGGGGCTTCGGAGTTCATCTCCAAGTCCATCGCATCTGACGCATCCATTCTCTCATCTGCTTGATTGTCTGCCGATAATCCATCAAAGTCTGATGCATCTGAAGCATTAGGTAAGCGTTGATTGCTAATATTTCCCGAAGCGGAATTGGCATTAATACCTTGATTCATATTTAACGGTGGTGGCATATCAATAACTACCTGATTATCATTATCATCTGCAATAATAACCTGATTCCAAGATACATCAATAAGTTTATAACCTGACTGACCTAAAGGCTTGCCAATTCGATAATTTAATACTTGACCATCAAACTCTAGCATTGCAGAAGACAAACTATCTGGACTGGCTATCATCACCCCTTTTAATACCACTTGTGGTGGTGGGGCTTTTGGTGCAGTCGGTTCACTAGGTGGGGTCATAAAAATATTTAAAGCGCTGCTGGTATTTGTCGTAGGGGCGGGGCTAGATTGCTGCTCAGCAACTGGTAAAGCAGGGGCTATGGGAGGTGCTAAAAATAGCCAAAAAATTCTTGCTAAGCTCCAACACAACCAAATAATAGCAAGTAGTAATAACCAACCAGATAAGCGATTTAACCATGCTGTTGCTGTTTTTATTCCATTACTCATGACTACCGCCATTAAGAACCCCCCAATAATGGCTGGCGCACATTAACCACTGCGGTATCCGCTGGTGCACTGCCTTCATACTCAGGCATGTTTTCTAAGAAACGCTGTGTTAAACTCACATCAAGCATCGCATCATTATCGATATATATATCACCAAAACGCTTTCCATCCTGACTGACCAAATTGGCATGCAATACTTGTTGGCCATCTTTTTGCTCATTACTCAAATCTGCTCGCATGGCAGGTAATAAAATCTGATAGGTTTTAGCACCACTAGGATAACCTAAATCTCCTCCAACCCATGTTAACTGACCACTCACCTCTTCAAAGCCAATGTCATCTACTTGATTTAAAGAAACCGCATTCACTTGGATAGGTGCATCTGGTAATTGCCAATTAACAAAAGAAGCCAGTGTTTGTTTATCAATCTTACCTGACCAATCGCGTAACTGCCATTGACTCAAACTTCGGTTGACTTGTCCATGTAGCTGAGACTGTCCAGACTCAATATCAATGTCTGCACCTAGTTTACCTAAAAATAAAGCCAGTGGTCGCCATTGCCAAGTAATTGAAGCGGGTATAGGTGAAGTCGCAGTAGTGGTGAATGATTCTGGCATTTGCACAATGGCAGATCCGTGCCAAATATTACCAGATATCTGTTGAATGCTATTATTATCTGGGGCAAATTTATTGAATAACCATATTGCTGGTAACTGCACAAAAACACACAAAGCAAGCACAACCACCGCTACCAACCACCATATTTTTCGGGGTCTCTCACTTTGAGCTGATTTAGAAGAGGAGGACGTCAAAGACACAATACAAAATACCTATATCTAATTTATAATATTTTTAGTCATGTGCTAAAAAATATGCATCTAACAATAGTATGCAGTATATAACAACTGACACTTGCCATTAAATCTTCATATGCAATATAACCTACCACGTAAGATTTTGCTATAAATTATAGCCAATAAAAATGCCATTATCATAACAGACAATGGCATTAATATGAAAATAGTTAGTGAATTAATAGCAGCTGATACTATACAGCAAAGTCTTCAAGGCTTTTGCCACTTTCTATTGCATCAACTAACCAAGTCGGCTTACGTCCTCTACCAATCCATGTTTCCTCTGGATTTTTTGGATTGCGATATTTAATACTACGCTCTTTTTCTAGCTCCTCACCCGCTTGTAAAATTTCATCAATAGTTGAATTACACTTCTCGGCAATGTCTTCAAATTTTTGATAAGCATCTAATAAACGCTGTTGCTGTTTTTCAACAATCAGTTTTTTTGCATTTTCAGTGATTGCCTGTAGTTCATCTACATCAAAACTTGTTAGATCTACTTTCATTTGTTTATTCATTATTTAGTTACCTTAAGTTTAGTGAAAAAAATTATCGATAATATCAATTAAACATACACTATAAACTGACTGTTTAATTGACGCACTGTCTAGCAAACCATGCAAACCTTAATTCACCTATAGAGACCATTTGAAGCTTAGATATATAAAGCTTCATAAAGTAAAGTATTCACCTAAGATGATACCTAAAGATTCATTATTTTTAGTTAAAACTCATAACTGCATAAGACAATATCATAATAATTCAAATATCATAATCATCTTAGATCTAACTTACTCAATAGCTATCCATTTTAAAGTGATTCAGCTAATCCAAAATATTATATGATAATAGAGTAGCACATTTATGGTTAACACTGTAATCCATATTGCCATCCATGTTTTATTATAAACACTATAATAACCTTTGTTTTTGTTATTTTCCAGTTTATTCTTGTTTTCTTATTTCATAGTTTATTGTACTAAATAACTGATACCCCTTATTGTATCGTATTAAAGTAGATTTAAAACATTTGATTTTAATTGATTAAATTAGAACAATAATACTAGCGTTGCTAGAGATAAGGTATCACTACCTATTTTTATACTTATTCTTATATAACTAAAAATTCTTAATACATCATTAGAGTATTTTAGTACAAAAATATAAGTTATGATATTAAAAGAGCTTATATGAATATAATGATATAGATATTTACGATACCTATCTTCTTATATAAAATTTTGATTACCTATCTTCTAGTTCCACATCAATAAAAAAACCTCTAATCATTGTTAGAGGTTTTAATAATTAAATATTCAATTGTATTTTATGAATTTATGAATTTATGAATTTATAAAACAAGCCATGAGGTTTAAAAAGGGATGTCATCATCTACTGGTGCATCAGACATTGGCATATTATTATTATTTTGGGCAGGCTGCCCATTATTATTACTTGTACTTGTACTTGTATTGCCTGAATTATTAGCAAAGCTATTTTGATTACCTTGATTATTATAAGCAGTTGCATTGTTAGGCATATTATCAGGCACATTGTTAGACATATTGTTATTTGGATTGTTTTGATAACCCGTGTGTGCTTGATTTGTATTCATGGCATTGTTATAACCAAAGTTATTGTTTGACATGGGTGTATTATTTGATGGTTGATTATTTTGATAACCACCACCTGTCTGACCAGCACTGTCTAACATTTGCATCTGATCGGCACGTATTTCAGTTGTATAACGATCTTGACCATTCTGGTCTTGCCATTTACGAGTACGCAGGCTACCTTCAATATAGACTTTACTGCCTTTGCGCAAATACTGTGCTGCAATCTCACCCAAACGATTAAATAAAGCGATACGATGCCATTCTGTCGCTTCTCTTTTCTCACCTGTTTGTTTGTCTGTCCACTGTTCAGAAGTAGCGACTGAAATATTGGTCACACTGCCACCATTACTAAATTGACGTGACTCTGGATCTGCACCAAGATTACCAATGATAATGACTTTATTAACTCCACGCATAATTATGTCCTTAAATCCAATTATAAATACAATATTTGTATATATAGTAGTTGATAGTAAAATACAAAATGATATTAAAAAACCATACGACTTATATGTTTAATATTAATGTACATAAAAAACAGATAAGAACATATATATTGTTATTGACTCATAAATAACAATCATATTTTTAATCACTTACCTTTATATGCCACTTTACCCAAATTTTATTTAAATATCCAGTTTGGTTGGTGTCATTTGCGACAGCTGTTGTCGTGTTATATCATCTATCTGCTGCTTATCTAGCTTTAAATAAGCAACACCCTCTTTATCCATGACCACAATATCTTCAATAGCATCCATTGCCATCAACTGTTGAGACCAAGTATGGATATCCACTCCTTTGGGTATACTCAAAGTTGTACTGCTTAGATAAGGCGGGTGCTCAATCGGAAAAATAAAGGCTAAGGCTATTGCCATTATGACTGCTAATATGCCCCATGCCAAAAATGGTGACTGTGTCAGCAACATACCACCCAATGCCCCACCCACAAAAGCACCAAAAAACTGACTGGAGGAATTGATGCCCATTGCTGTGGCTTTATTAGCCACTGGCGCTTTTTTAGATATCCATGAAGGTATGGTTGCTTCTAATAAATTAAAACCAATAAAATACAAACCAAGACTAACAATTAATCCTGCACCCCATTGATGAAACAATGCCAAACTAACTAATGCCATAACCATTGCTGCCACTGCTGCAACAAAAACTTGACGCATTTTTTGCCGTTTTTCTGCTACTATAATGAATGGAATGGCTATCGCAAACCCTATAAATAACAGTGGTAAATAAACATAACCTTGCTGACGCACATTTAATCCTAGTACATGTGACAACTGCTGTGGCAATAGCACAAAAATTGCTGTCATGGTTAAGTGTAGTGCAAATACACCAAAGTGTAGTCGATTGAGATCAGTAACACTCAATACATCTTTAAGCTGCTGAATAATCCCTTTATCTGCTAAATTATGTTTCAAGACACGTAGAGGGGTTGGTACAACCAATAACAGCAACATAGCTGCAATGGCAAATACAACCGTTAGCCAAAATAAACCTGACATATCAAGCACATCAACAAACATAGGGCCAAAGGCAAATGCCAACATAATAGAAGTAGCAATGGTCAATCCCATTGTTGCCATCGCTTTGGTGCGTGATTGCTCTGTAGTCACATCCGCAAGCAATGCCATTAATACTGCTGAGACTGCACCACTTCCTGCCAAGGCTCTACCAATAATAACTTGATAAATACTATCAGCAGTAGCAGCAGCCGTCCCTCCAATGGCAAATAAAAGTAATCCCAAAAAAATCATTGGTTTACGTGGGAATTTATCTGCTGCCAAACTCATGGGGATTTGAAAAATTGCTTGTCCCAAACCATAAATACCAACAGCCAGTCCAATCAAAAAAGGGGTCGCATGATCATACTGATTGCCATATACCGAAAAAACGGGAACAATCATAAACAATCCAATCATACGCAGGGCAAAGATTCCCCCTACCCCTGCTACGGCACGTTTTTCTATGGCATTCATGCGCTTGCTCTACTTAAACTATATAATGACAAACCACTATTATAATAGAATCTCAAAAAGATATGCGGTTAGATTTTATATTGAAGAAAATTGAAAAAAGTTGCTGATACTTTTTTGTCCATAATGACATTTAGTATCAACAACTTTAACTGATGAGATAATATAACTCTTAATAACAATATTTTGATATTGATAGGGTCTGTTGAACAGTCATCTTCATAGGAAAAATTTAGCCAATTTTTACATGAAAGTAAGAAATAGCTGTATCCATTATGGATATTAGCCTAACGGGGTGAAAGCTCAACAGACCCTAATAAAGTTACTGAATTATTATCATATTATTTTAGGCATATACTTTTTGAATCAAAGTTTTAAAATAACCAAAAGCTTCATCAGCACCTTGCTTTGCTTGCTGCTTTTGCTCATCAGTCAGATTAAGACCATCCAGTTTTTCTTTAAAAGCCCGCCAATGACGCATACGTCCATCAGGGTGTGCTGCCAAATGCAGGGCACCTTTCTCGTCACTTAGATCAATCTTACCAGCCTCTTTATAAAGTATGGCTGCACCAACATTCGAACCCTCAGCACAATACAACCAACCTATACGTGCTGCCCCTGTGGGTGTGGGTCGAGCAATATCTATCTGTGCAGGCTCAACACTAAGCTCTCTCATATCCGCCAAAACCATATCAGCCCGTGATAGTGCTTCTAAATCCTGAATATCTTCATTTAGTTGCTCATCTTGATAACTGTCTCTTAATGTCTCATGAAACTCATGCTGAGCTTGCAAAAACTTGCCATAATTTTCCACCGAAGCAAATGGTTGCTTAGACATTACCAACTCATCAACACTATCATGTGTAGTTCTTGAATGTTGTTTTAGCTCATCACTAAAAGCAACTTGGGCGTTATCTACCATATCGACTTTCCTTTTATTTTTAATCGATTGATTCTGTCAATTAACAAAAAAAATTAACTGTATCTTATTTTTTTTGTAACTTTATATTATATAAAATTACAAAGAACTTTTAAGATCTATAAATTAACTATGTTTCTGATATTGTATAATTTATTACAAATAATACAGCATAATTATAGCAAATATCTAAACAAAAAAGTTAAAATATTTTATTCACAAAAAACAATAATAAATATACCGATAATAATTATCGTTTACTTATTACTCAAGTGATGTTACTATATCTAAAGAGATATGTAAACGATAGGTAAATAAAACTTAACACCAAGTCGTTGAACTGCATTTTATTCTCGGACATTCAAAATGTAAGATTTCTCTAGACTCCTTGTTAACCCCTTAGTCATCCTGTCCTATTACTTAACAATTCTACCTTATTAGAAGGTAAAAAATTTAAGGCAATCCTTATGAAAGTATATTCACAATTGAAAATCCCAACCCTACTTGCTGCTAGCTTGTCATGCCTAATGCTTGCTGGTTGCGGTACTGATGATAAACCCTCTATTCCTAGCTCCACTCAACAGGATAACGGTAAAGACGATAACAACGGCGGCGGTAAAGACGATACCAAAGAAAATAAAGACATTACATTTAGATTAGCCAATCAAAGTAAATCTGAAAGTAAATTTATTGATGGCAAAGTTACATTATATGCAAATAGTACAGATACAGAATGTGATTTTGGGTCAGAAACTTGTGGTGCTATCAAATTCTCAACCACTATTGATGAATATCAAGTTCTACCAGAGATAACAAAAGAAAAACCTGCTACTGTTACATATAAACTGTCTAGCCCACAAGGTGACGTTGCAGATATTTTAAAAGATCCTTCTCAAGTAACCGGTACAATTACTATTCATGCTGACCCAACACCAGAAAAAATTACTCCATTTGGACCTCCTAGCCCACTTGTTACCATTCCTTTAAAAGAAGATGCTAAAAATACTGGTAATTGGGTTGTAACTGTTACTTTAATGGATCCAAAAAACCCACTTGCTGAGGCAAAAATTGCAAATACACTTGAGTATATTGTTGTTAATTCAGATGGCAGTAATAAAGTCATGGCAAAAGTCAATGACACAGGTATAACTTTTTCAGGTAACAACCTAAAAGGAAATAAAACTGATTGTGATAATACCATGACATCAAAACAAGACTGTAATACAGGTCGTGATGCCATGTATCCACCTACGGATGCGGCTAATAATATTAATGGCTGGGCAGGCTTTGACTTTACCAAACTTGATAAAGATGGAAAAGATTTAGCAGTTGATGCGACTGATTGGAGTTGTGTTCGTGATAATGTCACTGGTAAGGTTTGGGAACGTAAAACCTATGCTGAAAAAGAAGCAGATAGAGACTATCGTGATGTTGCATGGAATTATAGCTATTATAATAGTGAACAAGAGCTTGGATCACCAACATATCTAAATGACTCTGAATTCAGCGCTATTTGTGATCAAGAGGATACTAAAACCAACTGCACTACTGAAGCTTATACACAACGAGTTAATCAAGAAAAACTATGTGGTATTAGTAATTGGAGACTACCAAGTCGTAATGAATTATTTGGTATACAAAACCTAAATGGCTTAGATGCAAGCGAAGTTATGCATGCTGATTGGCTGTTTAGTTCTAGTGAGAAACTCCCGATTTACTTCTGGACAGACTCTATTGCAGCTTTTTCAAAATACGGTGATCCTTTTAACTTTGATGCTCTTTGGGTAATATCTTCTAAAGGAAGTTTTAATAGAAATCAAGCTAGTGGTAGTTACTCTACTGATACCAATGGCGTAATCTTAGTTAGTGATGCTAAAGAATAACCTCCAATCACTCCACATTTGTACAAAATAGATATGCCATTAAGGACTAACATATGAACATGAATATATTAAAAAATAGCAAACAAACCAAGTATGTATTGACTATTAGTGCTTTACTCATAGCCAGTACAGCTGTCGCTGCTACTCTAACCACTTTACATGCACCTGATAAATTTACTCCAGCCACTCCCACAGATAGTTTTAAACTTGCAGATGGTACAGCCACTGTAGAAGTAAGCCAATTAGAGTGGGCACGTTGCTTGGTTGGTCAAACTTTCAGTAATGGTACATGTACTGGTGACGCAACTAAATTTGAGACTTGGGAAGCAGCTCTAGCTGCAGCCGGTACACAGGCTGCTGAAGGCTGGAGAGTTCCTAATATTAAAGAGCTAATGTTTATTACTGAAAATACACAAGCATTTCCTGCAATTAATACCGAAGTATTTCCATTTGCTAAACAGTTTGAGTTTTCAGATGATGGTTCGTATCAACGTCTTCCAACAGCTCCTTCTTCATCTTATATTTGGTCATCAACACCTGTAAAAGTAAAAACTGTTAAACATGATGATGAAGGTAACAAACTACCTGAATCAGAATATGCAGCAGCCACTGAAAAAGCACGTGAAAATACAGACTTTACCTATGCTTTAGATCTTGGCTTAGGTCAGCCACAAGAAGTTCATCGTAGTGGAGAAACTATTGGTGAGCGTTATACTAAGCCATATGGAAACTCCGATCCTAATCATGTGAAAAAAGCTCGTTATGTTTTATTAGTTAAAGATGTTTCTTAATTTAAATTAGTTAGTAGAGCATAATTTACTATAAATTATTCTATAATAAGACCAACACCGATGCTGCACTGGCACATCGGTGTTTTATTATAAATATTATTGATAAATAATTTAATATTAAACAAAAGTTAAATTACCTATATAAATCAAGCTATTTATATAGGTAATCTAGCCATTATAATTACATAACTCTTTTTAGATATGACAACATCATGACCACCAAATACCCTCAGGATGCAGAGAACTCCCTACCTACAAATAATATCACCTCTACTATTGATAGTGGAGATACACCATCTATAACGCAAACCAGCCAAATACACAGCAACCGTCTAATACGCTGGTTATTTCTTTTTTTGGGAACGTTATTTTTTGTACTAGGGTTAATTGGTGTGGTATTACCTGTATTGCCAACCACACCATTTGTACTCTTGGCAGCAGCTTGCTGGGCAAAAGGATCAGATAAATTTCATCACTGGCTGGTGAATCACCGTATATTTGGTAAAATGGTCACTGATTGGCAGCAAAAGCGTGCCATTCCACGCTATGGTAAATATCTAGCATGGACAATGATGACTGCCTCTTGTGTGATGTTGTTTTACCGTCTACAAGGTGACTGGGCGTGGCTAGCATGGGTCACAGCTGCTGTATGCTTAGCAACGGCTATTTGGATGGCACGTCTACCTGATGCCTAATATTTCTATCTGTTAATTTTCTTTAGCCAATAAAAAACGCTAGAACAAACATCCCAGCGTTTTTTTAATTTAAATTTTTATTGTACTATTAAGCTTTAAAACTCATAAGTTAGTGAAACAGAATAGTTACGTCCAGGTGCTGTATAACGCTTAATGCCAACACCCTTATCATCAACCATTGAGTTAACATTTAATATTGCTAAGCTCTGCAAACTGCTCCAAGGTACATACTCTTTATCAAAAATATTATATATCCCTGCCGATACTTTCAAACCATTATTAAATGACTTACTACCATATAAGTCATAAACAAAAGCAGATTTACTAGCATCAATATGCTCATAAGGTTCTATAACTTCCTGTCTAAGCTTATAAACATCAACCTTATTATCTTCCCACTTAAGTGTTAGAACCTTCGCATCTTCAGCTTTTTTTGCACCCAAATAACGTAATTTTGCATGAATTTGGTAATCTTCATTTGGTGATAAGTAGTTAAGACCAAATACACCAGTTAAAGGCTGAGTTACTAAAAGGTTAATTCCCTTGCTTGTACTATCTTTTGCATAATTAACATCACCGGTTAACTGTAAGCTTCCATCTGTATTTGTCAGCTTAGAAATATCCCATGCACCGCCTAAACGTACACCATAAGTTTTTGCCTTATCGATATTTTGTGCACTAACAAAGTTTGCAGGTACCATTGGATGATGTGGATTACACGTCTTTTCTAAAACGCCATTTTTTTTCTCTGGCCAACAGTTTTCGACCATTTTTTCATAATTAAGGGTTTGAATAAAATCAGTGTAATCTGTATAAAATCCTGTTGCATTAATAGCAAAAGTCTCAAAATTACCTTGTAATGATAACTCATGATTTAAAGACTTTTCAGGGTTTAGATCTGTATTGGTAGTAAGTCTGTTTCCCAAGATTTCATAAGCTGAATACATCTGGCTCACAGAAGGTGCCAAAAAGCCTGTTGAAGCTTTATAACCTACTTGCCAATTTGGTGTAAATTGATAATTTAATGCTAATAATCCACCGAGATTACTCATTTTTCGGTTCTTATCAAACTCACCTTCTCTATAAAGAATTTTGGGGTAGTAAGTATCTGCCTCACTCACTTCACCCAAACTGAATTTATTAATCTCAGACATATAAGGTTTATAAGCATGGTAGTCATAACGAATACCAACTTTTGCCTCTAATTTATCATTAACTTCTATATCATCAGCTACTGCAAGGCTATAAATATCTTTTTTAACTGATGGTCCAACAAATTTAAACCCATACTCACCTGGTTTATTGAATTTACTCCATTCTTTTAAGATAAGCTCATGATCTGTATTTGCATAGCTACCCACTACCGATACAGTATGACTACCTAAATTGTCTGTTTGTATAGGTAGTAAGTATCCTTCAACATTCAGTTGTGTGGTTGTATCATACTGAGGGCGATATTCGTTAATCCAAAGATTACTATCATTATAGGGTGCGTCATAAACATAAGTATTGGCAATGCCAACAATTTCTTGGTAACTCAAATCTGCATTAATTTCATCAACTAATTCACTATCTAATGGCAAATAGCGATAGTTGATACCTGCTGCTTTTAACTCACCTTCATCATAGCCAATACGACGCCCAACAGATGTACTTTTAGTAAAGTTATTAGATTTATTTAAACTATACTGATAGCTGCCTTGAGCACCAACTCTATGTTCATCATTAATATTGTAATAAAGTTTTGCTAAAGTAGCATGGCTTTCATAGTGTTGAGGATCAGGTAAAATTGCTGCTTTTTCATCTTTATAAGATGAACTTTGAGAATAACTATAGTCCGGATCCTGTTCAAAATCATAGGATTGATCAAGTTTATCTTTATTAAAGCCAACCATATCATGATTTTTGAGTTCATGTCCGTCACGGTATACATAGTTAACCAAGGCCTCTACTTTACCTATACTACCTGCGGCTCCAACTGCTGTCATGATCTCTTCATTTTTACTGGTATATCCCGTTTTAGCATAACCACCAATGTGCTTACCAGACTCAATCAAATCACGAGGCTCTTTACTTTTATAATTTACTGCACCACCAACTGCACCACTACCTGAGGTAAATGAATCTGCCCCCACTTGTAGGCTAACATCAGATAATAGTTCAGTATCAGGACTAAAACGCCCTTCATACATATAGCCATAAGGAGAGAAGAACTCATTAATCTGCTGATCAGGTAAACTCACACCATCATAGCTCATGGCAACACGGTTACCATCAACACCACGAATGGCAAAGCCTTTTGAGCCATAACGCCCTACCTCAGCGACACTAATTTCAGGGTTATAGCGTACGAGATCTTGTTGACTGTTAATCTGGTTGTCTTGGATGTTTTTGGAGGTAACTATCGTTTTAGTGGCTTCATTTGCAGCATCGGGTGCTGCTGTTACCACAATGGTATCTACTTGTGTTGATGGCACATAGTCTTGTGACTCGCCAGACTCTACAACAACAACTGTTTCTGCCAATGCCAATTGCGACATCAGCACAGATACAAGAATACAAAGTGGGCGTTTTGTGTGTTTTGTAACCTGAGAAAAAGAGATATTATTGGTATCAACTACGGATAAGGGGGGAGTTAATTGGTTCATATATAGCCTTTTTACATAATAAATTTGCAGCAAATAAATGCTCAAAAGATGCACTTTTGTTTCAGACAAGCGCAACTATGTGACAATTATGTATAAAAACTTCACAAAAGTAAATGATAATAATTTTCATTTTTGAAGAAAACTCATCAGTTCTACCCAAATACCTTGAATATTTCTTATTAATAACAATAGATTAAAAACTATTTGTCCAATCTAAATTTTGAAAAAAAATATTTTTTTATTTGTAACAAAAACAGTAAAACTCACTTTTATGACCCACTTTATCTATAAATAATTTACTTATCTGCTCAAATATATTTAATCAATAAGTGATATATTCCTAAACTACTATCTATATTTGTATTTATTCAGTTTACTTAAAGAATCTCACATACAGTCAAGAAAGCGAATGTATCATATATTATAGTCACTACTTTTATAAAGCATCTATATGATTAACTATGACTAACACCAGAAGAAACGACTAACGACAGCGTATAATAGAAGTTAACCTTATCAAAATAGAACCCTATATAACCTTCAGATATACCACTCAATTAAACAAACAAATAAAAGAGACAACTATTTTATGGCACATGAACACATAAAAATACGCGGTGCACGCACCCATAATCTCAAAAACATCAGTCTTGATATTCCCCGTGATAAGTTTGTCGTCATCACCGGGCTATCAGGATCAGGCAAATCCTCACTGGCATTTGATACGTTGTATGCCGAAGGGCAACGCCGCTATGTCGAAAGCCTGTCGGCGTATGCGCGCCAGTTTTTATCACAGATGGATAAGCCCGAAGTTGATAGCATCGAAGGCTTGTCTCCTGCCATTGCCATTGAGCAAAAATCCACCAACCATAACCCCCGCTCGACAGTCGGGACAATTACCGAGATTTATGACTATCTCAGGTTATTGTATGCACGTGTGGGTACGCCCTACTGTCCTATACATGGCGAACCAATGGTGGCACAGACCATCACTGAGATGGTCGATGACATCATGACGCTGCCAGAAGGCACGAAACTAATGATACTTGCGCCTGTGGTACGCGAGCGTAAAGGTGAACATATCGTCTTACTTGAGCAGCTTGTTGCACAAGGTTTCATACGGGTGCGAGTCGATGGTAATGTCTATGATATGGATGAATTGCCTGCCCTAGAGAAGAACAAAAAGCACAGCATCGAAGTGGTGGTTGACCGCTTTAAGGTACGAGATGATTTGGGCAATCGGGTTGCCGAAAGTTTAGAAACGGCATTACGACTCGGCAATGACCTTGCCATCTTGCATTATATGGATGGCAATCCCAATCCTGATGCCTCATCAGTGAATGAAGACGTCAATAGCGATGATCAAATACTATCTGCCAAACACAGCTGCCCTGTGTGTGACCGAGCGGTGTCAGAGCTAGAGCCTCGCCTGTTTAGTTTTAACAATCCTTATGGCGCATGTCCATCCTGTGATGGTCTGGGTAAACGTCAGTATTTTTCTGCTGAAAAACTGATTACCCATCCCGATAAGTCGCTCAATCAAGGAGCGATTAATGGCTGGGACAAACGTCATGCCTATTATTTTGGGCTATTGACCACTGTCTGCAACCATTTTGATATTGATATGGATGCGCCATGGAAAGATTTGGATAAAAAACATAAAGACATTATTTTGCAAGGTTCAGGCAAAGAAAAGCTATTATTTCACTTTACCGATGAGCGTGGGCGTAAAACCAAAAAGACCACGGCTTTTGAAGGGGTGTTGCCCTATTTAGAGCGTCGCTATGCTAAGACTCAAAGTAACTTAGTACGAGATGAATTGGCAAAATATCTGGCGGACACCACCTGTAATGTATGTGATGGCGCAAGACTTAATGAGATTGCCCGCAATGTACGCGTAGATGGACGCAATATTGCTGAAATTGTGCGGCTATCAATCGGTGATGCGGCGGACTATTATGCCAGTCTTAAAATGGACGGGGCAAAAGGAGAAGTTGCTGCCAAAATCTTTAAAGAGATTAATGAGCGGTTGACCTTTTTGGTAAGTGTTGGCTTAGATTATCTCACTCTTGCGCGCTCGGCAGAAACGCTGTCAGGTGGTGAGGCACAACGTATTCGCCTTGCCAGCCAAATTGGCGCAGGCTTAATGGGGGTCATGTATGTATTAGATGAGCCATCTATTGGCTTGCATCAACGGGATAATGACCGCTTATTACAAACGCTGACTCGCCTGCGTGACCTTGGTAATACGGTACTGGTGGTGGAGCATGATGAAGATGCAATCCGTCAAGCCGATCATATCATCGACATCGGTGTCGGTGCGGGTGTGCATGGTGGACGGGTGATTGCTCAAGGCTCGGCAAAAGACATTGCCAATACCAAAGAATCGCTCACTGGGCAGTATCTATCAGGTGAGAAAAAAATTGCCGTCCCCAAAGTACGCCATACCGCTAAAACTATTGATCTCAATAATCCGCCTGCCAAAGTCAGCATCATGCCAGTAGGCAAAGCCAAAGCAGCAGCTAATAAAAAAGCGGCTGCTAACCGTAAAGAGAAGCCCAAAAATATTGTGCCAATGCAAATTGAGCTAAAAGGCGCATCGGGTAATAACTTAAAAGAGGTCGATTTAACCATTCCTGTAGGGGTGATGACTTGTATCACTGGGGTATCAGGCTCAGGTAAATCTACCCTGATTAACCGTACTTTGATGCCATTGGCGGCTACTCAACTTAACAATGCGTCAACGCTCGTGCCCGATACATTTGAGAGTATATCAGGACTGGAATATCTGGATAAAATGGTTGATATTGACCAAAGCCCGATAGGACGTACACCACGCTCAAACCCTGCAACCTATACAGGGGTATTTACTCCGATTCGTGATTTGTTTGCACAGACGCAAGAGGCAAAAGCGCGCGGCTATAAGGCAGGACGTTTTAGCTTTAATGTCAAAGGCGGACGCTGTGAGACGTGTCAGGGTGATGGTTTAATCAAAGTTGAGATGCACTTTTTGCCTGATATGTATGTGCCTTGTGATAGCTGCCATGGCAAACGCTACAATCGTGAAACCCTAGAAATCCACTATAAAGGCAAAAACATTGCCGATGTGCTAGAGATGACGGTGGAAGATGCCACCGAGTTCTTCTCTGCCATTCCACCAATTCATCGCAGACTTGAGGCATTGATGGACGTGGGATTAAGCTATATTCGTTTGGGACAGTCCGCCCCTACTCTCTCTGGTGGTGAGGCTCAACGGGTAAAACTGGCACGTGAGCTGGCAAAACGTGACACAGGGCAAACGCTATATATCCTCGATGAGCCGACCACTGGCTTGCACTTCCATGATATTGCCAAACTACTCAATATCTTGCATGCGCTGCGTGATAAGGGTAATACCATTGTGGTGATTGAGCATAATTTGGATGTGATTAAGACAGCAGATTGGATTGTTGATTTAGGCCCTGAAGGTGGTAGCGGTGGCGGCATGATTATCGCTGAGGGTACGCCTGAGCAAGTAGCGGAAGTGAAAGCGTCATTTACGGGACAGTTTTTAAAGGGAATGTTGGGGTAAAAAAACCAAACAGGAATTTAAAAATGGATAATAAACTTTTTGATGACTTGCTTTCCTCTTTAAAAGAAGCAGGGGCTATCCATCGTGGTGAGCTAGAACCAAGCCGTACATTTGCCTATGAAATACCTGATGTCAAAAGTATTCGCGAAAAGACAGGCTTAACGCAAGTTGAGTTTGCTAATAAACTGCATATCAGCCCTCGTACCCTGCAAAATTGGGAGCAAGGTCACCGTAATCCGACAGGACCTGCGATGACGTTAATTAAGTTGATTGATAAAAAGCCTGATTTATTGGATTTGGCGTAGTAGCCCTTAGCATAGTAGCCTACTGTGTTATGTAGCTAATAGTAATAGGGTTAAATCTGTAGAGAGTGTCGCCTTGTGGTGCGATTTAGCCCCGATTGTAGCGGTTATCCTACTCAGCTAGGCGAGTTGCAGTGGCTAGAGTCTGAGAGAGTGTCGAGGCAACAGCAATCTATCAGCTCGTGCCACTGCCTCGCCTAGTCGGGTAGATATAAGCGAAAAGCGGGATTGGCTACCATTCCCGATTTTTGATGTTTCATGATTATACTGCAATGTTGTAATGACAGTTAACACGCCACTTTTTTGCCTGTTTTATTGATGGTAAACATAAAAATTCCTTTTAATTTAATTTATAAAAGTTTGGCACCAGTAATCAGTCTTTATTTATTTATTTACTTAATCAAACGAATATTAAATGGCACTTTAAAGTCTTGTCCTGATGAACACTTCACTGCGCCCATGATACAAAAAATAGGGTGCAAAAAACCAGATAATATGAATATTATCATAGGAATAACTGCTAATGGCGCAAAAACCATCCCTAAAATAAAGCCTAATACCATCACCGCTATCCATAAACAGAGATAGCCTATAAAAAAAGTAATTGACCAGTTTAATGCCTCTTTGGATTGCTGCTGCACATAGGCATCATCTTTTTGGGTTAAAAATAATACCAATGGTGGAATAAAACCAAAAAATAGACAGCCCAACCAGTTAATCAATGCCATATTTTTGGAGTCTTGGCTTATAACAGGGGCTGTTGTATTTTGTATTGGCATGGGTGTATTTTCTTTGCTAAGTTTGATGGCGTCATTTGTTTTATTTTCATTATTCATGTTCGTCTCTTATATCACTATGACTTTTTGTAGTTCATATTTTTTAAAAATATATCAATCTCAATCTACTGCCCTAGTACCCATTCATCATTCACTTTGTAGACTTTAAAGGCAGCTTTGTTGGTAGTGGTATTACCATTGATACTTTGGGTAATCTCTGCTGTGCAGCGATAGGTATTTTTTTCATCGGTTGAGTCACAGTTGATATCATCAACATCTTCAAGCTTTGGCATCATACTTGCCATCATATTTTTCATCATATCCCCTGCTGCACCACTTGTATTATTAGCTAGACTCTCACCCATGCTATTGGCTTGTTCATATTGGTCTTCAATCAGCTCTTCGACGGTACTCTCTGAGGGTGCGCCTGAGCAAGCGGTTAGTAAGGGAGCTGCCAATAGGATAACGCCACATAATTTAATAATTTTCATAACTTCCTCGTTTTTTTGTTGGTCCACTGCATTATTATTTTCAGATGAATCCTTTAATTAACTATCCACTAAATATAAGAATTTTAATATCTTATGTTTAAAAGGTATGATGTTAGTACTGCTAGATAATAAGAAAATAGTCCTAATATTGGCATTTAAGTTTGTCAGCTTTTAAGCAAGGTTGCAAGTAATAAAAACACCAAAACGACAATAATTGTCGTCTTGGTTTAAGGTATATAAGAACCTGTATTCACAACCCACAATGGTCGCTTTTTGCCTAAGATAGACATACTACTGCGTTAAATTTTGGATTATGAATACAGGTTCTAACAATATATTAAGACTTACGTAGTTTCATAGGTTATTAGCGTCTGGTAATCATTGTTTTTTATCAAGTGGGCTGTACGTCGTTCCAGAGGCTTCATACAAATTGCTCGCCGCTTTATTCAGACAAATATCGTACTTTTGCGTAAGTCCTATTATTTTTATGTTTGCTTTGCTGTATTATGCTGTACTTACTTAAACTATATGGCATAACCATCTCCACCATGAGCCTTATTTATGATTGAAAATATTTTAGCACCTTTGTTTATGGGGCTACTCGCCCTTTCTAATGTCATCTTAATTGTTGCCGTCATCTTTGCATTACTGGGTTATTTTGGCAAAGTAGAAAGCGATAAAGCCAAACATTATGCAATGGCTGGTAAGTTACTACTTATCTATGCGTTGATAATGCTTATCGGTCTTGGAAGCTGCTTGACATTGGTACTCGCTGGAGCTTAGCTAGAATCATCATGACCACACTTTATTTTTCAATATTGCCCATTGGTTTTGGTATCATGAGCTTGGTGGTAAGCTTGATATGCTTTGTGGGTTTTATCACTACCCATGACATTGATACCAAGCGCAAATTGTATCCTTGGTTTGCACGCTGTTTATTAGTGGCATTTATCTTATTGCCTATGGGTATATTTTTTACCGCAAAATATTTTATTTAATGCTCAAAATCAGCAGTAATCATAATAACTTTTCAATGAGAAAAAAATGAATGAGACAGGGTGGACAGGCTTTGTTTTAATTATGTCCAGTTTAGCCATTATGGTGATATTTGGCATTATCGCTGCTTTATGCCGAGCTTTTAATGTGGACAGCAAAAAAACAGATCCATTTTTTAAAGTTATTGGCATTATAAGCATTTTGATACTGTTGGTAGGTAGTGGATATTGTTATCGACTTTTTTAATTAGAAACTCTAATCCTCTTTATTAGTGTCTTTGCCATGAGTAATATCTTAGAACCATTATTTATCCTGTTACTTTTAATCAGTGCTTTATCAGTGTTGTTATTGATTATATTAAGTATTACTCTCTTCTTCATCAAAGATAAAAATAAGAAACAATGGATTAAAAAATTACTTAAAGTAACGCTATTAGTTTACATCATTACCTTCTGTATTGGTTTTGGGCTATGTACTTATAGCGTTAGTCAAATTACTTCATGGCATTAGATATTAGGAATTAACTACTTTTTATTCTCAAAAAAGGAAATCTAAATGCACACATTGAATAGCATCATTACTACTATATTCTTCCCAGTGATGCTCATCTGTGCTGCTGCTTTTTTAGTAGGACTTATTATTATTGCTATTGCTCCCAAAAAGCAAGATAAAACAGAGCATGAACAAATGCTCAAACAAGCCAAAATAATGACACTGCTCTCGGGGTTTATTTTTTGTGTTGGTTTTGGTTGGTGTATTCATGAACTCTCATTAAAGACATTGCATTAAACATGACCATTCCCTACTTTCCCCTCTCTGCCCAAACGGCACACATTGTTCATTTTATCTTTGAATGGCTGGCACTGATTGTTGGCGTACAAAGCTATCGGCTGATAAAAAAGCAGCATGTCAAAAATAACCCAAACTCACCACAACCAGCAGGTATTTTATCCAAAGACAGTTTTGTGGTTGCCATTGGTTGTATTTTGGGGGCGGGCATCGGCAATAAGTTGTTATTTTTAATCGAAGTACCACAAGCATGGGCAGAATATGGGGTAATATCACTGGCATTGGGACAGACCATTGTTGGTGGTATGATTGGTGGTCTTATCGGTATTGAGATTGCCAAAAAACTGGCGGGTATTCGCTATTCGACAGGGGATTTATTTATTGTGCCGTTTTGTTTGGGGTTAATGGTTGGGCGCATTGGCTGTTATTTGGCAGGGCTACATGATGGTACTTATGGGGTGGCAACCAGCTTACCTTGGGGTATTAATTTTGGTGATGGCATATTGCGTCATCCTACCCAGATTTATGATATGGTGTGGGCAATGGCGATGCTGATTTTCTTTTACTTTGCTTACCCTAAACTCAAAGCCGTTAGTGGGCTAAGTTTTAAGTTATTGTTTATCAGCTATATGCTGTGGCGATTGCTGGTTGATGGCATCAAACCTGTACCCTATACTTATTGGCTTGGTTTATCAGGGATACAATGGGCTTGTTTGCTGGCAGTGATCTGTTATTTACCTTTTGTGTGGCGAGATATCAGGCGTTTAATGTGGTTAAAAAAACAACCACAGTAAAATAGATGGGACAGCTTCTTTTTAAAAAATGCTTTTGTAAGTACAGCAAATAAGGGCAACATCAGTAGTTGTTTAGCAATTTATTAACTATAGATAATAAATTTTGTCTGCCCATCAAACTTCTAACCAAAATGAACGTGAAAGTTTGGATTAACCCATGACTCAATCTATCAACTATCTACTCATCGGTGAGCTTGCCAAGCAAGCAAATACCACCAAAGATACCATTCGTCATTATAATGAATTGGGCTTGTTAAAATCGCGCAAACGCCAAGCAGGGTCACGTTTTTATACTGAGTTTCATCCGCAATGTATTGAGCGTATCCGAGTCATCAAAATAGGTCAAAATTTGGGCTATACGTTATCGCAAATTGCCCTGTATTTAGATGACCACTTTAATAATCAAATCAGCATTGAGCAACGACTCAAAAATATCCATGAACGCTTAGAGCAAGCCAAAGAGCAACAACGCCATATTGAAATGGTCATTAATACCTTAACCAATTATATTCATGTATTACAAGAGCTTAAATCCTCTGATTTGGATATAAGTGAGCAAAGAGAATATCTATCTAAGATGCAAAAAGAGTATCTCACCAAGTTAAATCCATCCTCTACAAATGACCCAGCCAGCAACTAAACAACACCTCTAAACATATCAGTCAAGCCAATCCGCCGTCTAACACAAACGCTCACTATGACGGTAACAATGAATGGTAATAAGGATAGCTAATGTCACGCAAAAATCGCCCTTATGAGTTTTATGACACCACAAGCTCAGTCTGTAGCACCTGTCTGTATCCTGTGGAAGCCAAAATCATCTTTAAAAACAACCATGTGTATATGGATAAATGGTGTCCTGTGCATGGCAATGAACGGGTACTGATGATGGACGATGTGGACTATTATCGCTCCTGCCGAGAGGTGTATGTCAAACGCCCTGAGATGCCCAAAACTTTTAGTACTCCGATGCAATACGGTTGTCCCTATGATTGCGGTTTGTGTCCTGACCACATGCAACACTCATGCTTAACCATCGTTGAGATTACCGATGTGTGCAATCTTGATTGTCCTGTGTGCTTTGCTGACTCGGGCATGAGTCGTGAAGTGAATCTGCCGCACCTATCCTATAAGCATAAGTCGCTAGCAACCGTCAAAGCGATGTTAGATACGGTGGTCGCCTGTGAGGGTGAGCCTGATGTGGTGCAACTCTCTGGTGGTGAGCCAACTTTGCACCCTGAGCTATTTGCAATTTTGGATTATATCCAAACCTTGCCCATTCGCCATGTGATGATTAATACCAATGGTATCCGCTTGGCAAAAGAGCCTGAGTTTGTCACACTCCTTGCTGACTATGCCTATCGGCTAAAGAACCAAAATACAGCTAAAGTGCAAGGCTTAGAGATTTATCTGCAATTTGACTCGCTTGATGATGCTCATATTAAGGTGCTACGTGGGGCAAATCTTGCCCGCATTCATCAGCAAGCCCTAACCAATTTGGAAACCCATAATCTATCCACTACCCTCGTGGCGACGATTAAAAAAGGGCTCAATGATGGCGAGATGGGTCGTATCATTGAGCATGGTTTAAGTTATCGCTGTGTACGTGGGGTCAGCTTTCAGCCGTTATCAGAATCAGGACGCATTGGGCTAGATGATGCCTTGCTTGATGCCAGTAAACAACGCCTAACCATCTCACAGATGCGTCGGCAAATTGCGGAGCAGTCAGCGGTATTTACCTTAGATGACATTGTGCCTGTGCCCTGTAACCCTGATACGCTGGCGATGGGTTATGCGTTAAAGACGCATAATAATCATGACGTAAATAACACAAGCAAACCAACCGTTTCCCCTACTGTTGAAGTTACCCCCCTCACCCGTTATTTGACCCCTGATGTGATTATGAATGGCGGTGGCAATACCATCTTATTTGAGCAAAATCCTGATGTGCAAGCACAAGCCAAAAATCAGCTGATTAAAGTGCTCAGTACCAATCACTCACCTGAGTCACAAGCAGACTGTTTATCCGAATTGCTGTGCTGTCTACCCAAAATTGATGCCCCGCATTTGAGCTATGATAATGTGTTTCGGGTGATGATTGTGCAGTTTATGGATGCACAAAATCTGGACATTCGGGCGTTAAAAAAATCCTGTATTCACTTTGCTCAGCCTGATGGCAAAATGATACCGTTTGAGAGTTTTAATATTTTTTATCGGGATGATAAAGTAGAAAAACTGGCACAAATACGCAAGACGTTAGAAGCACAGTTTATGGCTCGCAGGACAGCCGTCGATAAAGTGGAAGATACGGTAATAGGTGCTGATAGCAAACTGACTAATGATAAGTCGATTGCGGTGATTTCGGTTTAGGCAACTGAAGCAAACAGATGAAACTCATAAATGGCGAAACAGCATAATAGGCTAAATAACTGATAGTAAAAAGATAAATCAGTTAGGTTGCTGCTGAGACATGTTAAAATAACAACTACTTTTATTAATACAAACGGACATAACCATGCAAAATCGCTTTACCCAAAACGCCATCATTACCATGATAGTTATCACATTTGCACTCACTGGCTGTTCAACAACAGGTGTCAATAATAATGCAGCGAATAATGGCATCAATACTGCCAGCAATATTGGTATGAATATATTTAAAGTAGCCATTGATAACAAATGCCGTAGCGAGTTGTCTCAGCATAAAGCATGGCGTATTGCACGTATGGCAATGACACAAAATCAAGAAAATGTATTACAAAACAAAATTTGTGGTTGTGTCAGTGAGCAAGCACCTCAGCACATTACTTTTAATGACATGGCCCAAGCCATCATAGACTCAGAATATCGGACAAAATTGGCTACCAAAGTGGTGGTCAAGTCATTACAAAGTTGTTATGGTAGCTTTATGCAGTAATATTTGTGTTAACATTTAATGACACTAAAAAAGAAGCGTCATCAAATAGATAACGCTTCTTTTGGTACACTGCTATATTGCTAATGACACAAATTACTCAGCATTTATATTGATTTTTTTGGTGCATCTATTACTAAAGGTGCTGTTGATGGCAAAACAATTTCATCATGAAAATATCTAGATTTCTTCTCAATAATATCATTCACATCATCGACCAAATCTGAGATAACATCATCATACAACCCATGACTCAACTCTCTTTCAAATGCGGTAAATGGGTGTTTGCGAGCGGCTGAGCGAACATCTGTTATATCATGTTTGCTATAAAAAATATCAACTCTACCATCACTATTTAACACACAAATTAACCGACCACCATCGATGTCTAACTCTATGCGTTCTGGCATAAAAATATAATCATCGACATCAAGCAATTCCTTTTCTACACTTCGTTTTAATAATGATTTAATATCAAACATAATTTTGTTCCTATTATCTATAAATTATTTATTTACTGATGATTGTACTATCTTACAAATACTTAGATAACAATCCAACATTTAAGCCACCAAATACATACAACACAAATTTTATGCAAATAAATACTCAACTTAACTGAATACGATTGGATTGGGTTTAGTAAGCATATACTATTAACAGACAACTTCCCAGTAGCAAGCGTTAAACAACCCTATTCCATGATGAATTGTTTAACTCATCCTCAAATTATATCCAACCTTGTCGACGAAAAGATTTTAAGACAGCAATAAATACTGCCATTTCATCAGCTGTGCCAAGAGTCAAGCGACTAAAACCTTCAATGGGTGGAAATTCACGACCAACAACGATGTTATTTTCACGCATTTTTTTGATATAAGTGGCGACCTCACCTTTGATTTCATGAAAAATAAAATTGGCTTGTGAAGGTAGATAACGCAGCTCAAGCTCGTCTAAAACCTCTTCAATCATTTGTCGAGATTGGTTAGTGGTACGCAAACTCCGCTCTAAATACTCTTGATCCTCTAGGGTAGCTAACGCTGCCACTGCCCCTGACAAATTGGTATTGTCTATCGACATAAATGCTTCAAGCGAAGCTATGGTCTGTGGGCTTGCAATGGCATATCCCAGACGCATACCTGCTAGGGCACATAATTTTGAAAAAGTACGCACGACAATCAGATTATTGGACAAGTCCTGACGCACCCACTCAATACCACTTTCAAAGCTGGGGGCAGTGACATATTCAGCGTACGCCTCATCCAATAAAAAATAATGGTTTTCTGGCGAACATGCCACCCAGTTTTTTAATGCAACAGTATCAGCAATGGTCGCTGTTGGGTTATTGGGGTTACAGAGGTAAAATAAGCTGATACCATCAAAATCATCAGCCACTTTTTGCAAATTCTGTAAGTCCAAATCATAATTTTCAGGCATCAGTGGTACTTTAACCACTGGTACGCCAAGTCTGACAGCATACAATTCTGCATAAGCAAATGTCGGATGAGGCACGACTACTTGAAACCGCTTGCCTGTATTTAAGGCTTTATTTAGCAGCATTTGTACAACAGTACGAATATTTTCACTTGAGCCATCGCCTAATGAAATCTGATTTTCTGCCACACTATTGATACTGGCAATTTTGCTAATTAATTGCGCTCGCTGATCATCAGGATAGCGAAAGCCAATATCTAAGGTATTTATGATGGCTTGTCTGGCGGAATCTGCCATGCCAAGGGAGTTTTCGTTAGAGTTTAACTCTAGTAATTGATTGATTTGCAAAACGGTCCATACACCTAGTTATTAAAGGGAAAATTTTTACCATATTAATTTGCATTGACTGATATTACAAGTGGTCTGGCATATCTTAGATGTATGGACATGATTTGCACAGCACTTGTAGGATGGGTTAGTCACTGTGTAACATGGCTATTGATATGATTGTTATAATTTTGGTGGATTAAGCCGCCACTTACCTATCCTACCGTTATCAGAGTTTTCATTTTTTTATGCTTTACTATTAAATTTATAAATTCACGCTTTATTGGTTATAGTCTCTCTCTAATTTTTCTTACATTTTTATTCATTTGCTGTCTTACAATATTTCTATAAACCCATTGTTTGAATGGATTTAATTTTTGTTGATACTGTTTATAAAATTCATCAGGGGTAGCAAACAATCCAAAATCTTGATTTATTCCCTTGTCTTGAATATACGTATCATTTAAATTCCAGTCGATATTTGGGTTTTTAAAATTATCTGTATAAGCGCCAAAACCACAAAAAGTTGTTTTACAGTCAGCAAACTTATTTTGTAGAGCGACCAAATATTTTTTATCAAGAATAACACCTTCTAAACTATACCATCTGCCATCTATATTAACTTCAACCCAGCTATGTAAAATATTTTTTGGTGAAAATTGATACCAAATTCCACTAATCGCTCCTTTTTGTAGTGCTTTATCTATTGTAAATCCATGCAACCTATTTTTAATGCCAACACCTCGCAGCAATGCCATCAATAAAGTTGATTTGGTATTACATTGTCCATAACCATCTTCCAAAACTTTTGAAGCTGAAATATTATCGTTGGTGTTATATCCAAATTCAATTTCGTCTCTTACAAAGTTATAAATGGACTTCACTTTTTCAACATCATTTAACTGATCCCACCCCCTATCTTTAATCAAATTCTGAATATTATGGTGAGAATAATCTAAGATCTTGGTTTCCTGTAGTAATTTATCCATCTTCTTGTAATCCTTTTTATCATATTTTTTTGATTCTAAAATTAAAATATTCAATTACTATAAAATAACTTATTCTAATAACTATATTTTATTAATTTTAAGGCATGTCAGCAACTACATAACATATTTATTGCTATAATTAACATAATTTCAGTGGGTTATACCTTACTAACCCACCCTACTGTCAATTTAATACAAACTTAATACTTGCTACAATGGCTTATCAATAAAAAAATAAGAGGTTAATTATGGCTATCTTAGAAGAGTTTTATCGTGAATTTGAAACACTGCCTGAGAGTATGCAAGCCGATGTCATGCAATATGTTAATTTTTTGTAGTATCAATTAAAAAATAACCAAAAAAAGACAGCTTAATAGAGCAACTAACACAATCTTATACTAATAAGCAACAGCGTCTATTTAAGTTAATGACTCAAACCGCAGAACGGGGAACAGCATTTTCTGAAGTAGACGTGTTGGATTGGCAAACACAACAGCGTCAAGATAAACCATTGGTATTATGTGAGTAGTCATAAACAATACTGTTGCCAATAGTCACAGTCGTTATCTGCCCGTCTCTCTTGTATGGTTTTGGCGTGTTTGCTATTGCCATAGAATTTGCGCGGATTGCCACACATCCAGCAAGAACATCTGGCAGGGGTAATGATATGTTGGTGAATGGGGACGATTTGGGCAGTTTCACCAGTGGTAGTATAGGTTAAATGGCTATGATAATTACGGTCGTATTTACGTTTGTGTTTTAGGCGTTGTAGATGGTGACGGCGTAAGGATTTGGGTTTCATAAATTATATCCCATTAATAAACCAGTATTTATATAATGTGCTAACAACTATATAACACATCTATTGCTATAATTAATATCATTGTGGTAGTTTACGCTTTGTTAACCTATCCTACTGCAACTAAGATAACTACTATTACCATTCCACAAGATAATTTAGTAAATACGTTCTCTGAGCGAACAAAAATTAGATAAGGATTTATTATGTATTACGTTTATTTATGGGATAGAAGTAGATATTGTCCTGATAATATGAGAATTATTAAAGAGTACAAAATTGATAAAGCACTTGCAGAATCTTTCTTTATATTAGACTCTGCGACTTATCCAATTCTATCTGAACTTAGTTATGTTGATTTTGATCTATATTTCGGAGATTTATTATATGAGTTAAAGCAAGATCTAAATAATTATTTGACCTCGGAAAATAAATTTCATAGTGAAGTAGAGAAAATAATATCATTTGTAGATGAAGCGATAAATACAGAAAAATCTATTTTATTTGATCCATTTCGAATGGATAATTAAATTTGTAAAAGGTATTTCGCGGTCTATAGAGAAATAGCAAACTTAGACAACCAATAATAGGGTATCCTTCCCAAAGAAAAATAACCATGAGTAAAAAATTTAACCGCTATAGTATAGAATTTAAAAATTTGTAGGACAAGCCAGCAACTGCGCAACATATCTATTGCTATGATTGATATCATTGTGGTAGTTTACGCTTTACTAACTACATCTTACTGTCATCTAATTGATAAGTTGATTGTGATATATTCGGCTTAAATGTCGTTTTATTAACTTATAAAAATATATCTAACCATGTCTCATACCATGTTAAGAAATCTGCCTGTTCAGCAAAATCAGGACAAATATTATAATCAAATGGAGCATAAATCACTTTACCATAATATGAGCCTGAAACGATTAATGCATAACAACTACCACATCCTTCTGTAGCAATACAAATCAGTCCAGAATAATACTCAACCATTCTTTTTTCATGTATTACATCTTGAGTTGTATAGTCTTGGTCTGCTAAGTCTTCAACAAAAATATAGGGAATAATTTCTTGACTCCACAGCTCTTGATTAAAGGTTGAATTGAGTTTTGATGGTACTTTTAAACAATTCAATCCATTGTCAATATAAGTATCCAAATGTGTGCCGAGTGGATAGATACCATAACCCACCCCTGCACCACCATTACCCATATAATGTAAAAATGCGCCATATTCGCTGGGTAAACTAATGCCTGCTTGTTGTTCAAACGCACGAAGGGTTTCTAAAGATACTGGTGGATTTAGCTTAAAGCCATGTTTCTGATAGGTAGATTTCAGAATCTGCATCAAGTTCTTTTGACTATATTTATCACTACTAAAAGAATAGTCATGGTCATTAATCTTTTGTCTAATTATCGTAAGTTTGCTTTTTAGTCGCTCTATCTGTGGCAAATGTTGTTGATAGTCCATAGCTGTCATTCCCTGTATAACTATCTCTTAACTCAGGCTTAATAAATCGTTGAGCGTTGGTGTGGCAAGGCTTTTTAGCCCCGATTGTAGCGGTTAGCCTACTCGGCTAGGCGAGTTGCGTGGCTAGAGTCTGAGAGAGTATCGAGGCAACAGCAATCTATCAGCTCGTGCCACTGCCTCGCCTAGTCGGGTAGATATGAGCGGAAAGCGGGATTAGCTACTTAGAACCTGTATTCACAACCCACAATGGTCGCTTTTTGCCTAAGATAGACGTACTACTGCGTTAAATTTTGGATTAAATAGAATGACTATTCGCCCCAAAACTTGCCTTGTATTACGCCATTTTAGTCTAAAAATCCCCTGATTTTGGATTATGAATACAGGTTCTTAAAATAGAGACTTAGAAAATAAAAAACTTAGAAAAAGAAAAACCCATCACTGCACTATATATTCTTTTAATTCCAATACTTTATCACGTACTTTTGCCGCCTCTTCAAATTTTAAATCGCGGGATAGCTGTTTCATTTCTTTTTCTAGGCGGTTGATTTCTTTGGCAAGTAAATCAGGGCTACGCAAGATTTCGATATCAACATCAGGTAAGCCACTGCTACTGGGGATAGACTGGTTGTCGTTTAATTCGTCCTCAACTTCACCTGTGTCAATCTTATCGGTGATACTGCGTCTTGCCGAGGTGGGGGTGATGTTATGCTCTAGGTTAAAGGCGATTTGTTTTTCGCGGCGACGGTCGGTTTCTTCGATGGCTTTTTCCATGCTTGGGGTGATGCGGTCAGCATAGAGAATGGCTTTACCGTTGATATGGCGGGCGGCTCGTCCGATGGTCTGAATCAATGAACGCTCTGAACGTAAAAAGCCTTCTTTATCAGCATCAAAGATAGCAACCAGTGACACTTCGGGCATGTCCAAGCCTTCACGCAATAGGTTAATGCCGACCAATACGTCATGTACGCCTGTCCGCAGTTCGTGAATGATTTGCATACGCTCAACAGTGTCGATGTCTGAGTGTAGGTAGGCGACTTTGATGTCGTATTCTTTTAGGTAGCTGGTCAAGTCCTCTGCCATGCGTTTGGTCAAGGTGGTGATAAGCACCCGCTCGTCCAGCTCTCGACGTTTGGTAATCTCGGATAATACGTCATCGACTTGGGTAAGAACGGGACGGATTTCGATTTCAGGGTCGATGAGTCCTGTGGGTCGCACCACTTGTTCGACCACTTGCTCGCTTTGCTCAAGCTCGTATTGGGCAGGAGTGGCGGTGACAAAGATGGTGGCAGGGCGAATACGTTCCCATTCTTCAAATTTCATTGGGCGGTTGTCGATGGCACTGGGCAGGCGAAAGCCATAATTAATCAGGTTTTCTTTGCGTGAGCGGTCGCCTTTATACATCGCTCCGATTTGCGGTACGGTGACATGCGATTCGTCAATAAATAATAGGGCGTCTGGTGGAATATAGTCAAAAAGTGTGGGTGGTGCTTCGCCAGCAGGACGCCCTGAGAGGTGGCGAGAGTAGTTTTCAATGCCGTTACAGTAACCAAGCTGTTGTATCATCTCAAGGTCATATTGGGTACGCTCTTTGATACGTTGAGCCTCGATAAGTTTGTTATTGTCTCGAAAATATTCCAGACGCTCTTCTAGCTCATCTCGAATGGTATGACTGGCAGCCTCTAGGCGTTCTCGGGGGGTGACATAGTGCGATTTTGGATAGATGGTAATGCGTGGCACACTACGCACATTTTTACCAGTGAGTGGGTCAAACCATGTGATTTTTTCAATCTCATCGTCAAACATGCTGATACGAACGGCAAGCTGTTCTGATTCAGCAGGATAGATGTCGAGTAGCTCACCACGTAAGCGGTATGTACCACGTCCAAAGTCCAGCTCGTTACGGATATATTGTAACTCCACCAGTCGCTTTATCATTGCGGTGCGGTCAACTCTATCACCAACTACGATATGCAGTAGCATTTTTAGGTAGCTTTCAGGGTCGCCCAAACCATAAATGGAGGACACTGAGGCAACGATAATGGCATCACGACGCTCTAGCAATGCCCTTGTGGCAGACAGTCGCATTTGGTCGATGTGGTCGTTAATGGCACTGTCTTTTTCGATAAAGGTATCACTGGCAGCAACGTAAGCCTCGGGCTGATAGTAGTCATAATAGCTGACAAAGTATTCCACCGCATTGTTGGGAAAAAAGGCTTTAAATTCACCATAAAGCTGGGCGGCTAAGGTTTTGTTGTGTGCCATGATGATGGTGGGGCGTTGGCATTGGCTAATGACTTTTGCCATGGTGTAGGTTTTGCCTGAGCCTGTCACCCCAAGCAATAGCTGATTGTCCATACCTGCCTCAACACCATGCACCAGCTTTTCGATGGCTTGCGGTTGGTCGCCTGCGGGGGAAAAATCGGTGACCATCTCAAAGGCTCGGCTCGCAATTTGTGTACCTGAGGCATTGACACCAGTAATTTCGGCTTCGTTTTGTAATTGGCTGGCAAGTTGGTTTAATTGACGAGAGGAACGGGGTTCGGGCATACGCATAATATGTTTGTCTTTTTTAGGAGTTTTCAGCTATATTGGGATTATTTTCATTAAATCAAACCATAGATACAGTTATGTTTAGAGAATTTTTTACACAATTATTTACATTGCAAAGCTTAAATGCATTAATAATAAGTATTATTGCAATGACAATCCCCAAAATATATAACACTGTTACTAACTGGCTTAAATCTATGCCTAGTAACTTCAAGAAACTATTGAGATTTTACAAACTTAGATATTTAAGAAAAATTAGAAAAAATCGTAATAATCCATATAAAATAAATTATGAAATAGCTAAAGCACAAAATAGATTTTGGCTTTTTATTTTTATGGGGCTTATACAGGTCATATTAATGATTCTAATTAAAGATTTTCCTAAACTATCAAGCCTTATGATTTACATATATCTATTACCAACACTTATTTTAGAAATTATATGGTTAAACCAAGATAGCTATGTTAAGGATTTAATCAAATATAGCAAAACTTAGAAATATTATATACAATAAAAAATCAGGACAACCTATGCCCCACCTAGTCACCAGTCGTGAACGTGTCTCCGATAATAAAACCAGTCTTTTTAACCTTTCATGGACAGTATTTAGCGCATGGATTTATAAAATTGGCGGGATACTATTTGTTTTAGGCAGTGTGCTGTTTTTTCCTATATTTAGTCACTATCAGGATATTGGCGTTTGGCTGTTTATTATTGGCTCAATCTTGTATTTGATTGTCACTGGTCATGATTTACTAGAAACCCAAGCCTATTGGCGATTGCACCCAACCCATAGCAAAGCGGATATCATCGAAAAAGTGGCTAATATTAATTATGTATTTGGTAGTGTGTTATTTACCGTTGGTAGCGTTTGTTTTTTATCACAGATAGATGATGCTATTTTTGGGTCATGGTGCTTTATTATTGGGTCGATTTTATTTGTGATTGGTGGTTGTGCCAATTTGTTACAACTGCCCTCTGCCCCATCTTTTACTTATTTGCAGTTATTTAATTTTACTTTGGTAACCTTTATTGTTGGTTCGGCATTGTTTATTTTTGCTACCATTCCTTATTTACAACATTATAAAATGCCGATTGACCAAACACAGATTGATAATTTGTCTGCGTTGATGTTTACCATTGGCAGTTTGTTATTTTGGCTCGGTGGGGTGATGATTTTTTGGCGACAATCTTTGCAAAATAAACTCAGCGACCAAACCCACCCCAGCCGTTTTGGACATAATTTTATTTTAGCGGTACAACAAGAGATTATGAGTGAACAGCAGGGTAAAAAGTAGAAAGATGAGTTTATGAATCACGACTTTAGACAGTCCTTTGTTATATCAGAATTTATTAGAAATGGTTATTTTGATTTTGTACAAACGGATATAGCACACCTTGGTGACTATTGTGATGAAATGTTTTGTGATAAACACCTTCCCTCACCACAATCAGTCATCTATTATTTTTATTATTCTGGCTATCGTATTTGTATAATTGACAACATTACAGACAATAATATTTATCAACAGATTGAAATTTATAGTACAGAAAAAGTTAAAGATAATACATTAAAAAATTTGCTATTTTTTTCAAATTTTATCAACAACCTTGATGGTTATTTTATTAAATATATTGATGTCTTGATTAAAATTGAAATTCAAAATATTTACCAAGATAAAAATGAAATCGTGGTCATATTAGAAAATGGGGCAATGCTATATTATAATAAAGTCAGTTATAATACAGCCAGTCAACAATCTAGTGACGACTTTATTTTAAGCAAAATGATTGAATATCATCAGCCATCTGAAGAGTTACTCAAAACATGCTGGCAAGACGTAACAAATAAATATCTCACTGTATAACCCAAACAACCTAAACAACCTAAACAACCCAGAGTAAATCGACCCTATGGATATATTTCTCGCCATTATTTGGATATTGGCAATGGTGCTATATAGCTTTTCTAGCGATTATGCCCTCACCTTTCCACAGCACAAAAATAAAGCCCTACCCTTTATCCGTTGGGGCTCATTATTGATGGCTATGGGGCTATCAGCTTATCTGGCATCTGCTTATCAACAGCACCTACAAGGCAATGGACTGTGGGTATTTGTCATTGTCGTTTTTGTGGTGATTATCACCGCCAAGTTGATTTTTAAATGGGTGATTAGACGTCGGCATAGGTCGGCATAGTTAAGTTAAGACAGTTAATCAGCACAGTTAGCTGATTAACAGTTCCGCCCAATAACTGATGCTCAATAACGCTAATAAATATATGCAACTTACGATCTAGTCAACGAAGTCTAAAACAGATACAAGGCGACCGAGTGAAGATAGTACGGTTGTACAGCAAACGAGGGCAACACCGTAGCTGTTTAGTAGTTCGTTGACTATAGATATCCTGCGATTCCCTGCTCACTGATGATACTACTGGGATAGTCATCGAACTTATTTATATCCTCACCCGTCCATGCTGCACACAACCGCATGACATCGTCTTCATCAGGCAAATTGATGGTGGCTGTAGTATTTGCATGGGTATTTGAGTCAATTTTTTCCTCTTCAGCAAACATGGTATCAACCGCTTGCTCATTATCTAACCCAGATAAGTTGAGTAGGTTTAATTTAGCCTCTTCTACCGTTTGCTCTCCTTCATTATGATAGACCACCCCATCGGCATAACTAAAATAACGTATCGTGTTACCTGATTTAACTTGTCGCCACGCCACTGCACCACAAACCCGATAACTGGCAAAGGCATAATAATCCAAATCTACCGTTGGCAAGACATCTTCTAATAAATCCAAATGTTCAGACACACTGCTAATAATATAGATCCAACCATCAACGGCAGGAGTAATAAAAACTCGGCAACGCCTATCTTGTAGTGAGAAATCATAGGCATGACTCACACCGTCATTCCATGACATTGGCTGTTGTTGCTGTATATTAATGGCATTGGCAAGCCCATCTAAGCTGATATCCTTCGCAACCAACTCTGCCTCTTTTAGCATATACCAGTTTATTTTATAGCCAAAGCCTTTGAGCCACTGCTTTGACTCTACATTTATCCACTGCTCAAGCTCTGCTTGGGTGCGCATATTGCCTTGCTTGTCAACAAAACCAGATGACTGTTTATCTGCATTGGAATGCCATATTTTGTTCATTAATTTGGTTAAAATTTTCATCTTTGTCTCTTTTTAAACAAATATAGATATGCCATAAACCCTATGTATATCAATAAAGCAAAGAACTGACATGTTACATTTATATATTACATAAAATCAATAACGCATAAAATCAATAAATTAGTCAAACTTTTATAAAGCCTTACAATTAGCAACATTAAGCATATCAAACACCTAACAACTTACCTTCCTTTCGATAATTCTAATTGTTATGATTTATATCAAGTTGAATAAGTAATTATTCAATATTTCCCCTTTTAGCTAACTCTAAGCTAAGAGGATGCAATTATTAAAAAAACCTTATATATAAATTAGTACACAAACAAACACATAACAAGGAGAATAACATGAGAGAACGCTATGCAAGCGGACTTGATGATAATACCGCTCAACAAATGACAGACTTATTAAACGCAAACCTAGCGAATGTGATTGACTTAACTTTAGATGGCAAACAGTGCCATTGGAATTTGCAAGGTCAGGGCTTTATTGGCGTCCATCAACTACTTGATGAAACCACTGATCGGCTTCGTGAAATTTCTGATACCATCGCAGAGCGTATTGTGATTTTAGGTGGTCAACCAAACGGACTAACTAGTCGCGTGGCAAAAGACTCTATCTTAGCAGACTATCCTACTGATATCACAGAGGTATCGCAACACGTACGTGAGCTCACCAATCGCTACAAACAAGTCGCTGAGACACTGCGTAAAGCCATCGAAACAGCAGGTGAAGCTGGTGATGAAGACACGGCGGACTTATTTACTGAAGCCAGCCGTATTATTGATAAAGATGCGTGGTTTATCGGTGCAAATGCGCCAAAAAGCACCTAATTCTAATTATTAATGAGTTAGATATTCATAAGTAATACATCAAAAAGTACCATTAGCACCATTGTCAAAAGGCAATGGTGCTTTTTAGTATTTTGTATATCACAATATTTTCTATAATTATTTTCAATTTTCGATGAAAACAAATTTCAATGAAAACCAACCAATTTTATTTTAAGTAGAATGATGCATCCAGTTGAGTATTGATTAAAAAAGATACTATTTAACTGACTATTTCATTATCCTAACAACCCTTTGCGCTTCATATTACGATAAACAACAATCACAATAACCACGTTTAAAATAAAGATTGCCAATTTAAACCAGTCAAATGGCTTAGTGATGAGATAATACAGCTCAATAGGAACAAATACCCCATAACCAAGCACACTGTACCAATATGCCCACGTTTTATCTTTCCACAGCCCATACGCTTCAATAAAGCGCAAACTGGCATAGCCAATAATCAGCCAAAAGGCAATCGTCCAATGGCGACTGGCACGCTCCACATTGCCCACCAAACCATCAATTTGAGTAATTAATAACTGCCCAAAATAATAATGCCACAACCGAGTCACTGAGCTTAGCCATGTACTGATATCAGTATGCCAGTGCCATAAAGCCACTGCTGCAAATAAGGAAGCAACACCTTTAGCAACTTCATAAATAGCAACTGCTTTAATAGACTCGCTGGACTCTACCTCCGCTTCGGTGTCTTTGATGGCGGTGAAAGTGTCTGGCTGTTGCTTAGGCGCAGATTCAAATTTAGGTGGTTTAGTCAAAAAAGGTCTCCACCACTTTGCCAGTTAAAGTTTGCCCGATAAATGGTGTATTTTTACCCGCTGAACTCATCGACTCGGTGGTAACCTGCCATGTGTGGTTAGGGTCAACCAATACTGCACCACCAATCTGCTCATACTGCTCGCTAATACCTGCAATCTTAGCAGGATTAAGGCAGATTTTTTCTACTAGCTCACTTGGGGTTAACACTCCATCTCGTACCAATGCACAACCAAGTGCCATAAAGGTATCAAAGTTTGAGATGCCTGCCAAGCAGTCAGCAAATGGGGCTTTTTTGGCAGTGTGATTAAGCGGCTCATGATGGCTACAAATGGCATCAATCACCCCATCTTTAAGCCCTGCTCGCAGTGCTTGTTGGTCAGTATTACTACGCAGTGGTGGCATGACATAGGCAAGCGCATTAAAGCCTTCTAGGTTATCGTCGGTAAGATGCAATTGGTGCATGGCAACGTCACAGGTAACTGGCAAACCTTTTTCTTTTGCCCAGCGCATCAGCTCTACTGAAGATTTGCAACTAAGCTGACTAAAATGAGCCGATATGCCGGTTTCTTCAACCATCAAAAGCTGCTTGGATAACGCCACCGTTTCAGCAATCCACGGGATACCTTGTAAGCCATGAAACGAGGCGATATAACCATCATGTGCCACACCTTCTGCCACAAGGCTTGGCTCATTGGGATAAAAGAACACTTTTAAGTCAAAAGTGGCCGCATATTCTAGGGTACGCAACATCACCAAATCATTGCTAAACGGTCGCCCTGCGTTTGATACAGCGATACAACCGCCACGTTGCAAGCCTGCGACATTAGCAGGGCGTTCACCTTCTAGTCCAGCCGTCAATGCACCTAATACATGTAAGTGAATGCCACCATCTTGCAATGCCCGCTCACGCAAGCCTTTTAGCAATGAGCCATTTTCTAAAACAGGATTGGTATCTGGTGGTACAACAACGTGTAAAAAGCCATTGCTACGAGCGCATTGCCCTTCACTGGCTAGGGTGCCATGTTGTTGCTGCCCCGGCTCACGCAGACGGGCACATAAATCTACCAATGGTGGTAGTAGCCATTTATCTTCATTGTTGTCTGCGCTATTGGCTGAGCTATCAACTGAACCATTAAGCTTAGGGTGAACAAAGTTTTGGGGTAGTAGGTTTTGCATACGGTATCCTATTGAATATCTCTTATTTATTATTGTGTATGGCTCAATGTAATGCTTATTTTTGCTGTGCAAGTTGCTGACGATAATCACGCTGCCCTTGCATGGCCAATGATAATACTGCCATACGAATGGCGATGCCGTTATTCACTTGTTTAAGTATCACTGATTGCGCACCATCGGCAACACTGGATGCGATTTCGATGCCACGATTCATCGGGCCCGGGTGCATCACAATGGCATCAGGTTTGGCACGAGCCACCCGCTCTGGAGTAATGCCATAATGCTTAAAATATTCGCTAGAAGATGCCAATAAAGGTGAGCCAATGCGTTCATTTTGGATACGCAGACCCATAATCACGTCACAATCTGCAACCCCTACATCAATGTCCTCATAAACGGTAACGCCATAACGCTCGATACCTTTGGGTAATAAGGTACGTGGGGCGATGACTCGTATGTCTTGCACCCCTAATGTTTTAAGCGCACTGATGTCGGAGCGGGCTACTCGGGAGTGTTTGATGTCACCAATAATGGCAATGGATAATTCCTCAAAGGGTCTCGGGGCTTCACGGTGTATGGTGAGCATATCGAGCATACCTTGAGTGGGGTGTGCATGCCAGCCATCACCCCCATTGATGATGGCAATATCTGGGGTCACTTCGGTTGCCATAAAATGTGCGGCACCCGAAGCAGAATGACGTACCACAAAAATATCGGCGGTCATCGCTTGTAAATTCCATAGGGTATCTCGTAAGCTTTCACCTTTTTTGGTACTAGAACGAGCAATGTCGATATTAAGTACGTTTGCGCCAAGGCGTTTTTCAGCAACCTCAAAGGTGGTGCGGGTACGAGTTGAGGGTTCAAAAAACAAATTCATCACCGTACAGCCTTCAAGCTCAGGGCTATTAATGAGCTGCCCTTGCGCATCAAAAAAAGTTTCGGCTTTGGCGATGATGGCTTGCAGTTGTGCTTTATCTAGCCCTTCCACCCCCAAAAAATGGCGCAAATGTCCGTCTTTATTGAGCTGAGGGCGGCTTAGCGAGGTGTCTAATTTGTATTGTATTTGCTGAGCATCGTAGGGAGTTTTTGCAGTTTGAGTTTGAGTAATTGCAGTTTTAGAAGATTGCGGCTGGGTATCCGTTGGCATGATGGCTCGCCTTTTGTTGTTTGTTATTTATGAATGAATGTAGGGATAAAATAAGCATTAATTTTTATATGCTATTTTTTATGCACTATAGTGTAGCTGATTTTTTGCATAGCAAAAAGTAAAACCTAATCCATGTTAATATTGGCAGTTATCAAGGGCATGGCTGTTATCTGCCTATTTTAGAATTTTTA
The DNA here is from genome assembly GCF_021012795.1 of Psychrobacter sp. I-STPA10. GTDB lineage: Bacteria > Pseudomonadota > Gammaproteobacteria > Pseudomonadales > Moraxellaceae > Psychrobacter. Next base: position 49,228 of record NZ_VFYU01000003.1, on the reverse strand, counting down.
TATCAACTTTATGTATCGCTTTAAGGACAATAATATGACTTCTTTGCAAGACTATTTAAACCAAAAATCTACTAATACCGCAGTGAATGAGGTAATTTTAACCATTGCTGAGGTGGGTAAAACCATCAATCATTTATTACAACGAGGCGCATTTGCCGATATTTTGGGAGAAGCTGGCAACCAAAACGTACAAGGCGAAGAGCAAAAAAAGCTCGATGTGATTGCCAATGACTTACTGCTTGAGGCATTGACTGACTGTAACCACTGTGCGGGGGTAGCCAGCGAGGAGCTCGACGATGCCACCCCTGCCAATAGTGAGGGTGATTTGTTGGTATTATTTGACCCATTAGATGGTTCATCAAATATTGATATTAATATGGCAGTGGGGACAATTTTTTCTATTTTACCCTATCAGCGTCAAGGGCAAACAGCCACCAATGCAGACTTTTTGCAAAAAGGTGACGCTCAGCTTGCGGCAGGATATTTACTGTATGGCCCTGCGACCATGTTAGCAGTTAGTACAGGTGATGGTGTAGCCATGTTTGGCTATGACCCACAGCAACAAGAATATTTGCTAATAAAAGATGGCGTTCGCATTGATGAAGATACCAAAGAGTATGCCATTAATGGCTCAAACTATCGCCACTGGCAACAGCCAATGCAGCAATATGTTGATGAGGTGATAGCGGGTAAATCTGGCGTACGTGGCAAAGACTTTAATACACGCTGGGTAGCGGCAATGGTGGGTGATGTGCATCGCATTTTGTGCCGTGGTGGGGTATTTATGTATCCGTTTGACAGCAAAGACCCCAACAAAGCAGGTAAATTGCGCTTAATGTATGAAGCCAATCCGATGAGCTTACTAATTGAGCAAGCAGGTGGCAGTTCAACCACAGCGACACAGCGTATTATGGATATCGAGCCCAATGACATTCATCAACGTGTGCCTGTGATATTAGGCAGTAAAAATGAGGTTGAATATATTGAGCAGTTACACAAAAATGCACTTAAAGCCTAATTTGTAATTAGCATTAGCAATTTAACTAGCAAAAAAAATCCCCCTCAAATCGTATTTAGCAGTATTGAGGGGGATTTTTTACATCTTTATCTTTAATAACTTTTTTATCTTTATCTTTAATAACTTTAATCTATGCCTCAGACAACACAGCTTGAGGCACTTTTTTTAATACTCGGCGATGCAGCTCTTCTAATCCTAATTGCATGTGCTGTTGTAGCTCATTTGTCAACTCAGATTTAGTCTTACCTTGAGTTTCTAAAGGCAATAAGGGCAACACATAAGCAGTGGTATCTTTACTGTCCATCACTTTTTTAAGACTCTGTGCCATGGTCATTTTGCCATAATAGGGAATAGACTCATCAAGTTCACCTTGTTTATTCACATAACAAACCACGATAGGCTGCACAGGTTTATCAGCATCAATGGCAGCTTGCAATAATTTACCATGAATACGCTTGATTTTTGTACCATCAGTTGTCGTTGCTTCTGGAAAAAATAATATGGAATAACCCTCAAGCAAAAACTCAGTCATCTGCTCACTAATCGAACCTGCATCGCCTGAGCCACGCTGAATAAATAATGTCCCTGCTGCGGTGGCTAAGCGTCCAAATATCGGCCACTCCCCTATCTCAGCTTTGGATAAGAAAAATGCAGGCGCAACACTACCCATCACAGGAATGTCCATCCATGAGATATGATTAGATGCCCATAGCGCATGTGTCTGTGGCACAGGCTCTACTTGCACAACAGTCACTCCAAATGAAGCTGCCATTTTGCGACAAAAGACTTGTATATAGCGAGGCAGAATTTCTCGTGGCGGTTCTTTAAATGCACCAATACGCTGCGCTGCTCGAAACCCACCTGCAATGGTGGTCATCATACCTGTCACTTTTTTACCGCGGGCAATATTTTTGCGTATTGAAGGTCTTTTTATGTATTGCATATCATTCCTTGAATTGATAAGAACTAAGTATTATTAAAACTGTATACAACCACTCAAACATTTGTTTGGCAGATTGCCAATATAGTCAATCTAATATAATTTCACCACAAGGCAACCGAGTGAAGATAGTACAAGTAGTACATCGAGTGAGATTAACACCGTGGTGGATTTATATTAGGCAGACTATAGATAAATAGATAAAACCTATTCGTACATAAGCAGCGAAGCAGCATAGTATACCCCACTCTCAACTTTATTTTATAAAATCATATATGACCCCTCCCATACCCTCCCCTTGAAGTAAGGGGAGGACTTAAAAACCAGTTTCTCCCCCTTTTTAAGGGGGAGGTTAGGAGGGGGTCTTATAAGTTGAGAGTGGCGTATAGTATAGCAAATTATACCATTTCTATTAATTAACCTATCGAGGAAAACGAATGCAAGCACTACAACAAGTATTACAAATAGTAGGCTAAGCGAGTTTGACAAAGATAGGTTATTTTAGAGAATTGGTATTACAATTATTATACACCGCCTTTGTGTATCACTGTACACTCAAATTTATAGAATCATCTCTATCATGGCACAATATCCTGCCACAAAGGTCATACTATAAACTCATACCACAAAAAAATCCCCCACCTTAAATCTAAGACAGGGGATTTTACGACAGTTGCAATAAAATCTAACTAAGCTCATTCATTAGCATTATGCCAATTGTGCCACGTTAATTTTATCTGCTTCTTCGGTATAGTCTTCCATACGGTCAAAGTTCATGTAGCGATAGACTTCATCACCCATGCTATTTAACATACCTGCATACTGCTGATATTCTTCGTTGGTTGGCAGTTTACCTAAAACTGCTGCCACAGAAGCAAGTTCAGCCGAAGCTAAGAATACGTTTGCACCTTGACCTAGACGGTTCGGGAAGTTACGAGTTGATGTTGATACGGCAGTAGACTTAGGCGCAATACGTGCTTGGTTACCCATACATAGTGAACAACCGGGCATCTCAGTACGTGCACCTGCTTGTGCATAGACGTTATAGTAACCTTCTTCCATCAACTGGCGCGCATCCATTTTAGTTGGTGGTGCAATCCATAGACGAGTTTTTAGGCTACCTGCGGGTACTTCTTTTAGCAGTTTACCTGCGGCACGGAAGTGACCAATGTTAGTCATACATGAGCCGATAAATACTTCATCAATGTGCTCGCCTGCCACATCAGCTAAGGTTTTGGCATCATCAGGGTCATTCGGGCAGCAAAGAATTGGCTCTTTGATTTCAGACATATCAATAGTCATATCAATCACATACTCAGCGTCATCATCTGCACGCATGAGGCTTGGGTTTTCTAACCAAGCTTGCATTGCTTCAACACGACGACTAATGGTACGAGCATCGCCATAACCTTCAGAAATCATCCATTTTAATAGAGTGATGTTTGAGTTCAGATATTCTTTTACTGACTCTTCTGACAAAGTAATGGTACAACCTGCGGCACTACGCTCAGCCGACGCATCAGATAATTCAAATGCCTGTTCAACAGTTAAGTCTTCTAGACCTTCAATCTCTAAGATACGACCATTAAACTCGTTGATTTTACCTTTTTTATCAACGGTCAAATAGCCCTCTTTGATGGCTTGCAATGGAATGGCATGTACTAGGTCACGTAAAGTGATGCCTTCTTGACGCTCACCAACAAAACGCACACGTACCGACTCAGGCATATCTAGTGGCATGACACCAGTTGCTGCTGCGAATGCGACCAAACCAGAACCTGCTGGGAATGAAATACCCATTGGGAAACGAGTATGTGAATCACCACCAGTACCAACGGTATCAGGTAGCAACATACGGTTTAGCCAACTGTGGATGATACCATCACCAGGGCGTAAACTAACACCACCACGGTTCATGATAAAGTCTGGTAGGGTATGCTGTGTTTCCACATCAACTGGCTTTGGATAAGCGGCAGTGTGACAAAATGACTGCATCACTAAATCGGCTTGGAAACCCAAACATGCCAAATCTTTTAGCTCATCACGAGTCATCGGACCTGTGGTATCCTGACTGCCCACCGTGGTCATCTTAGGCTCACAGTACATACCCGGACGCACACCTTCTAGACCACAAGCTTTACCAACCATTTTTTGAGCCAAAGTAAAGCCTTTACCAGTATCAGCTGGCTGCTCAGGTTTAGCAAATACATCTGAATGCTCTAGACCTAGATATTCACGCGCACGATTGGTCAAACCACGACCAACGATTAAGGGAATACGTCCACCAGCACGAACTTCATCCAAAAGCGTGGGTGAATTTAGTTTAAAGGTTGACAACACTTCATCAGAATCATGTTTAGTGATTTTGCCATCATGGGGATAAATATCAAATACGTCACCCATCTCAATGCCATTCACATCAACATTTTCGATTGGTAATGCGCCTGAATCTTCCATGGTATTAAAGAAAATTGGGGCAATTTTGCCACCCAATACCAAACCACCTGCACGTTTATTAGGTACATTAGGAATGTCTTCACCCATCAGCCATAATACTGAGTTGGTTGCTGATTTACGGCTTGAACCTGTACCAACAACATCACCCACATAAGCAAGCGGATGACCTTTTTCTTTTAGCTCATCAATTAGCGTCATGGGACCACGCACACCCTCTTCATCAGCAGTGATGCCGTCACGAGAGTTTTTGTGCATCGCAAGTGAATGTAGTGGAATATCGGGGCGACTCCACGCATCTTGAGCTGGTGATAAATCATCAGTATTGGTTTCACCAGTGACTTTAAATGCAGTATAAGTCGCCTTTTGTGGTACTTCTGGACGGTTTAAAAACCACTCAGCGTCGGCCCAAGATTGAATCACTTCTTTGGCTTTTTCATTGCCTGCTTCAGCTTTTTCGGTGACATCATTAAAGGCATCAAATACCAATAGTGTCTTTTTCAATGCTGTCGCAGCTTCTTCAGCCACTTCAGGAATATCTAAGGCTTCAACCAATGGCAAGACGTTATAACCACCTTGCATCGTACCTAAAATTTCAATGGCTCTTTTTTTGCTAATCAAAGGGGATTCTGCTTCGCCTTTGACAATGGCAGCCAAAAATGCAGCTTTTACATAAGCGGCTTGGTCAACACCAGCAGGCACACGGTCTACCAACAAATCCATTAAGAATTCTTCTTCACCGGCAGGAGGATTTTTGATTAACTCAACCAAATCTGCAACTTGATATTCTGTTAATGGCAGTGGAACTGTCCCTAGTTCTGCACGTTCTGCAACATGTTTGCGGTAAGCTTCTAACACAATAGACATCCTCTTAGTTATGATGAGAATACAAGCGTTGAGTGGTCATCCTGATAAGATAACTGCCTTATACGCTTGTAAGAAGGGGTTTATAATCCCTAATAATATAGCGTAAAACAAGCAAAAAGTTAATGACTAAACTGTAATGATGTGCTGACGGCACACATATTCACCATTTATTTTTGAAATGTTGTTATATTTTATTGCTTGTAAATAAGAATGAAAATCAGTCATCAATAAATTAAGACAAAATATGCTTTAAAACACCGATAAACAGCGGTAATACAAGTGATAATCATTAACAAAATTTTTTGTAACAATCTCTATCCAAGGCTATTTTTAGCTAGTTTTGACCATAAATATAAACCAACTGGGGTTACGTTAGCCATTCAATAAATAAATACCTAAAATTGCTTGTGCCTTTAATCACTTTCAAAACTTTGTCTAACTGTTTACTATTAGCAGTTGCAAAACCATCGTTTCACCCAATATCTATAAATCTGTTATAATCTGTGCCAATATGACTCAATTATTCAGCATTAAATTCATAAGACTAAAACCAACTAATAAAGCATAAAACCCTACAAAATATAAGGGTTAGGATATTGTTATGAGCGAAATTGCTATCAAGCGTGAGCCAACCACTCGTATTGCCAGTGTGCAAACTCACATTCCTGAAGCAAAACCCAAGCCCAAAAAAGCGGTAAAGGGTGAAAAATTACGTGGCTACGATAAAGTTGCCCGGATCCCAATTAAGGTAATTCCCACCGTAGAAGCACCAAAAAAACCTGACTGGATTCGGGTAAAAATGTCGTCTCCTGCTGAGGTTGACCGCATCAAAAAAACCTTGCGTAAGCAAAAACTTTATACTGTGTGTGAAGAAGCGGCCTGCCCTAACTTACCACAATGCTTTGGTGATGGGACGGCAACCTTTATGATTATGGGTGATATCTGTACCCGTCGCTGTCCGTTTTGTGATGTGGCACATGGTCGCCCCAATGAGCTAGATGCCGATGAGCCTCGCCACACAGCCGAAACCATTCAAGGGCTTGGACTAAAATATGCCGTTATTACCTCTGTCGATAGAGATGACTTAAAAGATGGTGGCGCACAGCATTTTGTCGATGTCATTAATGAGTCTAAAGCGCTAAGCCCCAACTGCTTAATTGAAATCCTTGTGCCTGATTTTCGCGGACGTATGGAAGTGGCGTTAGACTTGCTATGTGAGACACCGCCTGATGTGTTTAACCACAACATCGAAACTGTACCCCGTTTATACAAAGCCTTCCGCCCCGGTTCGGACTATCAGCACTCATTGACTTTGCTAAAAGAATATAAAGCACGCCGTCCTGATATTGCCACCAAATGCGGCTTTATGGTGGGCTTAGGTGAAACCGAAGAGGAAATCTATGCTCTACTCGATGACCTCAAAGCGCATGATGTAGATATGATTACCATCGGGCAGTATCTTGCACCCAGTAAAAGCCATGCGCCTGTTGACCGCTATGTCCATCCCGATGAGTTCCAGCGTTATATGGACTATGGCAAAAAAATCGGCTTCTTTAGCATCTGGGCCGGTCCTATGGTGCGCTCAAGCTACTTTGCTGACCGCCAATATTATGGCGAAGATTGCCCCAAACCCATCCGCAGTAAACGGGCATTAGAAGCAGAAGGTAAATTTGGCTGTTAAAACGGTTAGGTTAGACTATACCAACCAACAGCTTAACGATATAACTTTAAGAGAGTTAACCAAATATAAAAACACCAGTACAAATATTTTGTGCTGGTGTTTTTTTGGGGTATGATAAACCTCAATAATAGTTGATAACTATTTAACATATAATTTAGGAAAAAATCATGAAACTTTATCGCCCAGTTGGCTTAAAAGAATTACAGCTTATTATAGAGGCTGATTTTACCGCCTTTCCACCTCGCTTGCCGCAGCAACCTATTTTTTATCCTGTGTTAAATGCTACCTATGCCCGCCAAATTGCCGAGCGTTGGAATACCGTTGATGCCATGTCTGGCTATGTGGGCTTTATCACTGAATTTGATATTGATGATGACTTTGCCAAACGCTACCCTGTACAGCTTGCAGGTGATAAAGATGTGCATCAAGAACTTTGGGTGCCAAGTGAAGAGCTAGAGCAATTTAATCAACATATCGTTGGCAAAATAAAAGTGATTGAGCATTTTGTTGGCGAACAATGTGGCGTAACCATCGATAAAGATAGCCATTTACCTGTTTAGTATTTAGCTTAGTTTGGCTTAAATTGTCTTGATTTATTCTTAATTTATATTGTCAGGCTTATTATTTTATTTTGAACTTGGAATAATCATTGCTAAAGAAAGAATATTTTCAAACCCTTGATAAGTTGCAAATAAATGGGCTTCTTCAGCAGATTGATACCATGAACTTCTATCAAATTTATTCATATCAATAAGAAACCCAGCTTTATCAGCAATAATGGCTAATACTTCTCTTTGCGTTCTACCATTGCCATCTATAAAAGGGTGAATGGCATTTAATTCGCCAATAAATTCCGCCGTCATTTTAATAAAATCTTGCTTATTCATATTAGGGTGAATTTGCTGGTTAAGTTTGTTATAAAGCTTTGCTAAATTAGCCTCAATATATTGCGGCAAACAAAAAGGCACGCCTCGCCCTGTTGTATAATCTCGATAAGTCCCTGCCCACGCATAAACATCGCCAAACATCTCTTTATGCATCTGCTTTAAGCCATCTGCTGATAACACTTGGGCTTGTTTAGAAAATCCTTGTTTATGTGCCATTTCTACATAGAATGCTTCTGCTTTATCCAACATGGCTTGCTGAGTAATACCCAACTTATTAATCATTGGACTAAAGCCCACTTCACCTTGAAAGTAAGATTTTGCACGCACAAGGTCTGACTTTATAGAGCTCATTGAGGTTTACCAACTTGAAGGTAGTTTAAGACTGCCTGCTTAAATGCCTCTTTTGGCATATCCAAGGCGATACTATCCATAAACTTTTTATCTTCATTGGACAAAATAACGCCCTCAATGGCATTCGATGCCCTTGCCCAAGCCTGACGGTATCTGACAGCATCTTCAAGTTTTGATGAGTGCCAATCTTTTGCTAAGTTAGCAAAATCAATCTCTATACCTGTAATTTCTCGCATCGTCATTTTCTGAGTACTGTTCTCAGTATTATTTTTCATTTTTGCTTCCATCAACCAAAAGATAAAGTAAAGCTTTATTAAAATTCAGCAATTAACTGTATTTTCAATTAATAAAAAATTCTAATATAAAAATATCAAATATGTAACATTTAATATTTAACTTCTATACCTTTTTTATCTAACACAGCCAATTCATTTTTTAACTCATTAACAAAATCAACATCATCTGTATCAGATGCACGCTGTTTTGTTTTAGCAATATTTTTATGCCACTGCTCAATTAGCAATAGTTTTTCTTTATTATCCATCTCTCGATTTCTTTCTGCGATAAAAATATCAATGGCACTTTGGGGATTATCCCAACTGCCATTAATTAAGCGACTATCATACAGCACATCACCGTTTTTATTATAAATCACAATACGGTTAACCCATTTATAATCCTGTGCCTGTTTGACCGAATCTGCAACGCCATCAAAGGATTGCTGTTGATAATATTTGGGTACAAAACGACCACCACCCACCGAACCACCAGCATTTTCATAGCGTCCATAAATACGCACCTGACTGACCTCAAATGCCACTGCCATCACATGCAATTCTAATTGATACGGGCTTAAACGATGGTGCAACTGCTCATGCAACCGCTTGACACTGCTGGGATTGGCTGAAGTTTGGTCATAAATAATATTTAGGTGATTTTTGGTAGCAACTTCTGCCACCCTATGTCCAATTTTTGCCGAAAATGGTGTGGTCACTTCACTGGACTTAACCCCATAAACTCGCTGAATCTCTTCAAAGTCTGGGTGGGTTTTTCTAAACCTATCGACATCGACCACCACCACACCACCTTGCTGTTGTAGCTGTTGCGAGAATTTTTTGGTGATTGAGGATTTACCTGCTCCCGATTGTCCAACCGTAATAATGGCAGTAGGGTTTTGTTGTGGCTCAATATTTGCAATTTCATTGGCGACTATTTTTTTGATTAATTGATAAAATAGCTCATTATCAGGCTTGTATTTTAATCTTGCTTCTTTGATATCATCGTTCATTTTAACAGCTTCCAAAATTATTTTTTAATATCAATATTTTTAAATATTTAGAATAAATTTATCTATTTCTATTCTTGTATTATCACGTAAATCTATTAATCCATTAATATCATAATCCAGTAGGTTTTTAGATAAATTATTTAATACTTGTATTTTTTCATTAATCATATTTTCTTTATCTACTATGTTCTCTTTAACTACATTGCTATCTTTTATCGAAATCTCCATTAATTTTCGATACAAAATACCAATCAAATCATTTAACACTTCATCAGTGGCTTCCATCTGCAAACTTCGCTCACTTAATACAGGTACAAAGCCATTATTAAGTTGATTTTCCATGTGAATTATTCCTTTTACCAATTTATCACTGACAACATGATTATCCAACTATAGTCGGCTCAATACAAAACTGTTACGTCGTCAAACTCGCTCGCAGTACTATCTGTACACCTTCGCTCGTTTTCCTCGTAACAGTATTATCTTGAATTGACTATATCTCAATCTGACTTTATTACTCTATCGGATTAAGACTACGCACTTTGGTAATCATTGGTGGTAAATTCATGCCATCAATGCCATTCATAACATCACTGTCATCTAATAGCGTTAAACAAAACACTTCACAATTTTTGGCACGAATCGGTAGCTCAAATTGTACGAACTTTTGCATGGTGCGACTGTTATCTTTAGTCTGCCCCAAAATCTGCCAAATCAGCATACTAATCCATAAGCCATGTGTAAATGCCACATGATTGCCCGCAGGTAATTGGCGAAAATAGGTAAGCACCTGCCCAACCCGCTCACAAAAATTATGATAAGTTTCACCATCACCACCATGCATCTCATCAGGGCTATGGGTTATCCAATAATCTTCTGCCATTTGTCGGCGCTCATCAAGGGTTGTACCATCAATTTTGGCAAAGCTTAAATAATCAAACTCTTGTAAGCCCTCGACTACAGTTGGAGTAATACCTAGCTTATCTACTAACGGTTGGGCAGTTTGATGAGTACGTAAAAACTTCGATACCATAATAGAGTCAATGTTATCGCCCAGCGTTTCATACAGCCAATAAGCGACCTGCTCGGCTTGATGTTGCCCCAGTTCAGTTAACGGAATATCGGCATTAATCATCGCCTCACCACCTGCATTAGAATGGCTTTGTCCATGTCTGACCAGATAGATTTTTTTCATAAAAGTGTGCCTATATTAATGTTTAAAAAATGGTAGTAAAAAGCGGCTGAAGTTGGGAACAATGTCTAAAAATGATGTCTAAAAATACTGATAATAACGATGGTCAGCAAGGCTTAACATCTCTTTATCCTGATAAGTATCACCATACGCATAAATTTGTTGATAGTCGGATAAATCATAAGCATCTTTGATACGATTAACTTTTTCTTGTGAGCTACAATGTGGGGTTGCCAGTTGTCCTGTGAGCTTTCCTTGGGCGATTTGTGCTGCTGTGCACACCTGAGCCTCTGTACATAATAGCGCCAAGCCATGTTGCTGACACCATGGTTGCAAATACACATCTAAAGATGCCGAAACAACGACGATTTTATCACCTCGCTGTTTGTGCCAATCAATGCGCTGCATGGCAGACGCTCGCAAATGCTTTGGAATAATCTCATTGGCAAAATTGATGCCTTGTTGTTGCAATCTATCTGCTGCTACCCCTGCAAACGCATGAGCAACCATTTTACTATAGATGCGTCTGCTATGCGCTAGGCGTAATTTATAGGCTATCAATTCTGGTAATAGTTTGATTCGACCTGACTTTAGTCGACGCTTATCAGTGGCATAAAAGATAAATTGAGTAAACATATCACTATCAGTAATCGTACCATCAAAATCAAATAATGCTAAATCCATAAACTTCAATTCCCTATTTTTACCCTCTCTCGTTTAACCATTCATTATTAACTGTTCATTGCTATCATCAAAAGATAAGCAAACAATGATGGTATTGATTTTATTATTTTACTGCTGAGCAAATTCATACTTATCACACCCAAAAAACCAAACAAAAGTTGTTTAAAATTAAATAGTTAAATACCTTTTATTTTGTAAGGAATTACAGCAGCATAAGAGGTATAATCATCTAATAAATTTTGTAAAAACATCTGTTTATAGTAACTCGCAGATAGCTTTCAACATACTGTCACTTATCTTCAATATAGTCAAAGTCAACATCACTGAAAGCTTACGATAAACAATTTTGCACAATAATAAATAACAATAACGAGGTATCTTATGCCATTCAAACCCATTCCCGCCGTTATCTCAATCTTAATCGGACTTATTATCTGGTTTGTAATTCCTGTACCAGAAGGCGTCAGTCCCGATGCATGGCACTTATTAGCACTATTTGTTGCCACCATCGCTGCCATTATTGGTAAAGTATTGCCCATCGGTGCAATTGCCATCATTGCAGTGATGCTAGTCGCCATTACAGGTGTCACCAACGACACACCCAAAGGCGCAATCAGCGATGCATTATCCAGCTTTTCTAGTCCATTAATCTGGCTGATTGGTATTGCAGTGATGATATCACGTGGTCTGATCAAAACAGGGTTGGGCGCACGCATTGCCTATTATTTTATTTCAGTATTTGGCAAAAAAACCATCGGTATCGCCTACTCTTTATCCATTGCTGAGCTGTTGATTGCCCCCATTACTCCTTCTAATACAGCGCGTGGTGGTGGTATTATTCACCCGATTATGAAGTCGATTGCACATAGCTTTCACTCCACGCCCGAGGAAGGCACCCAAAATAAAATCGGTCGCTACTTATCCTTGGTTAATTTCCAAGCCAACCCCATCACCTCAGGTATGTTTATCACTGCCACTGCACCTAACCCATTGGTGGTAGATTTAATCGCTAATGCCACTGGCAATGACATTCATCTAAGCTGGACAACATGGGCTGTCGCCATGTTTGTTCCTGGTATGTTGTGTATTTTACTGATGCCATTGGTCATTTATTTGGTGTATCCTCCCGAAATCAAAGAGACCCCCGATGCCAAAGGCTTTGCACAAGAAAACTTAGCCAAACTGGGCAAAGTAAGCAAACAAGAAAAAATCATGCTCGGTGTTTTTGCATTAATGCTAATTTTATGGGCAAATATACCTGCACTATTACTGGGCGATGCTTATATGGTTGATGCCACCACCACAGCATTTTTAGGCTTATCTTTGCTTATCTTGACAGGTGTTTTAACTTGGGAAGATGTACTAAAAGAAAAATCTGCTTGGGATACCATCGTTTGGTTTGGTGCGCTGATTATGATGGCGTCTTTTTTGAATAAGCTTGGGCTTATTGAGTGGTTTTCAGCCAATATCAATTCAGCGATTGCCACCACTGGCTTTGGCTGGGTGGGTGCTGTGGCAATCTTAACTTTGGTCTATTTATATATCCATTACTTTTTTGCCAGTACTACCGCTCATATTACAGCGATGTTTGCCGCTTTTTATGCGGTCGGACTTGCTCTTGGTGCACCGCCAATGCTTTATGCACTCATACTGGCTGCCACAGGTAATATCATGATGAGTCTTACCCACTATGCCACAGGAACAGCGCCCGTTATTTATAACTCAGGCTACACCACACTAGGCGAATGGTGGATCACAGGTGCGATTATGAGTGTGGTTAATATGATTGTATGGATTGGTGCAGGCTTAATCTGGTGGAAGTTGTTGGGATATTACTAATATAGATACCTCACTCTCAACTTCTGTGACTATACCGATTTTTCTAGGGTTAAAGTTATTCAAGCATTTTGGTATAAAATTTGACGCTAGTAAAATCAATAGATTAGAAAAACAAGTTGAGAGTGGAGTTATAGATAGAATAATCCATAGTCAAATCAATAAAAAACCGTGCAGTGTAAAATGCCCTGCACGGTCACAGCTATAATCATTCATCAATACAAATTACGATTAAGCAGGTTGACGATAATGGTTGATAATAATCAGCAGTAATGTTGCCCCAAGCACCCACAGCAACGGCACAACATAACCCATGAGCATATCTGCATTATTAAAATATGCCACCCCCATCACTGCCACATAATACATAATGCTGATATACCAACGCCGCAATTTGCGTACTGCTTTCAATGCTTTAGCTTCTTCATCAGCAAATTGTGAGTTTTCTACAACCGTATTCATATCACTTTCTTCTTGTATCTCATTAATGGTTGTATCAAACACCGCAGCAAGGGATTTCCATGATTCTAGTCCCGCACGCTGACCACGCTCAATGCGCTGAATAGTACGTGTGCTTAAGCCTGCCATTTCCGCAAGTTGCTCTTGCGACCAGCCATTAGCATCACGCATTGCTTTCACTTTAGACTGCACTGATTTTCTCCTTAGTTTTACGTCTAACCCTATTTTTATTCAGCTTAAATTTTATACCCAACCTATATTATTTATGGTCAACTAATATCATATTGCTAGACAGTACCGATAATAGCGTGATACTGCACATCATATCTAAGCAAACACAATATAAACACGACACCAGCACGACAAATACCCGACAGAAATCACAAAATACTGATTTAGAACCTGTATTCACAACCCATAATGGTAGCTTTTTGCCTAAAATAGACGTACTACGGCGTTAAATTTTGGGTTAAATAGAGTGACTATTCGCCCCCAAATTTGCCTTGTATTACGCAATTTTAGTTTAAAATTCCCCTGATTTTGGACTATGAATACAGGTTCTTAAATAGATAGGACTTACACCAAAGTACAATATTTATCTTAATAAACTGGGAGTTATTTACGAAGCCTCTGCAACTACGTACAGCCAGCGAGTAAATGATTACCAGCTGCTAATAATCTATGAAACCGCGTAAGTCCTATAGAAAAACCATGTACATGACTTAAACCTTAAACAACTTAAACGAACCAAAAAATTCCATTATTCCATGAATTTAATAATTTATGAATAATAAATATTTGTTATGAATAATCTAAACTTACATATAAATTGTAATTATTAATTTGCAAAAATTAGGCGTACTATTGAAAGTCTAGGGTATCTTGTATGTTCTAGGCTTTAGTTTGATATAAATAACCATAACAAGGAGTGTTATCCATGCAATATAAATATCCCAATACCTCTGACAGCCCAGTACAATTTAAAGAAAAATATGACAATTTTATCAACGGTGAATGGGTCGCTCCAGCCGATGGTGAGTACTTTGAAAATAGCAGCCCCGTCACTGGTAAAGTTTTTTGTCAAGTTGCACGCTCAAAAGAAGCAGATATCGAAAAAGCCCTTGATGCTGCTCATGCTGCCAAAGATGCTTGGGCTAAAACCAGCGTCACTGAACGCAGCAATATTCTGCTAAAAATTGCCGATAAAATTGAAGAAAACCTAGAAGCCATTGCCATTGCCGAAACCTTTGATAATGGTAAGCCTGTACGTGAAACACTGGCTGCTGATATCCCTTTAGCCGTAGATCATTTTCGCTACTATGCAGGGGTGATTCGGGCGCAAGAAGGTGGTATTAGTCAAATAGATGACGATACCGTTGCCTATCATTTTCATGAGCCACTTGGCGTAGTCGGACAGATTATCCCTTGGAACTTCCCAATTTTAATGGCGGTATGGAAAATTGCACCTGCATTAGCTGCTGGTAACTGTATTGTCTTAAAACCTGCAGAACAAACCCCCGCCTCTATTATGTTTTTGCTAGAAACCATTGGTATGGCAGACATACTACCCAAAGGTGTACTCAATGTGGTCAATGGCTTTGGTGTCGAAGCAGGTAAACCACTAGCATCAAACCCACGCATTAACAAAGTTGCGTTTACAGGAGAGACCACCACAGGTCGCCTTATCATGCAATACGCCAGTGAAAACATCATTCCTGTCACCCTAGAGCTTGGTGGCAAAAGCCCCAATATCTTCTTTGAAGATGTGATGAATGCCGATGATGATTACCTTGATAAAGCCATCGAAGGCTTGGTGATGTTTGCTCTAAACCAAGGCGAAGTCTGTACTTGCCCCTCTCGTGCCTTAATACATGAGAGTATTTATGACAAATTTATCGAGCGTTGTGTTGAGCGGGTGAAAGCCATCAAGTTGGGTAATCCGCTTGATACCGATACCATGGTCGGCGCGCAAGCCAGCTCTGATCAGTTAGAAAAAATATTATCTTATCTAGACATTGGTAAAAAAGAAGGTGCAGAAGTATTGGTCGGTGGTGAACAAGCCAAACATGATGGTGATCTGAGTGAAGGCTACTATGTGCAGCCCACTATCTTTAAAGGCACCAATGACATGCGAGTCTTTCAAGAAGAAATCTTTGGGCCGGTGCTGTCTGTCACCACCTTTAAAGATGATGATGAAGCCATGCAAATTGCTAATGATACTTTATATGGGCTCGGTGCAGGCGTTTGGACTCGCAGTATAAATAAAGCCTATCGCTTTGGTCGTGGTATCCAAGCAGGTCGTGTATGGACAAACTGCTACCATCTCTATCCTGCCCATGCTGCCTTTGGTGGATACAAGCAATCTGGGATTGGACGTGAAAACCATAAGATGATGTTAGAGCATTATCAGCAAACCAAAAACATATTAGTATCGTATAGCCCTAAAGCAATGGGATTTTTCTAAAAAGATCTGTTGAATACTTATAGTGGCAAATAAGATTTTAGTTGTCATATCGCTACAAAGCAGAAACTCTCAGCTATGTAGAGACTGTGCTGGCTAAATGAGAGATGGTTGTATCGCAGTTAAGCGAGTTGATTGACTGTTTTTTGTATGACTCTATGACATAAATCATATACCACAACCATCAAATATAAGCTGAATTATTCAGCTTTTAACCAAGGAAGGCAAGGAGATAATCATGTCAAACAAAATGAAAGCTGCCGTTGTTCATGAATTCGGCAAACCATTAAGCATCGAAGAAGTAGATATCCCCACTCCAAGCGATGGTGAGATTGTTGTCAATATTCAAGCCTCTGGTGTCTGTCATACTGACTTGCACGCTGCTGAGGGTGATTGGCCTGTCAAACCTAAACCTCCATTTATCCCTGGACATGAAGGTGTAGGCTTTGTTTCTGCTGTTGGTCGTGGTGTCACTCATGTCAAAGAAGGCGATAGAGTCGGTGTACCTTGGCTATATTCTGCCTGTGGTTATTGTGAGCACTGCTTAGGCGGCTGGGAAACTTTATGCGAATCCCAAGAAAACACTGGCTACTCTGTCAATGGTGGCTTTGCAGAATATGCCTTAGCCGATGCCAATTATGTTGGTCACCTCCCAGACAGTGTTGACTTTATTGAAGTCGCTCCCGTATTGTGTGCTGGAGTCACCGTCTATAAAGGCTTAAAAATGACAGAAACCAAACCAGGTCAATGGGTGGTCATCTCAGGCATCGGCGGTTTAGGACATATGGCGGTACAATATGCCAAAGCTATGGGAATGAATGTGGCAGCGGTTGATATTGATGACAACAAACTAAAACTGGCTGAACGCTTAGGGGCAACTGTTACGGTAAACGCCAAAAAGACTGACCCTGGCGCTTTTTTGAAAAAAGAAATCGGTGGCGCTCATGGCGCATTGATTACGGCTGTCTCGCCCAAAGCATTTGAGCAAGCATTAACCATGGTACGCCGTGGCGGTACTATAGCTATGAATGGCTTACCACCAGGTGATTTCCCACTACCCATTTTTGATATGATATTAAATGGCATCACGGTTCGTGGTTCAATTGTAGGTACACGCCTTGATTTACAAGAATCACTAAACATGGCTGGAGAAAATAAAGTAAAAGCCACAGTTGCCAGTGAGCCATTAGAAAATATCAATGATATTTTTGAGCGTATGCGTCAAGGACAAATCGAAGGACGTATCGTGCTAGATATGAACGCATAAATTTTGGGCAACGCCAATAATACGTACTAAAACATTGTATTTTAAAATAAAAAATGTCCTATTACTCTTATAGGACATTTTTATTTAAAACCTATATCCATTCAAGGAAAAATCATGAAAGTCATTGCCACTAATGCTTGTAAACAACTGATTAACCAACTGAAATCCAAACATGGTGAGTTGATGTTTCATCAATCTGGTGGCTGTTGTGATGGTAGCTCGCCGATGTGCTATCCACTCGGTGAATTTAAAGTTGGCGGTGCTGATGTGTTGGTTGGAGAATTAGAAGGCTGTCCTTTTTATATGGGCAAAGCACAATATGAATTATGGAAACATACAGACTTAACCATCGATGTGGTCAACGGGCGTGGCGCAAGTTTTTCATTAGAAATTCCTGAGGGTAAGCGGTTTATTGTACGTTCTGATATATGTGCTAAAAACTCATAAATATTCTTTATACAAAAACACAAAGATAATTATCAATTTCTACTATCTATTTATCCAAAAAATTAGTACGATGAAAGGGCAGTTTAAAAATAAAATATGTAATAGTTCCAATGATATACACATGGATAGTTGCCCTAATAAAAACTGCATACCCACAAGCCTATCCACTGGTAGGAAATATCACTTAATTTATCATTCCATAAATATCAAGTTCTTTACTGATACTCTACCTAATATACTGACGGAATTATTTTCATTATAATGAGCAATAAGGAATATAAATATGCAATATGATTATCCAAATACCTCAAATAGCCCAGTACAATTTAAAGAAAAATACGGCAACTTTATTAATAATGAATGGGTAGAACCTGCTGATGGTGAATACTTTGAAAGTACCAGCCCAATTAACGGTTCAGTTGTATGTCAAGTCGCACGCTCAAAAGAAGCGGACATTGAAAAAGCCCTAGACGCCGCTCATGCTGCCAAAGACGCTTGGGGCAAAACCAAAGTAGCTGACCGTGCCAATATCCTACTTAAAATTGCTGATAAAATCGAAGAAAACTTAGAAGCCATCGCCATTGCCGAAAGCTTTGAAAATGGCAAACCGGTTCGTGAAACACTGGCAGCTGATATTCCACTTGCTGTTGACCAACTGCGTTATTTTGCAGGGGCAATTCGCGCCCAAGAAGGCGGTATTAGCCAAATTGATGAAGACACCGTTGCCTATCACTTTCATGAGCCGCTTGGTGTAGTCGGACAGATTATCCCGTGGAACTTCCCTATTTTGATGGCAATCTGGAAAATCGCTCCTGCTCTAGCGGCGGGTAACTGTGTTATCTTAAAACCTGCCGAGCAAACACCCGCTTCTATCTTATTCTTACTAGACACCATTGGTATTGCAGATATCCTGCCCAAAGGCGTACTCAACGTGGTCAATGGCTTTGGTGTTGAAGCAGGTAAACCATTGGCATCAAACCCTCGCATTAATAAAGTTGCGTTTACTGGAGAGACCACCACAGGTCGCCTCATCATGCAATACGCCAGTGAAAACATCATTCCTGTCACTCTAGAGCTTGGTGGCAAAAGCCCCAATATCTTCTTTGAAGATGTGATGGACGCCGACGATGACTACCTTGATAAAGCCATCGAAGGCTTGGTAATGTTTGCCCTAAACCAAGGTGAAGTATGTACTTGCCCCTCTCGTGCTTTAGTGCATGAAAGCATTTATGACAAGTTTATCGAGCGTTGTGTTGAGCGGGTGAAAGCCATCAAACAAGGCAACCCACTTGATACTGAAACCATGATTGGTGCGCAAGCCAGCTCAGACCAACTTGAGAAAATCCTCTCTTACCTAGATATTGGTAAAAAAGAAGGTGCAGAAGTATTGGTCGGTGGTGAGCAAGCCAAACATGACGGCGAGCTAAGTGAAGGCTACTATGTGCAGCCCACCATCTTTAAAGGTACCAATGACATGCGTGTCTTCCAAGAAGAAATCTTTGGACCTGTACTGGCAGTCACCACCTTTAAAGATGATGAAGAAGCCATGGAAATTGCCAATGATACCTTGTATGGTCTAGGTGCGGCAGTATGGACTCGTGATATTAATCGTGCCTACCGCTTTGGTCGTGGTATCCAAGCAGGTCGTGTGTGGACAAACTGCTATCATGTCTATCCTGCACATGCTGCCTTTGGTGGCTACAAAAAATCTGGTATCGGACGTGAAACCCACAAAATGATGCTTGACCACTATCAGCAAACCAAAAATATCTTGGTTTCGTACAGCACCAAAGCACAGGGTTTCTTCTAATACCAGTTCTCTAAAGTAACCTATCTTTGTCAAACTCGCTTAGCCTACTAATTGTAGTACTTGCACTCGTTTTTCTCGATAGGTTAATTAATAGAAATGGTATCAAACTTACGACAGTGATGTGTCTAACGGTTAAATTTAAAATGCAATCTGTCGGCTGATGGATTGCATTTTTTATTCATTAAACTTAGGGAAAACTTATGCAATTAATAGCAACGGATGCCTGTAAAGAACTCATAACATTATTAAAGTCTAAGCATGGTGAGCTGATGTTTCACCAATCTGGTGGCTGCTGCGATGGTAGTTCGCCAATGTGTTATCCACTCGGTGAATTTAAAGTCGGTGCGGTTGATGAGTTGGTCGGTGAACTAGAAGGCTGTCCTTTTTATATGGATAAGGCTCAATATAAACTATGGCAACATACTGATTTGACCATTGATGTGGTCAATGGGCGTGGGGCAAGTTTTTCGTTAGAAATTCCTGAAGGCAAGCGCTTTATTGTGCGCTCGGATGTGTGTGTTATTAACTAAATGTTATCATATTGATGTTGATGGATTTGATAGTAGATGTATTCAAGTTAAGAACAGTTATTTATTACTTCTATAAATATAGGTTGTGAAAATTTTTCAATATTATCAATACTATAAACTACTTCATTAGCTCTATTACGGTGAAAAGTGAATGTTGCCAACTTACCCATTTCATCATCTTGAAAACCAACTATCGTAGTGATAGGCTGATTTGGGAATTGTTTTGTCCATTGCATACGAAATAGTTTAGCAAAGAGGATAGCCTGTATAAATACATTATTTTGAGTGAAATCTTCGATATGAAATTTATTTACAAAACTTTCAAACCCAGAATAATCACGATATATTGCCGAATCATATAATTGGTCAAAATCTATGTCCATATAATTTTTAGGAAATATTTCTCTTAAAAACACACAGTCTTCTAATCGATAAAAACCTTTATTAATTACTTCCAATAACATAGAATCTAAAGAACTTTTAGCAATTAAATCTTTTTTATTTTTTAAAAACTCTTGCATACTACTATTTGTATACAACATATTTATTATCCTAACCAACTTATTTTTCTTTAAACCTTAATCATCCAAGGTTTAGACTCAATTATCCAAGTGACGATACTAACCACCCCTTCACCGAGTATACCTTTTAGAGTTGATATCAATGACATAATTTGCTAATTATAAAATATTTGTTTGAGAATATAACCATGAATAATAATACCACCTCAATCAAAAGAAAATCAAAATCACTCAGATTATATTTTTTTCTAATAATCTTTACTATTTTTATCATTATTTTTTACGCTATTTATAAATCTCAGCAAAAAGATGAATTTCTTTTAATCACCTATGATTTATGTCGGCAACAACAAATATCCATTCTTGCCAGTCAGCTCGGGATAGATTATAAAATGGCAGCGGGTGATGCTTTTGAATTTCCCACGTTACGTATTATTGGTAACACCGCAGACATGCAAAATTTTCGTCATTTATACCATCAAACTTATGCTGATGATAAATTTTGGAATTATTATACCTATGATACAGACACCATAAATAATGAATGTCACTTATATAATATGAAATATCATGTCGATAACATCAATAACAAATTACTGCCCTTTATTCCTAACAATGCCGACCATGTCAGCTATAACCCAAATGATGATAGTGCAGTTTACTGCTATTATCTAGCAGGGGAAAAAGGTGGCTCACAATGTTATTTCATTAGCCTGCATGATGATATTTTGCAAAAAGATGATATTAGCGATATGGAACGGGCAAACTTAGAAAAACTCAATCAGCTATATTCTTTGCGTCAAGATATGGATAATTTTCGTTTTATACGCTCACAAGTTTATGACTGGAACAGTAATCCAACACAGCTTTATGGATTTAGATTGCACACCAACTATGAGGTCAACCGTTGGGGAATAGTAGAAAGATATTAAGTTTTTGCACCCCTATATACCTATCTCGCTACTATTTTCCCTGTTACCCCCAGTATTGGACCACTACGAGTCACATAATAAAAATGCAACTCATCATCAACCCACTCAATATGATGCTTTTCAAACTCAAGGTAACGAATGTATTTAAGCCATTTCTGTTGCAAATAATCCGCCATAAACTGCCCACTTACCTCCTCAGCAAACCGACAATGCAACACCAACATACAATCAGGATTATCCAATCGCTGTTCACTCACAAAAAAGCAAACCTCTTCATCACAAATATAAGCACTCACATCTATTGTGAAGCCGAGCAAATTATCACCCTGACTTTGACCATAGATTAAATATTGTGAATAACGCAGTTGCTGACAAGTCGTATCAACTTGCCAGCTATTGTGATCAGGCTCATGCATTTGATGCCCCTTGCTTTATTTTAACAAGAATAACTGGCTAACCAATTTTCTCACTTCCACCCATAAATGGACGTAATACCTCAGGAATAGTGATACTGCCATCTGCATTTTGATGATTTTCCATCACTGCAAGCAAAGTACGACCCACTGCTAAACCAGAACCATTTAGCGTATGTGCCAGCTCCGTCTTTTTGCCATCTTTTACTCGTGTACCCATACGCCGTGCCTGAAAGTCACCACAGTTTGAGCAGCTAGAGATTTCACGATACGTATCTTGGCTAGGTAACCATACTTCAATATCATAAGTCTTTTGCGCACTAAAACCCATATCACCGGTACATAACTGCACCACACGATATGGCAATTCTAACTGCTGTAAAATATACTCCGCCTGCCCTGTCATCGCCTCTAGTAGCTCATCAGACTGAGCCGCTGTCGCAATATTAACCATCTCTACTTTTTCAAACTGATGTTGGCGAATTAGTCCACGTGTATCGCGCCCATGTGAGCCAGCCTCACTACGAAAACAGGGCGTATGTGCAGTAAATTTCAGTGGTAATTCACCAGCTTCCAGACGCTCACCACGTACCAAGTTAGTCATGGGTACTTCAGCAGTCGGAATCAGATAAAAGCCCATCTCATCGTTATTGGTATGATTGGTCAGTTTAAACAAATCTTCTTCAAATTTTGGCAACTGCCCTGTGCCTTGCAGGCTGTCTGAGTTGACAATATACGGCACATAAGTTTCGATATAGCCATATTTTTGCGTATGCGTGTTAAGCATAAACTGGATTAATGCACGGTGCATCTGTGCCAGTTGTCCTTTTAATACATTAAAACGGCTACCTGTCAGCTTTGCTGCCGCTTCAAAGTCTAATAACCCAAGCTGCTCACCCATATCACTATGGTCTTTGATTGCAAAGTCAAACTTACGTGGCTCACCCCAACGACGAATTTCGACATTCTCGCTCTCATCTGCGCCAACAGGCACACCCTCAGCAGGCAGATTAGGTATTTGCAGCGCAGCGGTATTGATACGCTCCTGTAGACTGCGCAAATCTTCTTCGGCTTGCTTAATATCACCACTAATTGCCTGCATCTGCTCTAATAGCTCACTGGCATCTTCGCCATTTTTTTTCAGCACACCGACTTGTTTCGCCCCTGCATTGCGCTTGGCTTGTAATTCTTCAGTCCTTACCTGTAATGACTTACGCTCTGACTCCACTTGTTGCCAAAAGTCAGTATCTAACTCATAACCACGGGTAGCTAGACGTTGTTTTAAGGTGTCTAAATCTTGACGTAATAATTTTGGGTCAATCATAAATATACCTACTGTAATTGCAAATAAATAGCCGTTAATAATCTAATAATAATGAGCTTAACATGTTAAACTTTTAACCCACTATCATAGCAAGCCACACTGTTTTTGACTACTTTTACTCCTCCTACTGGTTGTTTTACTTATTGCTTTGGCTAAGTTTATGCTTATAGGTTTCATTTAAAGCACGATTTCGGTAAGATACACGCTAACAAACTATTTCATCGTTCCTCTTTCATATTTTTCTTATTATTGATATTTGACACTGAGCATACCCATGGCATTGTATCCCTATACCCTACAACCTATTGCCTTAAACCTCACAGAAGATGAGTTTCAACAAGCACAATTTGAGCTATTTGAACAAAGCAATCCTCCCTACACCCTAAAAAGCCTTAAAACCAAAGAATGGATTGTCATTGCTGTTGTCGTTGCTTTAGCGATTGCAGGCTTATTATTAGTCTCAGGCTATTCAACCGCTATTTTTTGGTTAATGTTAATATTAGTGGTGGTTTACTTGCTTGTCAGAACCATTGGGCTACGCTGGTATGTTAAAAAAGAATTTGAAAAACAAATGGCAGAACAACAAATGCCAGAAGAGATGAAAGCATTAAAAATTGGTGTGCAACAACATGGTTTGGTCATGTCAATGCCAGCACCTAACGCTGGTGTACAACCTAAAGCCATGCGTGGTATGCAGATGCGTGGAGGTCAGCAGCAACAAGCCGTGATACCTTGGAATGCCATCAAAAACTGGGAAGAGACCGATGATTACATCTTTATGCTATTTGAAATAAAAGGACAGCAAGGTAGCCAAATCATTCCCAAACGTCTACAACAACAAAAATTCCCCATTGATTCTGTACGCAAACATTTACAAGAAGCTGTCCCAGTTCGTGGACTACAACCAGAAACAATAACCAAATAATTCTAACACTATCATCACTCAAATTTGCTGTATGCTTGCTTCAACCTGAATGGTCTATGGTCGTAGCAAGCTTATTTATTAGTAAAACATATCATAAATATAAAAATGATTTATTTTACTAAATATTAGTCTGTTGTTAATATAATAACCATCAAACGCTACTGGCGTTTTTCAAACACTTAAACTCAAAACTAAAAGGTGAAAATAATGACTACCAATCAAATCGGTTTAGAAACAAAAGACATGAGCAGCGTTATCGAAAAACTAAATGACTTGCTATCAAGCTACCACATTTTTTATATTAATGTACGTGGATACCACTGGAATGTAAAAGGTGAGCACTTTTTCTCATTGCATGTAAAATTTGAAGAACTTTATACTGCATTGCAGCTTCAAATTGATGAGATTGCAGAGCGCATCTTAACTTTAGGTGGCACCCCACTACACGCTTATAGCGACTTTGCTCAACACTCTAGTATCAAAGAAGACAAAAATGTCTTTGATGGTCGCAAATGCGTTGAAGGTTTGGTGAATGGCTTACAAGAGCTAATTAAAGAACAGCGTGAAGTTGCCGAAGCTGCTGAAGCCGTTGAAGACCAAGGTTCTTCTGACCTAGTGACTGAATATGTACAAGAGCAAGAAAAACTTATCTGGATGTATAATGCATTCTTAGGCTAATTTTTGCTAAATGTGCTATTAAAAACGCAAAGTTAAAGTATAAAAAATGCCCGTCTTAACAGATGGGCATTTTTTGTACTGAAAATTTAAAATGAATATTCTTTTATATCATCATTCTTGTATCCACTGGCGAATCTTTTCACGCTCCTCAGGAGTCGCTTGCAACCAAAGCTGCATAAACTTATCTAAGGTACTGGTATTATTGGCATTAACAGCCGTTGACGATGCATTGGGGGTCTCAAGCGCAGCAATGGCTTGTTGATTGGCTGTCTGTGCATTACCACCACCAAACATACCACCGATTGCACTGGAGATACCAGAGAACAGACCACCACCAGAACCATTCACACTTTCTTGCTGAGCAATGACTTGATTATCTTGTTCAATGGCTAAGGTTGGGTGCTCAGCATATTTTCTTGCTTCTCGATAGGCTTCTGGCTGACCGGGCATGGTCAAACGATAGGTTTGATTGTCTGCCAATTCAGCGGTTACACTGACATTATTTGAACGCAGATAGTCATGATTATCACCTGATAAATCATAAAGTCGGTCATATTTGGCAGTAATGACATGTTTACCAGACTCTAAAGTAAACTGCTTGGTTAATGGCTGAAACAGACCTTGTTTGATTTCTTGTCCATTGATTGCAGTTACTTTGATATTATCATCAACCAATAAAGTCACTGCTGCTTGGGCTGAAACAGTCATTAGCATGGTAGCAGTACAAAGTGAAAGAGCGCCTACTAAGGTTTGATATTTCATACATTATCCTAAAATTTATTATAAAAAAGTTTGGTCCCTGATTAGCAATGACACATCAGCAAAACGAGGGTGAAAAAAGAAATACTATTAGCCAATAATCATTGATAGATATTAAAAATCAAACGTCATATTATCATCATCAAGCTGGCTTTTTTCACGATAATCCGCTTGTATTTCTTGATGAATGTCTGCCAATTCAGCAGTCAATGTCTGCTCATCAATCAAACGAATGGCATCATTAATAACCGCTTTTGAGACATACGCTCGATTTAGATTTGAAAACATGGGCTGAATAAAATTTAAAATATCTATCATACCACCGATACGATGCGGCCCTTCATTAAGCAGATGCTCAGTGATACGCTGATCAAACTGCCAACCACGGCGGCGTAAGATTGAATTGAGCATCGCTTGCCTATCTTCTAATGTATGCCCTTCAGGCACACGAAACGCGGGCGCTTGAATCAAACGAGTGAGCAAATCATGCAATTCAAATGGCAACTCACTAGCAGGTGTATGTGCAGCAAAAACCAATTGACTATGCCCTTCACGACTACGATTGATCAGATGAAAAATGGCTTCTTGCCATACTCGGCTATGACGAATTGCCTCTAAATCATCTATTGCAATGACTTCAAAACTCTCAAGTGATGCTAATACACTCACATCTGTATGAATCAGCTCACTTAAAGATAAGCAAATGGCTGATCTGTCCATTTCTACATAAGACTCACAAATAGCAGACAATAGATGTGATTTTCCTGTTGCAGGACTGCCATATATATAAAGCTGTCTGATAAGCCCTACATGCAATTGGCGTATGGCATCAATAATCGTCGACCACCCTGGTCCTGCAAAGTCACTTAAACTTGCATCTCGTTTTATATCCAGATTCAGACTAAGCTGAGCATCTACCATATTTAAAGTACTCATTATGATTATGATCGGCACAAGATGTTTTATCGTTGATTATCATTATGACTTAATGATTTCTATTATATTTGTTGATGGTTATAAAGACTCCATTTATACCACACTATGACTATGATTGACAAAGCACAAATACTGTCAGCCAAATAATTCAACTCAATCTAAACAATGTCTTTACACTAATACACTGAATGGCTATTTAATACTATCCATCAATAATAGCGCATCTGTATGTCAGCTTAATTAAGCCTTCATCAACAATGGTATTATTATAACAATACCATGCTGATAAACCCATGCCATCTGGCTGAGCAAGTCTCTCTCATCTATCTTACTTCATCCATCAATCAAATAAACGTAATTGACGGCGACCTGCATACAGTTCACTCTTCCGATAAGCGGCATAAGCATGTTGGAATAGCACATTAATAATCGCTGATACAGGTAGCGCAATAAGCATACCCACAAAGCCTAATAAGGCCGCACCTGCCAGTACTGAAAAGATGACCCATAAAGGAGATAGTCCAATTTTATCACCTAACAATAAAGGCTGAAGAATATAACCTTCAACTGCCTGCCCAACCAAAAATGCACCGACTATCAAGCTCAAATGTACCCAGTCTGTACCAAACTGGAATAAACCTGCAATGATGGCAGCAATAAATCCAATACCAAAACCAAGATAAGGGACAAAGCTTGCGATACCTGCCACCATACCGATGATTAGCCCAAGCTCCAATCCAATTAATTGTAACTGCACCGCATAAACAATGCCAAGTAAGATCATCACCAAAAGTTGACCTTTAACAAACGCCATCAATGCTTTGTCACAATCGTGAGCAATCTCAATAATTTTTGGTGCATATTGGCGCGGCAAAGCCATTCTCCACTGCTGCAATCGTTTATCCCAATTAAACAAAAAGTAAAAGGTCAAAATAGGGACAAGTACCAGCATACCTGTATTATTTATCACCGCCATTCCTGAGTTTAGTAACTTGCTAATCATTGATTGGGCATCAATTACTTTATAGTTCACACTCAGATAATCCACCAGACTCTCAGAGAGCATACGCGACTCAAGCGGTGGCAGATCAAAGCGATTATGACTATGACTCACCACCCATTTGCGTACCACATCGTTATACCATGACAATGCTTGGGGTATATAGTCCCAAGCAGCTTGTAGCTGCATCCAAATGGTGGGCACTAACCACCATAACAACACAGCTACTCCCAATATAATAGACAAATAGACTAAGATAATCGCTATCCAACGACGCATATAACGACTAAGGCGTTTAACGATGGGATTAAATAGATAAGCTAAGATAAACGCTGATAAAAAAGGAATGATAACTGGTGTCAGAAGGTATAAAAGGTACAAACTAATAAGAATCGCTGTTACAATAAAAAGACGGCGAAAAAAAGGATCGATGGTTTTTATAATCATGGCGATTGTACCAATGAAAAAGAAAATTAGGTTTTTAAAAACAGCACATTATCGCAAAAACAAATGACTTTTCGTCTTTTTTTGTTGCCAGAGCCATTTTTTGACTCATAAGCTGCTAAGCATAATGGGTTTTTAGTAGAGTTTCCATAGCCAGATTGCGTATAATAACCCAATATATGAACACATATCATTTGGTTATGTAATTTTTCATACAATAACACTCATATTTCCTCTTATCACTTTATATTAAAAGGCAATCTACCCTCATGAGCAATCCAAACGCTACCCCCTCTTCTACTTCTCTTAGTTATAAAGATGCTGGTGTCGATATTGATGCTGGTGATGCATTGGTTCAACGTATTAAATCGGTAGCACGTGCAACATCACGTCCAGAAGTTGTCGGTGGACTTGGTGGCTTTGGAGCATTGTGCCGTATCCCACAAGGTTATCGCTCACCCTTGCTCGTTTCTGGTACAGACGGTGTGGGTACAAAACTTAAACTGGCCTTAGCATTACAGATGCACGATAGCATTGGTATTGATTTGGTCGCCATGTGTGTCAATGATTTATTGGTTTGCGGTGCTGAGCCGTTATTTTTCTTAGACTACTATGCCACAGGCAAGCTAGATGTAGACACTGCCACCGCTGTCGTGACAGGAATTGGTAAAGGTTGTCAGCAAGCAGGCTGCGCCCTTATTGGGGGTGAAACAGCAGAAATGCCCGGTATGTATCAAGCTGACGACTATGACTTAGCTGGATTTTGTGTCGGTGTCGTTGAAGAAGATGAGGTCATCACTGGAGAGTCTGTTGCCAAAGGTGATGCCCTTATTGCCATCGCTTCAAGCGGTGCACACTCTAACGGCTATTCGTTAATCCGTAAAGTTATTGAAGTTAGTGGCGTAGATATTACTAACACCAATGAAACTCTTGATGGCGTTCCATTAGCACAAGCATTAATGGCACCTACCAAAATCTACGTTAAAGCCATTCAAGCACTACAAAAAGTACTGGGTAATGATAATTTACACGCCATGTCACACATCACTGGTGGCGGCTTGACCGAAAACTTACCCCGTGTATTACCAGAATCTCTAGCGGCGCAAATTAATACACAAAGCTGGCAGATGCCTGAACTATTTAACTGGTTACAACAAAATGGCAATATTGCTCAATCTGAGATGTATCGCACCTTTAACTGTGGGGTGGGCTTCGTCGTAGTTGTCCCTGCCAAGCACGCACAAACTGCAATTGATACCCTAACACAGGCTGGTGAAACAGCATGGCAACTTGGTGAAATGGTCAACCGTGCAGCAGACACAGATGCTGTTATCTATCGTTAATGTAGAGCAGAAACTGTAGCGCAGACTCTTATGACAACCTCAAGTGAACATAATATGAGCCAATCTATCACCACTCCTGCTTACTTTGTACAACAAAACATCACCACATCGCCATTAAAAGTGGCGGTACTGGTATCTGGCAATGGTAGCAATCTACAAGTATTAATCGATAGCATGCAAGCAGGCAAACTGCCCATTGAAATTGTCGGGGTGATTAGTAATAAACAAGATGCCTATGCGGTCACACGTGCACAGCAAGCAGGAATAAACACGGCTATTTTCTCCCACATTCAAAGTGGTGAAAAAGCAGGTAAACGCATGGGGATTCGTACCTTTGAACGCCATGCGCTTAAGCAGCTACAAGCATGGCAACCTGACTTGATTGTATTAGCAGGGTTTATGCGGGTATTGGGTGCTGAGTTTATTGCTGCTGCCCCTGCTCCGATGATTAACCTACACCCATCACTTTTGCCTGCCTATAAAGGTCTAGATACGCATCAGCGGGTATTAAATGCAGGAGATCGTTATCATGGTTGTAGTGTGCATGTAGTTACCGCTGAGCTAGACGCAGGTACAGTGTTGACGCAAGCGGTGCTAGAAGTAGCAGAAAATGAAGATGCCACCACGCTACAGTCTCGAGTACAAAAGCGTGAGCATGTGCTATTGCCGTGGACAATACAGCTGATTGCTAGTGGCGTTCTGCCCTACTCTGTTTTAGCCCCTGCCTCTAGCAAACAGACTGAAGCTGGGCGTAATACTGATAACAGTACTGCTGTCTATACACCACCATTGCCATTACAGTTTTTTGGCTAAAGGATATTTATTTTTTAGAAAGTAGACTGTATCTTTTATTTCTTTAATATCATTTAAAACTGTCCTAAAATAGAAAAAGCGGATGATTGATGCCTATCAATCACCCGCCTATTGCTCACCTTGCTTACTAACCTAATCTGATCAGATTAGGTTGAGCTATCTCGCTTAGTCTATCTACGCATCTGGATGCAAACGCACATTTAACTCATCAATCACTTCTACCCATACTGCGTCTAATTGCCATTCTTCTTTTAAGAACATACGCTGTTTTTCATTCCAAAAATCTGCATCAATCAGTTCTTCATCTTTATCTAACTGATGCTCAGCAATAAACTGTTCAATGGCTTCATCTGAGCTCTCTAACCCAAGCTGAGCAAACAAATCATTCATGGTATATTCTGGTTCACCTAACATATTAATTCCTTTTTTTGGCTGTGAATTGTGGCTATAAAAAACTAACAAGCTTGTATCATAATACAATAAAATTTACTTTTATCGCTATTAAGCAACCATAGCTATTTGTGTAACTTATGTTAATGGCGTTTATAGTGTTAATCATAACGCCATTTTACATATAAAAAAGCCCATCTTACGACAGGCTTCTTATCAGTTTTAAAAAATCAAAAATACTGCTACGACTTACTATGGAAGTAGATGTGCAACTGCATCACGCTCTTCTGTTAGCTCTTGCTCAGTAGCTTTCATTTTTTCTTTAGAGAAGTCAGATGATACATCAACACCTTCTACAATGCTCCAATCGCCATCTTTAGTGGTACATGGGAATGAATAGATAAGACCTTCGGTAATGCCATACTCACCATTTGAGTACACACCCATAGAGACCCAATCATTCTCATCGCTACCAAGTGCCCAAGTACGCATATGCGCAATGGCAGCATTGGCAGCAGAAGCAGCAGATGATGCACCGCGCGCTTCAATAATGGCTGCACCACGTTTTTGTACGCTTGGGATATAGCTGTTTTCGTACCAATCACGATCTACTTGATCAAGTGCAGGCTTACCGTTAACAGTACACTCGGTTAAATCAGGATACTGAGTTGAAGAGTGGTTGCCCCAAATGATCATTTTTTTCACGTCATTAACAGTGCTGTTAGTCTCTTCTGCAAGCTGTGCCATACCACGGTTGTGATCAAGGCGAGTCATGGCAGTGAAGTTACGTGGATCTAGATCTGGTGCATTGCGCTGAGCAATTAAAGCATTGGTATTAGCAGGGTTACCAACGACCAATACTTTTACATCACGGCTAGCAACGTCATTCAATGCTTTACCTTGGGCAGAGAAAATCGCAGCATTGGCTTCAAGCAAATCTTTACGCTCCATACCAGGTCCACGAGGACGTGCACCTACTAATAAGGCATAATCCGCATCTTTGAATGCCACGTTCGCATCATCTGTCTGTACGATACCTGCAAGTAATGGAAAAGCACAGTCTTCAAGCTCCATAACCACGCCTTTTAGGGCATCAAGCGCAGGAGTAATTTCTAATAGTTGTAAAATAACGGGCTGATCTTTGCCTAGCATTTCACCAGAAGCAATACGAAATAGCATGGCATAGCTGATATTACCAGCAGCACCAGTAACGGCAACGCGAACAGGTTGTTTCATAGAGTTTTCCTCATTGTGTGTTATTAAGATAAAAGAATAAATCGTGTATGGACAAGTCCACAACACTTAAATACAAGGATGAATAGTGTGCTCGTGTGCAGTCCATCGTCTTATTATATATGTTCTACACGCTCTAGTTGTGATAACCAACACCGCCATAACTAACTTGCATCATTATAAATAAAACTAACTAAATCTGATGCAATATTAACAGTCATACAACCAGCTTATTAAGTATAGTACGCACCTCTTTCCCTGAAAGTACAGCGGATTAAATATAACATTGAACTAACATCGAACCAAGCTAAGTGTAACATCGAAAAAACCTTGGTGCTAGACTTATCCAGAATTCCCCCAAATTGTTATCTGATCTTGACAGGCATCTGCCATTTTAGGGCAATTATTATGATTATTATTGGCGTAACATATCTCTATTTTGGTTAAGATAGACTTTTGTTGCGCCTGCTGACAGCTAAAGTAAATTTGATTAATACCAATAT
The DNA here is from genome assembly GCF_021012795.1 of Psychrobacter sp. I-STPA10. Lineage (GTDB taxonomy): Bacteria > Pseudomonadota > Gammaproteobacteria > Pseudomonadales > Moraxellaceae > Psychrobacter. The sequence continues at coordinate 16,842 of NZ_VFYU01000003.1, read as the reverse complement.
CAGGATTTAGACGCTTAAATTTTTGAGTAAACGCGTTTTTATCAACGCGATATTGACCCGTTTCGGTCAGCTCCGTTGGCAGCCTTAATTTACTGCTATAACGTGTTACCAAACGAAAATATTCACTGGCACTATAGGGGCTACACGCACCATATCGCCGCCACGCTTGTCTGATAAAGGTGTCATCAGGCATGATACGATGGACGACTTTTTCTTGCACAGGAGACAACACTGGTGTGGTGCTCGATACACAATCATAGCCCAAATCCAAAGTTTCTACAGTAACTCGATAACCTTCTTGGCATTGGCGCATCTGTGTACGTGATGGATAAAATAGACACATGGCGGGTGTCATCTCTAGCACTAATACATGATTACGATTTTGATTAGGAAGTCTTGCCTCACTGGCACCCGCATTCATACTTGCTAATATCGCACCACACCCTAACACAAAAACATTTTTTAATAAAAATAGCAAACGCTGGCTTCTGGCTTTTTTTTGACGGTGTGTATTTTTATTAAGACTTGACTGTACAATACCCATAATTATCCTAAAGCACACTAAAACTATTGATCCAAAAACAATGATTCAAAAAAAGTATCTAGAATTTATTATAACTATTGTATCTGCCTCTAAGCTTTATAATGTCAGGTAATTTGTAATGCTATGGTTAATATATTTATTTACTGACCTAGCATGACTTTAATTTTATATCAATACATAATAAATGTTGTTAACCAATGGTTTTAAGCTTAAGCCTAAAAACTTGCTGGAATAACCCCCATACGCTGACTGATGGGTATTGGGTGCCCTAATAAGCTGCTATAAATAGTGGCGTTTTCCATCACTCGTTTAACATAATTGCGTGTCTCAGGGTACGCAATGGTTTCCACATATTGATCCGCCGCTAATTGTCCATAGTTTGGCTGCCAGCGTTTTGCTTTATTGGGCCCAGCATTATAGCCTGCGGTGGCTAAAACTGGCTGATAATTTAATTTTGCCAAAATATCACTCATATACCAAGTACCATAACGGATATTGGTATCTCCATTATTGGCACGACTTGAGCTATATGGCTCACCAAGATTACGAGCAATATATTTTGCTGTCGCAGGCATGATTTGCATCAAGCCACTTGCACCAACCCCTGAACGTGCTGAGGATACAAAGCGACTCTCTTGACGCATGATGCCATAAGCCCAAGCAGGATCAATACCTGCCATTTGGCTATAACGAACAACCGAGTCTTGATATGGCATTGGATGTGATAAAGCCAGAGCATTGATGGTATCAGTGCTATCAATGGCATAGATGGCCCGATCTAGCCAGCCCTTATCATAAGCCAAACGGGCGGCGGCAATAATCAGCGCATTATCCCAATTATCTCGTGCCTTTTTGACTGCCCAATTCCATTCTCGATTGGCATAGCCACGCTCTGCACCTGCATCATATAATGTAAACGCACGTGCAAAATTGGGATCTTGCATCACTCGCTGGCGATCATAATCGGTTACCACAGGCATGCGTTGCCCACCTTGCTCAGCAGCATTATAACGCAGACCAATCTTATCTTTTGCCAATAGTCCATAGTAGTCATTTGAGCGCGCAAGGGTTTGATACATCTGCTTTGCCAAGGATTTTTTGCTGGCATCTCCAACTTGCTCATAAGCTCGCGCTAACCAATACTGCCAGATGGATTCTTTTTGCGTCTCTGTGCTCATACTACTAATAGCCGTCACCAAGTCTGCCCACTGTCCAAAACGTATGGCAGCTTGAGCATAGTCTTCTGCTTCTTCAAAATTAAATGGCTGTCCCAAACTTTGACGAAACCACTCCACTGCCTCATTACTAAAACCATCATCGGTATTATAGTTCATACGTTTCACACCAATGATACGATAGGCATATTGGCGAGTGGCATCGGTTAATAACGGCTGAATTCGCATACTATCTTCACGCACATCATAATTTAATTGCGCCGCCGCTTCCCGATATGACTTATCTGCCATACGTCCAATAGCGTATAAATATAGATATTGATTTAGCTGACTTGGAGGTTGGCTTTTAAAGCGATTTAAAAATGTGTTGGGATTTAGCTGAATCTCTGCCAAACTCGCATAGTCAATCGGCACCCCTAAACGAGATGATAAGGCAATGATGTCACCCGTTTTTCCAACTCTAAGCATACGCTTTAGACGCTCTAAGCGATCTTGGTTGCTAATCATTGGATTGCTATTTAGCTCAGTGGCAAGCCGTACACACAAATCAGGCTGTTTTTTGGTGGTCAACCAAACTTCATCTTTTATTGCCATCGTACGCATCGTATCACCACTTTGGTTATAACCTAACCCAATGGCACATTTTTCACTATCATCGGCATTAATAACCAGATTTGCCACTTGTCGTACCGCAGCATAATCACCCGATCTTGCTTTGGTTTCAGCATAATCGGCTGCTAACTTCTCTGCCATCACGCTACCATTATATTGCCGAGCAAACTGTGCAATGGCTGCTGAGCTTTGTGATTCTAGATCATCATTAAGCCGCCAATATGCAGGATAAACGGCAAACAATCCATTGCCCATCATTTGCTCATAATTATACAACGCACCAATATCCCCCCGTTTCGCTGCCACTGCTGCTTGGTTAAAATAAGTGATACTGGCATCATTGCTATAATTTGTGGCTGTGGGTTGATAGGATTGCTGGGCACACGCTACTTGTCCAAGCCCCAATATACTGATGGCAGACACCACCACGCCATATTTTTTTGACTGGCGCAATAAAGCATTTATATTATGGCTCGATAAAGGTCTGGAAAATTCTAAGTAAGTTTTCATAATTCCATTAATATTTAATAAGTTAATTTTTAAGTAAGTGAATAAGTGATATTTATTTGACATAAACGATTTAATATCAATCAAACTAAATGTGCCTAATCTATTTTTTATTGCTCGATTGCGACCTTGCTAAAATAAACACTTAGGCTATCTGGCATAAAAAAAAGTGGTCAGGCTGGTCCTTTTTTATGAATATTAGCAAAATCCTTTTCATTAACAATGAAACAAATAATGAAACACCTATTTATTTTTTTAAGCAGTCATATAAAAAATAAAAATAGAATTTTAGTTGAATGACAAAATATACCGTAGTTATACTAATAAAAACAGATGTTTGACACAATTTGTCGCAAATTTTTCTGTATCATCTGTCATTTAGAAAAAATTTGAGCGACTGTCGTTACTTTAAAAAAGCTACGCAGACAATAGAAAAAATATTATCAGCAAAAACAACGTCTTTTCATTTATCATTTAAATAATACAGGTAAATGCTGCAAATTTTGTACCATTTTTATATTGATTCAACCATAGATTCATCCACCCTAAGCATAGCTTATGTTAGACCTAAAACCATAGCTGTCTAAAGATACGTTATCTAACATGGCTTTCTGCGCTGTACAAAACGTGTAACTGCCTTATGAGTAAACTAACGCTATGTGCAGAACAACTTAACAGCATTTATGATGACTTATCCTGCCTATGATATAATGGTGAGTTATGTTGAATGGCTCTATTTAGATTTTATGGAGTTATTCTACCCAAAGTTTTGATTTTGCCAGCCAATTAATAAATAACGGACAGCCTTTATGAGTGTAACTGTATTCGACCCTGCCACCCATGCTAAAAACCATGCGGCGCATGCGTACGATTCGTCCTATTCTGCTGATATGGACAATATAGACAATGCCAATATGGATAATGCCGCCCATGACGCTGCTATACCTGTAAAAAAGGTATTTATTGCAACCCAAGGTTGCCAAATGAACGTCTATGACTCAGAAAAAATGGGCAATGTACTTGGCGACTCTCATGGCATGATTGTGACCACAGACATCAATGAAGCTGATGTACTGATTATGAATACCTGCTCTATCCGTGAAAAAGCACAAGAAAAAGTGTTTTCGGAGCTAGGACGCTGGCGCAAGTTAAAAGAAAAGAACCCTAACTTAGTTATTGGTGTCGGCGGCTGTGTGGCATCACAAGAAGGTGACAATATTCAGCAACGTGCGCCTTATGTCGATATGGTGTTTGGTCCACAGACGCTGCACCGCCTGCCCGAATTGTATGACCAATCTGCCAAACAGCAACACATTACGCCAAAAAATCGTATTGGTACAGTTGATGTCTCTTTTCCTAGCATTGAAAAGTTTGATTTTTTACCTGAGCCAACGGTTGAGGGCTATCGTGCTTTTGTCTCTATTATGGAGGGCTGCTCAAAATATTGCTCATTTTGTGTCGTTCCCTACACTCGTGGCGAAGAGTTGTCGCGCCCGTTAGATGATGTACTTGCAGAAATCGATAGCCTAGCAGAGCAAGGGGTGCGTGAGGTCACCTTATTGGGTCAAAATGTCAATGGCTATCGTGGTGAAAAAGACGATGGCAGTATTTGTCGCTTTGCTGAGCTGCTACATTATGTGGCACATATCGATGGCATTGAGCGTATTCGTTACACCACCAGCCATCCATTAGAATTTACCGATGACATCATTGATGCTTATGCCAAGCTACCACAGCTAGTTTCACACTTACATCTGCCTGTTCAAAGTGGCTCAAACAAAGTCTTGGCAGCGATGAAACGCAATCACACCATTGATGTGTATATTAACCAAATTAATAAACTCAAAGCAGTTCGTCCTGACATACATTTATCCAGTGACTTTATTATTGGCTTTCCTGGTGAAACTGATGCAGACTTTCAAGAAACACTACAGCTTGCCAAAGACCTAGATTTTGACCACTCTTATAGCTTTGTGTATTCAAAGCGTCCCGGTACACCTGCTGCTGAGCTATATGACGATGTCAGTCTAGATACTAAAAAACAACGCTTGGCAGTGTTTCAAGAGGTTATTAAACAATCAACCTTAAAGAAAACACAACAGATGGTCGGGCAAACAGTTCGCGTCTTGGTTGAGCAAATTGCCAATCGTCACCCTGATAATCTTCTGGGTACAGCCGATAATACCCGCTCTGTGATGTTTGCCAATCCACATTATGCAGCAAATAATGAGGCTGATAATAACAGTGACTGTGCAGAAGATGCGCTGGTGGGTCATTTTGTCATGGTCAAAGTGACGGATTTTGTTAGTCCACATATGGTGAAAGGGGAATTGGTCGAGATATTAGACTAAGAGCTATAAGCAAATTATAGATAAATTACATATAGGCAGATTATGATATTAATCTGCCTGATTTTTTTAGTTGCTAATTCACCATCTCACCACTTTATTTTATTTTCTCTCTCTAGAGCCTGTTGAACATTCACCCCTTTGGGCTAATATCTACAAGGGATATAGCTGTTTTTTACTTTCATATAAAAATTAATAATTCTTATAAATGAATAAGCTATGGCTGTCTAAAAGCTCATCATGATTCTAAACGACAGTATATGTCGCATAGACAACAAACGACTCTATCTTCTCTGCATTGCTTTGCTTATAATGATGCCATCACAAACAATTTATTAAATAAGTTAACCCCAACTTCCATTATAGGTATGACTTACTTCACTAAGTTACAACACACATAGGATATTATTATGGACGAGAATAAAGCAAAAGCACTCAAAGCGGCACTGGGTCAAATTGAAAAGCAATTTGGTAAAAACACCATCATGCACTTAGGTGATGACTCAGCAACACTAGATGTCGATGTAGTCTCAACAGGCTCACTTGGGCTAGATATCGCTCTTGGTATTGGCGGTTTACCCAAAGGTCGTATCATTGAGATTTATGGCCCTGAAAGTTCAGGTAAGACAACGCTAACGCTACAAGCCATTGCCGAGTGTCAAAAGCAAGGCGGTACATGTGCCTTTATCGATGCAGAGCACGCCCTAGACCCAATTTATGCACGTAAACTTGGCGTAAATACCGACGATTTATTGGTATCTCAACCTGATAATGGTGAGCAAGCGTTAGAAATTACCGATATGTTAGTACGCTCAGGTGCGCTTGATATGATAGTGATTGACTCGGTTGCTGCCCTAACACCTCGTGCCGAGATTGAGGGTGAAATGGGTGATAGCCATATGGGTCTACAAGCCCGCCTGATGAGTCAAGCCTTGCGTAAAATCACTGGTAATGCCAAACGCTCTAATTGTATGGTTATCTTTATCAACCAAATTCGGATGAAAATTGGGGTGATGTTTGGCTCTCCAGAGACCACCACTGGTGGTAATGCCTTGAAGTTTTATGCCTCAGTACGTCTTGATATTCGCCGTATTGGTTCAGTTAAAAATGGTGATGAAGTCGTCGGTAACCAAACTCGAGTAAAAGTGATTAAAAATAAAATGGCACCACCGTTTCGTCAGGCAGAGTTTGAAATTACCTATGGCGAAGGCACTAACCACTTAGCCGAAGTGGTTGACCTTGGCGTCGATATTGGTGTGGTTGGCAAAGCGGGTGCATGGTATAGCTATGGTGATGATAAAATTGGTCAAGGTAAAGCCAATTCTGTCATTTATCTAAAAGAAAACCCTGCCATCGCTGAAGAAATTGAAGCTAAGATACGAGCAGAAAAACTCAATACAGGTGAGAAGGCTTCCGAGGAAAACGACAGCGAAACTGACCCAACTGTGATGCAAGATGATACTGAGCAATAAACTTAGCATCTACTTTAATTGATATTAGATATCACATTGAATAGATATCGGATATAGTCAATCTAATATAATTTCACCACAAGGCAACCGAGTGAAGATAGTACACGTAGTCCATCTAGCGAGACACCGTGGTGGATTTATAGTAGGCAGACTATAGAAGGTGTGGCAATGTACCCTACAAGCCATAAACAAAGTAAAGTATAGCGGTAGAGTACATTGTTTTACACACCCTCAACAAACATGATTAAGATTAAATAGACATGATTAGATATTAGGTAACCTCAATGCAGATTAAAACATTGGCAGAAATCTTAGCAGAGAACTCTAATCCATCTTCTCACTCTAATGATGATGATAAAAAAAATAACCCTCATAAGAACATTCAGCAGCCTACAAATTATCATACAAGCTCCCCCCCTATAAATCATCACGCGTCCAAACAAAAACGCCCAATTCAGCACTCCAACAAAGATGCTGCTAAGTTTGACAACCACAAATCCGTCAAGAAAAAATCAACTCAGCAAAAAAGCAGCAAAAAACAAAAAAAATTCCACCCTGCTACCAACTATCAACCGAAAACTGACATAGACACCACCTATACTGCCCCCGATGCACCAACCATCAAAAGTATCTTAACGCAAGCTCGTACGGAAAATGATACATCGACAACAACCGTAACGGAGTCGTCCGTCTCACTGCATGAATTGCCCCCTGCTCTACATGCGTATTTAAAAACTCCTGAGCAACGAGCCGCTGCAATAGAACAAATAAAAGCAGATAGCCGCCTACGTTGGCTGGCATTTTATTATTTATCTTGCCGAGAACACTCAGCAGCCGAATTAAAACAAAAACTGCTCGATAAAGAACAAGACCCTGCTAAAATTGACGCCCTATTGATAGAGTTTGCCGAAAAAGGCTACCAAAGCGAGATGCGTACTGCTTTGATGCTTATCCGAGAAGGTATCCGTAAACATCGAGGACGCACCCGGATCAAGCAAGAATTTTATCAACGCCAAGTTGACATTCCCTGTAATATTGATGAACTAATTGATATGGCAAATGCAGAGTCAAAGACATTTACTGATATGATGGCAACAGATGACTTAGTAGAGGGTGTGGACTGGCTAAAGCTGGCAGTAGAAGCTCGGGTAAAAAAATATGGTGAGGACATTCCTAGCACACCCAAAGACAAAGCACGTCAGCTTAGGTTTTTGCAGTACCGCGGCTTTCAAGCCGATATTTGCTTTGATGCCATCAAATATAATCTATCAACCTTAGATGAACGCTTTTAACAATCATAGGATTTACGCATTGTTCTAGATTATGAGCGGCTGCAAATCATTATTTTTTTATCAAGTAGACTGGCTGTACATAGTTTTAGAGGCGCAATATCATTCCCAGTCGCTTTTTAAGGTTAATATCGTATTTTTGCGTAAGTACTAGCCAAATAACCTCCTATCCCCTATTATTTCTTTTTTAGGACTTACGCAGTTTCATAGATTATTAGCGTCTGGTAATCATTTACTCGCTGGCTGTACGTAGTTCCAGAGGCTTCATAAATAATTCCCAGCCGCTTGATTAAGACAAATATTGTACGTTTGCGTAAGTCCTATTTTTGATAAATTTCTTGATAAAAGCAGACATCATAATGAATACAACGATAGATATAAATTCAATTGACATACAAAACCTGCCGCAACCAACAAAAGCAAGCATCGTTTCAGCTCACTACAAACAAAGTGCTGAAGATTTTATCGTCAATGAAATACTCAATATCGACTTTAGTGAAGAAGGTGAGCATCTATGGCTATACATCGAAAAAAGAGGTATGAATACAACCTTTGTGGCTAATGCTTTGGCAGACTGGGCAAATATATCACGGCGTGATGTTGGCTATTCAGGATTAAAAGATCGCCATGCCATCACACGACAATGGTTTAGCTTAAGACTACCCAAACGCCAGCTACCCGCTACTTCCTTTACCTTAGATGAACCAGAAAAATCTGAATACGCCAAAGTATTAGATACGCATTGGCATAACAAAAAGCTCAATCGTGGTACTCATAAATACAATGAGTTTATCCTGACTTTACGTGATGTGATGGGCGATAAACAACAAATTGAAGCCCAGCTAACACACATTGCAAAACATGGCGTACCCAACTATTTTGGTGAACAGCGTTTTGGTATTGCAGGTAGAAATATTGCACAAGCATTAGAATGGTTTGAACATGGCACCATCAATGGCAGACCCAGCCACGGCAAAAAAAACCGTGATACTCAATCCATATTGTTATCGGCTGCCCGTAGCTTAATATTTAATCAAATTTTAGCAGCACGTATTGTCAATGATACATGGCAGACAGGTATGGATGGTGATGCTTTTAACCTCAATGGTAGTGGCTCTATCTTTGCTACTGAATGTATGGATGAAACGTTAAAACAACGCCTAGCTGAAGGGGACATTCATCCAACGGCAGTGATGTGGGGCAAAAACAATGACAAAGTACAAGGCAGCGTCAAAGATCTAGAGCAACATATTGTTGCTTCATCTGAGCTATTAACACGATTAGCAAATGGTATAGAAAATCAAGGCATCAAAGCCAGTCGGCGCGCACTACGACTACCTCTCACCAAGCTAACATGGCAATGGCAAGATGATTCTACTAAAACTAATGAGACATTACTGGTTTTAAATTTTTGTCTACCCACAGGTAGTTATGCCACCAGTGTACTGTCTGCACTGATAAAATAACTAATATATATCAATGGTAGGAATTACGTAAGAATGCGATATTAGTCTTATAAGGGAACTGGGAGTTATTTACGAAGCCTCTGGAACTACGTACAGCCAGCGAGTAAATAATTACCAGTCGCCGATAACCTATAAAACTGTGTAAGTCCTAGCTAAATATATCAATGGTAAATTTCACATAAATCCATCATATTGAGTAAAGTACACTAGCAAACTTGAAAACGTTACTTCATCAACACTGGCTCACTTTGTACCTGATTACGCCCAAGTGATTTGGCTTGATACAAAGCTTGATCTGCCTGACTGATGAGACGCTTTAGAGTGTCATCTACCTCAGAGCTGATCATCGTAATATTTAAGGTATGACGCTTTTGAGTGTTAAAATTCTGTCTGATTTCATTGAGTAAAGCTAAGTCTAAAGTAGCCACACCAAAGCTTGCCGTTATATTTAGTGTGACCGAATCCTCAATAGCAATGGCAGATTGCGCAAACTGTAACTGTAAGTTTTTGGCAATACGAATTGCCTGAGCTTGTGAGCTATTCGGCAATAATACTAAAAACTCCTCACCACCATAGCGACCTGTGCTACAGCCATTTGGTAATTGCTTATTAAGCTGAATACCGACCCACTTGAGTACTTCATCACCAACCAAATGTCCATACACATCATTGATTTTTTTAAAATAATCTAAGTCAATTAAAATAATACTCATGTCATCATAATTATCCTGATCACAGATTTGCTGACGCATAATATGATAAATACTACGACGATTTTTAAGATCTGTCAGTTCATCATGCTCAGCTTGATACTGAAAACTGGCTTTATTTTGATCAAAGACATCGAGCAGTTTTTTCATCACATAGATAATAACAATGGCTTTTGGAAACGCAAAATATATATAACACAAATGCCAAAATAGCTGGCCCTGTCTTGACATCAGCTCAGGCAAACGAGCACTTGCTAATTCTGCATACCACCATCGCAGCTCCAATGCTTCTGGCTGTTGATATAAGATGGTAAATAAAATGGTACGTTTAAGGGAGGGAAGCTCAATACTACAATACGGCGTAATAACATAGATGATCGATAAAATACATTGTATTAAAAATCCCCACAAAACAATCCGCCGATCGATGAGCATCATCGCCAATATGGTGCCACCAATAAGCGCAACTCCCGAGACAAAACTATCTTGCCCGACCAATTTCATCACTATTGAGATATATAAACTGTAGATAATAAATAAAAAAAGCTGGTAGCGAAATAACTGAGATGCGCTGTTTTTTATTTTTAGGAATTGGGCAGTCAATACAGAAAATATCAGAATAAAAACACTGCAACCAATAAATACTGAGGGGATTAAGTCAATATCCACAAAGGGGCTGACATGTGCAGAGTTAAGCCAAATAAATAATAACCAACACCAATGCATCAGTGTTTCTATTAAAATAAAAGAGCCTAACAAGACCGCTTTATCGGCAGCCTTCCAATATAAAAAAACTGGTACTAGATTGTCACGCAAATAGTCATAAAATCTACTAATCATAAGCAATGGCAACTTGGCTGCGGATACAACTTAAAAAATTAAATATAAAAGATAGGGATGATAATATTTTTATATAAAAATTACTATTATTAATTAATTAACAATGATTTAAATAAAGCCGCTTTAAATAGAGCAATTTTTATACCAAAAACAATGCCTTCAGCATTACAAACTAAGAGTGATCAGTCTTTGTGACTCTGCCAATTTAGGCACATCGCCTAAACGTCGCCAAGGCATGGTCGTCCCATGAAAATCACTACCTGTAGATACCGCAAGTCCATGCTCTGCCACACTACGATCAACCATTTTGCGGGTACTAATAGGCTCATCAGCACTTGGTAGCTCACACGCATCGCCACCCATCTGGGCAAAATCAGCGATGAGTTTGCGTACACGAGTTGCAGATAATTGATAGCGTGTTGGATGTGCCAATACTGCCTTGCCACCACAAGCATGGATTAACTCAATGGTATCTGCCATACTCAGCGATTCAATGGCAACATAAGCAGGCTTGTTATCTGCCAAATATTTATCAAAAGCTTGCTGCATGGTTTTGACAATGCCCCGCTCATAAAGCACTTTGGCAATATGTGCACGCCCTACTGCCTTGGCATTGCCTTCTGCCTTTGTCAATACCGATGCCCATAACTCTGCGACGGGTAGCTGAGTAATCTTTGCAAGTTTCTCTACAATTGCATACCCACGATTGGCTCGGCTCGTCTGGATTTTACTAAGCGTCGCATTCATTTGTGTAAAATCTGTAAAACCCAATCCTAATACATGAATGACTTTTTGTTTGGCTTTATTTTTACCATAACCCCCCGTCAAAATATGCTCACAACTGATCTCCACTCCACTAATTAATTGAATATCATGACATTTTGCGGCAGTCTGTGCCTCGGCTATACCTGTTAAAGTATCATGATCAGTCAAAGCAAATACCTTAATACCTGCTTCTTTGGCAAGATTAAGTAACTGTGTGGGGGTATAAGTACCATCTGAGAAGGTACTGTGACTGTGTAAATCTGTTTTTACTGCAGCAGAGCTAAAGGTGGTTGACATAAAAATTGGCATAACATAGATAATGGGTTTATGGCAGTGTATTTTTATTTTATAGTGAAAGCAAATGATTATAGTCATTATTAATAAATTTAATAACTTAAACAGTCTTAGAACCTGTATTCACAACCCATAATGGTGGCTTTTTGCCTAAAATAGACGTACTACGGCGTTAAATTTTGGGTTAAATAGAGTGACTATTCGCCCCAAAATTTGCCTTGTATTAAACAATTTTAGTTTAAAACTCCCCTGATTTTGGATTATGAATACAGGTTCTTAATGATGACGTTGTCTTGATTGAGAATGGGTGCAGTTATGCATAGGGTTTGTTACCTGTTTATCTTTATAGGACTGACGCAATTTTATAGATTGTTGGTGGGTCTTTGCGTGGGTTACTTTTTTTTATAACGACAGAAGTGTAAACTACGCCTTAATCAACTTAATTTAGGTTCTTTGTGCGTATGAAAGCTCTTTTAGATTTTATACCGTTAATCGCTTTTTTTATTGCTGCCAAACAATATGGCATCTTAGCTGGAGCAGGCGCTTTATTGGTAGCAACACTTGCTGTCTATTCCTTACATTTACTAAAGCAAAAAGGAAAACTTGATAAACAACAATGGGTCACTTTAATTTTGACCATTTTATTTTGTGGTTTGACTCTTATTTTACGTGATAAAATTTTTCTACAGTGGAAATCCACTGTTATTAATGCAATCTTTGCAGTTGCCTTAATTATCAGTGTGATAGTTAACCGCCCTTTATTACAAATGGCGATGAAAACTGTTTTTCGTCTAACTCCTTCAGGCTGGAATAAACTAACTTTGGCTTGGGCAGGCTATTTTATTTTGATGGCAGGATTACAATATTATTTTGCTTTTTATACCTCTGAACAAACTTGGATTGATTTTAAAACTTATGGCTGGATACCCTTTATGTTGGTCTTTATGATTGGACAATTTGTCATCTTAAAAAACCATCTTAATCCAGAGATTACCGAACAAAAACAACCACCAAAAGACTAAATGTATTCATAATCTCTTATATTGTTACATTTATTAGATTTCTACATCATCATATAGGACAGTAATATGCCATTATTTGTTATCATCGGATACGATGTTGCCAATTCTACCAAGCAGCGACAAGCCACTCGCCCTGAGCACATTAAACGCCTTCAAGAGCTTGAGGCACAAGGCCGGCTAATCATTGCAGGCCCTACGCCGATTATACATGGTGAACCTGAGATGTCGGGCAGTGTGGTGATTGCTAAGTTTGAAGATATTGCAGCAGCACAAGCGTGGGTCAATGATGAGCCTTATCTACAGGCTGGCGTGTATAGCCATGTTGATGTCAAACCTTTTATTCAAGCCCTACCTACTGCGACGGAATCTTAATCACTCATGATATCTCAGCGTAACAACCCTCACCTATATCACCATACCATACAAAATAAATTAACAAAAAGAATGGGAACATTGGCTATAGTCAGTATTCTACCTTTCCTGTCATTCTTACCCTTAACAGTCGTTACCTCTGCAATGGCTGAACCCACTGTCATAGTCAATAATGACGCACCTAATAATACAGCTAACAGTTCAGCAAATAATGCAGTGAATAACAGCCCCAATAGTACAGGTACTAATGCTGCAAATACCAATACAAACAACAATACCTTAGCAAGTCAGCTACAACCCACACCAAGTGAGTTATCTGAAGCCAATCAACAACTGCTTAGCCGTAATGCACAATTACAAAGAGATGTTAATGACTTGCAAACGCAAGTGAATGTCTTGGTCAATGAGCGTAGTGGACAGCTTTATATGTATGGGGCAATGACCGTGGTTGCCGGTATATTGGTGGGCATATTTATTGGTTGGTTGGTGTTTGCGCGCCGTGAACGTTGGTAATTGCTCATTGAAATTTAAGAGTTAGTAGTTAATCGTTAGCTGGTAGCCGCTAACAGGCTAAAAGGTGGTATTTATGTCTGAGTCCTCATCTATTATTACCCCTGCAAAACTTGATTGGAGGTACGATGAGCTAGGTAATGAGGTGCCTTTTTCTAATGATTTTGGTGATGTCTATTACTCTATTGTCGATGGACTTGCTGAAAGCCGCTATGTATTTGTCCAACAAAACCAATTAGCCAAGCGTTTCTCTCAACTCTCTCAACTAACAGGGCAGCAAACTTTTACCATCGCTGAGCTTGGTTTTGGTACAGGACTAAACTTCTTAGTCACATGGCAGTTATGGCGACAGATACATACTAGTGCAGACACTCAAAGTCAATCTTCCCCACGTCTGCATTTTATCAGTACCGAAAAATATCCTTTAACTCGCGCTGATTTGCAGCGGGCATTGGCATGTTGGCAAAAACAAGACCCAACCCTTGTTCCCCTTATTGAGCAGTTAATCAACCAGTATCCAACCTTGGTCGCTGGTTGTCATCGCTTGCATCTAGAAGCCGATGTTATTGTAGATTTATGGCTAGGTGATGCTAATGAAAGTCTTGCCAAACTCGATAATAGTCATGGCGCAAGCGTTGATGCGTGGTTTTTAGATGGCTTTGCTCCTGCATGCAATGAATCTTTGTGGGCGCAGCAAATTTTTACCCAAATGCAGCGTTTATCAAAAGCGACGACAACAGCAGCCACCTTTAGCTGTGCAGGGGTGGTGAAAAGAGGGCTAAAAGAAGCAGGATTTGCAATAAAAAAAGTCAAAGGCTTTGGGCGTAAACGTGAAATGCTCACAGCCATTTATACTCAGCCTGATATGCTGTGTAATGACACACCCATAGAAAATAGCAGCATTGCTAACAGTGCCAACAGTGCCAACAGCAACACTTCTATTGCCATTATTGGGGCAGGTATCTCAGGGCTAATGACGGCGTGGTCATTAGCGCAGCGGGGCATGGCAGTCACTATCTTTGACAAAACAGCCCCGTTGGCAGGGGCATCGGGAAATCCTCGGGCATTACTTGCACCCAAGATGACACCTATCCATCATGTGGCAGAGCATTTGCACAGCATTGGTTATTTATATAGTGGCAGACTTTATCGGCAATTTGACCACGAAACCCCATACCCTATATTGATTGCCACTGCAGCGGTTGATTTATTACACAAAGCCAATGTCAATATCGAGCAGATTGCAGATTATCCAGATGAGATGGCAACTACCTTAGAGGAAGCACAAGCCAAGCAGCTAACAGGTCTGTGTCAGCAACCTCTCAAGAATAATTTATATTTACCGCAGGCAGGACTGGTCAATCCTTATGCCTTAGCGCAGTTTATCCTTGCGCATCCATTAATTAACTTTCAGCAGCGGCATATCATGGCTATTCACCAGTTAGCAGATAATAGTATCCAGCTATGCTTGCAAGACAGTGATTTAAAAGACACTGATTTAAAAGTTGCCATTAATCCAGATTTATCCCAAGAAACCGATAATAAAAATAATAAAATTAGCATAGATAAGGTCATTATTGCTGCCGCTTATGCCAGCCATCTGTTAGATACACGCATTTTTGATTGCCGTAAAATACGTGGGCAATTGTCATGGTTTATGCCCACTACCGAGCAGCTAAACAAGCTCTCCAAACTGCCACTCAAATATGGTGGCTATTGTGCCTTATTTACCCCGCAACAAGGCGATGACAAGCTAAATCCTGTCGTTGTAGACAAACCACAATTTTTATTGGGCGCAAGTTTTGTGCGCAATGATACTGACACAGATATCCGCCACAATGAACACCAAACCAACTATGATAAGTTGATAGCCGCGATACCTGAACTTAGCGACGTAGACAGCGATATGGCAATAAGTGCATGGCAGGCTCGGGTGGGTATCAGGGCGCAAACACCTGATTATCACCCCATCGTCGGGCAGCTAGATGATGCAGGTCATATTTGGACAATTTGTGCCATGGGCTCAAAGGGCTTTGCGTTTGCCCCCATTTGTGCCGAAGCGTTAGCAGATAACATGACAGGACAATTTCCCCCTTTGTCCACTCAGATGCTGAATCAAATATCACCACAACGGCAACGGCTGCAAACGCCATTATAGAATTAATATAACTTATCGTTGGTATAAAATATAATAGATAGCTTTTATTTATCTGGCACTTTAGAGCGAATGCTACCAAATAATGAGCCTTCTTCTTGCGATGACTGCTGTTCAACTAGGTGGGTTGTATTTACATCTGTTGTAGAACTAGTGGCAACTAAAGCTTGGATTTGGGCAGTATCACGAGTATTTTTTTGAATGGTAATAGCAGCAAATAAACTCATGGTAAATGACATTAAGTAAAATCCTTTTTCACTTAAGCTCAAGCTTCCTGCATTAAATAAACCTAAAATAATTAACACCACAGATAATGCCAAAGCTGTCCAACTAATCCAATAATATAAGTTTGTGGTTGGTATACCCTCAGACTTATCACGTAAGGTTTTTTGCAGACTAATAGCGGCATATAATCCCAGTGCTAATACTGCCAGATAATAGCCCTTTTCGTTCATTTGCATGCTTGCTGCATTCCATAAACCAAATAAAAAAGCCAAAATTCCAACAAGCATTACTGCCCAAGATGCCCCTACATAAGCTGCTGTTGGCTGATAAGCACTTAACTGATGTTTATCAATAGAGTTATTCATGATTTTCCTTATTTATCATAACTTATTTTGATTATTTATATATGGTATATACCTCACTCTCAACTTTATTTTATAAAATCATATATGACCCCTCCCATACCCTCCCCTTGAAGTAAGGGGAGGACTTAAAAACCAGTTCCTCCCCCTTTTTAAGGGGGAGGTTAGGAGGGG
>NZ_VFYU01000015.1 GCF_021012795.1 Psychrobacter sp. I-STPA10 | reverse complement strand
TATAGTCAATTCAAAACAAAAGAGTTATAGTAAGGACAAATATCATAAAATAATTTAGATAAATCGTTTTCTAACCAACCTTTACGTAAAGATTTCACGTTTCCCCACTTCTTTTCAATAGGATTTAAATCAGGACTATAAGGAGGTAGGAACAACACACGATGACCATGTCTATTAAAAAGACGTGTTACTTTCTTATGGAAGCTGGCATTATCCATGACAATGACGCATTTAGTATTAAGCCTCGGAATTAAGGTGTTCTTACACCAACTACGAAATACTTTTGAGTTAATGTTTTGTTTAAAGTAATCAATAGCAAACAAGGTTTTATTATAGAGTGCACCTATAACATTTGTTCTGCTACGAGCTTGCCAATTATAACTATCAATACAAGGTTTGCCGATAGCGCTATAGCCAAAAGGACGTATGACTTCCTGCTCAAAACCGCTCTCATCCATATATACTATGGGAAATCCTTGCTTTTGATAAAAAGCTAGCTTAGCTTGATACTCTGCTCTTTTAATCAGACAAGCTTTTGGATGGCTTAAGGTCTTTTTTTTGAGTGATACCAAGGCGTTTTAGTGCGACACAGATACCTGAAGTGCTACATCCTAAACGTCTTGCACGTTCATAATGATAGCTGTCTGGATGGTTCTCTACATCTTTAAGTAAAGCGTCATTAGCAATTTTAGTCGGTTCGATATTGCGTGTTTTCTTGCTATATAACCGTTTTTTCCATTTCTGGATGGTGGTTGGACTGATATCATATTCTTGAACAGCTTCTTTAAAGGTCATTCCCTTTTCTAAGCTTTTTAATACTTGTTTGCGAAATTCTAAAGAGTATGTCATTGGTTTCCTAATTTTTGGTTCTTTGAATGACTTTATAACATTTTTAGTATGAATTGACTATAAATACCCATCAATTTCTTTTGCCTCAATGGCATTAAACAACTGTTTGGCTAGTGGATAAAATGGCTCACGTTTTTGTAAAAAGTCAATCACGATATTAGTATCAAGCAGTATTTTGGGTTTATCCATGAATAGCACCAAAACCTAAATCCTGCTTGTTGTCTGTACTTTGGAAGGATTGTTCATCATTTGCTAAATGTTTAGTATGTTTATCTAATAGTGCTTGATGATATAAAGCCTTCTCTTCTGCCAAACTTAGCTCTTTTGGTTCAAATAAGTTATCCAATTTATGACAAATGGGTAATAAGTCGTTTTGAGACAACTGTGGTAATAGTCTATGACTATCAGACGCATCTTCAGCCATGGCTAACTGTTTAAAATAATCTGCCACCATTTGCGACACCGATTTACCATTTTGCTTAGCAATTTCTTTGGCGTGTTTAATTAATTCATCGTCCATTTGTAGGGTTAATTTGCGTTGCATCATTATTCCTTATTTATCCGACTATCCGACATGCTTAAATTATACAGGCAATCGCATTTTCTCGCTAACTGCTGGTCTTTAGTTAAGCCTCTAATATTTATAAGCCTAAGATTTATAAGACTTATATATCTGATAGCCTTTATATATCTTCGTTTTCGCTGCTCACAGCTTCTTTATGAGCAGGGGGCAGTGGGGCGACATAACCAATTAATAATATCAAGCTTCCTGCCCCAATAAAGGACACCACGCGCCAAATAGCCCCTGTCTGTGACAAATCGACCAATACCAATTTGACCACCACCACGCCCAACAAACCAATACCCATAAACCACCAAAAACGGCGTAAATAGCGACTGGCAACAAAGGTGGCAACCAAAGCGATTAGCGTCCATAAAATGGTCAATCCTGTTTGTACCAATTCACTGTCCCAGGCCCCTGCATACCATAAAGGTGTATCGGCATAAGTGTGTAATGTACGCACCAACATACTAGAGATTACCCAAAAACTCAGTAGTCCTAAGAGCTTTAGAGTAAATGCACCCGTTGTATTGGTATTAACAGCATTATGAGTAGCCTTGTTAGTATGCAAATGATTATTTACTGGATTTTTAGTGGACATATCATTTAGGTAATAAACCGAAAAACCATACCCCAGTCCCAGTAATAAAGTGATATCGAATAAGTTTAGCACAGGGATATAAGGCAAATCCCACACTATCCCATCATAATACCAATTGATGATTAGCATCCAACATAAGACGATGGGCACAAATATATAACCAGTATCAAGCAAAGCTCGTTGCCAATCAAACCATGCTAAGTATCGTCTTTGATTGTGTTCTTGGTTTGGGTTTTGGCTTCGGTAGGGCTGAGTAAACCACAAGCCTGCCACGACCACTATCAAAGGCTCAAGCATCGATACCACTGCATGCTCACTGGGTAACCAATAATTGACCATAGAGTACATCACTACAATGCCTGCCATCAGCCAACTGGCACTATCAAAACGTGATAGGTTTTGATGATGGGCAAAGGTTTTTAGCCATGCTTGTCCAATTACCACCCATCCCAGTAATGCCACTGTAAATAGCAACCAATCTACATTTGACCAATGATAGTTAAATTCATATTTAACAGGCAATTGAATGATTAAAGCAAGATAAAACACCCATAACAACGCATGGGCAAAAAAGCGAATCTCTGCCCAAGAGCGATAGTGATTGATTATCCATGCTATGGTGACACTGAGCAGACTGGCTAAAATAAATAGTAACCCACTTGAGATGTTCCAAAGAGCAAGCCATCTATCTAAGTCTAGTATTAATACCCAAAATCCCCATGCAATACTAAGAAATGTGGCGATATAAACCAATGCAGGCGTGTTCCAGACCATCTGAAAAGCGATGGATTTTTGATTGATACTGCTTAGCCACTGCCTCGCCATATCATCAGAGATTGCCAGTGATTTTGCATAATGTTGTAAAGCTTGCTTATTACGTAAAGTGGCAGTGATGAGGGTAGGGGTATTGGCGGTACGTAAAATAAACATAGCAATCAGTAAGCAGATTGCTGACATACTAAGCGACAACAGGGGAGGCGAGACACTATCAACACGGGCAAATAACTGCCAAATACCAGCTATCTGTAATATCAAGCCAAACAATACTGACCATGCTCGTAATGAGCGTCTGCTAAACCATACCATTGCTAAGCCTTGCAGTGACCAAACCACAGTAACCCAAGCGTTGTCTATATTCTCTAAAGCCAATGGTACGGTTAATGCCAAAAAGCCACAGCCTAACGCCAGCATACCTTCTGTCATTAAGGCATAACACCCACGACGCCGTGATAAAATCCAGCCTAATAGCAAATAAGCCACTGCCATCAGCATACTACTGATGCTCAATCCATGAGCGATATCAGTTAATAACTTGGATAAGATACCAAAGGTTAATAATGGCACTGAAAATAGTAAACCAATATCAATAGGGAAGACGTATAGGTCTGAGGTACTGGTGGTTAATCGCCTGCTTGGTTGCTCATGTGTTTGCTGGCTTAAATTATACGCAATGATTTGCTGAGCATAACGAATAACGATAAATAAATATAACAACCAATGAGCGATAACCAGTGTGACTAACTGCCAGCGGTTATCCTGCAAATAACTACTAGATAATTGACTATCACCAAAATAATAGGCAAAGCCAAATGTCACTGTCATTGCTAATAAATTTAACACCTTCCAAGTACGGTAATGAGCAATCCATGCCACTGCCACATTGATAAGCAAATAATAGCCAAACAATGCCACCAAACTGCCACTATCACTGCTGGCTAAAATTGGCGCAAAAAATGCCCCTGACAATGCCAATAATGCTAATGGAAAGGCATTTTGACGTACTGCCAACGCCACCGTCAGCGCAGATAAACTACCCAAAATCACAAAGCTGGGTAAACTACTAATAACGTGATACACCCGATAAGCAAAAAAGCCAGTCAAATACGCAATTGCCAGCCCTGTACCTTGCAGCGTGACCCCATAAGCAAAGCGTTTTTTAACCAGCTTTAATCCCAAGCCTGCCACCGCAAGTCCCGCGATAAACAATGCCCCCAGCTTTAGCTCAATGGGAATGGTAAAGTAGCTGTTTAATAGTCGCAGCAATAACACCACGCCCACCAAAAGTACGATTACTCCGACTCGCACCACCAAATTACCACCAAAAAACCAGTTTTTTACAGAGTTAATAAGAGAGGTAACCACAGGTATGGATTGCTCATCTGGTTCAGTTATTTGCTGAGATTGAGGTTTTATTGATAAGGGCAGCGGTGTTGTTGATTGTTTTGGTGTTGGTGTGGAGAGATGTTCTTCAGTTAACGGCTCAAAAACTAAGGGATTTAAAAGCGGGTCTGAATATAACGTGTCTTCCTGTGCTAAGGCTGACGGTATGACTGGTAATTGTTCCGTTGCAGGACTTTCGGTTGTTAGACTCTCTTGTTCAATGGTTTCTAAGTTTTGATTTTTTAACTCATTATTTGCTGAGACAGATTTGGTGGTAGTATGAAAGTTACCTTCAAATTTATCCATACAAAAAGATTGAAACTGCTGAAACTGCTGTTTATAAGCATTTAACTCACCTTGTAATACCTTCATTTCTTGTTGATGTTTTTTGTTTTGCTCAATGAGCTTGGTACTGATGTGTATGAGCCAAACAATAATAATAATGAGGGTGATAAATAAAAAAGTGGTCATGGACAGTCCATCGGCAATATTTAGAATTTAAATTATTATGCTTATAATGTGTGGTTATTTATTTTATAAGCTATCATACCTTTAAAATGATTTTTAAAATATGGCTTTTGTTATAGATTAAATTGATGATAAAAATCAACTTATTATAGATTATTAGCCATTTGTCCTTAATGTTGTTTAGAATTGTTGTTTAGGCTTTTATTTAGGAGATAATCACACCATGACTCCCGCCGTGAAACTTGCTAAAAAATTAAAATTAGACTATCAGATACATGAATACCAACATGAAGCCAGTGCTGAATCATACGGACTTGAAGCTTCCGAGAAGCTGGGTGTGGCAGGCACGCAGGTATTTAAAACATTAGTGGTAGAAAACGAGATAGGTGAGCTGGCAGTGGCAGTGTTGCCTGTCACAACAATGCTAAACCTGAAAAAAATGGCAAAGGCGTTGGGCTGCAAAAAGGTACAAATGGCAGAGCCAAAAAAGGTCGAACGTAGTACGGGCTATGTACTCGGTGGGGTCAGTCCACTGGGGCAAAAAAAACGACTTAAAACAGTGATTGATAGTTCGGCTCAGCCACAAACAACGATATTTGTCAGTGCTGGTAAGCGTGGGTTGGAGATTGAGCTGCCACCAAGTCAGCTTGCAGAGAGTTTGTCAGCCAGTTTTGCTGAAATTACCTAAGATTAGAATATCTTTAAATTGATACCTATCGGATAATAAAATGCCACATTTAACCATTCAAGCCACAGCGAATGTGGTTATAGAGCAGCCTCAGTCTTTGTTGCAAACACTGAATCAAGCATTATGGGATAGTGGTGAATTTGTGCAATCAGCTGAGATAAAATCTAGAATTATGACAGTGAATGATTTTTTAGTGGGTATTGATGTTGGTGATAATGAGCAAACGCAAGGTTTTGTTTATACTGAGCTAAAAGTAATGGCTGGACGGAATGAAGAAACAAAGCAATATATGGCAAATTTGGTGATGGCAGGATTACAGCAGTATTTTAGTCAGCAATCCTCTAATATTGCTCATCAGGTTGATGTTCAGCTTTGTGTTGAAGTGGTCGAGATTAGCTCGGTGTATCAAAAGCAGTCGCTGTCGTTATAGCGTAAAAGCCAAAGCCTAAAACAGATTCTTCGTTAAGTCAGTTAAGTCAATTTACGGGCACAGCGTACGACTGGCATAACGTGGCAAAATGACCATCTCAACTCGATATCCTGCCACACCGCCATGCGTTGCCATTAAATTACGGGCGATACGTAGATGGTATTTTCCTGATTCTGGCAAGCAACCTTGATAGATAATGCCACCTTTTGTGCCATCTTGTTCACCATTGGGGAAATATAGCACCCCCACATTGGCAGTTTCGGTTATTCCTTGCGCTTGAGAGTGGCTAATATTAATAATAGCATATTGTCCTTGCTGAGCATTAAACTGATACCAATGTTCATCTTGATTGCGTGCAAGTTTATCAGTGATGACATGGGTGATGTTTCCAGTGGCAAATGAGATGGGCGTTGCATTTGCCATGCTTATATTAGAAGTATTTTTAGTTGGCTTGGCTATGTCAGCTTGACAAATTTGACTGATACTTTGCGTGGCTAACAATAAACCTACCCATAATAATTTGTTTATTTTCATTTTTTATTCCACCGCTTTTACTTTTACTTTGTAGCGTTTCGTTGTTCAGGGATACGTTGTTCAAGGATATTGTAGCGATATCCCAACCTTAATTTACGACTGATATCTTTGAATTGTCAGTTGCTACTGGTATTTGTTGATTGGGCTGGTTTTAGCGATGGATTGGGTATGGGAACGGCATCGGTCTTAAATGCCAGCCCTTTATTGCTAAAGCTACCAACCATAATCGCTTCAATCATCGGTGGCGTATCATCTTTATCTGCTTCGATATTCACCACAAAGTTTGCCCCTGAACCGCCAGTATCGTCCATTTTTTCGACAATATAATTGAGTGTACCCATGGGCGGTAGCTCGATGGATTTATCAAGGTAGGGGCGTACAAAATCACCTTTGGTATTGTAATAGTCAATTTTGGTGACATAAAGGCTGTCTATTAGGCTGGTATTGCGAATACTCAAGGTTGCAGACAGCAATACTTTGGTGTTGTCCTCATCGACATAAATATCTGAATAAATTGGCACATAAAATGTCTGTTTATAAGCAAAATCACGGTCTGCAATAACGGTTTCTGTTTCTAGTTGTTTGATGGGGTCTTCGTGATTTTCAGAATATAATATATTGGGATTATGTGAAGGTTTTTCACAGCCAGTGAGGCTGCCAACCGCAGTGCACAAAGCGATAAATACTATCGGGGTGAGTCGCATAATCATCGCTCCTAGCTCCTAATAATTCCTAATAATAATGATGAGATATGATATTTAGGTTTGATATTATCCTATCATACGCCTGATTGTGATGGTTGACCATATCTGTTATACACTTTTGCTATTAAGTATAGCCAAAGAAAGATGAAACGGCTATGCTGTTGTCTTGATTTATTATCTTGATTTATAGAGGGTTTATAGATTTTAGGATAAGCCATTAGACAAATAAAAAGCGTTCATGATGAACGCTTTTTATCGTGTTTTTGAGAAGTATTAATAGCTTACGAGATAGTGACAGATTGATAAGATTAATCTAAAAATGCAAAGCTATCAATATCCATGGCAGTCATCACTTCACTGGGCGTGACCATACTTTCAGCATGACCTGAAGTACGTGGTAAGATTTTGTCAAAGAAAAACTCGGCAGTTTGTACTTTGGCTTTATAAAATTCGGGTGCTTCTGTACCACCATTTTCTAAGCGGTCATAGGCAATGGCAGCCATACGTGCCCAGTGATAGCCCATCATCACATAGCCTGAGTACATCAAAAAGTCCTCAGAAGCAGCAGAGATGATTTCACGGTCTTTACGTGCCATCAGCATTAAGCGTACAGTCAGTGTATTCCATTCTGCACACAGTTTGGTGAGTACCCAAACGAATTTACGCATGTCTTTATCCAGTGCATATTCACCGCACCACTTCATGATACTAGCGGTATAGTCACGTACTGCTTTGCCTTTAGATTGCAAGATGACTTTGCGTCCTAGTAAATCAAGGGCTTGTACACCAGTAGTCCCTTCGTACATGGTAGCAATGCGAGCATCACGAGCGATTAGCTCCATGCCCCACTCTTTGATATAGCCATGACCACCAAATACTTGCTGACCATGTTTGGCAGCTTCGATGCCAAGCTCGGTTAAAAATCCTTTGATAATAGGAGTGTAAAATCCAAGTTTATCGTCCCACTTTTCAAATTCTGCATCGTCACCTTTTGCCACCGCTTGCGCCATTTTATCTGCATAGCGAGCGGCATGATAAATCATTGAGCGACCACCTTCAGCAAATGCCTTTTGAGTTAATAACATACGGCGCACATCGGCATGGTTGATGATGGCATCGGCAACCTTTTTCGGCTCTTTTGTACCTGATAATGCACGCATAGAACGACGTTCTTTGGCATAGGGCAGCGCATTTTGAAATGACAGCTCCGCATGTGCCAATCCTTGAATACCTGTACCAATACGTGCCGTATTCATAAAGGTAAACATTGCTTTTAAGCCTTTATTTGGCTCACCAATCAGATACCCTGTTGCCGCATCAAAATTGAGTACACAGGTAGAAGAGGAGCTAATACCCATTTTATGCTCGATAGAGCCACAAGTGACACCATTACGTTCACCTACTTCACCCTCTTCGGTAGGCACAAACTTCGGTACGATAAATAGTGAAATACCACGTGTGCCTTCAGGGGCATTTGGCAGGCGGGCAAGCACAATATGAATGATGTTTTCGGTTAAATCATGCTCACCACTAGAGATAAAGATTTTTGTACCATTGATTTTGTAGGTACCATCTTCTTGTGGTTCAGCTTTGGTTTTTACTTGTCCCAAATCTGTGCCACACTGGGGCTCAGTTAGACACATTGTACCTGACCAAGTACCTTCGACCAGTTTGGGTAGATAAATGGCTTTTTGCTCGTCCGTACCATATTGCAACATGGTGTTGATACAACCAGTAGATAGCCCAGGATACATCGCCCACGGCCAGTTTGCGGTGCCCATCATTTCAGACTTAATCAAATTTAAAGACATCGGTAAGTTCATACCGCCATACTGCTCAGGATATGAGATACCTTGCCAACCACCTTCAACAAATTGTTCATAGGCTTCTTTAAAGCCTTTTGGGGTGGTGACTTCGCCATCTTTAAAGTGACAGCCTTCTGCATCAGCATCTTGATAGAGGGGTGCAAGCACATTTTCGGCAAAATCGGCAAAACTTTGCAATATCATATCGACAGTTTCGGGGTCAGCATTCGCCCCATTGTCTAAATCTTTATAATGATTTTGAAAATCAAACACATCATTGATTAAAAATTTAATATCACGGAGGGGCGCTTTATAAGTCAGCATATTTTTATCCTTGTTATAGAGTTGCTAAAGTTGAGCAAAATGAAAGATGAAGTCATAAAATTTACTAAGAAAATGAACCTAAGTAATGATTAGAAAATCAGAAATAGTCATAAAATACATAGCCATTAAGATGACTTATTGATGATTTTAATTATAAACAAAATCTATAAAATAAGACATGATATATAATTATTATTCATGAGTTAACATTTGTTTTTAATCTTTTATTTATTGGTTGTATGCCTACGGATTTATCCATCAATCCATAAAAGCCGCCGCTGCCGTTGTTGGTTGCTGCCCTGTCCACAGCTCAAAACTTAAAGCGGCTTGTCCGATTAACATGCCATAACCATCTGATATTTGGCTATCTTGCTTAGCAAAATGCTGTAAAAAAGGCAGTTCACGCCCATACATCATGTCATAAGCATAAACACAAGTTAGGCTATTTTGTAGTGGCAGTTTTTCGCCTGATAGTCCAATAGAGGTGGCATTGATAATCACATCAAAATGCCCTGTTAACTCATTAATGGCGCATACTTGTGTTTTAGCATTGGCAATTTGTGTATCTGCTTGGCGCAATTGTTGTAGCAAAGTGGTGGCTTTGTCTAAAGTACGATTAGCAAGGGTTAACTGACTTATACCTGCTTGTATTAGTGGCAAAATTACCCCACGAGCTGCGCCACCTGCACCAATAATAGCAACTTTTGCTGTATCTAATTGCCAGCCTAGCTGTTGTATGTGATTCACCAAACCTTGACCATCGGTGTTATCACCATAGAGGTGTCCCTCTTTTTGCATTAAAGTATTCACCGCCCCAGCAACTTGGGCATGTTGTGATAATCCCCCACGTTGCTCACATAACTCATAAGCCATTTGCTTAAATGGTACTGTGACATTTGCTCCCACACCACCACCTGCAAAAAATGCTTCAACCACAGCGATAAAGCTGTCTTGATTGTCAGGGCAGTATTGGCGAGCATAACGAATGTCTAAGCCAACTTGCTTGGCAAAATCTGCATGAATATCAGGGGATTTACTGTGGGCAATGGGGTTGCCAATAACGATAAAATGTTGGGTCATTCAAAGACTCCTCATAAAATGTATAAACTACCAACGAGTCGTGCTTAATTACTATGCTTAATTACTATATGAATACGGCTCACGAGCCATATTCATAGATGGATAGTACCAGATGAATCATAAACAACAATGAGGTAAGAGGATACAACAAATTTACTGTTGGTTTGTGAGACAGCAGCAAGTTTTTATCATCATCAGTATGCACAAACACTGGTCAAAGTAATAGGACTTAGTTACACTAGCAAGAAAATTGTACGCAGTTTAAAAACCCACTGAGATGGTATTAAGTCATTTTAGCAAATAGGTAGAGATTTATTATGGCAATACAGTCAACTTCCACCATCCAACAGCACAATCATATAAGCCAATCAGTCCAACAAAAACAAGAGCAGTATGGGCAACACTCATTAGTACGGTCTCATCCCATAGCACTGGCGATGATGATAGGTATGGGTATTTTGAGCCTGACTGCTTGTGATCCAAAAAACAGTGATACAAATGATACAAATACTGACGCGGCTGCGCAGGTCACTAAAGATGGTAGTGATGCTGAAAGTCAGGGTGACGATAATGCGGTTGCAGTCACACAATCACAGCAGTCACCAAGCATTGATAGCAATAGTGCGGTTAATAATCAAGAAGAGCAAGATGTACCTGTGAGTTATGATGTTAATAATTGGCAGGTAGGCAGTGATGAGCGTTATGAGGTGAATGAGCTTAAAAAGATTCAACAAGCCTTGGGTTCAGTGGTGAATAGTGATAAAAATAGCCTTGATTACACCAGTAACCCTGCGATTAAATATCGCTTTATGAATGAGGGTCAGCCTTATTTGGATATCATTGACTCACAACAATATTTAGAGTTTGGTTGGTATTATGCCAATCCTACCGATTCAGATGCTGAAAAACAGAGCAGTATTGAGCACGCCAAAAAGGTATATCAAATTGCCAATAATTTGATGGGTGCAGAAGGCACAAGTTTGGTGGCTAACATACTCACTGGACAGATAATCAAGAATAAAACAGTGGGTGGTAAAAAAGTAGAGTTGGCAAAGTGTGAGTTTTATAGTTGTATGATCATTCTTGCAAAATAAAATGACATGGTTTAGATAATGCCAGCCAATCTTTCACCATTTTTATCCAACCCAATGGCATCACAAGGTATGCAGTGGTATGTGGTGTCTTCTGATCGCAAAGATGTGCCACAACCCATTGCTGGGTTATCACCAAGTCATCGAGCCATCGCCTATGGTGATGGTTTTTTTACCACCACAGGAGTGCGGGTAGGACAGATACAGTGGCAGTCTTATCATCAGCAGCGCATCAAACATCATGCTGCCGCATTGCAGATAAACTTAGATGCTGTTCAATTAGCCAATTTGTGGCAACAAGTAGAAAAATACGCACAGCAGATTGATCATGGTATGATCAAAATCATTGTAACTCGTCAAAACCAAGCCATTCGAGGCTATGGGTTTGTCACAGATACCCAAGCCAATCAAGCTGATATTTGGTTGGGTGTGTTGCAAACACCGCCGATTACGATATCTGAGTCTGAGTCATCAACCGCATCCAATCCTTTTTTATACTCGTTGTTCTTACCCTCTTTATTATCAGTTTCTATTCCCATTGCTGCCCCCATCACTGCTTTGTCATTATCCACACAAATTGGTTGTACTCCAGCGCATCTTGCTGGCTTAAAAACACTCAATCGGCTTGATAATGTGATGGCTGCCGCTGAGCTACAGCAGAGAAAAGCACAGCTGATAGCAACAGATTTAACAGCCACACAGCCAAGATTTGCTATCACCGAAGGGTTAGTAAAAGATGTATCGGGGCAGTGGGTAGAGGGTACGATGAGTAATGTGTTTTATCAACTCAATGATGGTGTAGATGATAAAAACGAGCAATGGTATACACCACCGATTGATCGCTCGGGGGTCAATGGAGTGATGCGTCAAGTGATCATAGATAAGCTCAAAGTGACAACAACTGCTGTAATAGAACGACGTTTACACGATTTAGACTTGCCAAAGTTGTCATCGATGTTTTTTTGTAATGCGGTGCGTGGTGTGATGCCTGTTGGAGAGTTGGTATTACCAAATCAAACCGTGATGGATTTATATTAATCAGAATATAAAAAGACTCGTTTCACACTCGCATCAGTCAATCAATCTTTTTAAGCCTGCTATATAATCCACAATCTAAGATAATTGATCTATTATTGTAAATGGGGATTGTATGTGTGTGTGTTTTGATCAATAATTTTTTTAAATTATTTTTCTAAATATAAATTAATAATGACTACAATATATCTAGATACACACTTGCCGCTTCTATACCGTCAATATCGGGTGTTTGATGACTTATGTAAACAAGCTAAAAAAATGCCAAATGAAATGGTGCATATTGATGGTTGGACAACACAAGCAGTGGGTGTCATTTACTTCTCTGAGTTTAGAAAATTTATAGCTTATGGCGGAGTATATGAATATGCAGCTAATGCAATAGAAGTTAAAGAGCAAGGGGTGTATATTACTCCTAAAGAAACCGTATATTGTTCTTTGACAGTCCGTTCTCAAGCATTTACTAAGCCAGTTCATCATGCTTGGACTATGTTATGGCAATGGCATAATAGTATTAAAAATCGCTTGGTTGCCTATCATGATGAGCAACATTTTTTTAAAATAAATGATGAAATAGATGATGAGTATCTACCACATCTTTACCATCAACGTGTGGTTGCCAGTTATAGATTGCCTCTTTGGGAAAATCTAACATTATTTTAAAAAAGTTTAAATTTTTGTATGCGTATCTGATTTGTCAAAATACTTGTTTTTATTGTTTCTTTTTATATCTTCCTTTCCCTAAAAACTCAATAATATCATGGTCGCGTAAGCACTGTAGTTGCTGGCGTATTTTATCCTTAATATGATGATTATCAGGATGTTTTATTGATAGATAGTCTGCAAAATCATATACTTGTGATAGATTAAATGTCTCGGGTAATTTGTCAACACACTGCCATACGTCTAATGTCCAACCTTTCACTGTTGGCTTTTGTTGCCGTAAAAATAGTGTTTTTTTAAATTGGTTTTGCACCTGAATTTTACTGATAACTTGTTGATTTTTTACTAAAAATACTTTGCCATTTTCAGGTACTTTTCTTAAATCTATATGGCAGCCAATCCATCCAGCACGTTTTGCCTTAGCAGATAAAGGTTTACGTTTAACAATCATATCGGTAGAAAAAAAATGTTTTGGAATAATCAAAAAATTATTGACATAGAATTGTGGTGAATAGGTCAAAAATAAAAAATTAGGGTTATTATCAGCGGTGATACGTTCAATCATGGTGTCATACGCCCCATCATTGATGATATGGCTTAATTTTGCCTTTTTGCTTTTGAGTTCATATTGTTCATGACACTGTTGGCAATAAAAATCAGCAACAGGTTGATTGTTTGCAAACCCATTTAATGGCATATTGCCACAATTAGGGCAATAGCCATTTTCTGTTACCCATGCTTCACTTAATACACGAATAATTTGTGTAGCAGAGCGGTAGTTTTGCGCTAAACTTTGGTCAAAATTAAGATTCATTATTAAGTTAACTTATTTTGTTAGAGGTTTAAGTGAAGCTGTTATGGTGTGGTTTTAGAAAAACTGAGTTGATGTTTTCTAGTATATATCAAAGTATATTTACTTTAGTGATAGTGGGACACATGAAAAACTCATTGAAAACTTAGCCATTCAATGCTAGATTTTAGCAAATTTTTTGCTGTGATTTTATATGAGCGATTTAAGTAATCATCAAACTGAGCCGACACCTTCAACTCCAAAAAAAGAAGTAGAAGTAAAGGACAGTACCTTAATCTGCGAGACCAAACCGCGAAAATATAAAAAAGACGATACCTCCTTACTTTATAATCGAGGTTATCAATTGCTTGTGGTGTTTGGATTGATATTGGCGTTTTTGGCGGTGATGACCTATCAGACTCTATTTGCTCATATCGAGCAACCTGCACAAAAGATGCAGATAGAGCAGGGGCAAACTTATTATGGGCTATTGGCACCATTTCAAAGCGGTGTGCCTTTGTTCTCTGCAACTCTTGCCAAAATATATATTAAAACCCAAATCAATGCGCCTTTAAATGCAGGTACTTATGAAATGCCTGCCAATCCAAGCTTTGCGCAAATGCTAAAAGTACTACAAGCAGGGGAGAAGGTGGCTTTGGTAGAAGTACAGATTATCGAAGGAAAAACAGCAAAAGATTTATACCAAACATTGGCACATACTCAAGGCATTAATTTGCAGGTTTTAGATGCAGATGGAAGCCCCAAGCCAAATTTAAAGCAAGCTTTAGGGATTGCTGCTGATACACCACAAGGTGAATTTAGTGATAACTTAGAAGGCTGGTTTACGCCTGATACGTATCACTATGGTGAAGGCACAACAGATAAGCAGGTACTGCAAGATTTATATCAGTCACAACAAAACATACTTGATAGTGCATGGGCAAATCGTGCTGAGGGATTGCCCTATAAAACCCCCTATGAAGCCCTTATTATGGCATCCATTATTGAAAAAGAAACCAGCGTCCCTGAAGAGCGTACATTGGTATCAGCGGTATTTGTTAATCGGTTGAATAAAGGCATGCGTTTACAAACTGACCCTACCATTATTTATGGTATGGGAGAGCGTTATGATGGCAATATTCGCCGCAAAGACATCGATGAAGCCACTGCCTATAATACTTACCAAATTGATGGTTTGCCGCCAACCCCGATTGCGTTGCCATCAAAAGCTTCGATAGAAGCTGCCTTGCACCCTGCTGATAGCGACGCACTTTATTTTGTGGCGACAGGAACAGGTGGACATAAATTTAGCAATAACTTAGCTGATCATAATCAAGCGGTGCAAGCGTATCTTAAAGTGATACGTGCTCAGTAAGGCAATAATAAATTTATAAATTATCATTTACTGGAGTCAAAATGACTGCCCGTTTTATTAGTTTTGAAGGCACAGAAGGAGTGGGTAAGACCACTGCCATTACTCAGTTATGTGAATATTTACAGCAGCAAGGTCAAACATTTATCCGTACTCGAGAGCCAGGTGGTTCTGTTTTTGCAGAAAAACTGCGAGAATTACTATTAGCCCCTGAGTCACAGATTGATGATGATACTGAGTTGTTGCTTATGTTTGCGGCTCGTTGCGATCATATAAATACAGTTATTTTGCCAGCACTAGAAGCTGGAAAATGGGTAATTTGTGATCGTTTTATTGATTCTAGTATCGCCTATCAAGGGTTTGGTCGTGGCTATGGAGAAAAGAAGACACTGAGCAAAATACAAAGCTTAATCACCCAGTTTGTCCCTAAGCTACCTGATTGTACGCTTTGGTTGGATTTACCTGTGGCAGAAGGTATGCAGCGTGCTGCCAAACGCAGTACGGCTGATCGCTTTGAGCAAGAAGCGGTGGCGTTTTTTAATCGGGTGCATCAAGGTTATGACCATCAGTGGCAGCACTATCCGGAGCGTATTCAGCGCATTGATGCCAGTGGTGATGTGCAAAGTGTCACTAATCGAGTGATAGCGGCAATCTCAGCCATATCATAAGGACAAACTGGTGTTGTAAAAACATGGCTACCTACGCCCCGCCCTGCTTTGAAGCGTTTTTATTTAAAGAATTGCTGCAAAGCAGGTGTAAAGAATTTAGGCAAATTTAGTATGTCTACTGTTTGTTATTACCATCAGGCAGTCGTCTAGGATCTAAAGAGCCATCAGAGTTTTTTGGGGCTTGAGCATTGCCATTGACCTTGGATTCTAACGACTTTTTGGTCTCTGCCGCAGGTTTTTTAGTCGCTGCTGTTTTATGCTCAGCTTTTGTGTGTTCTTTCTTCGCTTCAGCCTTTTTGCTCTCAGTCAGTTCTGTCACCTGTACTTTGTCTTGATCAGCATCTTGTTTGATGTCTTGAGCATTAGATATGGTCGATTGTGTGTTGTCTGATTTGCTCTTAGTAGAGTCGGTTGTCGACTCTTTAGTCTCTACTGGATTTGGTTTGGTCGAGTTGGTGGTATCAAGATTGACCTTTCCAGCAGTATAGGTAGATCCTAATATCGCTTCTTCTATAAGCTCATTATTTTTACGCTTTTCTGGTGGTTTTGAACTGGATTTAAAATGGGCATCTGCTAGTGTACGTGCTTGTTCTTGTTTTTCAGTCACATCGACGATTTTGGGTTGAACCTCATTTTCAATAACCAATGCCACCAATTTACGATCTCGTGGTATCTCATTATCAAAGCTGTCAGTGATCACAAAAAGTTTACCTTCTTTATCAACCGTGTATAAAGGGATAAATTGTTTGTTATCAGCACGATATTGGCTAAAGCTATAGCTGTCAGTGATATTGGTAATTTTGATGCGGGCTTTTTTGGAGATCATACTTGCCATCTTAGTATAGGTGGCATCTTTACCAAATAACCAGCGTGATTTAAAGCTGGATTGTCTCTCATCACGCTCATTTTTATTTTTATCCTCACTAAATTTTAAGCGATAGATTTTTTGTTCACCAAACTCATGGCGAAAGTGTAGCTCGGCTAAGGTGTTCATCTCTTTATCCATACTCATGGCAAACAGATGTCCAATTCCGATGAGATCCATATGGCTGTCTGCATGATCTGAGACAGGATTACCAAAGTAGGTGCGTAGACCATTCATACGCGCACGGGCAATGTTGGTATAGTTGTTATGAGCCACTAATACCTCAAATCCTTGATCTTTGAGAGAGTCTGCTACTAACAGTGCCACAGGGTTTGAACCAACGATTAACACCCCATTACTCTCAGGCTCACGCACACCAAGTAGATTGCCAATGATTTTTGCCCCCAAACCTTGAATCACAACCGTACCAATGATGACCATAAATACCAATGGCACTAATAACTCAACGCCTTGAATGTCATATTCTTGTAAACGAATGGCAAATAGAGAAGAAATGGCAGCGGCAACAATACCCCGAGGACCAATCCAACTAATCATCAGCTTTTCGGAGGTTTTGAGTGTCGATCCCATTGCCGATGCCCAAACAGCTAACGGGCGGGCAACAAACATCACAATGGCGAGTAATACCAGACCAGAAAAACCCACATGTAATAAACTGGTAAGCTCAACACGCGCTGCCAGTACGATAAATAGCACTGAGATAAGTAAGACTGTTAGCGACTCATTAAATTCTAAGATATGGTCACGTGGAAAGCCTTTCCAATTGGCAAGAGCCACCCCCATGACAGTCACTGCTAATAGACCCGATTCATGCTCTAGATGGTTGGA
This sequence comes from Psychrobacter sp. I-STPA10, assembly GCF_021012795.1. GTDB lineage: Bacteria > Pseudomonadota > Gammaproteobacteria > Pseudomonadales > Moraxellaceae > Psychrobacter. Next base: position 189,609 of record NZ_VFYU01000015.1, on the reverse strand, counting down.
GATGGAAAACAGTACCAGTACAAATGCTAAGGTAAATACATTGCGTAAATACTCAGGTATCATGTGTTTTTTCATCAAAAACGCCAGCACCCAAGCGCCCATCATACCAATCACAGTGGCAATGACGACAATTTCACCAAATAGTAAAATGCCGTTTGCTTCACCACCAGAGATGATGTATTCATACACCAAAACTACCGCAATTGCTCCAATGGGATCAATAATAATACCTTCCCATTTCAGGATATTGGAGATGGTTTTATTGGGGCGCACACTTTTTAGCAATGGCATGATCACAGTTGGACCAGTGACACAAACCAATGAGCCAAATAATAGCGCGATCAGTGGATCGACATCAAACAGTAAGTAAGTCGACAATGCCACCACAGCAATGGTAATCACAACCCCAAGTGAGACCAGCATCTGTACTATTTTACCGTGCTGTTTAATCTCTTCAAATTCTAGGGTTAATGAGCCTTCAAATAAGATAACAGCAACCCCCAGGGAGATAAATGGGAAGAGTAAATTGCCCAGTACCACATCGGGGTCAAGATAGTTGAGAACAGGCCCAACCAATATGCCAATTAATAATAAAAACAAGATAGAAGGTTGTTTTAAGTACCATGCTAACCACTGTGCTCCAATACCAAGCGCTAAAACGCTAGATAATAATAAGGCGGTATCCATGAAGTTATCCTTTTTGCCAGTGCTGCTATTTCGGCGTTATTCGTATGGTGTCATGATGTCAGTTAAAGTTTATTTTAGTTTTCTCAACTTTTGCACACATTTAATATAGTAGCTGCTTGGGTATAACGTACAGCAAGTGTCAGTTTGCAGTGAGCAAGCAGCGATTAACGTTAAATAAAATAAGTGAGAATTAGCGAGAGATTCTTAGACATAAAATGACACATGGTATGGTAAATACCGACTATATTTTGACTGGTTTATTGGGTGAATTATTGCGCTATCATACCATGATTTGTAATTTACTGGTTTATCACTGCTGTTTGTAAACAATTTTTGAGTATTTGTTGGATTCATTATTATATATTTTTATATGTGCTTTGGCTTGTCATAATAGCCATCTGTTTCTTTAATAGATAGCTCTAATCGTCCACCTAATTGTAAATATCTATGACCGCAGACCTTTACTACAAAGTTTGATAGATAAGATCTAAGCGTGGTTTGATGGATTAGATAACATTGCTGATGGTTATCATTATCAACTAAGTAGTGTAAACTGGACGATTAAAATAATAAACTATCGTGAACATACTTTCTATGAACCATAATGAGATCATATACAGAGTCATTACTGTCACAATAAAATATAAATGTTAGCTTTTTAGTTTTTAACTCTCACTTTGTTGTATGAGTCAGCCAAAATAGGTAAGGACAAACAATGTTGAATAATCAATTAGACACAAATGCTAAATGTCATTCGATAACATGGTGGCAAAAGGGGCAACATGCTTTAGCAGTTACGTTACTGACAAGTAGCATGATGCTTGCAACAGGATTATTAGTGGCTGCACCCATGACGGCAGAAGCTGCCGTAGCAGCAATGGATTTTTCAGACTTAGTAACAGCCGTCTCTCCTGGTGTAGTCAGGGTGAATGTGACCAAAGAAGTCAGTGAAGAAGAACTGGCGCAGGCACAAACCGCTGAATTACTCAGACAGTTTTTTGGCAATCGCATTAATATTCCGCGTTCACAAATACCGCCAGCCATAGAGCATGCCTATGGAACCGCATTTTTTGTGACCAGTGATGGATATTTGTTGACCAATCACCATGTGGTGGAAGGGGCAGATAAGATTACAGTGACACTTAATGACCGTACAGAGCTTGATGCGACACTTGTGGGTAGTGATGAGCGTTCGGACGTGGCAGTATTAAAAGTGATCTCCCCTAATGGCAGACAATTTCCCGCTTTGCCAATTGGAGATTCTAACCATGTCAAAGTGGGGGAGCCAGTGTTGGCAATTGGTTCACCATTTGGTTTTGATTATTCGGCCTCAGCGGGCATTGTTAGTGCCAAATCACGTAATTTTTCACGGGACATCAGTGTGCCTTTTATCCAAACCGATGTGGCATTAAACCCAGGTAACTCTGGTGGGCCTTTATTTAATCAAAAAGGTGAGGTGATTGGCATTAATTCGCGTATTTTTAGTGGGACGGGTGGCTATATGGGATTATCATTTTCTATCCCTATTGATGCTGCGATGGGAATTTATGAGCAGATCAAAGCCACAGGTTCAGTGACACGCGCTTATCTTGGTGTGTTTCCACAAGATATCGACCGTAACCTTGCCGAGGCTTATCAGCTTCAGCGACCTCAAGGCGCATTAATTACCAAAGTTACTCCTGATTCTCCTGCTCAAAAAGCAGGTCTGCAAACAGGGGATGTGATATTAAACTATAATGATGAGCCAATTATTTTAGCTGCTGATCTGTTTAATATCATCAATCAAAGCAAGCCTAATGATAGCTTTAAGATAGAACTGTTGCGTGCAGGTAAGACCATGCAGTTAACAGGTAAATTAGATAGCGCGCCAACCGATGTTACCTCTGATAATGCAAATGATATGAAATCAACCGTGCGCCTAGGGGTGCGGATGCGCAATTTAAGTGTTCAAGAGCAGCAAGCGTTAGAAGGTAAAGGGGTACTAATTACTGCTGTTGATCCAATCGGACTTGCTGCTCGTTCAGGTCTACAAGCAGGTGATGTGGTGACCAATTTGCATCAAAAGCCAATCGGTAGTATTGAAGACTTTGCTGCTGCCATCAAGCAGTTGCCTACAGAAGGGGTAGTGACAATTGAAATCATCCGCCAAGGTATTCCTGTGATTATTGGCTTGCGTATTGAAGAGCAATAAGGGTTTGCAGCATATCGTCAGGTTCTCAATGATCTTTGAAAAATATGTCACCATAAAAAACCGCATTCTGTATGAATACGGTTTTTCTTTTATCTAGCTATCTATTCTTTATATTATATCAGTACTCTATGTCCTGCTAAGATAATTATTAATTTTTATAATCACTTATGCAGTCATTTAGCGTACGTTATCACCCCAAGAGATGATAGGCTTTTCTAAGCGATAGCTCACAGCAGCTTTGCGAGCACCCATGATGCTAGCAAGGAAAGTTAAGAATGCGCTGATTAGCCAGAATAGACCAGTATATAATGCCGCTTTACGGGCAGTCTCTTCTGCTTGTACTAAAGCTTCATCAACACGTTGCTTCGCTTGATCAGCTTTTTGCTGTGCAGAAGCAATGACTTGCTCAGTTTGTGCTTTATATTCATTAAATGAATTGCTCACTTCTTGACGAACCTGCAATGCTTCAGCTTCACTTAACCCTTGTGCTTGTAAACGCTCAATAATCTCAGGGCCAGTCAACACAGCTTCGATTTCAGACATACGCTGTTTTGCGATTTCATCAAGATGACGCCAAGTATCAAGATCCGTAAAATCAAGTTGTTGTACCTCACCTTTGGTTTCATTAACCATCTGCTCAACAACATCTGTCGTAGCAGCAACTTGTTCTTGACTGAGACTGTCTGTATTTTTCGCAATCCATTTTTCGATGTCATCACGGCTAACATCACCACTGACTTGCTGATAAACCTTTTGTGCTTCTTGTTGCAAATTAATGTTTGAGTTTTGCAAAACAGTATCTGCAACACTACCGACCGCACTTGCACCGGCACCAACAGTTGATGCTGTGGCACTGGCAACGGTACTTACTGTACTACCCACCGCACGAGTTGTTGTAGATAGGATACTGGTGGCGCTGCTCATGGTAAAAAAGGTAGTAATAAAGATAATAGAAGCTGCTGTTAACATACCTGTTAAAGTGGCATCTTTTGGATCAATGGCAGTACCATCACCGAATAACGCTTCAGGAGCAGAACATTTAACAGCATAATAACCAGCAACAAATGCACTAATTAAAGCGGTAATCACGGCATAAATACCTGCGGCAATACTTGTACCTTTTAAATCAAAAGAGGGTACAAATGAAGTTAGGATTAAAGCCAGAGCAAACATTGCCATAACAACGATTAGCCCCATAAGCAATCCTGCAAGTATGCCTCTCCACGAGGGACGACGTTGGGGATTATAGGTTGGTGTCATAAAAATATCCTCTAAATTAGGTATATATGTTGTGTATGACCAGCGCAATTAATCAATTAATTAACACTAATAGTTAATAGAGTCATCGTAAATATCCATATTCCATATACTGTGACTCTGTCTGCATATTTTGGTAATTACTAAGCCAATGGCTGCTAGCTGTAATATAAATGCAGTACTACGCCAAAAAAATGTTTATTAAATTTAAGTTAAACAGGTCGAATAATATAGTAGTAATACTTTAGTTGTAGAAGGTTTTGGTAAACTTATCGCATAAGTTATGTAAAAAAGACTCGAAAAATGTTAAGAATAAGTAGTATGAGTCATATTTTGAATGGCTTTTATATGGATTTGATTATTTTTATGTATAGTTAAAGGTTATTGAAATATGAATACAATATGCATATAACCTTGAGGTATGGGGGTATAGTCAACGAACTTTATAACTGTTACGGTGTTAGGCTCGCTTGCTGTACAACCGTACTATCTGCACTCGCCTGCCTTGTATCAGTTTATAACTTCGCTGACTATAGTAGTGATGAGTGTAGTAAAGCAATCATCATAAATAGAACTGATACAAAAGTACGTTATTCACCTTAATCAAATCAATAAATCAATGTCAATAAATCAATGAGACATAAAAAAGCCCAATCTATAAGAGATTGGGCTTTTTATTAGAAAAATGATAAATCATACCACTTTCTAAAGGAATAGGTGGTATCCCGTAGGGGATTCGAACCCCTGTTACCGCCGTGAAAGGGCAGTGTCCTAGGCCTCTAGACGAACGGGACACAATAGAGACTTGCTATGACTGTATCAGAAGTCTTATAAATACATATAAGGTTGCCTAGGTGCTGATACAGCATCTTAACGATTATTAAACTATATAAATTAAGCTATAAATCTATAGCTTATCTTATGGTGGAGCTAAGCGGAGTCGAACCGCTGACCCCTTGCATGCCATGCAAGTGCTCTACCAACTGAGCTATAGCCCCTCGTTAAGAGTGAGGCGTATTTTAGGCAAGTAAGTAGGTCTTGTCAAGGGTTTTTTAAACTAATATTTCGTTGTATGCTTTTTGAAGCACCAGCTGTTCTTGATGGCCAAATATATTATAACCGCATCATATCATACCAGTTATTCTTTTATTACTGTTAAATGTCAGATTAGGAGTGAGATGTTGATTATAGTTATACATTTAGTAACCTAATTAGATACAATTGTGATATATTTTACTGATTTATTATATTTTCTAAAACTACAAAAAAAACAGTTGACTACAAAATCAAAATGACAACTTGCAACCAAATAAGAGATAAAAAATAATAAGGACAATCTGATGAGCACTAATAAATTTGGTAGCTTTGACTGGGTGCAATCCACCCAAGGACACCTTAGCATCAAAGATAAGATATACCTTATTAATCAAACCTTACTGCCCACTATCATCAGTCTGGTTAATAATCAAATTAAGCGTTATATTTCAAGCCAGCGAGCACTTAACACAATAACCTTAGAGCAGATACATGTACCAGATACATTAATGATCAAAAAATCAATAACCGAGCTAAATAATAAAGGCAGTCAGGCGATGATTAATCATTCGTGGCGCACTTATTTTTGGAGTTCGGTATTAGGTATTGTGCATGAGATGAGTTTTGATCCTGAGTTATTACTCACTGCCTCGTTATTGCATGGTATCGGTTTGACTGATACACATTTGCATAACAAGGGATGTCAATGTTTTGCATTAGCAAGTACTGAAAATTTTGAGAACTTAGCCACAACCGTCGATTATCCTGAAGATAAAGTAAAAATCATTAAAGATGCCATTTGTATGCAGATAAATGGTTATAGTGAGTTAGATAACCCGATAGAGGTTACTTTATTACAGTATGGCATCTCATGCGATATAATTGGTGAGCGGCTATTTGATATACCCAGTAGTTTTTGTGATGAGTTGTTAGCAACCTATCCTCGAGAGAATCTTAATAAAGCATGTCAATACCTTATAAAGCAAGAAGCTGCATTAGTAAAAAAATCACGAACAGCATTCTTAGGACTCTTAGGGTTACCAATCATGATCAAACTCAATCCTTTTAAGGAGTAAAGTGGAGTATTTTAGCAAATTGCTATCTAACCTCTCCCAAACCTTCCCTTTTTTTAACAGGGAAGGATAAGAGGGAGAAAGCTAGTAGAGGGTGAAAGTGAGGTTATATTAATGTAATTTACGCATCTGCCAAAAAGTCTGGCATATCTGCCGCCGTTTTCTCTAACTTTTTCAGTTTCTTTTTACCCAAGCCGCCAAGCACTTCTACCGCATGACGTAGGCGAGTGAGCGTCATGTCTGCACCAATGACATACATGGAGTTCATCACAGGCGTCGATGCACTGCTACCTGCAATGGCAATAAAAAATGGTTGCATTAAATCACGTAGTTTGATGTCTAATGCCGCACTCAAGCCTTTTAAAGTGGCATAGATATTCTCTTCGCGCCATACAGGTAAGGCTTCTAGCTTCCATGTGGCAATTTGTAGAATTTCGATGATTTGTTCTTGGCTTAGGGTTTTGTGTTCAAAATCTTCAGCGCTGATTTCTGGCAAGTTTTGGAAGTAAAATCCTGCCCAGTTGACCGCATCAGATAATAGATGAATACGCGGCTGAATGGCGGCGGCAATGGCGGTCAGTTTATCAGAGTCGTTTGCCCAGTTTAAAATGGCATTTTTCAGCTGCTCTGGAGTCATCTCTTTGAGCCATTCGGCATTGAGCCAGTTGAGCTTTTCGATATCAAAGATAGGGCCACCAAGTGAGACACGGGTGATATCAAAGCTGGCGATCATTTCATCTAAGGTAAATTTCTCTTGGTCGCTTGGTAGTGAGTAGCCCATCCGTCCAAGATAGTTAAGTAAGGCTTCAGGTAATACACCGGCATCACGATAGTAGGTGATGGAGGTGGGGTTTTTACGCTTAGATAATTTGGATTTGTCTGGGTTACGCAGTAAAGGCATGTGGCACAATACGGGCATTTCCCAACCAAAGTAGTCATATAACAGTTGATGTTTAGGGGCAGAATTAAGCCACTCTTCACCACGAATGACGTGGGTGATTTGCATCAAGTGATCATCAACAACATTGGCAAGGTGGTAGGTAGGCAAGCCATCAGTTTTTAGCAATACCTGCATATCGACTTGTTCCCACGGAATATCAACTTCTCCACGCAGCATGTCTTGAACTTTACACACGCCTTCACTCGGTACTTTCATACGAATAACAAAGGGTTTGCCCTCAGCAGCTAATTTGTCAGACTCTTCTTTGGATAAATTGGCATAGCGTCCGTCATAATGTGGATTTTCACCACGAGCGATTTGCTCGGCACGCATTGTATCTAGCTCTTCAGGGGTACAAAAACAGCGAAACGCATGTCCTTTATCGAGCAGTTCTTGGGCGTATTTTTTGTAAATGTCGCCACGTTCACTTTGACGATATGGAGCATGAGGGCCACCAACATCAGGGCCTTCTGCCCAGTCTAGCCCCACCCAGCGTAGCGCATCGAGAATCATTTTTTCTGATTGCTCAGTGGAGCGGGTTTGGTCAGTGTCTTCGATGCGTAAGATAAATTCACCACCATGTGCTTTGGCAAAGGCTAAGTTAAATAAAGCAATGTAGGCAGTGCCTACATGTGGAAAACCTGTGGGTGATGGGGCGATACGGGTACGCACAGGGCGGGCATGATTTTTAGGTAGAGTGTTTTGGGGTTGTTGGCTCATAATTTTCTCAAAATTTTATTAACGAATGGGTTTGGATTGTTGGACTGCATAAATGCGTATTTATAAACTTTGGCTAAATTAGAATGCTTATATTATAACAGGTATCCGCAGCTTAGATAAAAGGGCAGACTATACTTGACACAAAACAGCAACTTGCGATAATAAAGAGCTTGTGTGGTTTTTTGTATCAGTGATTTGTATTAATAGCATGTCCTCAAATGGTGCCTCTACTTTTTTAAACTTTGATCTTAATATTGGTGTTTTGTTTAAGGCTTTTGCTAAAAACAGATGAAAAAGTGAAGAATAAATTTATTATTACTCCTGTTGATAGTGATACTATAGATTCCATTATCACCTCATTTGAATATTCTGTGACAAATAAAATCATTAGCCAATTTTGAGGCTGAGTTTAAATACTCCATTAGTTTTGATGCTTAGCCTTATCAATCTTATGTCAACAAACCTTAATAAATACGAAAGCAATAGATAAAATGACTGCCAATATGCGTAATAACAGCAAAACCAATAACAATCAGCAAAACTTTAGTCACGAAACTGTCTTATTATATGAGACAGTGGCGGCTGTGCTTGGAATAAAAAAATTACCTGCTTTTGCAGATACACATAAAGTATCTGGCATTTTTGTTGATGCTACGTTTGGACGTGGTGGTCATAGTCGTTTGCTATTAGAGTATTTGAGCGATGATGCTGACACTAAACTGTTGGTTTTTGATAAAGACCCAGAAGCGATAGCAGTGGCAGAAGCACTGGCGGCGACGGATAAGCGAGTTATCGTGGTACATGATAGCTTTGCTAATTTGCAACAAAATTTAGTCCAATTGGGCTTTGAGCAAGTTAATGGCATCATGGCAGATTTGGGTGTCTCTTCTCCGCAGCTTGATGATGCCAGTCGTGGCTTTAGTTTTATGCGTGATGGGGTGGTGGACATGCGCATGGATACCAGCCGAGGTATGACTGTTGGTGAATGGCTTGCTAAAGTAGATGAAGAAACGTTGGCAAATGTATTGTATGAATATGGTGAAGAGCGTCACAGTCGTCGTATTGCCAGAGCCATTAAACAGATGCCCAGCTATGAATCAACTCTTGAGTTAGCTGAGGTGATTAAGCAAGCGCACCCAAATTGGCAACGCGGTAAACACCCTGCAACCCAAAGCTTTCAGGCGATGCGTATTTTTATTAATAATGAGCTTGGTGATGTAGACAGCTTTTTGCAGCAAGCTTTGGCAATGCTCGCTGCTGATGGCAACTTGGCAGTGATCAGCTTTCATTCATTAGAAGACAGACGTATTAAGCAGTTTTTGCAGCGTCACAGTAAGGGCAAATATCCCGAAGATGAGGCGATGCCCATTGCGCCAAATCGCCCAAAATATTTTGATAAACCTAAGCGCATTGCACCAAGTAAAGAAGAAGTCGCGCAAAATCCACGTTCACGCAGCGCATGGCTACGAGTTGCCCGCCGTCGTGATGAACCTGTGTTGCTAGAAAGTTTGCGGACAGAAAAATAGCTATTAGGCTCAGTATCACGATTTTATCATGCTAAAATGAATGCCTTTTTATTTCTTAAGTTTGTTTATTAAGTGTAAAAAATTAGAAAAAACAGTGTGTTATAGTCTGTCTTCTATAAATCTACCACAGTGTTGTTAGCTACATTGTTAGACGTTAGCTACGCTTGCTTGTCTTATGATGACATGATATTAGATTGACTATAAGATAGCTGTTACCTAATAACCATAGGTATAGTCTGCCTACTATAAATCCACCACGGTGTTAACCTCGCTAGATGTACTACATGTACTATCTGCACTCGGTTGCCTTGTAGTGAAATTATATTAGATTGACTATATGATTGATAACAATTATTTATATTCTTGTTTTTCTGATTTTGAGAACTCCATGTCCCGTTTATCCCATCTTTTAAGCCGTTCTACTGCCAGTGAAGGTGAAGAGAGTACGCATACAAAAAGTATGCAAGCCTCTGCTCATGATATCAGTGATATTTTATCAAAGCGTTATGGTGGTATTAGTGTGTATTTTGTGGTGATGCTACTTATAGCCATTGCCATCGTGTGGACAGCCGTGATGAGTGCCGCTCAAATACAAACCTATCGTCAGGATTATAAAATGCTGCAAGATATGCAAAGACAGCAGCGCAAATTGCAAGTGGAATATCAGCGGTTATTGATTGAGCAGCAAACCTTTAGTGCCACACCACAAATAGCCAATCGTGCAGTCACTGAGCTAGGTATGTATTCGCCAACCATTGAAGATAAACTGATTATTCAGCCAGTTGCAGATACTCGTAATGCAGCAGCTCAGATAAGTCAGATAGACATAGATGGCTCAACCAATGTTGCAACAGCGATAGACCAGCAGCAGCCAGTGGCAGGAGGGCAGCTATGACACGCAAAAAATCAAGTAAAATAGATATATCTGAGTCCTCACAACCACATGGTAAAGTCACAAAACCATTAAAAAAACCTGTAGTGAAAAAACCACGCAAAACAGGTAAAAAGCCTGCTACCGGTGCAGATGCTGCATCGAATAAAACAACAAAAAAACGAAAAGTACTGTTTAAGCGTAAACAAAAAACGGGGAAAGCTTATACCAGTGTTAAACATCGTAGAAGCTCGATATTAAGCAAGGCGAAGGGCGCATCGGCACGGGGTAGTGTGGAAAATGATGTGCATCGTTTTCGCTTGGTGTGGGTAGTCTCGGTTGTGTGTTTTCTTGGATTAATATGGCGTACTTATGATATACAAATTGCCAATGCGGCGATGTATCAACAAATTGGTGATAAATTAATCACTGGCGTGCGTCGTCTACCGTCTTATCGAGGTATTATTACTGACCGCAATCAGCAACCTTTGGCTGTCAGTGCACCACTGGTTACGGTATCTTTTAGCCCACATGATTATGCAGTGGAATATTATAGTTTAAAACGAGAAATCGTCTTAAATCCAGATCAACCGAAACTACAAGCGCGTATGCAGCAGCGACTGGATAAGATGGATTTAAATCAATTGGCAGCAACTGCTGGAGTATCCTTAGAGGATTTGCAAAAAGCAGTAGCAATTAATGATCATATTGATGTAACCGATAAAGATGCGGTGCAAGCAGTACTGCCAACAGGGGCGGGATCACATTACTTTCCACTAATGACTAAAGTAACCCCTGAGATCGCCAGTGCTGTAGAGGCATTGAATTTCCCTGCTGTCTATAGTAAAAATTTCTTTCAGCGTTATTATCCTCAGCCTCAGCCCAACGCACAGTTGTTAGGATTTATGGGGCAAAATGTGAAGGACCCTGAAGCAGGTTATGTTGGACGTGCAGGTATTGAGCGTCAATATAATGAAGAGTTAGCAGGAAAAGATGGCAAAGTTTTGGTACTTAAAGATGCTCGCCAAAATTCTTTAAAAGATATCAAAGAATTGGAGCCAGAGATTGCGGGTAAAGACGTGACTTTGACCATTGATTCAAGGTTACAGTATTTATTATATAAAGAGTTAGAGGAAGTGGGGCGAGTACAAAGTGCACGCTGGGCGACTGGTATGGTGGTTGATGTGCAGACAGGTGAAGTGTTGGCATTATCGACATGGCCTTCTTTTAATTCTAATAATCTCAATGAGATGACAGGTGAAAATCAGCGTAATCGTGCTCTTATTGATGTGTTTGAACCAGGCTCGGTGATGAAGCCATTTACGGTTGCCGCGGCGCTTGATTCTGGTAAATATAATAAAAATTCATTAATTAATACCAGTCCTGGTTCAATTCGAGTCAAAGGCTATACCATTCGAGATCATGGTAATTTGGGCTCAATTAATCTGACTACCTTATTACAAAAATCAAGTAATGTTGCCTCGACTAAGATTGCCTTGTCTTTGCCACCAGATGGTATTAGCAGTATGCAAAAGCGGTTTGGTTTTGGGCAAAAAACGGCGCTCAATTTTCCCGCTGAAGGTACAGGTATTGTGCCCACACCAAAAGAGAGTGAAACCTCACGCCGTGCCACCATCAGTTATGGCTATGGTCTACAAGTGACTCTTGCTCAGCTTGCACAGGCCTATGCGATACTTGGTGCGGGTGGTGTGATGCACCCACTGACATTGGTCAAAACTGATAAACCACCAGCTAGTAAGCGAATTATGAATAGTGAGCAAGCATTATCCATTGTAGAGATGCTCGAAACGGTGACCCAAAGAGGGGGAACAGCGGTCGCTGCTGCAATAGATGGCTATCGTGTGGCAGGTAAAACAGGCACGTCTCGGCGCACCAATCCTAATGGTGGTTATTATAACAATCAATATCGTACGGTGTTTGCAGGTATTGCACCTGCCTCTAACCCTCGTTTAGTAACCGTCATTTTGGTCGAAGATCCACAAAAAGCACATTATGCAGGACAAGTAGCAGCACCTGTGTTTCATAATGTGATGCAAGAGGCACTACGCTTATATAATGTACCTTTAGATAAGCCGCTATCAATCAATTAAGATCAATTAAGTAAGGTCAAAAGTAGATTAATTAAGGCGGTACTAATTTTAATTGCATGACATTTGTATGAAGTTATGGATTTTATTTGATATCTTCTAGATCGGTTTGACATAGATATAGATACTGTTTTAACCGCTACAATAATAGACCCTAGAGTAAACAGTGACATAGCAATAAATATAAAATAGGAATAACGACAATAATGACAACCACCCTTGCACAATTAATTCAACATTTGCAGCAGCACTATCAATCACTAAATCAATCCCTGACAGCAGCTCAGCAGCAAGCATGTACGCAGCTTTTGAATTCAGATATTGCTAATATTCCATTTGAAAATTTACGTTTAGATAGCAGACAGCTAAATGAGAATGATGGATTTGTATTATTAAAAAGTCACACCCAGCCCATGCACACCAGTTTTGAGTATGCCAAAGTTGCGTCACATAAAGCGGCATTTATTATCTCAGAAATTGATATGACACAGGTAGTAGATAGTGCGGATAAAGCTTTGCAGGACGAGCAATCTGGATTAGTGAGTGGTGATACATTAAACCGATGCCCTGTCATTCATGTGCCTGACATACGTTGTATATTGGGCAGCTTAGTACAGCTTAGCTTATCAGTAAAGACAGACAATGAGCTTGCGGTCGCTGACAGCTTGCCTGATGTGGTTGCCATCACAGGAACGAATGGTAAAACTACGATTAGTCAGCTTGTGGCACAGCTGTGTCAGCAGCCTGACAGGCAGTGTGCAGTGATGGGTACAGCAGGCAATGGTTTGTTGGGGCAGCTTGAGCAGGCAAGTCATACCACAGGCGATGCGCTGGCAGTACAAAGTTTTTTGTATAAAATGGCAAAAGCAGGCGTAAATGTATTGGCATTAGAGGCAAGCTCACATGGATTGGATCAGCAGCGGCTACAAGGTGTGCCTGTTAAGGTAGCAATTTATAGTAATCTTAGCCGTGATCACATGGATTATCATCGTAGCATGAGTGACTATGCCGCTGCCAAAGCACGCTTGTTTGATCGCAACTATTTTCCACATCTGACCCATGCCATTATTAATATTGATGATGAGTTTGCTCCTATGATGCAACAAGTTGCTAAAGACTCTGGGCTAAAGGTGTGGACATACAGCATACAGACACCAACTGCCACAGAGCAGCCAGCAACATTTCAAGCGGCACAGATTCGCCCAAGTCTACAAGGTACCCAAATTGATTTGCTAACAGATTTTGGCAATATATGTCTGCAAAGCCCGCTATTGGGACGTTTTAATGTGGCAAATTTACTGGCTGCTGTCGCTGGTGCGATGGCATTGGGTGTGCCGTTAGCATCGCTTGCAGAGCGGGTGCAAAATCTGCAAGGAGCAAGTGGACGTATGCAGCGAGTCGAGTCCGATAAGGGCTGCTTTATTGTTGATTATGCACATACCCCTGATGCGTTAACTCAGGTATTGACCTCTTTAAAAACATATTGTGAAGGTAAGTTGTGGGCAGTATTTGGCTGTGGTGGTGATCGAGATCGGGGTAAGCGTCCTTTGATGGCACAAGCAGGATTGGCAGTGGCAGATCAGGTGGTATTAACCGCTGATAATCCTAGAAGCGAAGATCCATTACAGATTTTAGCCGATATGCAACAAGGTATGAGTGAAGCACAGCGTCGCAAAGTATATATTGAGCCAGATCGCAGACAAGCGATTGCTTATGCCGTCAGTCAAGCCGCTGCACATGATATTGTGGTGATTGCTGGAAAAGGACATGAGACTTATCAGGAAATTAATGGCGTTCGTCATGATTTTGATGATGCAAAAGAACTGGCTAAAGTATTGGCAACGCTGTAACTATAAGGCTTTGTCGTATATGGATACAATGGTTTGTTGGTAGAGTAACAGTTAATGGACTGACCACAGTACGTTATAAGGTGGTATTTTTTGTTAGAATAACAGTCCCTTTGCTGATGACGGCTTATTAGTCATGCTTTATAGAATATTACCCATATAAGCGCAATATTGACCATCTTTTAAGTTTTGCCCAAGCAAAAATGTTAAACACAGCTTTTTACAAGGCTAATATATCAAGAGATTAAGGATGCAATAATGATGGCATCAAGCGAGAACCATAGCGAGCAGAAAGCAGATACTCCGTATTATTATTGGCAGTCGGAGAATTTGTTAGTAGCCACCCAGTCAGTCTCTGGTTATTGGCTCAATCAAAATGAGGCAAAGACTGAAAAGCTGTTAGCCAAGCTAAAATCCAGTCGTATTATCACCGATACACGGCGTATTGCTGTAGGTGATATCTTTTTAGCCATTATTGGTGATAATTTTGATGGTCACGATTTTGTAGAGGCAGCTGCCAACAGTGGCGCAGTGGCGGTCATTGTCAGTCACCCTGTTTCGACCCAATCAGATATCTTGCAGCTTATTGTGAGTGATACCCGCTTAGCATTTGGGCAGCTTGCCGCTTATCAGCGTCAAGCAATGAGCAATCTAAAGGTGATTGCCATTACTGGCTCAAGCGGAAAAACCACTTGTAAAGAGATGCTTGGAAGTATCTTTAATGCTGCCGATGCTACTGTCAATATTAATGAAAACAGCGATTTTCAAGAAGCAGCGTCACAGTCTGCCACCACTTTAATCACTAAAGGCAATCTGAATAATGATTTGGGTGTGCCCATGACTTTGCTTGAGTTGACCTATCAGCATCGTTATGCTGTTCTAGAGCTTGGCGCAAATCATGTGGGTGAAATTGCTTATACAACCAAACTTGTGCAGCCTGATGTGGCATGTGTGTTAAATGTGGGCAGCGCACATTTGGGTGAGTTTGGTGGGCGAGATGCCATTGCTACAACAAAAGCGGAGATTTATCAGTCTTTAACTGCGGCTGATACAGCCGTTGTGCCGATTGATGATGATTATGTGCAGTTACTCACCCAAGCAGCTAAGCATAAAACCTCACATATTATTGGCTTTGGCTGGCATCATGGTAACAACCCAATAGAGAAAAATTCGGATTTTGCTGAGCAAAGTGGTACAGCACAAGTCACTGCCAGTGCGGTACAGGTCAAGCCAACCCACAATGAATTTGTACTGCATATTGCACAGAAAAGTGCCGCTATTTATTTGCCTTTAGCAGGTGAGCATAATGTCAGTAATGCTTTAGCTGCTGCCGCTTGTGCTCATGCACTGGGTATTGATATTGAGGTGATTGCTCAAGGTTTGAATCAAGCACAAGCAGCTAAAGGACGGTTGGCAAGACAGTCTTATGGATTACACTGTTTGATTGATGATACCTATAATGCCAATCCACATTCGGTACGGGCGGCAGCAGCAGTATTGAGCGTGCAGCAAGGACATAAGATTATGGTGCTGGGTGATATCGCTGAGCTTGGTGATGCTGCCTTATCTGAGCATCAACAACTGGGTATTGATATCGCAGCAAAGCCGATTGATAGTTTGCTGTGTGTTGGGACTTTGGCAGCGGCAACCGTACAAAGTAGCAGTCAAGCAGGCATGAGTGATGCGCATGCGTTTAGCGATAAACAGCAATTATTTGAGCATCTTAAAGCCCAGCTTGATGCCCTACAGCAAGCGGGCAAAACCGCAACTGTGCTGTTTAAGGGGTCACGTACCATGAGCATGGAAACACTGATAGCACAATTATTGGCAACAACAACAGCAGAACAGACACAAATATAGCTATCACCATAGTTAGAAATACAGTTTAAAAGTATAACCCATAGTTTTTATAGCAATCGTCAGCACACACATTCACCAATAAAAAGTCAGATAATGTTTTGGCAACAAATAATAAGGAGTAAGCGGTGTTATATTGGTTATTTAATAATTGGTTAAGCCAGTTTTACACACCGTTTTCGGCGGTATCTTCTCTCACTTTGCGTACTTTATTGTCAGTGCTAACAGCGTTGCTGTTTAGTATGTTACTCGGTGGGCGTGCCATTCGCTATTTGCATACCCTAAAGTATGGTCAAGCCATTCGTGATGATGGCCCTAAGTCCCATTTAGCCAAGACGGGGACACCTACCATGGGCGGGGTGCTGATTTTAAGTGCCATTGCATTTGCCACTTTGTGTTGGGCAGATTTGAGCAATCCTTATGTGTGGATTTTAATGGTGGTGATGGTCATCTTTGGTGGGGTAGGTTGGGCTGATGATTGGCTAAAGATTAAATATAAAAACCCCAAAGGGTTAATTGCACGCAAAAAGTATTTTTGGCTATCTGTGGGGGCATTATTTGCTGGTGGTGCATTATACTTTATTGCGTCACAGCAGCCAGATGTGGCAGTCACCAATGCCATGCAAGATTTATTATTTCCAGTATTTAAACACTGGGTAATCCCATTTTCTACCATTCCTTTAGGCTTAGGATTTATCTTTTTTACCTATTTTGTCATTAATGGTGCTTCTAATGCAGTCAATTTAACCGATGGATTAGATGGCTTGGCAATTTTACCGGTGGTATTGGTGGCAGCAGGATTGGGAGTGTTTGCTTATGTTTCAGGTGATGCCCGCTTTGCAGACTACTTACACGTTCCTTATATTGCCTACAATTCAGAAGTGACCATCGTTTGTGGCTCTATGATTGGCGCGGGTTTGGGCTTTTTATGGTTTAATGCGCACCCAGCGCAAGTGTTTATGGGCGATGTGGGAGCGTTGGCATTGGGTGCAATGCTAGGTACAATTGCGGTGATGACACGTCAAGAAATTGCCTTTGCAATTATGGGTGGTCTGTTTGTGGTTGAGGCGTTGTCAGTGATGCTGCAAGTTGGCTCTTATAAACTGCGTAAAAAACGTATCTTTTTGATGGCACCTTTGCATCATCATTTTGAAGAGTTGGGTTGGAAAGAGACGCAGGTTGTGGCTCGTTTTTGGATTATTGCCATCGTCTTGGTTGTGCTTGGATTGATGACGTTGAAGTTACGCTAATAGAAGTGATGCTAGCATGAACGTATTAGCCGATAGCCATAGTTTACGCTGTCCACATTGCCAATCGCCGTTGATAATAGACAAAAAAACATGGCAGTGTGATGGTAGCATGAATGCTAAGCAGACCAAGCACCCTTTTGATGTGGCACGTCAAGGCTATGTTAATTTATTACCTGTGCAGCAAAAAAAATCCAAAGCACCGGGTGATTCAGCAGACTCTATTGCTGCCCGTCAGCGTTTTTTGGCACAAGGTTATTATCAACCTTTGCGTGATGCTGTGATGCTACAGATAAAAAAACATATTGCCCAGCAACCAAAAAGCAGTCACCAACAAGCGACTCAACAATACAAAAAATCACAGGTTAATATTTGGCTTGATGTGGGCTGTGGTGATGGCTATTACACTCAGGCAATGGCGCAAATTGATACACTTGATGCGCTATTAGCGGTTGATATTAGCAAACCTGCGGTGAGTTGTTTGGCAAAAACGCTGAAACAAACAGGTAGGTTAGGGTATCTATCACAGCAGCGTCCTGTTATTTATCCATTGGTTGCCAGTGCCGCACAATTGCCTATTGCTGATACCAGTCTGATTGGCATCAGTAGTATTTTTAGTCCCATTTTACCCACTGAGTTTGCTCGGGTACTCAAAGTTGGTGGCATATTGGTGATTGCCAAACCCGATGAAGCGCATCTTGCCAGTATGCGTGCAGGGTTGTTTGAGCAAGTGCGAACCCATGATTCAGATAAATTTTTAACCCAACTTGCGCCCTTTTTTGCGCTGTTATCGAGCGAGCAAGTACAATGTTCATTGTCATTAAATGCTGACGCATTGGCAGATTTACTTACCATGACGCCTTATGCTTATAGAGCAGCACCTGCAAAACGTGAAGCCTTACTGGCGCAGTCGCAAGTACAGCCACTGCAAACGCAGGCTAGATTTATTATCTATACACTTAGGTGTCATAGTAATAGCATCGGCTAATTAAGTTTAAATAATGCCTCTGCTGTATTTCCCTGTTAATTTATCATCAATATATCAATATAAATGGTAAATTCCTCTAAAATTACTACTCTTTATTATCAAGCTGACGTTTAACCTCATCTCTTAACCATAATTTTAATTCTTCAGAGAGCTGTGCCATTTGTTCACTCAAATAGTCATCAATACGACTCTCTAGCTCAAGGACAAGAGCTTCTGTTGTTACTGGAGAGCTTCCTTCTGACATGGTTTCTGGTTGTGGTATATCTTGTTGTGTGTCAATGTCTTTGACAGCAATCTCTTCTGTTGGCGTGTCTTTGTTACAAACATCTTTTGGGTTATTGTCAATATCAATATCATTAGTGTTAGTAATACTGATGATACCAGTATATTCGTTGTTGTCCTCTAACTGTATGCTATTGTCCGTCTCACTCACTATGGTTGTTGGTGTTAGGGTTGGTTGAGCAGTATCCGTTTGTGACTCTAATAGCTGAGTTGCTGTATCCTCTATATGTTCCTGTTGTTTTATTGCTAACGTGCTTTCATTATGTTTATCTTGTTTAAGTGCGTCTGTTTGGGCGGTTTCAGGTTGGTGTTGTTCTTGTTGCTTTTGTGCTTCATCTTCGGCATACAGTTTATTGATATGGGCGTCAAGGTCAGGCTGGCGAAATTCAAAGCTATCAAGGTCAGTTTCACTATCTAATAGGGTGATAATATCTTCAAGTTCGTGCACGATGGCATCTCGAACTTTTTGTGGAGCAGCCAACCAACGCTGGGAGAATTGATGCGAAAATGTGTATTCTGACATGAGTATTCCAATAAATTATAAAAATCGAGGATAAAAAATAACCCCCTTATCATACGCAAGCATAATAGGGGGGTTCAAGTACAAAAGCGTTATGAAAGCTTAATGAGCTACATCAAAGTAAAGTGGTTGGGTAGCTTAGGTGCTTAGGTGGCTTCAGACCAACGGGCAAAAACCAATGAGCCATTGGTGCCACCAAAGCCAAAGCTATTAGACAACGCATAATCAAGACCACTGACTTGACGGGCGGTATGTGGCACATAATCAAGACGACATTGCTCATCTGGATTATCTAAATTAATGGTGGGTGGAATGATTTGATTTTGTAATGCAAGCACCGTAAAGATGGCTTCAATACCTCCTGCTGCACCCAATAAATGCCCTGTCATAGACTTGGTAGAGCTCACCAAAATATCATTTTTATTTTCACTAAACACACTTTCAATCGCCAGTGATTCGGCAACATCTCCTGCTGGCGTGCTGGTACCGTGTGCATTGATATAGCCTACCTGAGAGGCATCAATACCTGCATCATTTAAAGCGTGCTTCATCGCACGGGCAGCGCCTTCACCATTTTCGGGAGGAGCGGTAATGTGGCTGGCATCATCACTCATACCAAAGCCTGCAAGCTCAGCTAAGATGGTTGCGCCACGCGCTTTGGCATGTGCCAGACTCTCTAAAATCAAAACCCCCGAACCATCACCTAAGACAAAACCATCACGGTCTTTGTCAAATGGACGTGAGGCTTGTTGTGGTGCATCGTTACGAGTCGATAATGCATGCATGGCAGCAAATCCTGACATGCCCAGTGGGCTAGAGGCTTTTTCGCTACCCCCAGCGAGCATAACATCGGCATCACCATAAGCGATTAAGCGAGCAGCAAGTCCGATAGCATGAGTGGCAGTGGTACAAGCAGTTGCTGTGGCAAGATTTGGTCCTTTTAAGCCATGTTTAATGGCGACCAGTCCTGCGGGCATATTGACAATTGTCCCTGGAATGATAAAGGGAGAGACCTTCTTTGGCCCTTTGTTTTGTAGGGTATCACAGCTGTCTTCAATGGTTTGAATCCCACCAATGCCTGAGCCAAGTACAATCCCAAAACGCTCAGCATCGACACCAGTAACGGGGGTGTTTTGTGCATCGACACTGCCAATAAAGCCCGCATCTTTTAGTGCCATACTGGCAGCGGCAATGGCATAGTGCATAAATTCATCATAGCGGCGTGCATCTTTGGCATTCATATAATCTTTGGCGTCAAAATCTTTGACCGTACCTGCAAACTGCGCGCGAAAATCCGTGGCATCAAAGTGAGAAATGGTATCAATACCACTTTCACCCGCCAGTAAGCGTTGCCATGTAGTCTCTACCGTGAGTCCTAATGGAGTTACTGCACCCATACCAGTAATGACAACTCGTTGGTAGTCAGGACGCTGATGATGGGGTGGTTTGGTCTGTGGCTGTGTTTGATTACTGTGAATCATGTTGCCCTGAGTCATAGAAATACTCTCAATAAATAGCGGATGGAAAATGAAACAAATGGTTGCATAAAATATTTTCCATCTTAGCATGACTTTTTAAAAAAAACACCAGTTTACAAGCGTAAACTATTTTTTTGGCTCATTTTTATATCCTATCCTTGTTATTACCGTCACCACTATCCCAGTAAATGTATTCTAAGCAAAACACACCTGTCCTAATACCACGCCTTTGCTTGCGCCTGTAACCGCAGGCAAATTACCTACCTCTCCCATGATGGTTTGGCGGGCAAGCCATGCAAATGCCACCGCTTCGACCCAAGTAGGTGCAAGCCCTAAGCTTTGTGTCGTCTCTATGCTAACATTGGGCAAATGAAACTTAAGACGCTCCAGCAAATACACATTGTAAGCACCGCCACCACATACATACACTGTAGCAGTTTCTTTTGGTAACTTATTAGCCGATAGGCAATACATAATTTGCTCACTGCTCGATATAGCGGTTAACTCAGTCAAAGTTGCTTGTATATTGGCAGGACTTAACAAGTTATCCGTATGTGTTTGAGCAAAAATTTCTAGCTGATGCTCAAGCCATGACAGATTAAAGTCCTCTCGTCCTGTGCTTTTGGGTGCAGGTTGAGCAAAAAAAGCATGGGTTAATAATTGGCTTAATAGGGGAGGTATGATTTGCCCTGAACGCCCCCACTCACCCCCTGCATCATAAGGATTGCCAGTATGCTTGTGTGCCCATGCATCTAATAATAAATTGGCAGGACCGGTATCAAAGCCAATGACTTGACTCATACCTGCTTGAGTGGTTTTGTTTGTCTCATTGATTGTATTTGCTGTTAAAGGTGGCAATAAGGTTAAATTGGCAATGCCACCAAGATTGAGCACCACTCGGGTTTGGGTTGGGTGACAAAACAACGCTTGATGAAACGCAGGCACAAGTGGTGCGCCTTGTCCACCCACCGCCATATCACGGCGTCGAAAATCACTGACAGTAGTCATGCCTGTGTATTCGGCAAGCAAATTGGCATCGACCAATTGTAGTGAAAATCCAAGTTGTGGGCGGTGGCGTACCGTTTGACCGTGGCAACCAATGGCAATCACTTCTTCACTGTCTGTTTGAGATTGACTGAGTAATTCAGCCACTACCTCACTGGCAAACAATGCATAGTGCCTACTTGCCCAGCCCCACCAATCTAGCTCACTCAGTAACTCATTTTGGCTATCTGTCTTTTTATTTAGACTGGCAATACTGTTAATAAACGCTGGCGACAAATTTGCCACCCCATTTGGCTGACACAATGCCAACAATACCGTACGTAACTCATTGGGGAGAGGTTTAGAGTGAGTAGCAAGCAGTTGTAATGATAACCCAGTCGTTTGCTTATGATTATGGCCTTTATCTTCTATATTTGCATTGTTATGCGCTGAAGTTGGATTAAAACGACAAATCACCGCATCAAGGGCATCAAGGCTGGTGCCTGACATCATGCCGATATACAGCCCTTCATCAAAGCTCTCAAACACCGTATTTTCTAATAACTGAGTTAACTCATTCATATCATGATCATGGATTGGATTGTCTTCATGAATGGTCGTTGTATCCTCATTAAAAAGGGCATCAATGGAAGAGGTGGTTGAGGTATTATGCGGAGTGGTTGTCATAAAAATATCTGCTGATTGGTTTTGTTATTGAGGTTAAATATTAAAGTTACATACAGTTACATCAGGGGGAGGGGATAATTACTAATTATTTAATACTACCCGTACTAACAGCTAACCGCGTGGGTGATGCGCTTGATGCAACGCTTGTAGGCGAGCGGTCGCCACATGGGTATAAATTTGGGTGGTGGATAAATCACTGTGCCCCAATAATAACTGCACACTACGCAAATCTGCACCGTGATTGAGCAGATGGGTAGCAAAAGCATGGCGTAGTGTGTGTGGAGAAATATCCTTAGTAATGCCCGCTACTTTGGCGTATTTTTTGAGCATATACCAAAAGTTTTGCCGAGTCATATAGCCCCCTTGAGTGGTCAAAAACACCGCCTGACAATTACCTGCTTTTAGGTGTGCCACCAAATCCCTTCGTCCGTGGGTCAAATAATCACTCAGTGCCATATTGGCATAGTCACCCAATGGCACCAAACGGGTTTTATTACCCTTCCCCGTAATTTGTAGCCAACCTGCATTCAGATTGACCTGCTCAAGTGACAAATTCATCAACTCAGACACCCGCAGACCACAAGCATACAGCACCTCAAGCATGGCTTTATCACGCAGTCCAATAGCGGTACTGGTATCTGGCGCACCCAGCAGATTTTCGACATCGCTTTCGGATAAATCCTTTGGTAAAGCCCGTCCAATCTTTGGGGCTTTGATACGGGCGCAAGGGTTATCTTCTCGGCGTTCATTGCCCACCATCCACAGATAAAACTGACGCAAACTTGACAGCATTCGTGCCTGTGTACGTGGCGTTTTGTCCGCTTTTTGTAGGCTGGTTAAACAGTGCAAAACGTCGGTATCGTCCCAACGAGTCAATGCTTTGGGACACATGGTCTCACAATGGCGCAAATCACGCACATAGGCATTACGCGTACGTGTCGACAGCCCACGTGCCAGCATTGCTTGACGAAATTCAGTGATATATTCAGGCTCTTCGTCCACCGCCAACGCCTTAGGCTGTCGAGGTTGTAGGGCACGCACTCGGCTCATAATTTTCTCAATGCTCTTAATATCAATACTTTCAACATTTTAAATGTTTTGATAGTCGGTTTATCATCTCTTGATGATATGTTTATCATGCCTGCTTTTTTTGAATCACATAGCGATAGTGGCTGATATTATTCATGTTATTCATATTATTCATGTTATTTGTACTATCTGTATCCAATGTTTGCGCTAAAGTTTGTTGCACTAACAGTTGATGCCCCAAATGGCGACAAAAATTTGGAATGTCTCGTGTGGTTGCAGGGTCCGTTGCCAACACCTCAATCAACTCACCCGCTTCGGCATGGCGGATACTTTTATGCAATAACATCACTGGCTCTGGGCAAATCAGCCCTTGCGTATCCAAATAATGGTCAATGGTTAACTCAGTTTCGTTTGATAGCTGGCTCATATTTAGCTCTTTTAACTTGTTTTTATATAGGATATAGGGTTTTGTCTTATTGGGTTAGCAAGAAAAGACAGATAAACTCATTATCTAATCACTGGAAACGCTTTGCGTATCGGCTGTGGACGGTTCTTGAGGTTGATTCTGTAAGGGATTTTGTGACTGTTCCTGTAAAAAATTAAAAAACCGCTTAAAATTGGCTTTAAACAAAAATGCTATGCCAATCCATGCAGCCATTGCCAACCACAGCCAATTTTCTAATTGCCACAACAAACACACCACCAGCAACGTAGACGCAATACCCACACTTAACAGCAAAATGGACGGCTGATTTAAACGATAACGATGGATAATAAACGCATCATATAGTGATAGTGGAATGGACAACCCCACCAACGCATAGGGCAAATAATGAAACAACAAATACATCAAGCGACTGTCACGAAAAGCGGGCACTGATGCCAGCGTGCCAAAAAACATAAAACACGCCAACGCCACACACACCAAAATGACCGCCACACGATTGAGTTTTTGTGCCTCACGAATACGTGCAATCGCTAACGGCACAAAGCCTGCGATAGGCGCATCTTCTTGATGCTCTTGATGAGGGTGTGACTGATTTTGTGGTGACGGCATAAAAATTCCAAAATATCCAATGCACAATAATAAATAACAACAACTATTAAACAACGACTAAAGGTGCGATAAATTTGGGTCTGTTGAACATTCATCTTCATAGGAAAAATTGAGAAACTAATTTTAACAAACAGTGACTTAGTCAAGGCAATGAACGTAGGTAATATCGAGATATTAACCAGTTCATTAACGTAGAATAAGGCAAATTTAGCCAATTTTTACATGAAAGTAAAAAATAGCTGTAATCCTTGTGGATATTAGCCTGACGGGGTGAAAGTTCAACAGACCCTTATAAATATCGACAAAATCACTAACCCATCGCAATCTCAACTGCTTTACTTGTGTCTGAAAAATACGTATTTAACAACAAACACGCCGACACATCATCAATCGGCTGATGAGGCGACTTAATCAGTCCCAACTCCCACGCCAACTCACGCGCATAGACCGAGGTCAAACGCTCATCATACATTCGCACCCGCACAGGCAAATGATGCTCAGTCAACCGATGCGCCAAGCGTCGAGCAAACTTATGTGCCCGCTTAGCAATCATCGAATCACTACCGTCCATATTCAGCGGTAGCCCCACCACCACAATGCCAATGCCCCAAGTTGCAATGATTCCAAGCAAATTATCCCAATCTGGCTGACCATTATTCATCGCCAAAATCTCAAACGGACGTGCATCTCCAGTCAACTCATTGCCGAGTGCCATGCCCATTTTTTTGACCCCATAATCCAGCCCCAACACCAGTATCGTCTTATCTGTCATCTTATCTGGGGCGGTATGTTGTGTCAGCATCTCTTGCTCAATTGCCATTTTCTCAACCTAGTTAAGTTGTATTATTAAAATTATTATTATTTAGGACTTACGTAAAAGTACGATATTTGTCTTATAAAACGACTGGGGATTATATTGAGCCTCTAGAACTACGTACAGCCAGCGAGTAAATGATACCCAGTCGCCAACAATCTTTAAAACTGCGTAAGTCCTATTATTATTGTTTATGTGTAGCCAATCACGCTATCCGCTTGTATCTTACCTGACCAGTGGGTTGCTTCCTACAGGCTGAGCAGGTTGCTGTTGCCTCGACACCCCACTCAGCCTAAGTCAGCATACCCACTGGCAAGGCAAGGATACCGCTACTATCGTGGCTAAAAAGCCTTACCCAAGCCACTGGCATCACATTATTCACCCTAAGCATGACCAATATCATCACTTAAAAAATCCAAATGTACGCCAATTTTTTCACCCGCCTGATGCCAACGCTCATCAAAAGGTATCTCAAACAACAACGACAAATCCGCAGGACACACCAGCCAATCACCCTGAGCAATCTCAGCCTCTAACTGATTTTTACGCCAACTGGCATGACCCAAGCACAAATGATAATGTCCCACCCCTTGCCCCTGTGCAATGTGTTGTAGAATATCACGACTGGTGGTAATACAACTATTTTCCGAAATCGCAAATGACGATGCCCACTGTGGTTGCCCCGTATGGAGTACAAAACCAATCTCAGGATACATAGGACCCCCCTCAAGTGCTGTATCTCCCATCACACAACTGTCTTTCACCTCAATATCCAAATCCTCAAGCAATTTACCAACATTGGCATCTAAAATTGGCTTATTGACCACCAATCCAAGTACCCCATGTGGGTCGTGGCGACACACATACACCAAGGTACGATTAAAACGTGGGTCGGGCATTTTAGGGGTGGCAATCAAAAAATGATGAGTGAGGTTGCTTTTTTTTACCATAAGAAGTCAGTACCAAATAATTAAATTTTAAAATCAAAGCAAAGCGTTGATATATCAAAGCACTCTGATAACAAAGTATCATATCAAAGTGTTAAAGATAAAGAGTAGGGGGAGTGAGGGCTGTAAGGATTGCCAACTGATATAAGTTATCTACCCGTCACATCCGCCAACAAACTGCGGGCATGTTCACGGGTCACCTCAGTAATGGTAACACCCCCAGACATGCGTGCCAACTCATCTACCTGTGCATCGCCTGTCAGTACCGATAGCGAGCTTGTGGTTTGGGTATCATGGTGTTTTTGTACCAAAATGTGCTGATGCGCCTGTGATGCCACCTGTGCTTGATGGGTGATTGCCAATAATTGCCGTTGCTGCCCTAATTGGCGCAACAATCCGCCCACCACTTGCGCCGTTGCACCACTGATACCCACATCAACCTCATCAAAGACCAACATCGGCTGACGTTCATTATTATGTTGGTTATCTGTTTGTGTAGACTGAGTTGCTAATAATACCTGCATTACCAACGCCATGCGTGATAGCTCGCCCCCAGAGGCAATCTTATATAATGGTTGCATCGGCATACCCACATTGGCGCTAAACATCAACTCAATATCATGTGTGCCTTGTGCATTATAGTTATCAGGCGATTTTTCATAAAAATCAAAGCAACATTGTGCATTAGGCAGTGCCAAAGGTTGCAGACCTGCCACTAGAAGCTCACATATTTTAGGTGCAGCTGCCATTCGAGCTGTATTGAGTGCTTGTGCTGCTTTAATAAAGCGCTGTTTAGCTTGTATGACTTGCTCTTGCATCACATCGCTGCTGGGCTGATTTTGCAGCGACTCTAGCTCAGTTTGCCACTGTACTGCTTCAACAATAAGCTCAGCAGTTGGCAGACCATGCTTACGAGAGAGGCGGTGCGCCAAACTTACCAGTTCGTTAAGTTGTTCAAGACGTTCAGGGTCAGGCATTTGTTGTTCGGCATAATCAGCGAGTAAACTGGCGGCTTCGCTAATTTGTTGCTGTGCTAGATAGAGCTGTTCAGATGCTTGCGCAAATGTTTGACTGACACTACTTTGGCTATCACATATTTTGATGGCACGCCCAAGCTGTCCCATCACATCTATGGCATCATTACCATTATCCATATCATTTTCGAGCAAATACAGTGCTTGACTGGCTTCTTGCATAAGGCTTTCAAGGTTGGATACTTCCTCATGTTCAGCCTCAATTTGCTTAAAATCAATATTAAGTAAAGGGGTAATTTCAGCCAGTTGACTTTCAAGCAAAGCAATACGGTCTTGACGATGCGTGGCAGCATCTGCCAATTCTTTTGCTTGTCGCTGTTGTTTGCGATAGTGTTGATATAAAGCTGCTGTTTGTGTGGCCATGTCTTGTAAACCTGCCATTTTATCAAGCCATTCCACCACAAATTGCGGCTTTAATAAGGCTTGCTGTGCATGTTGACTATGGATATTCACCAGTAATCTGCCCAAATCTTTTAGCTCAGCTAAGCTCACAGGTGTGCCATTGAGCCACGCTTTTGAGCGTCCTTGGGCATTTAATTGGCGGCGAATCAGTAAGGAGTCATCTTCAGGCAGTTCACGCTCGTTGTCTGTAAACCATGCAGTAATGGCAGGAGAGCTCGCATCAAACTGGGCATAAATCTCAGCAGATGTTTGCCCATGTCGTACCATGCCACTGTCACTGCGCCCCCCAACACATAAAGATAAGGCATCTAATAACAGCGATTTTCCTGCGCCAGTCTCGCCTGTAATCACATTAAACCCTGTACAAAAATTAAGCTCATGCTGCTCAATTAATGCAAAATTTTGTAAGGTTAAGGAGGTCAACATGGTCTCTTCTCAGTTAAACGATTCATAATAGGTTTAGATATAAATTTTCTATATAGCAGATATGAGCAATGCTTTAAGTCGCTGGATAACCACAATCTTGTACTTTTGATAAAAAAATAAAAAGCGGTAGCAAATATTTAGCAATATTATGTTAGCATTGCTTTATCCACAAACGACAAATTTAATCATTTATACAAGACGCATGGCTTGTATAAAAAAACAAGCTCACTTTAGCAGACTTGTTCAGCGTATTGTAGTATGTACATTCATGTTTTTAGTAATCAAAGATTGTATTAATCCGCTATATTAATTATCTGTTTATGAGATATCGTAGATGTCAGTTTGGGTATTAACTTTTATATTATTATAGAATTAAAGGATGTCACTATGCCATCAACGACGTATGACCACGTTTCTGTGGTAAAAAATGCCAATATTTCCTATGACGGACGCTGTAGCAGTCATACAGTATTATTTGGTGATGGAAGTAAAAAGATGTTGGGGGTCATACTACCCTGTGATGAGCTCATTACAGAATACCAATTTGAGACCCATACCTCTGAGCGTATTGAGATCTTAACTGGTGAATGTGAAGTCAAAATTGCTGGTGAGGATACCTTTACCTACCATAGAGCAGGGCAAGCATTTATGGTGGCTGGTCATAGTCATTTTGTGCTACGTACTGAGCAAATAGTACAATATATCTGTCATCTTGAAGGATAGTAATTGATTTTAAAGGATAATCATTAATATGGCGAAGCCCACTTATTTTTATGGTATTCATGCAGTGGCAGCATTATTGCAGCAGCGTCCTGAGGCAGCCCGTGCTTTATTTTTACAACCGTCTTACCAAGAGTCTGGTAAAGAAGACAATGCAGATAGCCAGATTCATCAGATCAAGACAATGGCAGAGCAGATGGGAGTAAGCATTCAATATGCACAAAAAGATAAATTGGCTACCTTATGTCATAGCCCGCAACACCAAGGTGTGGTGTTACATGCAACCCCAAAAGCTTTTGCAGATGAAAGTAAGATTGAAAGCATTAGTGAGCAAGATGATTGTTTGTTTTTAATTTTAGATCAAGTCACCGATGCACATAATTTGGGTGCATGTTTGCGTACCGCAGTAGCAATGGGTGTAGATGCGGTTATTTGTCCCAAACATCATTCTGCTAGCTTGACGGCTACCGTTGCTAAAGTCTCCGTTGGTGCACTAGAGATTATTCCTGTGATTGCAGTGACAAATTTATCTCGCTGTATTGAGCAGCTTAAAAAGTCTGGTGTTTTTGTATTTGGTACCGCATTAGAAGCTACTGCAAAACCATTACCAGCATGTGATTTTACTGGCAAGGTTGCCTTGATTATGGGGTCAGAAGGCGATGGTATGCGCCGATTGACCACAGACAAATGTGATGAGCTGGTTTATATTCCCATGAGCGGCAATAGTCATGGCAATTTGCAAAGTCTGAACGTTAGCGTGGCGACAGGTATGGCATTATATGAGATTAGCAGACAACGCCATCCATCCTAAGTCACAATTAGAACCTGTATTCACAACCCATAATGGTGGCTTTTTACCTAAAATAGACGTACTACGGTGTTAAATTTTGGGTTAAATAGAGTGACTATTCGCCCCAAAATTTGCCTTGTATTACGCAATTTTAGTTTAAAACTCCCCTGATTTTGGATTATGAATTATGAATACAGGTTCTTATTATGGCCAGATCAGATCAGCATTTTGGGCGATGAACAAAGCAGCAATCGCATTGATGCCATCAATGTAAATTAACCACTTAACCACTTAACCACTTAACTACTTAACAAAGAGCGAACATAGAAAGAGGCATATTTGCCATACTTAGATAATTTTTGTGTAAAGGTTGAAGCTGAGCATAGAGATTATTTAGATCACCATCATTGATAACGATATCGTCTGCTTGATTGGTGCGGTCTTCTCTGCTGAGCTGGTTGTCCATAATGGCTTTAATTTTTTCTATGGTTTGTTTATCGCGCTTACTGGCACGTTCAATTTGCAGTGACTCTGGTGCATCAATGACTAAAATACGATGGCAGAGATTCGCCAGACCTGCTTCTGCGCCTTCAAGCAGTAAAGGTGCAGATAGTATGACATAGGTTGATTTTGTCTGTGCCAATCGCCGTTTTGCCTCAAGACGGATGGCTGGATGGGTGATACTCTCTAAGGTCATCAGGGCATCAGGATAAGTAAAAACATGTTGTCTAACTGCTTTTCTATCCATCTCTCCTTTTTCTGTGAGTATCCAGTTACCAAACTTGGTCACCAATTTAGCCAGTGTGGGGCTACCTTTTTGCATAATTTGATGAGCGATATCATCGGCATCAACCACTTCAATGCCTTGTTGCTCAAACCATTTGGTTACTACTGATTTACCACTTCCAATACCGCCTGTTACTCCAATCACCAGTCTCTTTTGTTGTGGCTTATTAAATACTTGTGGGGCTTGCTCAGTTGTGGTGTCAGAAAAAGTTGGCATGATATATTAATCCTTTCATGGCTGTTAACTAATGGCTATGATTGATTATTAGCTAGGAAATGGGAATAAGTGATAGATTTGGAGATAATCACCTTTTATACAGGGTAAAATTAAAATAAAATTTAAAAAAATTACACTTAATACTGTCAGGATTACTTACGAAACAGAACAAGTCTTATTCTCTATGTTGATTAGTACCGCCCAAGATACCATGACATGATATCTTGACCATATAATAAAGCCACGATGCCTGCAATGGCAATATAAGGGCCAAAGGCAAATGGTCGGCTTTCACCATGTTTACGCATTAATATCACACCCACTACTGAGCCTAAAAGAGATGAGAGTAGAATGATAAATGGTAGCATCATCGGACCCAGCCATGCACCGAGTACGGCTAATAATTTGAAGTCGCCTTGTCCCATGCCCTGTTTTTTGGTGAGAAGATAAAAGATCTTGACCACTATCCATAAGGATAAAAATCCGATAATCAGTCCCCAAATAGATTGGGTAGGACTGATAAACCAGCCTTGTGAATTTACAGCCAGTCCTAATCCTGCTAAAGGAAAAGTGAGACGATCTGGTAGCAGTTGGGTATCATGATCAATGCCAATCAATGCCAGTAGCGTCCACACAAATAGCAAAGCTGCCAATGCAGGCAAGGTAACTCCAAGTTGATAGATGACCAACATACTTAGCAGTGCTGTTGTTAGCTCAACCAGTGGATAACGTATGCCAATTGGCTGCTGACAATCTGAACAGCAACCTTTTAGTACTAGCCAACTGATTAATGGAATATTTTCATACCAGCGAATAACATGACCACAGTGAGGGCAACGTGAAGCAGGGTGACTTAAATTGATGGCCGTATCTTGAGTAACGATGGCTTGGATAGGCTCAAGTAGGCTTACTGCGATGTCTTTTTGCTCAGTTAATAAATCGACAGAGCCACTACGCCACTCATATGTCATGATTAAGGGGATACGATGAATAACAACATTTAAAAAACTGCCCACACATAGCCCTAATACACCAAATAGGACTAATGCGAGGGAGGTATTATCTTGTAGTAGCTGCCAAAATTGCATAATTAAACCTTATTAACCAACTACTTGCCCTAATTGGAAGATAGGTAAGTACATGGCAACGACTAAGCCACCAACTAATACTCCTAGCACAGCCATGATCAAGGGCTCCATTAAGCTGGTCAGTCCATCAACCGCATTATCCACTTCATTTTCATAATAAGTAGCTACTTTATCTAGCATTTCTTCTAAACTACCCGCTTCTTCACCAATACCCACCATTTGGATTGCCATACTAGGAAATAAATTGGTGCTGCGCATGGCAAATTGTAACTGTTGTCCTGTGGCCACATCTTCTTTGACCCGCTGGGTGGCATTATAAAATACCACATTATTGGTGGCACCTGCAGTGGAGTCTAGGGCATCAATAAGGGGGACACCTGCAGCAAAGGTGGTGGATAGTGTACGAGCAAAGCGAGCAATCACCGCTTGATAGGCAATGTTACCAAAGATAGGAGCTTTTAAAACCAAGCGATCTAAAAAGTCACGAAATTTTTTGGAGCGTTTTTTGGCTTCACTAAAAGCAATAATAGCTGCACCAATGCCTATAATTAGAACAAACCACCACGACTGCATCCATTCTGACATAGTTACTACCATTTGGGTAAATGCTGGTAGTTCAGCGCCAAAAGAGCTAAATAGTTCAGCAAATACTGGCACAACTTTAACCAATAAAATGATGGTGACAATAATGGCAACCACAATCACCGCAATCGGATATTTAAGTGCTTTTTTAATTTTCGCTTTTAGTAATTCACTTTTTTCTTTATAAGTGGCAACGCGTTCAAGCATGGTTTCTAACGCTCCAGATTGCTCTCCTGACTCGACTAAAGAGCAAAATAGATCGTCAAAATAACGAGGATGTTTACGTAGAGCTGCCGCAAAGGTGCTGCCAGATTCGATTTCTGTTTTAATTTTTAAAACCAAATCTTTCATCGAAGGATTGTCTAAAGAGTCAGCAACAATTTCAAATGACTGGGTTAAAGGCACGCCTGCTTTCATCATGGTGGCAAGCTGGCGTACAAAAATGGCGATATCGAGTGCTTTAATTTTCTTTTTAGAGGTAAACAGAGGTTTGGGTTTTTTCTTAATGGCACGTACAGTGATGCCTTGTTTGCGCAGTTGTGCCTTGGCTAACTCCATGCTACGACTGGTCGTTTCCCCCTTTACTTTTTGTCCACGACGGTTGGTACCATCATAGACAAAATCTAATAACATATCAGTGGTAGCTTTTGCCATGCTGCTGTCCTCTATTTTTTATCTTTTTTTATGTTCTTGAAGGTTAGTTGGCATATCACATATTGGTTTATATCATGCGAATACCTATTAGATACATATCCTTATTTTAAACGAATATAGTAAATAATCCTATATGTAGTATTTATTTTATATTTTAAAGTTGTTCTGATATTCATTCAGAAGTTACTCGGTACATCTCTTGAATGCTGGTTAATCCTTGTAATACTTTTAAAATACCTGAGCGGCGCAAATCCCGAAAGCCATTTTTTAATGCGGCATCTTTAATTGCAATGGCATTACCATCTTCCATAATAATTCGAGAAATGTCCTCGTTAATCTTCATCACCTCATAAACCCCAACACGTCCTTTATATCCTTCACGGCACTCAGCACAGCCAACGGGTTCATAAATGATGTTGTCAGGATCAGATAAGTCTTCTTCAGTAAAGCCCATCTCAAGTAAACTTGGTTTAGGAACTGTTGTGGGTTTTTTGCAGTTTTTACATAATCGTCTGGCTAGACGCTGTGCAATGACCAAGTTGACAGAAGTGGCAATATTAAAAGAAGCCACACCCATATTACGCAGACGGGTTAAAGTCTCTGGTGCAGAGTTGGTATGCAAGGTAGACAACACCATATGTCCAGTTTGTGCTGCTTTAATGGCAATCTCTGCAGTTTCTAAGTCTCGAATCTCACCCACCATAACGATATCAGGATCTTGACGTAAAAAAGATTTTAGTGCACTGGCAAAGGTGAGACCTACTTTAGGATTGACATTGACTTGATTGATGCCTTCTAAATTAATCTCTACGGGATCTTCAGCGGTTGAAATGTTGGTTTCTTCAGTATTTAAAATGTTTAACCCGGTATATAAAGAGACGGTTTTACCAGAGCCAGTGGGGCCTGTAATAAGTAGCATACCTTGAGGTTTATGCAGCGCCTCTAAAAACATCTCTTTTTGATCAGGCTCGTAACCTAAGGCATCGATTCCTAACATGGCTGAAGAGGGATCTAAGATACGTAATACCAGTTTTTCACCAAATAAGGTAGGTAAAGAGTTGACACGAAAATCAATGGCTTTATTTTTCGATACTTTCAACTTGATACGTCCATCTTGAGGAATACGTCGCTCGGAGATGTCCATTTGTGACATTACTTTTAATCGTGAGGCAATTTTATTGGCAAGTTGCACGGGGGGAGATGCCATTTTTTGCATGACCCCATCAATACGAAAGCGTACACGGTAGGTTTTTTCATAGGGTTCAAAATGTAAATCTGATGCTCCCATACGAATGGCATCGACCAACATTTTATTGATAAACTTAACCACAGGAGCTTCTTCACCAGTAGAGCCTGCCTCATTATCTGTTTTCTCATCACTGTTTTCAACATCAACTGATAGATCGCCATCATCAAAGTCGCTAAAAGTATCCATAGAGCTAGTGAGTTTGGACTCTATGTATTTTTTTAATTTATTGTCTTCTACGACAACCGTTTGTACAGATAAACGAGAATTAAATTGTATTGCATCTATGGCATCCAAACGAGAGGGATCGCTCATGGCAACGAAAAGACGCTGCCCTCGTTTAAATATGGGTAATGCATTATATTTGCGAATAATTTTTTCACTCACCAAATCCATTGGTACAATGTCTTTATTCAGTTGATCAATATCAAAGAGGGGGTCACCAAACTCTTTTGCCACTGCCCATGCTAATTTATCAGCAGCAGCCAACTTATTATCTACTAAATATGATATGAGACTGGTTTGCTGTTGCTGGGATTCTGATAATGCTTTTTGCATGACATCTTCTGCAATCAGTCCATCTTGTACCAATCGATGTGCTAAACCGCCAAAGCTCATTGGGGCTGACATGCTCTCTCCTTAAACTTACTTAAATATATAAATATCTGTATTATGTATTATTTGTATTTTAATTAAAGTATTTAACCCCATATTGCTGCTTTATACAAGTGCTGCCTCTTTTTATATGATAAAGAGGTGTCTTGAGGATGAGCTGATTTGATGTTACAAGTAGAAAAAATATTACTTTAGCATAGTGAAACGAAGCTACAAAGTTTATATGTCTGAGTAAAATTTGCTATAATATCTGATTTGTTAAAATGAGTAAGCTAATTTTTAGTTAATTAACCAGTCAAAATGATGGTTGTTATTATTTATAGTCGAACCAATACAAAACTGTTACGTTGTCAGTCTCGCTCGCAGTACTATATGTACACCTTTGCTCGACTTCCTCGTACCAGTATTATCTTGTATCGACTATATAATTTTGCATAAAAATTCATTAATCTGTGAGAAGTGAAATAGCTATGTCTGCTTGGGTAATTGGAAACTGGAAGCTAAATCCTGCAACGCTACAACAGGCGTTAGTATTGGCTAATGATATTAAAGAGCAGACAACTGAGCTGAGCAATTGTCAGATAGTGGTTGCGCCGAGTACGTTATATACAGCGACCCTTGCTACACAAATGCACACATCACATATTACTATGGCAGCCCAAGATGTGACGGCGATGACAGCAGATACAGGAGCTTATACAGGTGATGTATCTGCCAAACAACTACAAGACATTGGTGTTAGCTGGGTGATACTTGGTCATTCTGAGCGACGTGAGTATTATGCTGAATCTAATGCATTATTATTACAAAAACTGCAACACTGCCAGCAATATCATCTTGGCGTAATATTGTGTGTGGGTGAAACTGAAGCAGAGTATGATGCAGGACAAACACAACAAGTACTTAATAAACAATTACAAGTAATTTATGATTTTTTAGCTATCCAAGCTGCTCAAGAAAAACCAACAGATAAATTAGACTTACAACTTATCATTGCTTATGAGCCTGTATGGGCAATTGGCACAGGTAAGATACCCACAGTAGAAGTGGTGACACAGATACATGCTCAAATAAGAGATGTACTTGGTACAATGAGTGATTATTTAAAATCAACACCTATTATATATGGTGGTAGTGTCAAACCTGAGAATGCTCAGGTATTTGCAAGTAGTCAACAAATTGATGGTGTTTTAGTCGGCGGTGCTGCACTGACAGCAGAGAGTTTTGTTGCCATCGCTCAAGCTTTTGCAGAACCTAACTAATTTATCTGGCTCATAAACTGCCAGCTAGGTTTAATCTAGGTTTAATTATGGCAAACTTTTTAAGGTGATTCATGTTTACAGTAATTTTAGCCCTCCATATCATTGTGGCTATTGTCATGATTGGTTTGATACTCATTCAGCATGGTAAAGGCGCAGATGCAGGGGCATCTTTTGGTGCTGGTGCATCAGGCACGGTTTTTGGTGCTGCAGGTTCAGCCAACTTTTTGACTCGAGCCACTGCTGCATTAGCAGTGACTTTTTTTATCACCAGTTTAACGTTAGCAGTACATGCACGCAAACAGGCAATCGCTCAAAATACATTACAGCCAGTAGAAACCCTATCTATTGCAGACACGGAATTAAGTGATTCTGAATCTGCACCAGTAGATCCAGCATCAACAACGACAGAGACACCTGCTTCTTAGCTGTCTCTTCATATTTTATAGAAATATATCCTAGAGTGTATACTTGCATAGGTGTCCAAATCAGCGTAGAATATGCGCCTGTTTTAATATAAAAAGCGATTGTGGTGGAATTGGTAGACACGCTATCTTGAGGGGGTAGTGGCGCAAGCCGTGAGGGTTCAAGTCCCTCCAATCGCACCATTTATTTTATTCTAAGACTAGAAAAAACTAGTTTTAGTTTAATAATGTTGTTGTTTTATATGATAACAAAGATTGATCTATAGTTTTGGTGAATTGTAGATTATAGTCAGTTATTGTTGTATTCTAATAATTAGTAATTAGCTGATCATTCATTAAAAAATAAAAAGTAATTATAAGTTGACAACTTCTAAAAATGTCTCTATAATTACCGACCTAGATTGATGCGGGGTGGAGCAGTCTGGTAGCTCGTCGGGCTCATAACCCGAAGGTCGTTGGTTCAAATCCAGCCCCCGCTACCACTTTCTAAATATGTGTTTTTTTAATTAACCCACCATATTGTTTGTGGGTTTTTTTGTATCTATTTTATGTTAGATTGCTCTAGGTAGTTAACTTATAGGTCTGTAATACAAGAAAAAAAGAAAGTTTTTGACATTGTATTGTACTTATAGTTAGCTGCTATCTTATCTATATTTAAATTTAAGTCATCTATAAAGCCTTAAGAATGATAATAACTGTGACTTGATTCTGCATCATTAAACTTCACTATCAAATGATTTAAGTTACCATGCTTATAATGTCTGGTAGGGGCATAACAAATCATAGTATTGATTACTAATACAGAATAAAATGATCTTGAGCATAGTAAAATAAAGTACATTTAACATAGGTTAATGGCTAGGTACACTAATAGAAGTTTGTTATAATCATTTAGGATAAAACCAACTGGCTATGTTCATAACCATAATATTTGATACTAAATTATTTATATGAATTTATATAAAAATTTATTTGATTAAAGTTTAAATAAGTCATGACATTAATGAAAACAAAACTATGAAATTATCCACAAAAGTGACAGAGCTTACCGAGATTGTTGCCCCTGCCGTGGCTGCTTGTGACGTGGCATTGTGGGGAGTGGAGTTTATTCCACAAGGTAGACGCTCTTTACTACGTATATATATTGAAGCTTTGCCTGAACAAAAGCAAGCAGGTAAGCAAGTAACAATAGAAGATTGCACGGCGGTGACTCATCAAGTCAGTGGTGTGTTAGAAGTTTATGATCCCATTGCTGGTGAATATGTGCTGGAGGTGTCATCACCTGGGCTTGATCGTGCCTTTTTTGATGCTAAGCAAATGGCTGACTATGTGGGTGAAAAAATTAATTTACGCTTGATCCATGCGATTGGTTCTGGTCAAAGTAAACGTCGCAAAGTATCTGGTATACTTGAAAGTTTAGATGATAAACAGTTGCTTATTACCACAGTAGAGGGCGAAAAGTTTGATATTGCTTTGAGTAATATTGATAAAGCTAATTTGATATATCAAGTATAAGTCAGATATAAGATTGATAAATAGTAAAGATATCTGTTGCAGTCATCTGTATAAAGGCTTGTGTCATTATCTATTACTTTGTGATATTTAAGTACATTAATTAATGCGTTTTAATAATGATTTAAATAACAAAGAGGGTTGAATTACTTTTAATAAAAGTAAATTTGATATTGAGCAAGAAGAGACAAGTACATAGTTGATGGTTGATGTAATGATACAAAACTTTGAGATGTGAGGATAGGTGTGGCATGAGTCGTGAAATTTTAACGGTAGTAGAAACTGTCAGTAATGAAAAAGGGCTAAACCCAGAAGATATTTTTGAAGCGATTGAGCAAGCTTTGGTCGTTTCTACCAAAAAGCGGGTGTATACTGATCAACCAGAAGTTGCTGTACGCGTAGCAATTGATCGCAAAACTGGCGATTATGATACTTACCGTTACTGGACAGTGGTTGCGGATGAAGATCATGAAATGCCTGCTTGTCAACTTGCTATTAGTGACCTTGATGAAAATGAGTGGTCAATTGGTGATATAAAAGAAGAGCAAATCGAATCTATTGAATTTGGTCGTATTGCTGCTACACAAGCCAAACAAGTGATTATCCAAAAGATTCGTGAAGCAGAGCGAGCTTTAATTGCCGATGCCTTTGAGCCACGTGTGGGTGAGATGATGTATGGCGAAGTCAAAAAACAGACTCGTGATGGTTTTATCATTGATTTAGGTGATAATGCAGAAGGCTATTTATCGCGTGATCAAATGTTGCCACGTGAGCAGCTTCGAGTAAAATCACGCATCAATGCAATTTTATACCATGTAAACCGTGATAATCGCGGCGCACAATTACTACTGTCACGTACGCATCCAGATATGTTAGCAGCACTCATGCAAAAAGAAGTGCCTGAGATTGCTGAGCAGATTATTGAAGTGCGTGGTGTTGCTAGACAGCCTGGTGTACGCGCAAAGATTTCGGTAAAAACCAATGATCATCGTATTGACCCAGTTGGTGCCTGTATTGGTATGCGTGGCACACGTATTCAAGCGGTACAACAAGAGCTTGATGGTGAACGTATTGATGTGATTGTTTGGTCAGATGACCCAGCCCAGTATATTATCAGTGCGCTAGAGCCAGCTGATGTGAACAGCATCATTCTTGATGAAGATGCAAAGACAGCAGATATTGTATTTTCTGCCAATGATCAGTTAGCACGAGCCATTGGCTCGCAGGGACAAAATGTTCGTCTTGCTTCTGAGTTAACAGGCTATCGATTGAACATGATGCTTGAAGAAGAGTATTTAGAGCGTCAAAAGAACGAAACACAGGCTTATATTGATTTATTTTATGAGCGTTTAGAAGTAGATCAAGACTTGGCACAAGCCTTAGTAGATGTGGGTTTTACCAGTATTGAAGAAGTGGCATACGTGCCATTTGATACATTTTATGACATAGATGGGCTAGATGATGATGCGATTGAAATGATTCAAGAGCGCGCAAAAGAAGTCGTGATCGCAGATGAACTAGTCAGACAGCAAAATATGAAAGAGCCGAGCGATGAGCTTTTGAATCTAGAAGGAATGAGTGTCGATTGGGCTTATAAAATGGCACAAAAAGACATTATTACCCTAGATGATTTAGCCGAACAAGCTGTATTCGACCTAGAAGATATTGATGGGTTGGATAATGAAACAGCAGGAAAGCTTATCATGAAAGCACGTGAATCTTGGTTTAATGAAGAATAATAGGTGACTATACAATGGCAGACAAAACCGTCAAAGAATTAGCAGACATGGTAAAAAAATCAGTCAGTGCATTAAAAAAGCAACTGCTTGATGCTGGATTGCCTGCTCGTGGCGAGGATGACATAGTCACCGAGCTTGAGCAAGAGCAATTGGTGGCTTACTTAAAGCAGAGCCATGGTCAGCAAGAAAAACGACGTATCAGTTTAAAAGCAAAAACAACCAGTACCGCTCGAGTAACAGGCTCATCAGGTAAATCAAAAAGCGTCAACGTTGAAGTGCGCAAGAAAAAGGTCTTTGAAAAGCCTGACCCTAACAAACTTGCAGAACAGATAGCTGCTCGTGAAAAAGCGGCTGAAGAAGCGAAGATTCGCGCAGCTGAAGAAGCAAAAAAACGTGAGCAGGCCAAAAAAGAAGCTGAAGAACGTCAAGCGGCGACATTGGCAGCGATGCGAGCAAGTTTGGGTAGCAAGTCATCTTCTGATAGTGGTGATGATGAGGTCACTGCCACGGTTGTGGTGAAAAAAGGTAGCAAAGCAGAAGAAATTGCCAAAGCTAAACCAAAGAAAAAAGTTGCTCCAACTAAACCGAAAGTTGAAACGGCTGCTGAGCGTAAAGCTCGTAAAGCACGTGAGGCAGAAGAAGAACGTCTGCGTCAAATTGAAGCAGAAACGCGTCGTAAACAAGCAGAAGAAGCACAGAAAAAAACGCTTGAAGAGATGCGTAAAATGGCAGGAAAATACTCTGATAAAGAGCCTGTTGCTGAAGTACGTAAAGATGAACCACTTGCTGAAGGTTTGGTAGGTGCTGCTTTAGAAGAGTCATTTGAAAAAGAGCGCCGTGAAATTAAGCGTGGCTCTAATAGTACTGCAGCTCGTGGACGTCGCCGTAAAGTGCAAGAAGA
The DNA here is from genome assembly GCF_021012795.1 of Psychrobacter sp. I-STPA10. Taxonomy (GTDB): domain Bacteria; phylum Pseudomonadota; class Gammaproteobacteria; order Pseudomonadales; family Moraxellaceae; genus Psychrobacter. The sequence goes on along the minus strand of NZ_VFYU01000015.1, from coordinate 149,068 downwards.
GCGTGAGATTAAAAATCGCCGTCATGGTTTGAAGTCTTCACAAGCAGCACAGCATAAATTCGAAAAGCCAGTCGAAAAAATTGTTCATGATGTTGAAATTGGTGAACAAATTGTTGTTTCAGACTTAGCGCAGCGTATGGCTGTTAAAGCCCGTGAAGTCATTAAATTATTGATGAAGATGGGCGAGATGGCGAGTGAGTCTGATGAGATTGATCAAGCGACAGCCAGTTTAATCGTGGAAGAGATGGGTCATAATCCAGTACTGGTTAGTGATACCAAAGTTGAAGATGACTTACAAGAAGCGGTTGAACAGCATAGCAGTAATGTACAGACTCGTCCTCCAGTGGTCACCATCATGGGTCATGTGGATCATGGTAAGACATCACTGCTTGATAAGATTCGTGAGACTAAGGTTGCGTCAGGTGAGGCGGGTGGCATTACTCAGCATGTGGGCGCGTATCATGTGGAAACCGATCGTGGGGTTATCACTTTCCTAGATACTCCAGGACACGCAGCATTTACAGCGATGCGTTCTCGTGGTGCACAGGCAACAGATATTGTAATTTTGGTGGTGGCTGCTGATGATGGCATGATGCCACAAACAGAAGAAGCGATTGATCATGCTCGTGCTGCTGGTACGCCAATTATTGTTGCTCTTAATAAGATTGATAAAGAATCTGCTGATCCTGATAAAGTATTAAATGAGCTCACTGCCAAAGAATTAGTGACAGAAGCTTGGGGTGGCGATACGCCTATGGCACAAGTATCAGCCAAAACTGGTCAAGGCATTGATGAGTTACTAGAGCTTATTAGCTTACAAGCTGAGTTGATGGAGCTTGAAGCACCAACCGAAGGTGCAGCGCAAGGTGTGGTCATTGAATCACGTTTAGAGAAAGGACGTGGTGCGGTTGCTAGTTTATTGGTCAAAAAAGGTATCTTAAATCAAGGTGATTTGGTATTGGCTGGTGAATTCTATGGTCGTGTGCGCGCCATGATGGATGAAACTGGTAAACGTATCAAAACAGCGGGACCTTCTATTCCTGTAGAGATATTAGGTTTATCTGATACGCCTGCTGCAGGTAGTGAGTTTTTGGTAGTATCTGATGAGAAAAAAGCACGTGAAGTAGCTGAATTCCGTAGTAATCGTGAGCGTCAGCGTCAACTTGAGCGTCAGAACAAGACGCGTTTAGAGAGTATGTTTGAGCAGATGGAACAAGGTGATGTGTCTTTCTTAAACATCATTTTAAAAACAGATGTACGTGGCTCGCTTGAAGCCCTACTAGCTGCTTTAGATGAGTTATCTACCGATGAAGTGAAGGTAAAAGTCATCAGTTCTGGTGTCGGTCCTATTTCTGAGTCTGATGTCACCTTGGCTGAATCTAGTGAAGCGGTATTGCTCGGCTTTAATGTGCGTGCCGATACAGCCGCTAGACGCAAAGCTGATGATGCAGGTTTAGACATTCGTTACTACAGCGTTATCTATGGATTGATTGATGATGTAAAAGCTGCGATGAGTGGTATGTTATCGCCAGAGCATCGTGAAAAAATTTTTGGTGTGGCTGAAGTACGTGATGTCTTCCGCTCAAGTAAGTTTGGTGCAGCTGCTGGTTGTATGGTGGTTGAAGGTACGATTTATCGCAACAAACCAATTCGTGTACTACGTGATGAACAAGTAATCTTTACTGGTCAGTTGCAATCACTTCGCCGCTTTAAAGACGATGTGAATGAAGTGCGTACTGGTATGGAGTGTGGTCTTGCTGTACGTGGCTATGATGTGGAAGTGGGTGATAAGATTGAGGTCTTTGAAATTCAAGAGATCCAACGTACCATTTAATTAAGTTCTCCCTGTTTTTGTAAAAGACCTAACAGGACAATCCTGCTAGGTCTTTTTTCTTAATCAAAATACTTGAATTTATTTTAAAAAATATAATTTTATTTTGTAGCAGTTAAAAACAATTTACCAAAGAAAAATTAAGGACATAACATGAACCAACGTATGCAACGCTTGGCGGATCAAATTCAAAGAGACTTAGCCGTGCTTATTCGTGATGATCTTAATGATCCACGTTTGACTGGCTTTGTGACCATCTCAAGCGTTAAAGTCAGCTCAGATTTAGGCTATGCTGATATTTATGTCACCATTATGGAACCTGAGCTGAATGATGATATGAATAAATATAGCCATGAGCAAAGCCTAAAAGTGCTCAATAATGCAGCAGGGTTTTTGCGTACTGAGCTTAGTCATCGCTTAAAAACTCGTACCACACCTCGTTTGCGCTTTCATTATGATGAAGTGACGGCAAAAGGCAACTATATGATGGAGCTTATTAACAAAGCGGTTTCAAAAACACAAGCAGACGCAGAACTGGCTGAGCAAAATAGTGATAGCAGCGATATCAATAATACTAATGACACGAGCGAAACGGTTGAAAAATAATCAGTCTGTAGTGATTTGTTGTGAATAACAAGGTAGGACATGAAAAAAACGCAGCACGCTAAGCAAAAACAACGCGTATCTGGTGTCATACTCATTGATAAACCAAAGGGTATGACCTCGCAGCAAGTGGTATCCAAAGTTAAGTATCTGTTTCAGTCGCCGCAACATGACAGCCGCAAAGCAGGTCATACGGGTACATTAGATCCAATGGCAACAGGGTTGTTGCCCATTTGTTTGGGTGAGGCAACTAAGTTTAGCCACTATCAACTTGATGCCAATAAAAGCTATGAGGCAGTGATTAAACTGGGGCAGCAAACAGATACAGGTGATGCTGAGGGGACGGTTATTTATGAATGTGCATTACCTCATTGGCAAGCTGTTGACTTATTAGAGATAACTCAGCAGTTTTTAGGTAAGCAGCAGCAAATACCACCAATGTATTCAGCGCTAAAAAAAGATGGCAAAAAGTTGTATGAATATGCCCGAGAAGGCATTGAAATAGAGCGTCCTAGCCGTGCGATTACTATTTTTTCTCTGCAATTACAGCAACTATCGGTTGATAGTATGCGTCTTGAAGTTACCTGCTCAAAAGGGACTTATATTAGAGTTTTGGGTGAAGATATTGCCAAAGCATTGGGCAGTGTCGGGCATTTAATCAGCTTACGTCGTAGCAGTGTTGGCAGTTTTGATGTTACGCAAGCGATTGATTTGGCTCAATTAGCACAGCTTAATTTACAGCAGCGTTTTGAGCGTTTATTGCCTAGTGATGCATGTATTGAAGATGTACCTACATTGACGCTTAGTAGCGAGCAATGTGAGCGTTTGCGCCTTGGGCAGCGTCTTAATGTCATTGCACAAATGAATACGGATATTGATCAATATCTCAGTGCTCAAAACAAACTTGTTACGATAGAGAAAGCGAAGTCACAGACAGATGATTCACAGCTTGCTTATGATATTCGCCTATTAAATGAGGCAGGTGAATTTGTTGGCTTGGGTGCGTTGAGCCGATCTGGTCGCTTGCAGCCAAAGAAAATGCTCAATCTTTAATTTTTAATCTGTAATAGAGTTGGTAAGCTTCTTTGCCTTGTTACCTTGCTTCTACATAATTTACAGCCCCACACATTTGCTTGCAACACCCCTCTATGAGTGCTTTATTTTTGCTTTATACTGATAAGTGTAAACATAAAAATCTATGAAAAAATAAGGGCTTATTATGAAAACCATCGCATTTTTATTAGATACTGACTTTGAGCAAGTTGAATATGTGGATGTAAAAAATCAACTTGAAGACAAAGGTTATAAGACAGTATTAATCACCACCCATGATGAAAAAACGCTACAGGGGCTGAATCATATAGATAAAGCAGATACTTTTAGTGCTGATTTGTTTGCCAAAGATGCTCAGGCAGATGATTATGATGCGCTGGCATTACCGGGTGGTACGATGAATGCCGATGCTCTGCGCTTTGATAAAGCAGCTCAAAAGTTAGTGAAACAGTTTAACCAAGCTGGTAAACCAATCGCTGCTATTTGCCATGCGCCATGGATATTCGTCGATACTGGTATTGCTAAAGGTAAGACTTTGACTGCTTATAAAACGCTACAAATAGACTTAGAAAATGCAGGTGCAACCTTTGTAGATAAGGCGATGCAGCAAGATGGCAATTTGATTACTTCACGCACACCCGACGACATTGCGGACTTTGTCGCTGCTATAGACAAAGCATTGAGCTAGGTTTATTTAATTGAGGATTTAAGACATCAACCAAACGTTTTTGATATATGATTTTTGATGTCTATTTTGATGGCTTATTAACAAGCAGGAGTAAAAACTTCTATCACTGCTAGCTGCTTTTTGTTATAATCTTCAGTCCTATTCGTGTTTGCCATCTAGGTCTTCTCTTGTGATGCAGGGTTGACCCTAATTGGTAAGCATTTTTATCACCGCATCGCAGGAGAAAATTATGTTAACTAATACTGATCGTCAACAAATCATTGCTCAATACCAACGTGGCGAAAACGATACTGGTTCACCAGAAGTACAAGTTGCGTTATTGACTGCTCGTATTAACGATCTTCAAGGGCATTTTAAAGAGCATAAAGCGGATCATCATAGCCGCCGTGGTCTTATCCGTATGGTAAACCAACGCCGTAAATTGCTTGACTACCTAAAAGGTAAAGATTTAAATCGTTATACGACTTTGATTGGTCAACTAGGTCTACGTCGCTAATTTGCGAGTAGTTCTATTTAGCTGATATGCAGACGGTGTGGAATTCATTTCACACCGTCTTTTTTTATCGTTTTATAGAGCCAGCAAGTAAAGTCAAAGAACTACTAAACAGCGACGGTGTGGCCCTCGTTTGCTGTACAACCGTACTATCTTCACTCGGTCGCTTTATAGCTGTTTTAGACTTCTTTGATTATATGAAATGAATCAGGATCAATTTTGTTGTTGGACTGAGTCTATGGGTTTAGCGATAAATTGGTCAACAGCAACAATTATCTGTAAAATAGGTGAAGGCAAGTTTTGATAAGCGTGGCTTCTAACGCTTTTGCTTTTAGGTGGTTATGTGCCATTGAGATAAAATATAGCAAGAGTGAAAGCGTTAGGGGCTAATCAATTATTATTGATTTATGTGTATCAGACTGCCTTTTTATTGACTGATATTTTCATTGTATAAACTCATACGAGTTTATATCCAATCTATCATAGATGTATTTTTTTATTTATGTATTGGATAGTTTGTTTATTAATGGCTATTGTATAAGAAAATAAAGCTTATATATAAATTGATAGTAACAATAAAGTATCGGTTATTTTAGTAATATCATCACAATTAGGAAAATTATATGACAATGTTTAACACAATCACGCGTGAATTTCAGTATGGCAACCAAAAGGTTGTGCTTGAGACAGGGCGTATGGCACGTCAAGCCAATTCTATTTTAGTACACATGGGCGGAGTTTCTGTTCTAGTCGCTGCGGTAGTCAAAGCCGATGCCAAAGAAGGACAAAACTTCTTTCCATTAACGGTTAATTATCAAGAAAAAATGTATGCCTCGGGAAAAATTCCTGGTGGCTATGGTAAGCGTGAAGGTCGAGCCAGTGAGTTTGAAACACTAACTTCTCGTTTGATTGACCGTCCAATTCGCCCTTTATTTCCTGAAGGCTATGTCAATGAGATTCAAATTACGGCAACAGTTGTTTCATCTGACAAAAAACAATATGCAGACATCGCTGCCATGATTGGTGCATCAGCGGCTCTCGCCATTTCAGATGCACCATTTAATGGTCCTATTGGTGCAGCTCGTGTTGGCTTTATTAATGGCGAATATGTATTAAACCCAAGCATTGCTGAGCTTGAAAGCAGTGATTTGGATTTGGTGGTGGCAGGTACAAAATCTGCGGTATTAATGGTTGAGTCAGAAGCCAAAGAGTTGTCTGAAGATCAGATGCTGGGTGCGGTATTATATGGTCATGAGCAGCAGCAAATTGTGATTGATAATATTGCTTCATTGGCTCAAGAGGTGGGTACACCAAAACAAACGTTTGTATCACCAACTTTAGATGCTGCTTTTGAAGAAAAAGTAACCACCCAGTTTGGTGAGCAAATCGCTGAGGCTTATACTATTACTGATAAGCAAGCACGCTATGCTAAGCTTGATGAGATTAAACAAGCAGCTATTGAAAGCTTAGCAGGTGAGGCAGATTCTGAAGAGTTTGCGAATAATGAAGCCAAAATTAAAGAGATTTATGAAGAGCTAAAATACCGCATCGTGCGTGATAATATCTTGTCAGGTAAACCGCGTATTGATGGTCGTGATTTAGAGACAGTACGTGCGCTTGATATTCAAGTCGGTGTGTTGCCTTATACACATGGTTCAGCGTTATTTACTCGTGGTGAAACGCAAGCATTGGTAACCACCACTTTGGGTAATACCCGTGATGTACATATGGTGGACTCTTTGGCAGGCACGCTGCAAGACCACTTTATGCTGCATTATAATTTCCCACATTTTTCAGTGGGTGAGACAGGTCGTGAAGGTGTACCTAAACGCCGTGAAATCGGTCATGGACGTTTGGCACGTCGTGGGGTGCAAGCGATGCTACCAGATAGCGACCGCTTCCCGTATGTGATTCGTGTGGTATCTGAGATTACTGAATCGAATGGTTCATCATCAATGGCGTCAGTTTGTGGTGCAAGCCTTGCATTGATGGATGCAGGCGTACCATTAAAAGCACCAGTTGCAGGTATCGCCATGGGTCTGGTCAAAGAAGGCGATCGCTTTGCCGTATTGTCTGATATCTTAGGTGATGAAGATCACTTAGGTGATATGGACTTTAAAGTCGCTGGCTCAAAAGACGGTATCACTGCCTTGCAGATGGATATTAAAATTGAAGGCATCAATGCTGAGATTATGGAGCAGGCACTAAAACAAGCACATGCGGGTCGTATTCATATCTTAAATGCGATGAACGAAGTGTTGCCTAGCAGCCGTAAAGAAATCAATGCGCATGCACCGAACTATGCAGTGATTGAAATCAATGCTGATAAAATCCGTGATGTGATTGGTAAAGGCGGTGCAACCATTCGTCAGTTGACGGAAGATACAGGTGCGGTCATTGATATTGATGATAATGGTACGATTCGTATCTTTGGTGAAAACAAAGCAGCGACTAAAGAAGCGATTCGTCAGATTGAAGCGATTACTGCTGAGGTAGAAGTTGGTAAAGTCTATGAAGGCACAGTCGCTCGTATTGTTGATTTTGGTGCATTTGTGACTGTATTACCAAATACAGATGGTCTAGTACACATCTCACAAATCGCTGATGAGCGTGTGGAAAATGTTTCAGATTATATCCAAGAAGGTCAGACCATTAAAGTCTTGGTACAAGATGTGGACAACCGTGGACGCATTAAATTGACCATGAAAGGTATTGAGCAAGATTAATAATCAATAATAAGTGTTTTAGCCACTTAAATTGTATGATAAAGCCGCTTTACCGTTTAATAATGGTAAGGCGATTTTTTTGTGCAGAATTATAAAAATAAAATAAAGCCGTTATAGAAACAGGAGTGATTGAAATTGGCATTTTTTGAGTTTGTTATACGTCTGCCATTTACTGAGTACAGTAATAAAAAAAATTTGTTAACGCAAATCTATGCGGAAGGTTCGTTATTAGATGCCGTTAGGAAAACAGAACTGTATGAGGAAGACTTTTATCTCATTATTTCACAATTATATGATGAGTTAATACAAGACATCATTGATGTACATATTCAGGATATATTACCTGAGAATTATGCAGAGCATTTATTACCATTGGATGGTGGATTAAAAATTGAGATTAATGAGCAAATTATTGAACCGCAATGTTGTAGTGATATTAATGACTATCATAATTGGCAAAAAATTTTATATGAATCATTTGATAGTTCAAAAGACTGGCAACCACTTTGTATAGGACACCCACATATTTTTTATCGGTTTAATGGTAATAATATTGAATTGAGTGATTATACAGACAGATATGAAGTTGAGTTTGCAGATGATGTGAAGATAAAAATATGTCTTGATAAAGTAGAGTTTTTGCAAGCGCTAGAAAAAGCTTTAGCAGAGTTGCAGATGTTTAAACAAAGAGTCTATCAAGTGATTGATAATGGAGATTATCAAAATAAAGAGAACTTAAAAAAGTGTCTGATTGATTAAGACTTATACTTTACACTTAAATTTCAATATCCCTTGGTACATGTACACTGATTCTCAACTTGGGTAAATCTTTTAACCTATCTTGGATTAGTGGATAAATATCATCGTGCCAGTCTAATACAGGGACGCTCAGTTCGGCTGATGTTGCCGAGGTCAATGGTGTGGCAGTATTGCCGTCAGTAGCTTCTATTGAATTATCATAATCAGTATATAACAGAGGACGCGCAAATATCGCTATATGGCGTAAACCTTCATAGCGTATCAGTGGATATAACTGGGTATGCAAAGCTTCTAACGCCTGGCTTAACCAAAGTTTGCGGATTGGGTGATAGGGGTGGTCTGTTACTATTAGGTTGGCAATATGGCGTGGCTGATTATGATTGCTACTGGCATTTAAACCCAATGTGGTTTGCTGACGTTGATACAATAAGCAATCGCCCACTGTTAATGATTTATCAATACAGGCGCGGCGATAGTTGAGGTAATTATCAGAATACAGTGTTTTACAGCGAGCCAAAATAGGGTCTAGGATAATGCCTGCGCTATTTAGTGGTAATACCAATAAGGGGGCAGGATTTTGTAATAAGGGGGCATGGATGAGATGCATATTTGCCATCATTGCTACTCCCTTTTTCTGTTTTTATTATTCACAATCAAATATTAATATGAATGTTATGAGAAAACTGCTAAAAAGCTGCTAATAATAGTGTATTACTAGCAGCTTTCGTTTTTATTGAGTTTGTTGTGCTTCTAATTGTGCAATTTGCTGTTCGAGTAAGGCAATTTGCTCTTCTTTTTTATTATTAATGTCATTAATCGTTTCTAATTGTTGTGTTAACAGTTGTTCTTGTTCTTTAAGCCTATCATCTATGTCTTTGAGTCGGTCAATCTCTTCTTTGGCAAGCTCAGGTTGTTCGGGAATCTCTGCATTTAAGATGGAATCAGGATCGGGTATGTTTTCACTGATGGCAGCTAACGCATCAGCTTGATCTGTAGAGGAGGTCTCTTCAGTTTCAGTCGTATCAGTCTCTGTTGTAGTTTCCACACTTGGTTCGGTGGCTGCTGGTTCAGTTTGTGCTGGTACTGGTGCAGAGGCAGCTTGTGGTTCGGGTGGATCAAAGGGTGAAAATGTCATGATATAATAAAAAGCACCTATCAACATGAGCAACACTAAGATAATAAATAGTATTATTTTTTTCTTATCTTCAGGTTTGGGTGCAAAAGGTGCTGCTGTTTTGTCTTTAGGTTTAGATTTTTTCAGTTTAAATTGTATTTTCTTCTTTCCCTCAGCCTCAGGTTTGGGTTCAACAGGTGTTGTTGATTCATTCTTAGGTTTAGCTTTTTTAAATTGTATTTTTTTCATAATAAAAGTCATCTGATAGAAGCGATATATTGATGTGATTCAAATCCATAAAACCCCAGCATAAGTTATTGAAATAAAACATAACTTTATTGTCTGTGAAAATAATTATTTAGGGGATAAATTTAACAATGCCAGTAGTATCTGTAGACATGGCATTATGTGCTAAAGCTTTAGCGTCGATTGTATCAGGACGACGTTCAGTATGTCCACAAACAATGCATTCAATATACTCATCTGCTTGTGGCTCAAAAACTTGTACTTGTACTACTTTATCAAGAGCTTCACATTTGGGACACTTAACGCCAGCCAAAAACTGGCGTTTGGGTCGCTTAGATTGATAGCGCATTAAACTTCCTTATTGCTTTGCATCTCTTCTTGTGGTGATTGCCCAAAGCCACTATGGCGTAGTAAGGCTTCGATACTGGCAGGACGACCACGGAAAGTCTCAAAATTGGTTTTTGCAGGTAGGCTACCACCCACACACAAAATATGCTCACGAAATGCTTTACCTGCTTGTGGATTAAAGATGCCTTCTTCTTCAAATTTACTAAATGCATCTGCTGATAATAATTCTGCCCATTTATAAGAATAATACCCCGCAGCATAGCCACCTGCAAAGATATGACTAAAGCTATTGGCAAAGCGATTGTAATCAGGTGTTGGCATAATGGCAATTTCATCTCTAACCTTATCTAAGGTTTGCAGGATACCTTGATAGTCTGGTGCTGGCGTGTCACTATGGATAAGTAAATCAAATAATGCAAATTCTATTTGACGTAAGGTTTGTATGCCACTTTGGAAGTTTTTGGCAGCCAGTAGAGCATCGAGCATTTGCTGTGGCAATGGTTCACCTGTATCAACATGGGCACTGATAAGGGCGATACCTTCGCTGTCCCACGCCCAATTTTCCATAAACTGACTGGGTAGCTCTACTGCATCCCATTCTACCCCATTTACCCCCGCCACATCACCAACCGTGACCTGTGTTAGTAGGTGATGCAAACCATGACCAAACTCATGGAATAAGGTGAGTACTTCATTATGAGTCAGCAGACTTGGCTGAGTTTCATTACCCTCGGCATCGCTAGTAGCAGGGGTAAAATTACCAACCATAAAACAGACTGGTAGTTGTTGATAAGTTTGTGCATCTATGCTGTTGTCTGTGTTGCTATTGATATACTTATAACGAGGTTGGAAGCCGCTCATCCATGCACCACCACGTTTGCCTTGACGGGCATATAAATCAAAATAAAAGCCACCGATTAGGCTGTCATCGGCATCAAATAGTTGATAAAAACGTACATCTTTGTGCCAGCGTGATACAGAGTCGCTATACTCTACAGCGTGTATGCCATAGAGTCTATTAACGATATTAAATAGCCCATCGATGACTTTGGGTAACGGGAAGTAGGGTCGGATTTGTTCTTGTGATAACTGAAACTTATCTTGTTTCACTTTTTCTGCTAAATAGGCGGTATCCCAAGGCTGAATATCATCAATGCCGTATTTTTGTGCTGCTGCTTGTAATTGTGCTAAGTCTTGCTGGGCAAAGGGACGTGCTTTATCAGCCAAGTCACGTAAAAAGCTTTCAACTTGTTCTGGACTGTCTGCCATTTTGGTGGATAAAGACAGCTTAGCATAATTATCAAAACCCAGCAGATGGGCTTTTTGTGCACGTAATGCCAAAATTTGCTGCATGATATCAGCATTATTGAGTGATTCGCCTTTTTTATTGGTGTGTGCGTCAAACTCTGAAGCACGAGTGACATAGGCTTTATAAAGTGTCTCACGTAAGCTGCGATCGTTGGCATGAGTCATCACAGCCAGATAAACAGGAATATCCAGTGTCGCTACATAATATGGCGATGGTAATGCTTTAAAATCTGCTTCGGTTTTTTGCTTACTTTCTAATAGCTTGGCTTTGTACTGTTCACCTGCTTGTGCCAATAATGCCAGTCCACTGTCAGTAATACCTGCAAGCTGATTGTCTGTTAAAGGCAAGGCAAATGCTTGAGTGGCATCTAAAACATGATCAGAGAATGAAGCAGATAAGGTAGATAATTGGCTTTGAATATCAGCAAATTGTTGTTGTTGTTCGTTTGATAGGGCAACACCTGATAGCTCAAAGCGTTGCAGGGCAAGTTCAGTAGCACGCTGACGTGCTGTGTCTAAACTGTTAAAGAATATGGTATCTTTTTTGATGGCTTGATAGCGCTCAAATAATGGTTTGTGTTGACCTACACGTGTGCCGTAGGCAGAAAGTAGTGGTAATAACTCGTGGTGAGTATGACGAATATCATCGTTACTCATCACACTGTTTAAATGTGATAATACCCCCCAGCTACGGTCTAATGCCAGATTGATATGATCAAAATGAGAGATATCTGCCAACGCTGTTTGAGCTGCAATATTAATATTGCTCTGGCTATCAGTATCTTGTTTATCTAGATTATCCAAAAAAGCATTGGCTTGCTCGATGGCGGTAGTGACTTGCTGCTTTAACTCTTTTGGAGTCATGTTGTCAAAATCGACAAGATGCAACATAGAGGTAAGATCAGTATTTTTTTTAGTATTTGAAGTAGCATTCTTGCTGGCAGTTGGTAAAGTTGACATGGTAAAACCTCTATAAAATTTAGTACTGGATTTAGATGAAATTTAAAATTTATATGTTATATGAATGATAAATAAGAACCTGTATTCATAATCCAAAATTAGAGTATTTTTAGACTAAAATGGCGTAATACAAGGCAAATTTGTGGGTTGTAAATACAGGTTCTAAGTGTTTGTAGGTTTCGTTTTTATTATGATGGGTGTGTCATGACATAATTGCAAGCTTAAATCTGCTACAGTATTAATGATGGATAAAATCCCTGTGGGCAGTTAAAACAAACTAAAGGCAATAATACGAAAATTATTATAAATTTTACAAACCTTTATCATTTACTTGCAAACCTCTTATGGTATTTATGTGGACTGACTGTTACTCTATTTTGATAGATTTGAGGAAAGAAATCTGATGATAATTTTTAACGGATTTCTTTGATATTTTTTAATTTATTTATATGTTAACTACCTAAGTTAATTTAGTGTTTAATAAATTCATCCATAAAAAAAGGACAATATATGAAAGCCACATTAAAGAGTTTACGTCAAACCAAAGCCAATCCTGCGGTAAGCGTTTTTGTTAAAACCCATCGTAAGCACCCTGAAAATGAGCAAGATCCTATTGCCTTAAAAAACCAACTCAAAGTGGTAGAAGAGCGTTTAACTAATGAATTTGATAAACGTACAGCTGCGGCAGTATTAGAAAATATCCATGCAAAAACAGATGAGCTTGACCATAATTATAACTTAGATACATTGGCGATATTTGCCAGTGAAGAAGATGCTGTTGTGGTTAGAATGCCACTAGATACTGAAGAGCGGGTCATTATTGATGATCAGTTTGCTACTCGTGATTTAGTACGTGATATGGCAAGCACAGTGCATTATTATACTGTGGTCATTACTCGTGAACATGCACGTTTGATCGAAGCGGCTAATGATCGTGTGGTACAAGAGTTTGATAGAAATGATAACGAACAAAACCACATGGAGCACATTCCATTTCCTATCGAAAATACCACTTTATATACAACCAGTGGTGCGGATCGCTCAGCTGCCTCTAATGAAGACAACTATCTAAAAGAGTTTTTAAATCGTGTTGATAAGAGCGTACAAGAGCTGTGGGGTGAGCATAAAATGCCATTAGTGATTGTTGGTGATGCTCGCAATATCAGCTTTTATAAAGAAGTGTGTGACCGTCCAGAAAACATCATTGCCACTGTTGATAATGTGACTGATTTAGAAGATGGCAGTGCAGAGCACATTATTGAAGGTGTGACAGAAGCAATCGAAGGCTATCGTAAGCAGCTACATGAAGAGGCATTAGGTGAGATTGAAAAAGCACGTGGTAATGATTTAGTACGTACAGATTTGCAAGACGTTTATCAAGCAGCCTTCCAAGGTGCTGGCGAGACTTTATATGTACGTCAAGGCTATATCCAACCTGCAAAAATTGATGAAGCAGCACAAACACTAGCCATTGCTGATGATGCCACTACTGAAGGTGTGACTGATGATGCTGTGGGTGAAATCATTGAATTGGTGATGCACAATGGTGGTAATGTGGTGTTTTTACCTAAAGACATTATGGGTGAAGATCAAGCGATTGCATTGGTTACACGCTATTAATTTAGCTGTTAAAATCTAGCTGTTAAGTTTAGGTGGTATGTTAAGTTTATATTAAGTTAATATTACGCCACTTTTTAAGCAATACTGATGAATTGAAAAAGCACTGGTTTAACTCAGTGCTTTTTTTATGGCTGCCAGTATAGAGTGAAACTAAATATAATATCTAATTATCTGATTGGCTAGATTCTAATTCAGACATACAGATGTTTGCATCGGTGGGTATTTTAGTGTGGCTGAAAAAGATTTATGGTTAGATAAATCTGTGTACTTTTATGCTATAGTTTGTGTAAATTTTTTAACTGTTAAATTAATATCATGATGAACGATACCACTTTGATTGTAACCACTTATAATATCCATAAAGGTATGTCTGCACTGAATCGTTTAGTAAAGGTTCAAGGAATTGCTGATGCATTAAAGCAAGTCAAGCCTGATATCCTGTGCTTACAAGAGGTGCAAGGGCAGAACCTTAAACGAGTGGTTCAGTATAATGAGTTTCCTGATCAATCGCAGCATGAGTGGTTTGGTGAATATTTGGGGCTAGAAAATAGTTATGGTAAAAACTGTGAGTATGAGCATGGGCATCATGGTAATGCGGTACTCAGTCAGCATCCACTAGATCCGAAGCATAATGTGAATATTACAGTGAGCAAACTTGAACAGCGAGGTGTACTACATTGTGAAGTACAGCCAAAGGGTTGGGAAGTGCCCATTGTGGTGTTATGTGCGCATCTAAATTTGCTTGAGTCAGATCGACAAAAACAATATCAAGCGATTACAGATTATGTGAATCAAGAGATTGATCAGACGCAACCGTTAATCTTGGCAGGGGATTTTAATGATTGGAAAAAGGTCTCTTGTGAGCGGTTGGCACAAGCATTGAATATGACTGAAGCCTTTATGCACTGTCATGATAAATTACTGCCCACTTTTCCTGCTAAATTTCCTGTTTTTAGTCTAGACCGTATTTATGTACGAAATTTACAAGTGACGCGAGCATGGGTGCATACAGGCAAGCCATGGTCAGAGCTGTCGGATCATCTGCCAATCAGCGCAGAAATTAGTTTGCCATAGCCCTGTATGACTGCTTTTCCTATAAAGATGAATGTTCAACAGAACCCTAGTAATATACGTAAAAAAATACCGCCATTATTTAAATAATAGCGGTATTTTTTATCACTAAAAGAATGGTATCTTAGGAGCTTTTTTTAGTACCACGTCCACGATTGCTACGGCGTTTGCTAGCGGCAGGTTTTTTACTATCGTTCGAGCTATTGGTACTGCTGTCTTGTGCTTTTGCCTGTCCCTTTTTACTTTGGTTCATCGCACTCGATTTTAGTTTTTTAATTAGCTCAAAGTCGATTTGTAATAAGTCCATATTCACCGCGGTAACTTTGACTAAAACTTCATCACCCAATCCATATAGGTTGCCATGATCTTGACCGATAAGCTGTTGCTGTTTTTCATCATAGACAAAGTAGTCTTTGCCAACGTTAGAAATATGCACCAGACCATCAATGAATAAATCAGTCAGGGTGATAAATAGTCCAAAGTTAGTCACCGTGGTGATGACACCTTTAAACTCTTCTCCAACATGGTCTTTCATATAGTGGCATTTGAGCCAAGTTTCAACAAAGCGAGAGGCTTTTTCGGCACGACGCTCGGTATCTGAGGTTTGTGTGCCAGCTTCAGCTAAGGTAAAGTCGGTATCAGGCTGTCTTTTGCCCGTAACTTTGGCTTTGATGGCACGATGTAGCATCAAGTCAGGATAGCGGCGGATAGGTGAGGTAAAGTGGCTGTATTCATCGTAAGCTAAGCCAAAGTGTCCGATATTCTCAGGGGCATAGTTTGCTTGCATCATTGAGCGTAGCAGCATACTGTGGATACTGACGGCATCGGGGCGTTCTTTGGTTACTTCAATCAAACGCTGATAGTCTTCTTGAGTTGGATTTTCTTCAGGAAAGCTGATGCCGAAGTTTTTGGCGTATTCATGGATACGCATGGTTTTTTCACTATCGGGCTTATCATGATTGCGATATAACACAGGTAAATCATGCTTTAGGGCAAAGTTAGCTGCACAGGTATTGGCAAGGAGCATACACTCTTCGATAAGCTTATGTGAGTCGCCACGTGTGCGTGGAATGATGGCATCAATGCCACCTTCTTCATTAAACTTAATATAGGTTTCGACGGTTTCAAATTCCATCGCATGTCGCTGTTCACGTTTTTTCAGCAGTACTTCATACAACTGGTGTAGCGTGTCGATGGATTTTTTAACGTCTTTATTACCCGTTAATGACTCAGGAACTGCTTTATCCTTGGGGTCATCAAAATAAGCATTGACTTGGTTGTAGGTTAAACGGGCTTGTGAATGCATCACCGCAGGGTAAAACTCATAGCCAGTGACGTTACCTGCACGAGATAGCTTAATATCAGCCACCATACACAAACGGTCAACGTCAGGATTTAATGAGCATAGACCGTTAGAGAGTACTTCTGGGAGCATGGGGACAACATGATGCGGGAAATATACTGACGTGCCACGCTCATAGGCCTCATGATCTAAGGCAGAGTTTGGCGTGACGTAATGGCTGACATCGGCAATGGCAACCACCACTCGATAATTGCCACCTGAGCGTTTTTCGGCATACACGGCGTCATCAAAGTCACGTGCATCTTCGCCATCAATGGTGACCATCGGTAAATCACGAATATCAGTACGACCCTTAAGATCTTTGCTAGTGGGTTCTTTGTAGCCATTGGCTTGTGCCAATACTTTTGCACCAAACTCGTGTGGAATATCATAGTTAAGTAGGGTGGTTTCGATGATTACTTCACGGTCGTTGTCATCGTCCATTACCTCAACGATTTTACCCGTGGCAAATTCGTGTTGATTGGGCCAGTCAATAATATCTACTTTGACAGGTTGACCTTGTTTTGCGCCAATGGCTTGTACGTTTTCATCAGTGACGGTAATGGGTTGGTGATTATTGGGGCTAGCAAGGGTGACACAATAGCCTTCTTCATCTTTATCAAGTGTGCCAATAAATTGGTTTTGCTGACGTTCGGTGACTTTGACAATTAAGCCTTCAGTGCGCCCACGGTTATCAGTCGCTGTACCGATGGCATCAACGGTATCGCCATTAAAGACCCAACGCATTTGTTTTTCATGCAAAAATAAATCTGGCATGTCGTCTAATACCACAAAGCCAAAGCCCTTGGCATGTGCGGAGATAGTACCTGATACCACATCTTTTTGGGTAACAGGGGTGTATCTATAGGGTCTGCCTTCACGGCTTATTTGACCATCACGTAGCATGGCTTTGAGACGATTACCTAAGGCATCGAACTGATCGGGATCTTCTATCCCAAAGGTGGCAGCTAGCTGTGGTTGTGTGGCTTCACCAAGCTTGGTTAATGTTTGCGATATCAGCAAACGACTGGGAATTGGGTTTTCGTAGTTTTGTGCTTCAAGCTTTGCGTTTGGATCATTCCAGCTCATAGGGTTCCGTATACTTATAAATATATTAAAAAAGGAGGTGTTATTTAATTTAATCTGATTATCTTATCATAAATCTGGCTAAGACAAGACAGTAAAGTGTACCTATCTTTTGTAAAATGTCTTAGATACATATAAAAAGAAGTGGTTATTTTGATGTGGTGTCGATTTACTCCCAGTGCATTAGCCATCATTTAATCGGGTTTGTAAAAAGCGTTGATTGGCAAGCAATGCCTGCACATCATGAGCAAAAATATTATGGGTGACTTTAAGTAAGGCATCATCTAGTGTGGCAAGCTGTTCAATCAGCAATGTTTTGGCTGTTTTACCTTGATTGACTGGGTGCATATTGGCATAAACCGTTGGTAGGCGCAGATAATTTTCTAAGGTTGTGGGCAGATAGTCAAACACTGCTTGCTTAACGGTATATAAATTTTGGTCAGCAAATTGTCCTGCAACCAGATGTGGCAGTACCGACAGCACCGAGGTTTGAATATTCTTGACATGTTCATAAGCTTGGGGTGGTATGCGAGGTTTGATGTGTGCTAACAGTTGTTGTAATTCATGCTCTATTTGCTCCGCAGTTTGGGTCTGCGCAAAATGTAAGTTGGCGTCATTATCTTGTATCCACCACCCCAGCAGCCAACCTAAAGCATACAATAATAAACAAATGGGCAGCCAGTACAGCAGTCCACCTAAAGTAGAGGACAGCATTAATATTAGCTGTGTTATTAAGCCGATAAGTAAGCCGATTAGCCCAAAGATATTGGGTAGCCCATAAAAAAAGAACCAAAATTTTTTCATAAATGCCTGTTATAAATAACTACAGTTTATTGAAAATCACGATTTATTGATAACCCCGAATTTGCCGAAAGACGGCTGCCAAATTACCCTGACGACCATCAAATATTTTGCCCCTTGTTAATGTCGCTACTTGTTGTAATTCATCTGCATCGGCATCGCCAAATAAGACGATAAAGGTGCGAATTTTTTGCGTGTCTATTGGTAGAGTTTGGTACTGTTGTTTAAATGCTTCAAAATCAATGCCATCGGTATTTTGTCCATCGGTCATTAAGACAATGGTATAATAATAGGGCGGTTGATTTGCCAAATCTGGGTTATCTTGGCGATTTTTTGCATCAATTTTATTACTCGTCGCAAGGGTTTGATACGCATTAAGCAAAGCGTTATAAATGGCAGTGCCGCCTTGGGGATTAAGTCCATTGATATCTTGACGTAGCTTAGGACGGGTGTGATCAGAAATATAAAAACTATGAATTTCAAAAGTTTCATCATTAAATGGCTTTAGTGCCACCACTTCATTATCTGCAAACTGAGAAAAGCGTTGATTGCCGATATCCTGAGGATCATCGGTCAGTGCCAGCAACGCATTTTTAAGCTGACTGATACCATCACCTTGCATAGATGCTGAAATATCCAATAAAAATAGGGCATAAGCAGGATTGCGTAGCTGATTGGCAAAGTCCATGAGTAATTCATCAATGACTTGCTGTGAGTTAGGGAAGGGTAGTTCAACCAATAATCCTTGATAAAAATCTGGGCTAAGTGCCACTTGATGATTGACAGGACGACGATGGGTTTGTTGCAGGATTTTTTGTTGTACATCGGTACTTTTTAAGTAGTTGACCACCGCATCATAAGCTTCTTTTTTATCAAAATTGAGCAGGGTAAGTGGATAATCAGCCGTGACAATGCCTTCTTTGGGATAGAGTAGTAATAGAGGATCACTTAGCTTGCCACTGGCGTTTAATTGCATCAATACCGATTCATAATTAATGATTGCATCAAGGTTATTTTGATCTTGTATATAAGCGTCTGCAAGCCAACCTGAGCTGCCTGAGGTGAGTGTTTGTCCATGAAAAAAATCTTTTAGTTGTGGGGTGACTTTTTTGATGTCCGCAGAGGTGGGTGCGTCTGAAGTCCCTGCAAAGGCAGAGGCGACCCCCATCAGTGCTGTAAAGCCTGAATTACTGGCGGCAGGATTGGTCATGGCATATTTTAGTTGTCCTGCTTTGGACGCTTCAGCGATGGTTTGCCATGTAATGTCTGCTTTTAAGTTACCTTGTGGCGTGGTCCAGCCCAGCGTTTCTGCGCTGCTTTTTTTGATGCCCATAATCACAGGTGACAGCATGATTGGGGTTTGGGCATGAATTTTATTTTGATTGGTTAGGCTCAAATACTTGGCATGTGAAAACCAAGCGGCATCTACTAAGCTGCCTTGATTGATGCTGTCGACGCCATCTAGTGTGCCACTATAGTGTAGTTTTAGCTCAATGCCAGTATTTTTTTTGATGTCGGGTAATAATGGTTCAATATCTTGCAGCTCTGAGCCTGCTAAGATGGTCAATATCTTTGGATTTGCCAAATCAGCCGCTTGAATTTCATCTTGTGATGCGTCTGTATTTTGTATTGAACTGTTGTCTTGGCAACCACTGAACAACACAACAGTAAATAACATCAACAAAGTACATAACCAGTTGCTAATCGTGCCGATGGGTTTTAGCCGTATTGTGGCATATATTGTGATAAGAGGTATCAATATATGCATATGCGCTTGCTCGTTTATTGGTGACCGCTGATTGATAGAGACAGTTGTGGGGGCTAATTGGGTCATAAGTCATTCTACTTTATCAACACTATCAAAATGGTAAAACAAGAGGTAAATGCTCAATAGTCATAACTTGGCATCATAAATTGACAGCCAATAACGTTAATCTGTTTAATCAGGTCAATCCTGTCAATTATTGATTTAATTGACTCTCAAGCTTACTAATCATCAACTCTAATAAATCATAACTGGGGGTTTCAATGACTTCGGTTAGGGTGGTTGGAATATATTCAATATTATGCTGGGTTAGATTTTGCTCAAAAGCAGATGTCAGAGCGGTGTTATTACTGCGATAGCCATGAGCAATGGCAAGCTTTTGTAATTGTGGGTCATCATTGAGTGCGGCACCAAGCTTTTCTCCTGCCTCATTCATTGCCAATAAGGTATGCTGAGTAAAAATAGTTGGTTCGGGATATAACAGTATCATTTCATTTCGGATACTGCCGTCATTGAGACTGGCTTGATACAAATATTGTGATTCATAAATCATCACTAACGGAGAGTTGCCCATGCCTTTAATCAGATAATCTTCAAAAGGTGTGGCTGATGACCCTGCCAAAAATCCTTGATTACTAAATAAGGGCAACATACTGGGCAGTACTTGTGCTGCTTGAGTAGAGTTGGCAACGACTTGATCTTGATTTGCCAAATAGCTTGCCAAACTCAAATACATGGCAGCGGAGTTTGATGAAGTGATGTTGGTTGACTTGATCAGTACTTGGCGTCCGATATCAAAGCTTTGATTGTTGGGCAGATCTTTCCAGCGAGTTTGGGTGTACATTAAATTTAGCAGGGCATTCATGTCCAAAATCCCATAATAACCTGCATTGGTGGCGTTAGCGGTACGTTTTTGCACGATGCCATTTTTTTGTAAGACATCAACCACAGGTCGCCAACTGGCAACTGCCATTGGGGTAAAAAAGATGCGATAACTGGCAGTGGGGTGATAATCTCGGCTGATTTTTTCGGCGGCAGGTGTGCCCGCAGGAAAGGCAAAATCATACTTATTGACCGCCCCTTTTGCCCCACCTACAGTAGCAATACGGCGTGAGCCAACGCTTTCATACTCTACTTTCAGTTGATAATCATCTGCTAAAATGCGCTGTACTTCAGGATCATCAAAAAAATCCTTTTTTTCAGAGCCAATCAAGCCGCTGACGGTGATGATTTGTTGTGCGACTTGTCGGGCTGTCCATGATAAATACCCAATGGCACTCAGTACACTAATAACTAATAATAATAAAATGGGGGCAATGATCTTTTTTGCTTTCAAAATGTCTTGTCCTAATAGGCTTATTTTCTGTCCTATATCATTCCTATATATATTTTTTGTTATTCATATATCTGTCTTGAACTGATACTTTACGAGGTCAATGTGTCAAAGTTATGACAACACAAGTTTGACTGATAGTAAGTAGATGGTATTTTTTAGATTGTTCGTCTTCCCAATAAACCATGCAATAAAAAACCTTATCCGAAGATAAGGTTTTTTTAGTGCTAATATGTATCGTTATCGCTTATTTTTTATGACTCTCTAAGATTTTATAAATCTCATCTTTGAGGTGTAGTTTCTGCCGTTTTTTGATTTCGATTTCTTCTTCACGACTGGCATGCTTCACCACATCATTCTCCAATTTATCAATCTCGTTATCAAGGTCATTGTGTTCATCAAACAATTTGGCAAAATGGGCATCAGTTTGTTTTAGCTCACTAATTAACTCACGATGTTCATGGAACATAATATTATCCTTTTCATTGGTTTTATTTATACAAGCAAGGTGAAAAGCACCGCTGCTAATATGATTGTAACAAAAAAATGGTATGACGCTAGCATATATTTTTTATGAGGCAAAATTAGTTTTTTCATCAGAAAAACAAAACGTATTTTTATTGATGATTTGTTTTATATATTGTAGTGTTTGACTTTCTCTGATTGAGATAAGCTCCAAAAACATTGATAATGTATGCATCAAAAAGACAACTCATTTATTGAGATATTGTTAATAAATTATGCACAAAATACTTAACTTCTCATAATCATAATATTCAAATTCAACCTTAATAAGGAACTATCTATGTTAGACCAAGGTTTATTAGATGCGGTAAAAAGCTACAGCGAAAATATGACTCGTCCAATCACCATGACTCTAGGTAGTGGTGAGCATGAAAAACGTAGCGAATTAGTCGATTTTTTAACTAAAATTGCAGGTACCACGGATAAAATCAACTTTGACCCACAAGCGGTTGATGACAGCCTACCTAGCCCTATCAGCTTTAAAATCACCTCTGAAGGTAAAGATACAGGTATTGTCTTTAGTGGTATCCCCGGTGGACATGAGTTTAGCTCATTGATTTTGGCAATGTTGCAAGCGGGCGGACACACACTAAAACTTGATGAAGGTATTCAAAAAATCATCAAAAATATTACTCAGCCACTACAGTTTCAGACATATATTTCACTGAGCTGTCATAACTGCCCTGATGTGGTGCAAGCGTTAAACCAATTTGCCCTACTTAATGACAACATCAATGCAGAAATGATTGATGGCGCATTGTTCCAAGAGCAAGTCGATGCCAATAATATCCAAGGTGTACCTGCGGTATTTTTAAATGGTAAACCATTTGCTAACGGTAAAATTGACACTGCTAAATTGATTGAAAAATTGCAAGAGCAATATCCTGAAATTCTAGCAGGCGGTAATGATGAGACGGCACAATTAGAACAGCAAGATGTGACCATCATCGGTGGTGGACCTGCTGGCGTGGCAGCAGCCATTTATACTGCTCGTAAAGGCTTAAAAGTAACCATCGTGGCTGACCGTGTTGGTGGTCAGGTGAAAGATACGCAAGACATTGAAAACTTAATCTCTGTACCATTAACCAATGGTAGCGAGCTGTCTGCAAACTTTGCCAAGCATCTAAAAGAATATGAAATTAATCTAAAAGAGCATGTGCGTGTTAAAGAGTTAACAGAAACTAAAGATGAAAATTATGCGATTCATCTAAATACTGGTGAGCAGTTTGAAACCCGTAGCATTATCTTAGCAACAGGGGCTCAATGGCGTAAGCTAAATATCCCCGGTGAAGAAGAAAATATCGGTAATGGTGTGGCGTACTGCCCGCATTGTGATGGTCCTTTCTTTAAAGGTAAAGATGTGGCAGTTATTGGCGGTGGTAACTCAGGTATTGAGGCAGCACTGGATTTGGCAGGTATCGTTAAGCATGTGACTGTATTTGAGTTTGCCGATACGCTAAAAGCTGACCAAGTATTAGTCAATAAAGCCAATGAAACTGCTAATATTGATATTATGACTTCGGTTGCTACCAAAGAGATTAAGGCAACTGATGGCAAAGTAACTTCAATCGTCTATGAAGAGCGTGAAACAGGTGAGGTTAAAGAGTTAGATTTGTCTGCGGTGTTTGTGCAGATTGGGCTTGTGCCAAACTCTGAATTTGTCAAAGGCTTTGTTGATGTTAACCGCTTTGGTGAGATTGAGATTGATGAGCGTTGCCGTACTGACCGTAAAGGTATCTTTGCTTGTGGTGATGTGACTACTGTTCCATTTAAGCAGATTAATATTGCTATGGGCGAGGGTAGTAAGGCTGCGTTAAGTGCTTTTGAATATTTGGTAATGCAGTAATATCATTAATTTATTTTTCACCAGCCCACACACAAGCATAGCTTGTGTGGCTCAGACCTAAAAACCGTCCCCCAGACGGTTTTTTAACGGTCTTCGGGGCGAAGGTGCATTAAGTGCTTTTGAATATTTAGTAATGTAATAGTTTTGTATAATTTAGACAGACTTAGATAAATCGAAAAAACCACCTTATTTAAGGTGGTTTTTTTGTTATTATCATTAAATAATATTATTTAATTAAGAGTAAATAAGTATGCAAAACAATACAAACAATGCCATGTATGCTGAGATAAAGCGGCGGGCAATCGCCAACACCCAATCAAGCAATATGGCGTGCTTTGTTGGTGGCACATGGGTATCGATACCTGAATTTCCTTATTGGAAGCCCATCAAAGAGCTTAAGGTGGGAGACATGGTCATGGCAATGCCAGAAAACGGCATTGGGGAGCGTACGCCAAAACGGGTTATCAATACCTTTAAGCACGAAGCGCAAGCCATCTGGTATTTGGGGCTGTCAGATCTAGGAAGTGGTCTAGGCTATATCAATGTAAACCTAGCCGTCACCCCCAACCATCCGTTTATGGTCTATGGCTATACCGATGATGTGAACGAAGTAGGCGAGTTTGCTAACGTTACCTATTATGACGAGCCACGTTGGAAGCGGGTAGATCAGCTGATGATAGGTGATTTGGTGAAAAGTAGTGTTCATAACGAATACTACACCGTGTGTTCGGTCAAGCCCTTGTATCAGGCGTTCAGTCCAGACTATGCCTACTTGCAAGGTGGCAAAGAGATGGTAGGTTGGCAAGGAGCAGAAGAAGGATTCCTAATTGATTTTTGCGATAAAGAAGCAGAAGTGGACGTATATGGGCAAATCTGGGTACTTGATGATGCATGTCCTAATAGTCATGTTGAGCCACTCAGTCCCGAAGATAGCCCCGCCTATCCGTATTATGACCGGCAGGGCTACACAGGGGCAGAGGCCTCAGGTATTGCCTATCCATTATACACCACCACGGTGTATAACATTGAGGTGGAGGATTATCACACCTACTGTGTGGCTGGTGCTGGTATCTTGGTACACGGTAGTGGCGGTTTGAATCATTCATTAGACGCTCTAGGCGATGAGATAAAATAATTTATCTTATCCCAAAACCCCCACCACACGCACAATTTCCCCTGCTTCATCATCAGCGATGACCTGCGTTTCTTGCAATGCCAATGCTTGCCATTGTTGCATATAAGGGTTACTTAGCATTACCTCGCAATATTTCTCAGTGGTGGGCTTTAGGGCAATTTTTGATGCATCGGCATAAGTTTTGAGCCGAAAAATGACAGGGGCAAAAAATGCATCGGCAACGCTAAATTCACCAAACAAATATCCTTCAGATAAGTCACTGCTTTTAGCCTTATTTTGCAAACACTGGGCAAAGATTTGCTCAACCCTCGCAATGTCTGCCAAACATTGTTTACTTGGCTGAATACGGGCAGTGGCTCGAATATTCATTGGCATTTCACTACGTATCCCCATCAGTCCTGAGTGCATCTCAGCCACCAAACTTTGGCAATGGCTACGTTCGGCTTTACTGTTTTTCTCATTACCCCAAATGCTTTTATCAGTTAGATAGTCATTAACATACAAAGCAATCGCCAAGCTGTCACAAATATTAATGCCATCATCAACCAATACAGGCACTTTGCCTGTGGCAGAGTGTGCTTGTAAGATGGGTTTGGAACTATCACTAAATAAAGCAATGGGGTGTTCATTAAAGTCTATATCAAACATTTTGAGTAGTAGCCATGCTCGCAATGACCATGATGAGTAGTTTTTATTACCGATGATTAATAGAGGTTTATTCATAATGTTGTCCTACTTATTTGAAAGAAGTATGGTTTAAAGAAGTTTAAAAATGAGCTTTGAGTATGCCAAGCATTAAGTAGGATAACCAACGCAAACTTCTAATAGCACCTATTAGCAAAATGCTGAAATGCCCTATCAAAATTATGCGACAATCAACGTATGATAAGCATTATGACAATGTGAAGGAAGCATAATAAGGCAGGCAAAGTAGGGAGTGAGCGATGGATATTGACGCATTGCGTTGTTTTATTGCAGTGGTAGAAACAGGCAGTTATACAAGGGCAGCAGAGCAGGTACACCGTAGCCAAAGTGCGGTTAGCCAAAAGATGCACAAGCTTGAGGAGCAAACGGACAAGCGTTTATTTATCAAATCTGGGCGAGAGCTAAAGCTAACCGAAGAGGGCAAGTTTCTGTTGGGTTACGCCCGTCATATTATCAGCCTACATGATGATGCTATGCGGCAGTTGCAAGGCAGTCGTCAGATTATGCGTCCGCTACAGCTTGGTTGTCCTGATGATTATGCAGGTGGAATTTTGCCTCAAGTCACCCAGCTTATTTATCAATGTGTGCCTAATCTGCCCATACATGTGCACTGTCATAACTCGATGCAGCTGCGCGCGATGCTGGACGCAGGCGAGCTTGACGTGGCGATTGTATCACGCTCATCAGCCAGTAAGGCAGGACTGTTTTTACAGCAAGATACAGGGGTGTGGGCGTATGATGGCGATACTAAAAGGCTATGCCAATATTATCAGCAAAATCAAAGCGTACCGTTGGTTCTCTATGATGAAAGCTGTCATTTTCACCATGCACCCATACAAAGCTTGAGCCAGCATAACATTGCCAGCCAAGTGCTGTGTAGTACAGGCAGCTTGGGAGCGATACAAAGTTTGGTGTTATCAGGGCAGGGGATAACCGTGGTGGCAAGCAGTAGCTTGGGGCAGATGGTCGCATTAACAACAACAGATGCGCCGTTTATATTACCAAAAATGCCCAGTGTGGTGATAGAAATGATTGCTGCTGCCAACACCCACCCCAACTTTGGACGTAGCCAATTGGCATGGGTATGTGAGCAGTATGGATTAAAATTAGCTTAGCGCTATAAACTAAAATCTATCAACTATAATCTATAAATTAATCGTCTAACATGTCCATCTGTTTAGCTGCTTCATACAAGCCATTGGAGCGATTGCCCGTACGGCAAAACATTAAAATAGGTTGTTCAGCTTGATTAAAATAATCAGCAAAGTCTTCCACATGTTGCTGTGTTAAAGCGTTACCAGCAAAGGAAATTTCTTTATATGCCAAACCTGCCGCTTTTGCTGCCGCTTCAATCTCACTGCTGGCTGGTTGGTCTGCCGCTTCACCATCTGGGCGATTGTTGATGATGGTTTTAAAACCATCAGCGGCGATTTGTTGTACTTGCTCTGGGGTGATTTGTCCTGCAAAGCTGACTTGATGCGTCATATTATGATTCCTTATTATGATTAAAAGTTGTGGATAAAAGGTTGTTCATTTATTTTATTCATTTCACTAAGATTATAGCAATCCTTGCATCAGCGCACTTTGATACAAGAGTTTTGCCCGATTACCCGTACCACAAAACAGCATGATGGGTTTTGGTAGCGCATGGTAGTGTTTGGCAAAAGCTTCTATCGTCTGCCGACTTAAACGGTCACAATCATACGGCAAATACACATAGGCAAGGTTGGTTTGCTCTGCCGCAGTCGCTAGCTCATCGCTACTTGGCTGCGTTTCACACTCACCATCGGGGCGAATATTAATCACCGAGCAATAGCCAAGCTGTACTAACGTGGGGCATTGGATTGGGTAAATTTGTTTATAAATAGTAATATCAGAGTTAGCAGGCATAAAAGTCTTATTTATTAAATGATTCAAATGATAAAGATATGATTATAATAACCATTATCCCTAAGCGGCGCTACCGTTAATTTGCGGCAGCAATTGAAGATAGCAATTTAAGGCAGCAACCTAACAAAGACAGATTAGGTCATATCATGGATTCTTATCAGCAAACTGATTAACCGCATCCACCGTACTCATAAATACCTGCCCTGATAGCTGACCAATCACTGGCGTTTGCTCAATCACATCCATCACAGGCCCTTTGATAAAGCTAAAATGCAGCCGCCAACCCATTGCCACCAACTCATTATTTAAAGTAATCAGCATCTCTTGAGCGGTCAAATCAATATGGTTTACCGCTGCCATAATCAGAATCAGCTCACAAGCATCAGGGTGGCTTGTCACCGCAGCTTGAATCTGGCTATGCACCGACTCACTATTACCAAAAAACAAACTCTCATCGACACGCATAATCAGCAAATTGCGAAAGGTGACTACATTATGGCGGTTGATATTACGAAAATGCCCCGTCTCACCAAGCTGTCCGACCACAGCAATATGCGGCTGGCTAGATTGCCAAATCAGACTGGCAAACGACACCATCAACCCCAATACCAGTCCTGTGTTTAGTCCAAACGCCAATACCCCCACAAATGCCGCCAAAAAACTCAGCGCATCTAAGCGGTCATAACGCCATGCCGAGCGTAGGGTACGCACATCTATCAAACTAATAATAGATGCCATAATCATCGCCCCAAGTAGGGCATAGGGCAAAGGCGCAATCAGTGTGCCCAGTACCAATAAAGCAGCGACCATCACCGCCACCGTAATCACACTTGCCAGCTGCGTTTGCGCTCCCGAATCCACATTAATCGCAGTACGTGAAAACCCACCTGCTACAGGAAAACTCTGAAAAAATCCGCCAGCAATATTGGCAAGCCCTAAGCCTTTTAACTCCTCATTGGCATCAAAATGTTCCCCCCGTTGGCGGGCATAAGTACTCGCCACCGAGCTACTCGACACAAAAGCGATTAACGCCATCAAAGCTGCCGTAGGTAATAAATCCAGCGCATCGTGTACTAACGGCACATAAGGCAGACGAAACGACGGAAAGCCGCTAGGTACAGCATCAATCACCGCAATACCCAACCTGTCCCAATCCCCCAACGCAGACAGCACAATCGCAGTGACCACCAACAATAACGGAAACAAACGCCCCGCCCATTTTGCCTGATTATCTGACAACCACGATTGCCACAGCCAGCTGCTGCCATAGCGGTTGAGCAAAAATAACCCCAAAGCCGTCAATCCCACCAGCAAAGTTGGTACATTCACTGAGTCCAAATGCTGTGTAAGCGAGCTGGCGTACTGTAGCAGCGTACTACCTGATATCTTAGCCCCCGTCACATATTTAAGCTGACTGAGTATAATCAGCACCGCCGCACCGCTAACAAACCCTGCCGACACCCCGCGGCTAATAAACTGCACAATCCAGCCTTGTTTTAGCCGCCCTGCCAGCCACAGCATTACCCCCACCATCAACGCCAGCAAACTTGCCATCAACGCATATTGCGTACTGCCAGCCTGTGCAAACGGCTGCAAACTACTGGCGGTCATAATGGCAGTAATCGCCACAGGGCCAACCGCTTGCACATTACTTGAGCCCACCCACGCATACACCAGCACTGGCAAAATTGCCGCATACAGCCCATACACAGGCGGCAACCCTGCCAATACCGCATAGCCCAAACTCTGCGGAATTACCAAAATACCCACCACCAGACCTGCCACCACATCGGCTGGCAACTGCTTTGGCGCATATTCACGCAGCCATTTAGGCACTAGCCACCGCAACCCTTTTACCATCGAATATCCCCACACCACATCACAAATATTTGCCGAGCCTAGCGTATCATCGTACTATAATACAACAGTATAAAGTGGTGCAAAACAGTCGCAGCCAATCCCGCTATCCGCTTGTATCTGCCCAACTAGGCGTGGCGATGGCACGAGCTGAAACATTGCTATTGCCTCGACACTGTCTCAGCTCTAGCCCTCGCAACACGCCTAGCCGAGCAGGATACCGCTACTATCGGGGCTAAAAAGCCTTATGTGAGCTAAGCTTTACGACTTTTTAACCATCGATAGGATAACTGGCATATCAGAAAATGCCCTTTAAGGCATTTTCTCTTGCGTGAGGGATAAAGCAGTGCTTTATCTTAATCCTCACTCAGGGGCTAAAAAGCCTTATGTCAGCCACGTTTTACGAATCTTTAACTAATAGGATAGCTGGCAAACTAGAAAATATCTTAACTTACCACCATACTAAACTTACCATCATACTAAGCACCTAAAACAGTTAAATTCCAAACCATCAATATTTAAAGCCATCAAGCAAAAGAGAACCCCCATGAGCCAACAAAACCCCAGCGCAACCAACAGCCATCTTGTCTGCCCACATTGCCTTGCCACCAATCGCATCGACCCCGCCAAGCTCAATAGCAACCCCCAGCCCAACTGTGGCAAATGTCATCAAGCCTTATTTACCGCCAGTCCGATAGTGCTAAATCCGCAAAGCCTAACTAAAATCGTGCAGAAAAATGACATGCTCACCATCATCGACTTTTGGGCAAGCTGGTGTCAGCCTTGCCTGATGATGGCACCGCAATTTGCCGCAGCAGCGCAATCTTTACCGCACATTGTCTTTGCCAAATTGCAGACCGACCAATATGAGCAAGCGGCGGCAGCTTATAACATTCGTAGCCTACCGACCATGGTTGCCTTTCAACATGGACAAGAAATTGCGCGTCAATCAGGGGCATTGCCAAGCGCACAAATCATGCAATGGGTAACCAGTCTACGCTAGATGGGATAGGGCAGGGACTCATAGATACTTATAATATGTATAAGGAATATCGCTGACATGCATACCAGTTTTAATAATATTGACCCGCATACCCCCATTGCCACAGTCACTTGTGTGCGTACAGGAAAAGCCATGCCCTTTGCCCGAGAGCAGGCAAGTGCCATTAACAAAGCCCCCATTGATGGGGTGATGGCAGTGAATTTTATGGGGCTTATCGAAGACGAACAAGCCGACCGTCGTCATCATGGCGGGCCACTCAAAGCCGTACATCAAATGCCAGTAGAGACTTATGAGCAAATCAATGCTCAGTTTGGCTTAAAAGTACGGGTCGGTACACTGGGGGAGAACATCACCACCGAGGCGGTGGCAGGTATGCCAAGCATGACCGAAGATACGGTTTGCATTGGCGACGTCTTTCAATTTGGTGATGAGTATCACTATAAAGATGCGCAGTTTGCAGAGGAAAAGCAGGCAGTACAATTGCGTATTGTGCAACCACGCCGACCTTGCTACAAAATTAATGACCAAATTGGGCAGTATTTGGGCAGAGACAACATTGCCGCTTGGATAACAGCGCAGGGCATCGCTGGTTGGTATTATCAAGTGGCAAGAGACGGCATGATTGCCAGTGGCGTGCCTGTCTATTTAATTGAGCGACCACACCCATTTGCCACTTTAAAACAACTATGGGCATTGACGAACGCAAAACAAAAGATTGCTGCTGATATTATCAATCCGTGGCTTGCCATCAACGAGCTAGATGACAGTTGGAAAAAAGTATTGGCAAAAAAACGTCATTAGCCAATACTTAATGGATTGCTTAATGGGTTTAGTCAGTAGTCAATTAATGAGCCAAACAGTTCGCTTAAAAAATAGCTAACCGCTATTTTACTGCTCACCGTATACTTTTTGCCCTGCAACAAAGGCACATTTTTTTAGGCGCGCTGATTGTATAGCAGCATCTCGTTCACCAAATAAGCGAGATAGCTTGGCATCACGGGCTTGTGAGTTGCTGCTTTTACCAATACCAAAGGTAATATTGGGTGAAATACCCCAACGTCCTGCCGATACACCAACCCCCACGCCAGTGGCGGCCAATGTGGTTTGTTGTTTTTTGGCTTGTGCAATATAGCTATCGATACGATTAATCTCTTGTTGCAAACCTGCACAGTCATAGCCTTGATAAGTACTGGGAGCGACATATTGCGGGCTGATATTACTGGTGGTGGCACAGCCAGTAAGGGCAATAAGCGCAGCAGTTGTCATTAATCCATTTCTTAAAGTTTTATGTTGTGTCATGACTGTGCCTCCAAAATCTTGCAAATTGATTTGTTTGATAATTATATCCATGTGGTTAGTTTAGCATCAAAAGAAATTGGCAGGTTTACTAAATGCCAAAAACAAAATACCCACATACGCCACCGCAGTGATAAAAATCCCCATTTTTTGCTGTGCTGGGGTTGCTGAAGCACGAAATGCTTTGATACTGGCACTAATCGCGGCAATCAGCAAAATAATCTTTGCAAATACCCATTGTACTGGGGCATTGACCGACATTAATAGCGTCAGCATCCAACCACCAGAGAGTATGAGTAAGGTATAAAAAATATGGGTAATGATTTTGCCACGTTTGCCTAAACGGTCATTGCGGCTTAATACCAAATAGCTTTGATAGACAAATAAACCGATGGTCAAAAATGCCATCAGCATGTGTAAGTGTTTCATAAAAATCCTTTGGCGAGCGATGGGCTTGCTAATAACGAATCATAAATGTTGGTTATTGATTTCTAGTTGCTTACCTCACTCTCAACTTCAACCCCCTCCTAGCCTCCCACTTACTAGGCGAGCATAGCTCTTGTCTTGTACTACAAGCACAGCTTTTCGTCTTGCATCTCTAAAATAGTCCACTGGACTATTTATTAACGCTCTTCAGGGGCGAAACAGTGTTTCGCTATATTCCTCCTCAGGGGGAGGCACTGGCTTTTAAGTCCTCCCCTTACTTCAAGGGGAGGGTTTGGGAGGGGTCATATATCAAATTAGTAAAATAAGTTAAGAGTGAGGTAATTGCGATAAAATTAGGCTTTGCGTTGTCCTGCACATTGCGGGCTGGCAGGTGCTTGCCCTTCGCTGGCGAGTAACGCTTGCCACTCATCAGGTGTATAGGCATGAATCGCTAAGGCATGGATAGAGCCACCCTGCGAGGTCAATAATGGCTCAGCGATGGTATAAACTTGTTGATGCCGAGCCACCAGACGTTTACCTGCAAAATCATCACTGACGATGATGAGCTTAAAGTGGCTTTCTTTGCCGTCAAAATAGCCGGCATGATTCATCGACTCATTAATAAGCTGCAAATGCTGCGGCTTTAAAGCTTGTAAATACTCGGTTAACTGATTGGCAACACTCATAGCCTTCTCCAAATGTTTTTGCCCTGACGTTATGGTAATGAATAATATAAAAAAGCAGCCAGTATATTATACACTGGCTGCGTTGGTATAAACTGCAAAAACCTGACTCAATATTAAGACAGTTTTGCTCGAAAACTAGGGACGGGCTTGCTCATAATAGGGCATGACTTGTGGTAGTAATGCTTGCAAATTAGCGATGCGATTGCTACTTGATGGGTGTGTACTTAAAAATTGTGGTGGCTCACCGCCAGCTGCTTTTTGCATTTTTTGCCATAAAGAGATGGCCGCTTTTGGATTATAACCTGCTTTGGCAAGTAACACTAAGCCAATCTTGTCTGCCTCAGCTTCTTGAGTACGGCTGTGGGGACGGCTAATACCAAGGTCACCGGCAATGGTTGCTAATTGTGCTTGCCCTTGCGATAGACCAAAAACACTGGCAGCAATACCAATGCCTGCTTGTGTCGCCATTTGACCAGAGATACGTTCACGAGCATGTTCACGTAGCGCATGTGCCATTTCATGTCCCATAATGGCAGCAATTTCATCATCAGTTAAGTTTAGGCGGTCAACAATACCAGAATAAAACATGATTTTACCACCAGGCATCACAAATGCATTGAGCTCATTTGAGCGTATGGTATGCACTTCCCAGTTCCAACGAGCGGCGTCATCACGGTAAGTATTTGCCTGCGAGATAAGACGATTGGCGATTCTTTTAAGGCGAGCAACTTGAGCAGGATTGGTATCAAGCACACCTTTTGCCCGTGCCTCGGCAAGCATGCGATTATAGCTTTGTGCAGACATTTGTTGTACTTGTTCACTGGATATTAATAATAGCTGCTGGCGCTCACTACCAATGGCGGCAGTATTGGTTGTGGTGCTACAACCAGTTAATGTACCCAGAGAAAACGTGCTGAGTGAGGCAACCATAATGCCTGTGGTTAATATTTTTTTCATTGTAATCCTCAATATGATGCAAAAACTTAGCAAATATAAAAAATAAGGCAAAAATGTCTTCTCAGTATAAATCTTGCATGGCGAACTGCAAGTAAAAAATGACAGCAAAGTGTAATTAATACCAATGGGATAAAAAAAGCCACTCTTTGCCAAACTCGTTTGCTTTACTTATGGTCTTACGTTGACTTGTTATTTTTAATGGGATAGTCAATCAAAATGGTGTCATATTGTCATATCAAGCATTTTTTTATAAAAAATAAAAAAAGGTGTTGACAGGCGAGAAATATTTGCTAAAATAGCCCACCTATTAAGGCACAACATTATTTTTGATGTTTTTTTATACTTGATATCTTAATAATAAATTATTTATTTAAGAATTAAGTTGCCTGATATTAGCGGGATTAGCTCAGTGGTAGAGCATAACCTTGCCAAGGTTGGGGTCGAGAGTTCGAATCTCTTATCCCGCTCCAAATATGGCTCATTAAGAGCAAAAAGCCTCACAACTCAATCAGAGTTGTGGGGCTTTTTTTTTGTTCAAGTTTTTAGTCAGTTGTGACTGGCATACTGCTGCATTAATTTAACCGCTTTCTTTGGCTGTGGGGTGATGCCTTGCCCAAAATATAAAATTGCAACCAATTCATATTGCGCGGCTGTATGGCCTTGGTTGGCCGCCTTTGTCAGCCAGAAAATAGCCGACTGCGTATCTTTTTTGATAATATTACCTTGTTGTAGTAGGTGTCCAAGAGCATATTGTGCTTCTGGAATAGCATCAATTGCTGCGGCTTGATAGTAGTCCAAGGCTTGCTGTATATCAAAATGACTAGCATGGGCGATGGCTGTTTCTATGTCACCATCAAGATACATTTTTGCTTGCATGTATTGAGCCATCTTATTGCCCTGAATGGCAGCTTGTCCAAACCAGTACCATGCTTGTTGCCAGTCTTGTGGCAATATATCAGCATAACTGCCTTGATAATAAATATATGCTAAATGTAGTTGCGCAATGTCATCACCTTGTTTGGCTAGTTGTTGAAATAAACTCAGTGCGTGTTGTGGATTATAAAAATTACTGGGACTATCTGAATCATAAAGCCCCTGATAAATAAATGCCAAATTGAGCTTGGCAACATCATTGCCTAGGACAGCAGCTTGGGTAAACCATTTATGCGCCTGGTTAATATCTTGAATGACGCCATC
The DNA here is from genome assembly GCF_021012795.1 of Psychrobacter sp. I-STPA10. Classification (GTDB taxonomy): domain Bacteria; phylum Pseudomonadota; class Gammaproteobacteria; order Pseudomonadales; family Moraxellaceae; genus Psychrobacter. The sequence continues at coordinate 114,398 of NZ_VFYU01000015.1, read as the reverse complement.
GCCGTTAAGATAGCGAATACCTAAGATGGTTTGTGCCAACGCATTATCTTGCTTAGCAGCCAGTTGATAGTATACAAGTGCTTTATCTATATCTTTAGTAACGCCATGCCCAAAAGCATAACGCCAACCCAAATGTAGCTGTGCATTGGCATCACCTTGCTGTGCCAAAGAGATGACAGTGGCGATGGATAAGGCGGGGTAATCATCTACAGATAACTCGCTAGTTATCTGCTTTATGGTTGAGGTGGTTTTAAAGCTGGTAACCTCAGTAGCCATAGCCGCTGCACAGATGAAGTGAGCATACCCACATATTATAGTAGCCATACCATACTTTATAATCGACTTGATAACAGGTTCCTTTTATTGTTCTACTATTCTTGCTACAGACCTCAGTACAGCACATAATGTATTCTTCAATCTAAATCTGCTTTGGTTGTAAATCAATTACTTGCCCACGCACACCAATACTGTCATCACTCATCAAGCACACATAACCTGCCATGATGTCTTCGGGTGTTTTTAGGCTCATTGGATTTTCACCGGGATAGGCATGAGCACGCATATTGGTACGAGTTGCACCAGGGTTGATACAATTAAAGCGCAAATTGGTGGTATTTTGTGTCTCTTGGGTAAAGATATCGCTCATGCCTTCAACCCCTTGCTTGGACAGCGCATAAGCTCCCCAAAAAGCGCGGGGGTGTGTGCCCACAGAGCTGGTGGTAAATACCACTGAGCCATGGGGAGCAGATTTTAATAGCGGCAATAAAGATTGGGTCAGGGTAAAGCAAGCGCTAAAGTTAATTTTCATCACCTTATCAAAGGTATCGACATCATACATTTCAAGCGGTGTGAGCTGACCTAAAATACCCGCATTGTGCAACACCCCATCTAGGGTATTAAACTCTTTTTCGATTAAGTTAACCAACTGCTGCATCTCAGTTTGTGTAGCAGACTCTAGGTTCATCGGTAGCATCGCAGGTTGCGCCCCACCAAATCCTTCAATCTCATCATAAACGTATTCAAGTTTGCTGGTGGTTTTACCGAGTAATAAAACGGTGGCACCATAGCGGGCATAGGTCAGTGCTGCCACACGCCCAATACCATCACCTGCACCAGTGACCAAAATATTTTTACCTTTTAAGCAGTCTTTTGGGGCATCATAGTGGCGGATTTGTTCATGTGTTAAAGTTGTTTGTATTGTATTATCCATAAAAATTTCCACAATTATTTATAGCTATTTAAAATGATAGATTTACTTTTTACTACAGTTTATTTGCGACAAAGTTTTGCATTTGCTTTGGGTTATTAACAATAAAGTCTGCCCCCCAGACACTTAAATCATCTTTATCCTCTGGCGGAATATAGCCATAACTGGCAAGCACTGTTATCATACCAGCTCGATTACCCGCCTCAATGTCACGAACATGGTCGCCTACATAGATGCATTGGCTTGGCTCAACGCCTAACTGCTGACAGGCTAAAAATAACGGCTCAGGGTCAGGCTTAGTATTGGTCACATCATCAGGACAGATAAGCACCGCACAGCGATGAGTTAAATCTAATTTTTCTAATAATAATTCTGCCAAGTATCTGGGTTTATTGGTAACAATGCCCCAAGGTTTTTTGCATTGCTCTTCAATAAGATGCAGCATGTCATCAAAGCCTGCAAACAGTTGACTATCAACGCAAATATCTGCCTCATAAGTATCCAAAAACTCTTGCCGATATGCCAATAATTGTGGATTATCATTAGCCATATCAGCAAGCCTATCGCCAAACATCAGTTTTACCATCGCAAATGAGCCTGCCGATACTTGTTCACGAATAGCTATCTCAGAGGGACTGGTATGTTGATATTTAGTGCACATTTTGTTGATAATACGAATAAAATCAGGCGCAGTATCAATCAGCGTACCGTCCAAATCAAATAAAATGGCTTGAATATTGTTGGTATATTTATCTTTTTTATCTTTAGCATACATTTATTTATTCCTAACCCTAAAGTACCATAAATTAAGACAATTGCTCATCAGGCTTTTTGACTGCCATCATATAATTGACATCGACATTTTGTGCTAGCCAATAGCGTTTGGTGATTGGGTTGTAATGCAGACCAATCAAATCTTGGCGATTAAAACCAGCATTCACCACCATTTTATCAAGCTCAGCAGGCGTGATAAATTTGCTATAGTCATGTGTGCCTCTATCTAACAAACGCAACACATATTCTGCACCAATGATGGCAAATAGATAGGACTTCGGATTGCGGTTAATGGTGGATAAGACGCAGACACCGCTTGGTTTTAATAGCTTAAAGCAGGCTTGCACAATGGCAGCAGGGTCAGGGACATGCTCAAGCATCTCCATACAGGTCACCACATCAAATTTGCCAGCATTTTCTGCAGCAAACTGCTCCACTCGAATATGCTGATAACGCAATCTGTTGGTTAGTCCACTTTGCTGGGCATGGATTTGTGCGGCTTTGAGGTTCTCTAGTCCCATATCAATACCAGTAGCATCAGCACCACGGCGTGCCATTGACTCGGTCAAAATACCACCACCACAGCCGACATCAAGTACGGTTTTTCCAGTTAGCCCAGAATTCATACCAGCGATGACGTTTTGTTCAATCCAGTTAAGACGTAATGGGTTAATCTCATGCAAGGTTGCAAATGCTCCTTGTTTGTCCCACCATTGATTTGCCAAACGGGTAAATTTACTGATTTCGGCAGCATCAACATTGGTCGCAGCAATAGATGCATTAGCAGCGGTGGTATCAGCTGTATTGGTTGTATTTTGGTTATGAGATGGGTGGTTAGCTGGATTCACAAGACGCTCCAAAAAAAATCGCAAAGTTAAAGAAAATGGAAAAGAGCAACTTACGCTACAATGTGCTACAACGCGCTGCAATGTGCTACAAAGAGGAAGTTATTAATGATATAGGAAGTATTTGTTGGCTATATTAGCATGCTTCTACAGGCACATCATCTATCAGATTTAATGGCATATTTGATGACATGTTACCTGATTGTTAACCATAACTGCAATTGCTCACATCGTTACAACGGTTATTTAAGATACTTTGTACGCTTCTTGGTTCACAATGACAAGTGAAATGCGGTATGATACAGATACTCATATATTCTAAGTTATTCGTTATGCTTTGTATTTAGTTTGACATATTTTATATAACCCCTTTCTAAAGTAATTTTTAAGGCGGCTGATGCAGTGTTGGAGCAGTATTGTTATGATGCGACTGCAATAATAATAAGATATATTAAAAATATACAAAGTAATGATAAGCGATTGGCTGTCTTTTTTAGTATAAGGAAAAAACGATGAAAATTAGTCCCCAAAATGGTTTTGTATTGGCAGCTTTAGTCTCAGCAGTTGGTCTGGCTTCATTGCCTGCCGCGGCAGCAGAGTTTCAAGCAGGTAAAGATTACACCGTACTTGATAACCCAGAGACAATTGAAGGTAATAAAATCATTGTGCGTGAGTTCTTTTGGTATGGCTGTCCACACTGCTATAACCTTGAACCATTTATGCAAAAATGGGCAAAAACCAAACCCAGTGATGTGGTGTTTTTACAGTCACCAGCAGCCTTAAACCCAGTTTGGGAAGCTAATGCTCGTGGGTTCTATGCAGCACAGATGCTTGGCTATCATGACAAAACTCATGAAGCATTATTTTCTGCCATTCAAAAAGACGGCAAAAAGCTATTTGACCAAAACTCTTTGGCTAATTGGTATGCTTCACAAGGTGTAGATAAAAACAAATTCAACAGCTTGTATAATTCATTTGCGGTTAGTACCAAAGTGGGACGCTCTAAAGCAGGGGCTAAACGCTATCAATTAACTGGTGTGCCTGCTGTGGTGGTACAAGGCAAATATGTGGTGCAAGGTGAAGGCGCAAAAGTACCACAAGTGGTTGATTACTTAGTCAATAAAGTTCGTGATGAAAATAAATAGTAATAGTATTGTAATAACTAGTATTTTGGTGCAGTTGCTATTTATCTATTATTAAACCAGTTGGTGGTTGTTTGCCACTGGTTATATAGGTCATCATTTCTGTTTACTGGGTTGAGGGTTAGATTGACAAAGTCGTGAAAAGAGCTGTTTATCAACCACATCACTCATTGATAATGAGCGATTAGTACGCTCATCACTGGGGCTAGATGCGTCTGCATCTGTCTTAAAAGTTGCGTATACATCAATAAAATCTGCTGTTGGCTCAATTTTGGCAAACAGTTTGCGATTATAGGTAGTGATGGTTTGAGCTTGACAATCAATCGTTTGCTGGCTGGTCATATAAGGCTGGTATAATGGCATGGGGTAAATAGCAGTATAGTGCGATGGTAACGTGCTTGTTTTCATATTAATTTGATAACGAGCATTGTCTTGTTTAATGACGTTTTCAAAGTCAACAAACAGCTTAAATTCATCGCTTGGATCATTTTCATTGACCCAAACCCACTGTGATGTATTCTTTGCCGTCTTTTCTGACATGTGGGCTTGAGCTATTGGCATCGTTGTTATGGTTACCATATATGATATGGGCAACCATACTGACAAGGTAAATAGTAATTTATTCATTTGCCTGTGTAACTTTTTATTTATATTTTTACACATATCAGACTCCCTCTTAAACTATATTGTCCTTAAATGACATTCTTAAGCAATTGCAATGCCACTCACATTTTGAAAACCTCTGGGCAGTTGGCTACCACGATTGCCACGTTTACTGGTGTAGTTTGCCAAATCCATTGGTTTTAAGGTCACATGACGTTTGCCTGCGGTGATGGTTAAGCTATCGTCATGATACAGAGCAATAACAGCAACGACTTCTTCATCTTCTTTAAGATGAATCAGTTTATTGCCTTTACCACGAGCTTGCTCTGGCAGTTCTTCTAACGCAAAAATCAATAAATAACCGGCTGAAGTCACGACGGCAATTTGATCTTGTATGGGTGTGTCTGCTGTGCTACAAGCATCTGCGTCGTCTTTGTTGTCTGTTTGGGTTTTGATATCTACGGTTGCCACGGTCAGCAGATGCGCATCATCAGCAAAATTAATGATATTTTTGCCTGCTTTTTGGTTGGTATCAAGGTTGCCAAGCTGATTGATAAAACCATAACCTTGTGAGCTGGCAAGGATAATGCGTTGCTCATTATCGCCTGCTAATAGCTGTTCAAATCTTGCACCTGAGGGTGGTTTTAATACACTGGTCAATGGGTCACCTTGTCCTCGAGCTGAAGCGAGGGTATGGGCATCAATACTATAGCTACGTCCTGTACTATCCAGAATATAGACTTTTTCATTTGATTTACCATGTACATGCGCTTGATAGCCATCGCCTGAGCGGTAACTCATACCTGCGGCATCAACATCATGTCCTTTGGCAGCTCGTATCCAGCCTGCTTTGGATAAGATGGCTGTGATGGGCTCACTGGGTACAAGATCGGATTCTTTTAGTGCTTGTGCTTCGGCACGCTCGACCACAGGCGATTGGCGGTCATCGCCATGCGTTTTCATATCTGCTGTCAGCTCATCAATCATCAGCTTGGTGAGACTATCAGGATTGTCCAAACGCTCTTGAATCAATGCGCGTTCTGCTTCGAGTTCGTCTTGCTCACGGCGCAGCTCAATCTCTTCGAGTCTTGCTAATTGACGCAGACGAATGTCCAAAATGGCATTGGCTTGTGCTTCTGTTAACTCATAACAAGTCATCAGCTCAAGCTTGGGGTCGTCCTCTTCGCGAATAATACGAATCACTTCATCAATATTAAGATAAGCAATAAGCAAACCTGCCAAGATGTGCAAGCGTTTGTCGATTTTATCGAGTCGATATTGCAAACGGCGGGTGACTACATTACGGCGACTCTCAAGCCATTCACTTAATATCTCTTTCAGGTTTTTTACCTGTGGTTTGCCATTTAAACCAATCATATTGAGGTTGACTCGATAGTTGCTTTCTAAGTCCGTACTGGCAAATAGATGGCTCATTACTCTATCGACATCGACTCGGGTGGAGCGCAGCTCTAACACAATACGACACGCATTTTCATGATCTGATTCATCATGAATGTCAGTCACCCACGGCAGCTTTTTATCAAGCATTAATTTGGCAATCTGCTCTTGGATTTTGCTGCCAGAGACTTGGTAGGGTAGGGCATCAACGATCACCAGATTCTTTTGTTTTTTATCAATATGGTAGGTGGCACGCATTTTATAACTGCCACGCCCTGTCTCATATATCTTTTGTAAGTCTTTTTTATTAGTAATGATTTCAGCGAAGGTAGGTAAATCGGGTGCAGGAATAGATTGGGTGATTTGCTTAACCGATAGCTCAGGGTTTTTCAGCAGGCGAATGGCAGCACGTACCACCTCAGTTAAGTTGTGTGGTGGAATGTCAGTTGCCATACCTACAGCAATACCGGTTGTGCCATTAAGCAAAATATTGGGCAAGCGGGCAGGCAAGGTGACTGGCTCTTGCATTGAGCCATCAAAGTTATCTTGCCAATCTACCGTGCCTTGCCCCAGCTCAGTGAGTAAGGTATTGGCATAGGCAGACATTTTTGCTTCGGTATAGCGCATGGCAGCAAAGGATTTTGGGTCATCAGGACTGCCCCAGTTGCCTTGCCCTGTAATCAGCGGATAGCGATAGCTAAACGGCTGTGCCATCAGTACCATGGCTTCATAGCAAGCGGTATCGCCATGTGGATGATATTTACCCAAAACATCCCCCACTGTACGGGCAGATTTTTTTGGTTTGGCATTGGCTTTTAGCCCAAGCTCGCTCATGGCATAGACAATCCGCCGCTGCACAGGTTTTAGTCCATCGGCAATGTGCGGTAAGGCTCTGTCCATGATGACGTACATGGCATAGTTGAGATAGGCTTTTTCGGTAAACTCAGCAACTGAGCGAGTATCCATATTTGTATTCATCAGCGTATTGGATTGGCTAGTAACATTATTAGCATGAGTAGCTTTGACTTCGGACATACAGATGACTTCACTTAATAAAAATAAGACAGAGCTATCCTAAAGGATATTGGCAAAATATAAAAGCCCAGTTCGGTAGCTTACGACATTGTTTGTCGTATATTATTTGTCATCTATGCTTTGTCATCTATCGCTTTCTTATCGGTAGATGGTCAGACAGCTTTATTTATGCTTGAACATGTTTCCTTATTCAGCTTTTTTTCTTACACTATTAACGAACTATAGATTTCATCAATTTGAAACAATTTATTCAATATGATGCAAGTGGCATTTTTTTAGTAGTATCATGTCAGGTAAGCATTTGACTTACTGGTAAAATATGAAAGTATCTTATTAGATTAATTATATTAATATAGAGCCATTCATACTCAGATATATTAAGTTTTATCTTCTGTTACTCACTCATTTTTGTATCATTATTCACCTATTTTCTTTGTTTCCCTTATTTTATCGTTACATTATTACTTTAAGGTATGACTATGCAGCTTACAATAAATAACTCAACAAATGGCTGGTTGACACAACTGCCTAAAATATTATGCAGTATTTCCTTAACCCTACTTTGTTGTACTGCGTGTGATCAACAAGCAGATGAGGAAGCGGCTACGGCTGGCCTACAAACTTTTGATACCACCTATCGAGTCGTTACCAATGCCAGCTATCCACCTTTTGAGGATTTGGATGCAACTGGTAATGTTATTGGTTTTGATGTTGATTTATTGGAAGCCATTGGTCAAGAAGAGGGCTTTAATGTAACCTTTGAATCCCGTCCTTGGGTTGTATTGTTTGATGATTTAAAAAAAGGGCAAGCTGACATCATTGCTTCATCAGTATGGATTACAGATGAGCGTAAACAAAACTACGGTGTTTCTAATCCTTACTATCAATCCCCCATGTCTTTGTTGACCTTACAAAGTGATACCCAAACGCTTCCAGATAAATACACAGATATTAAAGACCAGACGATAGCCGTTGCAATTGGTGGTGAAAATGATGCTTTTTTTGAAAAGTTTTTGAGTGCTAAAAACCAAAAGCTGACCAGTAAAAGTAGCTATGTTGCCTTACAAAATTTGATGACTGATAAAGCCCAGTATGTCTCTGATGCCCAAGTACGTTTAGATCATAATATTCACTTGTATAAAAGTCAGTTAAATGAAGGGGAGTCATTTGTGATAGTGAATGATCCTCAGTTTCCTGTTTGGGAATGGGGTATTCTGGTTAAAAAGAATAACGTCAAGCTGCTTGATAAAATCAATAGTGGTCTAGAGAAAATACAACAAAATGGTACTTATGATAAGATTTATGAAAAGTGGTTTCATGAAAAACCCGCATCAGCGATACCCAGTACAGCTACAAACTAGAGTTCTGTTGAACATTCATCTTCATAGGAAAAATTGAGATACTGATTTTAACAAGCAGTGTCTTAATCAAGGCAATGAACGCAGGTAGCTCTTGTTAATAACAGCAGGGATATTAACCAGTTCATTAACGCTTTATTATGCGAATTTAGCCAATTTTTACCTGAAAGTAAAAAGTAGCCGTATCCCTTGTAGATATTAGCCTAACGGGGTGAAAGTTCAACAGAACCTATAGCTTAATGGTAGTGCTTGTTTTTCTTGATAGGTTCATTATTCAAAATGGTATAATAATCTCTATTGATTAATATGAATAAATAATTCTTAAAAATAAAAATAACGTTATAATAAATTTTTAACTTAATTATAAGGATAATTATATGACTATGACAGATGGATCATCTTCTTGCAATAAACAACTAAAACAACCACCCACCCTATATCACAATGGACATATCCTTACCATGGAAGGCGACAGCCCACAATATGCCCAATCTCTCGTTACCCAAGCAGACAAAATCATTTACGTTGGTGATTTAGCAGATGCCAAAGCCACCTACCCACAAGCGACCTTAATTGACCTACACCAGCAAACCCTATTGCCCGCCTTTATCGACCCACACAGCCATTTTGCCTTAGTTTCCAATACCATGGGGCAAGTTAACTTAAGTCCACCACCAATTGGGCAAATCAGCACCATTGATGAGATGATGCAGGCAGTGAAACAGTACAAAATTGATCAGCAAATCGCTGACGGTGAGTGGATATTTGGTTGGGGCTATGATGACAACGAGTTGACCCCAGCACGCCACCCAACCAAAGATGAGATTGACGCCGTATTACCCAACAACCCTGTATATCTACAACACACCAGCGGACACATGGGCGTGGCAAACTCCAAAGCCCTTGCTTTTATGAACATCACCGCCGACACCCCAAACCCCGAAGGTGGTAACATCGCTCATTATGATGGCAGTAAAGAGCCAAATGGCTTGGTACAAGAAACCGCCATGTATCCCTTTATGCGTCACATGCTTGAGCTATTTGCCCCAAAGCAGGGTGATTTTTTTATGCAAACCCAAGATTATTACATCAAACAAGGTGTCACCACCGCCCAAGACGGCTCAACCCCTCGTGATACCTTACATTTTTTCCAAGCTCAAGCAGACGCAGGCAAGCTAAAAATCGACCTTGTGGCATTAGCAGGGGTCAGCGATTTGGACGAAAATTTGGCGGATAATCAACTAAAATGGCAACACTACCAAAACGGCTTTAAAATCCAAGGCACTAAAATCATCGCTGATGGCTCACCGCAAGGCAAAACTGCTTACTTTACCAAGCCTTATCTTAGCAATATCCCAAGCTGTGGCTGTGGCGGTCACGCCCGAGGCATGCCCAGCCTGCCCCAAGAGCAGATAAACGATATGTTTTACAAAGCCTATCAGCATGACAATCAACTGTTTATCCATAACAACGGTGACGCCGCCACCGACATGATTATCACCGCCCATGAGTATGCTTGCCAAAAATTAAACCAACCTTTAGACAAAGACCGCCGTACCATTGCCGTTCATGCGCAATTTATCCGCCCTGACCAACTCAAAAAACTACAACAATACAACATTCAACCCTCATTTTTTACCAATCACGCCTTTTTTTGGGGTGACGTGCATGTCAAAAATCTCGGCAAAGAGCGTGCCTACTCTTTAAGCCCGATGGCAAGTGCCCACAACATGGGCTTTAAATACACCAACCATTCAGACGACACCGTCACCCCTGTTAACCCCTTATTATCGGTATGGACAGCGGTCAACCGTACCTCACGCTCAGGGCAAATCATCGGTGCAAACGAACGCATTACCCCTTACCAAGCCCTAAAAGCGGTCACCGAGCACGCCGCTTATCAATACTTTGAAGAAGACAGTAAAGGCACATTGACTGTCGGTAAAGTTGCTGACTTAGTGATATTAGATAATAATCCACTTGCCGTACCAGCCGACCGCATCAAAGACATTAAAGTAATGCAAACCATCAAAAATGGAGTAGTGATTTATGATAGTTATGGCCCTAATGAACATATAAAAACCAATAATTAATTATTAATAACCCAAAAGACCAACACACAAGGAGTATGTATCATGGTGAAATTTGAAAAAAAGTCATTTAATGAATTATTTGATTTATCAGGCAAAACAGCCATCGTCACAGGTGGTGCTAATGGTATCGGTAAAGCCACTGCCTTAAGATTGGCACAAGCAGGGGCGAATGTGGTGATTGCTGACTTAAACTTGGACGATGCCAAGCAAGTAGTCACAGAGATTGAGAGTTATGGTGTCAAAGGCTTGGCAGTAACCTGTAATATCTTAAAAGATGAGGATTTGGTAGGCTTGGTGGATAAAACCATTGAGACCTTTGGTGCACTCAATATATTAATTAGTAATGCTGGTGGTGGTGGTGGCGGTCGAGAAAACCCTTTAAAACTTGATGTTGATAACTTCCGTCGTGATTTTGAGTTAAATGTCTTTAGTGGCTGGCGTTTGTGTCAGCTATGTGTGCCACACATGAAAGAATCTGGCTATGGCTCTATTGTCTTTACCACCTCAATGGCAAGTATTGATAGAAGCCCGAATATGAGTGGGTATGCTTCCTCAAAAGCTGCCATCAATCATATGGTTGCAAACTTGGCTCATGATTTTGGGCCTGAAGTTCGTATCAATGCTGTCGGTCCTGGTGCGACACGAACCCATGCCCTAGAAACGGTGCTTACGCCAGAGATTGAACAAAAAATGCTGGCGCATACCCCCATCAAGCGATTGGGTGAGCCTGATGATATTGCTGGAGCTATGCTGTATTTTGCCGCACCGATTTCCACTTGGGTCAGTGGTCAGACTTTATTTGTTAATGGTGGTGGTGACCAGACACTAGATTAAATTATCCAATAACTTTTATTTGTAAGCGTAATTACTTCTCAAAAGTACGAGTAAAATTAATTGATAAATGCAAAAGTATGTCATCATTTTGTGGTGGCATACTTTTTTTATGGCAGGTTATTCTGCTGGCTGTATATTATGCCCCATAAGACTTGCTGCAAGCCAAGCAGGACCAATCAACAAAAATTGTAAATCTTCAAAAAATGAGGGTTTTTTACCTTCAAGTTTGTGTCCAATAAACTGACCAATCCAAGCCAGCACAAATAATGCCGCCCAAAATTTAAATCCAACAGGCAGAAGAGTGATTAAAGCAAAACAGAACAACATAAAAATGCCCATCGCCAAAAATAGGGGAGCCGAGAGACGAATATAAAACAATAAAACCAGTGCAGAGAGTATTAGGGTAAACCACACCGAAAAGGAGACAGACATACCTGCAATACAGGTAAATATGATAGGAACACAAAGCCAATGGATTTTTTTATTAATGGGGTGTTGATGGCTGACCGCATAGTCTGCCAGCCACTGCTCAAGTGAGCGTTGGGATTTAAAAAATGAACGAGCCATATTAACCTCCTTGTTAATATACGGACAATTTATGTATGGTACATTGAAAACGTACTAAGTTGGATATTTTGCTAAGCTAGGATTTCGTTATCATCTTGTTCATTACGGTACCATTCATATAGACCTACAATGGCGTTGACCTGATAGACCATGGTTTGAATGGCAAAAATATAGTTGCCTGTAATTAAGTTGACTGATAACCATATTACATTGGATAAAATCCATAGCCACCAACTAAAGGCATAACGCATAATCATGGTTGCTTGTGCGGTAATGGCAACCACAAAAGCTGCTACGTTTAACCAATAAAACTGGTCATTATCAATGTTTAAAAATTGATATTCGTTCATTAAATTATTGACATAAGGAAATAAAAATAAGCCAATAATAATAAACGCAATCGCTGCTAACCACACCAGTTTATTGGCAGATTGTGGCACCATTTGCCCATCACCATCACTGTGCTTGCTCCAATAAAATAATCCCGCCACATGTGTGGTTGAGTTAAACGCAGGTGTCAGCATCAAACCAACCGCTCCAGAGGTAAACTGAACAATAATCTCGCCTATATTTGCTAATAATCCCAGACCATTGCCCAGAATGTTTTTACGAAATGACAGCGATACCACACACAACAGACCAATAAAAGACACACCCAAATAAAACCAGTCTAATCCTGTATGTTGTGTAAACTTCCAAAATCCTATTGATAGCGCAATGACACCAGCGACAAACCAGCCAATCGTCCATTGCACCGCCCACTTTCCAGTAATGTTATCTAACAGTTGAATGCGCATTCCATTCCTCACTTAAAAATAATGGATTAAAATCCGATAGTTGGTTTATCAAAATCATAAGTATTTTGTTATTTTGTTGATAATAGCAAATTATAAAAAAAGGCGTTCATGTTATCGTGTTAGCTCTTAGTAATGATAAATGTGTTGATTGATATAAGTGATGGCCTTCTGATAACGCTCGTCATAGTTAGGGCTACTGATACGATGTGGCTGTATCTGATGACGTGCAAAAATATCACTGAGGCGTGCCTCGAATCGCTCGCGTGCATCGATACTGCCAAGGGAGCGCATACCATCGTCCACCCATGGGGTGTTATTGGCTAAAAATAGGGTATGGTCAAAGCGAAACTCATCAATACAAGCACTGACAAAAGGGTGAGTACGTCCTTCATATTCTTCACAAAATGCTTGCGTGGTCACAAAGTCAGTATCGACAAAAGTGACAGGGGCAGGTGCACGATATTTAGCCACTCGCACCGCTTCGGCATGGTCAAGGGTAATCGGTGCATAGTCACTATATTGTAGTCCCACCTCACTGCCACCTAAGTCTGTGCCAACATAGAGTCGCCCCATCTCTAGAGCAAAACTTGCACCATAGTAGTTTGCTAATTTGTGCACCAGTGTGGTTTTGCCTGAGCTTTCACCACCGACGATGGCGACGGTTTTGGTATAGTTACTGCGGGCTTCGGGGTGGATTTTATCCCAATGCGCCACAGGATTTTGCGCAATATCAAATGAATTAAATTCTGCTTGCCTTGGTGTGGTGGCAATGGGTAAATATAACTCTGTATATTGTGAGGCTTGTGCCAATGGGTGGTTTTCGGCAACGAATAGCTGTGCTTGCTCCGTTTCAGACAATCCCAAACCTGAGATAAGATGTTTTAGCTTGGCATTGCTTTTATGCACATCAATGTGTGCGGTATCAAAGCGGTCATGTACAGGCAGCATAATCTCATCACTGGTGTGAATCTCGATAAAGGGCAGCTCAGCACAGGCAAGCTGTAACCAACGTGCTTTATCTTGTAGGGTCACAGGGTAGTTTGGGTTGGGGGCAGGGTGTGGGGTGATGATGATGTGTAGGGTTTTAACCTGTCCTGATGCGTGCAGAATACTACGCATCTGCCCGAGGTGAAACGGCTCAAAGTGTCCAATCATTATACCGATGCTGGCTAAGTTTGTATGGTCTGTCATGGGTATTTCCTTATATTTGTGGTTGATTTTATGGCTGATTTTATGGTTAGTTATGACTACTTGCAATGAGGGTTTTTTATTTTTGCTTTTTCATCTATTTTTATTTATTACGGTTACTGTTGTTTTATCTTTGCGTTAGCTAATGAGGAGTCTGGGATAATGACATCACCCAAATAACCATGATAAATGGTTATTTGATACATTTGCTCTTTTTGTAATGCAAAATTGAGCTTCTGACCATAGACGGTAAAATACTTTGGCATTGATGGTAACTGCTCACTTTCCCATCGCTGATAGTTATATGATATATCTTGGCTTTTTAGTGTCGCTGTGATGGTTGTTGTTGGTAGATGTCCTTGTGTCACTTGGTATTCATTGATGAGCATCACAATATTGGTCGCTAATAAAAATAATAGTGCAGGAATTAAGGAATACCATAAAGATATGGTTTCGTTTTTTTGTTGTTCTAAGGAGGTTTTATCAGACTTTTTGACAACTGTTTCAGCAATTAATAATAAAAAAATAAATGCCAAAAGCCCCCATAATTGATAGTTAATATGCACCATTTGTTTGGCAAATATGGATAGTAATAATAAAACAACCAATAACTGATTGATTCTCATTGCCCGTTTTAGCTTTTTTTCATAATACTTTATTTGGGTGATGTCTGAAGTGCAGTCAAACTTACCTTTGATATCAAGGTTTGGTACTCGTTTTTGTAAATCTGCGATTAGTTGGGGTAAACATTGACATTCATCGCTTGAAATATGAAACTTCAAAGTTTGATAATCTGTGACAAACATATCATTACGGCGTTGATAAATACGCACATGTTGCGTCTCCTTTTCACCTTGTTGAATCTCAATAATAGGAGGAAGCTTATCCGTCAGTGGCATACTTTTAACGCGAATACTCGCAAAATAATAACTTAGCCTATCCACACTTAACTGCCAATAGTCCTTTGCTAAAAAAAACCACACCAGTAGCAATAATAATAGTAGCCATGCCCACCATATACCATGCTGTAGTTTACTTAAAAAAGCCATAAATAAAAATTGTGTGGTATCTTTTTGCATATATAGCATGATAAGTATAAAAGCACTTGAAGAATAATGATTATGATTATATTGCTTATCATACCGTATGCTTTTGGGGCGATTAGTATATGTGGTCGGGGGTGTTGACATAGTTTTGCTATCCTAGTTTATAATTATTATTGTCTTTTTATTATAATTTATAATAGTATTTAATTATAAATGAAAAATAATTTCCTTGAAATATCTTGAAATATGTTTATTAAATCAATAGATTATAAATAGATAAGGATAGATTGATGTAAGCTAAGTTAGCATAACATGACAAACTTTGAGTAAATAGTGTACAGTTTTAGTAATAATGAGTAATAAATAACCTCTATCATGACGCTAATGATTGAAAACAACTGTAAATCCCCTC
Source organism: Psychrobacter sp. I-STPA10 (assembly GCF_021012795.1). Lineage (GTDB taxonomy): Bacteria > Pseudomonadota > Gammaproteobacteria > Pseudomonadales > Moraxellaceae > Psychrobacter. The sequence continues at coordinate 99,099 of NZ_VFYU01000015.1, read as the reverse complement.
ATATCAGTTTATAAGAATGTGACATTATCCTTTAACCCCTTATCATGGATTTTTTAGGAGATTATAATGAACAGACTGGTTAGGTTACACCGCTCACGCAACCATCGTATGATTGCAGGCGTTATGGGTGGTATTGCCGAATATCTTGGTTGGTCGCCCACCTTGACTCGAATTTTGTTTGTCGTTGTCTCGACAGCAAGTGCGGCTGTGCCTGGTATCTTAATCTATATCATACTTTGGCTTATTATGCCTAATGCAACCGCAGCTTCCTATCAAGCATAATGAGTAGTATTTAGTTACGATATTATCTAATTATTAAGTTAATATATATTGTAAGCATGATAAAAATCTGCTTTAATTAACCTTAATAAATACTAAGTTAAACTAATATTTTGAATAACTGCTTTCCTCCTACCCAGATTCCTCCTATCTGGGTATTTTTTTGTCAGCTCACTTTATCTCTATAAATTTTGTCTCTATAAATAAAGAAACTACACTATACTATGGATAAAATTGCCATTTTTTAGTAAGGTGAGCAGTAAATTAATTACCTAATATTTGTGCAGATTTCCTGCACAAATATTGACCTATTTTAAGCTTTATTTATTTTCATTAAATTTTATTGAGTTTTAATAAATCAAACCTAACGAAACCAACAGTGATGTAACTATGACTTTTCAAGAACTAATTTTAACTTTACAAAACTACTGGGCAAGTAAAGGCTGTGTGGTGTTGCAGCCCTATGATATGGAGGTGGGTGCAGGCACGTTTCATACAGCCACCTTTCTGCGCTCATTAGGTCCTGAAATTTGGAACGCTGCCTATGTACAGCCTTCTCGCCGTCCCACTGATGGACGCTATGGCGATAACCCCAACCGTTTGCAACATTATTACCAGTTTCAAGTGGTGCTTAAGCCCAATCCAGCCAATATCCAAGAGCTGTATTTAGAGTCGCTCAAAGCGATTGGTATCGACCCACTGGTTAATGATGTGCGTTTTGTCGAAGACAACTGGGAGTCGCCAACGCTTGGTGCGTGGGGACTTGGTTGGGAAGTGTGGCTTAACGGTATGGAAGTCACCCAGTTTACCTATTTTCAGCAAGTCGGTGGTATCGAGTGTTTCCCTGTGACAGGTGAGATTACTTACGGGCTTGAGCGTTTGGCGATGTACATTCAAGGCGTGGATAGTGTCTATGATCTTGTGTGGACAGATGGTGAGTTTGGTACGGTGACGTATGGCGATGTGTTTCATCAAAACGAAGTGGAACAATCAACCTATAATTTTGAACATGCCGATGTGCCGAAGATGTTTGAATTATTTGATTTTTATGAGCAGCAAGCCGATAAACTGGTGGCAGCAGGATTGCCTTTGCCTGCGTATGAAATGGTACTTAAAGCCAGCCATACCTTTAACTTGCTTGACGCTCGTGGGGCGATCTCGGTGACAGAGCGTCAGCGGTTTATTCTGCGAGTACGCACATTGGCTCGCAAAGTGGCGTTAGGCTATGTCGAAGCCCGGGCAAAATTGGGCTTTCCATTGGCGGATGAGGCGCACCGAGAGGCAGCGTTAGAGAAGTATTTGCCGAAAGAAGAGGCAGAAAAATAAAAAAGGAGAGGGGGGATGGCGACAACATTTGATGAGTTTATCCAAGAGTTAGAGCAAGAGGTAGATAATCAGCCAGAGATTAATTGGGATGCTAAAAAACAATCATGGTTGAATTATTTAGACCAGTTTTATACTCAAATTAAAAATTATCTGCAACCTTATATTGAGAGGGGAGCAATAAAACTAAAAGAAGAGACTATTGAAGTTCATGAAGAATATATTGGTCAATATTCAGTAAATCAACTAATACTGACTTTGGGACGAGAGACTGTCTATTTAATTCCTAAAGGGACTAATTTAATAGGTGCTAAGGGACGAGTAGACATGAATAGCTCAAAAGGAAATGTACGTTTTGTATTAGTAGATAAAAATAGTCATAAGCCAGCTTACTCTTATCTAGATTTGCCACGAACCGATAACTATGATCCAGAATGGGTTTGGAAAATTGCTACGCTACCCCCTAATATAAATTTTTATGAGTTAACCCAAGAAAGCTTTCAAGATGCTTTGATGGAAGTGGTTAATGGCTAGACAGAAAAAGGTCAGTTTATCAGGGAGACATCCTGATATATCAAGGATAAGCACACAATATGAAGAAACAACCAATGCCATAAATCTATATTTTTCTACAGACAACCTAAATTTTAATAAACTTTTTTTGGGTTGGACGATACAAGAAGTACAGCAGCGTAAAAATACAGTTCAACAAGAAAATGAATTAGCACTTTCATTGATGTTGTTATCAGCTTTGGAAGCAAGGTTTCGTATTGATTATATAGCAAGGAATACTCTAAAGCTCAAGGATGAGTTATCGCGCGCATTTAGAGAGATGGCAAAAGCTAAAGGCAATAGAGTATCGCTTGAAGATGAGATATTAGAGTATTGGAAAGCATATTCTGAGGTAAATAACCATCTTATCGGTCAAGTTAAGTCTGCTTTTCTATATCGGCATTGGCTAGCACATGGCCGCTATTGGGTACCAAAACTGGCACAGCCATATGATTTCTATAGTTTACAGACTTTATGTGAGCTGGTTATGGATACGTTTGACCTTCAGCATTAGTTTGCTAATCGATAAGCAGAACGTGGCGGAAAATCGCTTGGCAACTCACGCCCATATACTTCACTACAGTCATGATTGCTAGGCTTTTCTTGAGTGCTTTTAACTAAGCGAAAATCAGGCGATTTTTGGTAAATATGAGAAACTACCTTAATGGCATCGTGTACTTCAGATTGGCATTTGCTGTCATTAGTGATGTAGGTCATTTGGTTTGAGTTTGACTGGGAATTTGGCTGCGTATAAGCCAAATAAAAAAAGCCATCTGGATTGACCACAATTCCTGATATTAGACCTAAACCATCATCATAAGATTTAAAGTTATTATTTTGGCGAGCTTCGTAATATTTGCTACCATTTTTTAAGGTACTGGTGGCATTAAAATAAACCACATTGTTATAAAAGTTTTTGTAATCTTGGGGTGGTAGGGCAGATTTTAGCCAGTTTTTTGTGCTGTCACTTAACAAAAACTGTTCTGCTTCTTTATCGTTCATATTTTTGGCTATTTTATCAGTGATGTGATCAATGGCTGCTTGCTGTTTGGCGTCATTATCATAGCTATCATAATTATCATTGCTATTATAGTTGTGATGGTTTGTTGATAAGTTAGCACAGCCAGATAGCGTTGCCGATAAGGTAGCGATTGTTATCAATGGTAATGTCAAAGACTTGCTTATCTTAGTCATATAGTGACTCATTTTAGTTATTTCTTTTAATATGCTGATTTGCAAAACTTTATTCTAATATGTGTCTGTCGTAAACTTTTTATTTGTGCAGATTTGTTATAATCACCCCCATCATTATTTAATCAGTTATTTAATCATTTTATTAAAATACAAGAGAATCCCATGACCACCATCTTATTTGAACTTGGCTGCGAAGAGTTGCCACCAAAAAGCTTAAAACCATTACGTGATGCTTTGCAATCTAGCGTTGAAACTCAGCTTAAAGAGGCACAAATTGATTATCAAAGCATCAAAGCCTTTGCAGCTCCCAGACGGCTTGCCATTCAGATTGAAGGCATCGCTGATAAACAACCTGATAGAGTAGAGCAAAAAAGAGGGCCGGCATTAAAAGCAGCCTATGATAGCGAAGGAAATCCTACCCGAGCCGCTCAAGGTTTTGCTCAAGGTTTGGGTATTGATGTTAGTGAGCTGATTACCATTAACACGGATAAAGGCGATTATATTGGCTATGAGCAAACCATTCATGGACAAGCGGTAACTGAATTGTTACCTGCCATTTTCCAAAAAGCGCTTGATGAATTACCGATTGCCAAGCGTATGCGCTCAGGGGCAAGTCGAGAAGAATTTGTGCGTCCTGTAAAATGGCTAGTATTGATGCAAGATGATCAAGTCATTGATGCCACCATTCAAGGGTTAAAATCGGATAACAATACCTTAGGGCATCGTTTCCACTCAGCAGATAAGTACGAAATCACCCACGCCAAAGACTATGAAAGTGTGCTTGAGACTGCCAAAGTGGTTGCTGATTTTGATAAACGTCAACAGATAATTGTCGAGCAAGTCAATAAACTTGCCAGTGAAGTCAATGCCGCACCGATTATGCCACAAGATTTATTAGATGAAGTCACCGCATTGGTTGATTTGCCAGTGGCATTGCGAGCCAGTTTTGAAGAGCGGTTTTTGCAAGTGCCACAAGAAGCACTGATTTCGACCATGCAAGCGGATCAAAAATACTTTTGTTTGACTGACAATGATGGCAAATTGCAACCGTATTTTATCTTTATCAGTAACATTGAATCTAAAGACCCAAGTCAAGTGATTAGCGGTAATGAAAAAGTGGTGCGTCCTCGCTTGGCTGATGCTGAGTTTTTCTTTTTACAAGACCAAAAACAGCCATTATTTGCTTTGACTGAAAACCTTAAAACCCGAGTTTTCCAAGACCAACTTGGTACAATTTGGCAAAAGTCAGAACGTATCGCCAAATTATCAGCATTTATTGCCACCTTGCTAAAAGAACAAGGCAAAGATATTGATGTTGAGCAAGCGACGCGTGCAGGTATTTTATCCAAAGCTGATTTGGCAAGTAGTTTGGTTGGTGAATTCCCTGAATTGCAAGGGGTGGCAGGTACTTATTATGCGCGATTAAATGGTGAACCAACTGCGATTGCGGATAGTATTGAAGAGCAGTATTTGCCTCGCTTTAGTGGTGATAAATTGCCACAAACGCCGATTGGTATTTGCTTGGCATTAGCTGACCGTATTGATACCTTAGTGGGGATTTTTGCTATTGACCAAGCGCCGACAGGCTCAAAAGACCCGTTTAGCTTGCGTCGTAGTGCCATTGGTGTGCTACGCATTTTGATTGAAAATAAACTGCCGATTAATTTGATTGGATTGGTTGAGCAAGCCATCAAAAATTATAATGCTGATGGCGATAATAAAGTGGCTAAAATGGGTGAGACCTTTACCAATGTGATTGAGTTTATCAATTCACGTTATCGGGCAATGTATACCGAGCAAGGCGTCAGCGTGGATACCATTCAAGCAGTACAAGCCATTAATCCACACATGCCACTGGATTTTGACCAGCGTATCCGAGCAGTGCAAGCCTTCCGCGAACTACCACAAGCGGCAACATTGGCCGAAAATAACAAACGCGTTGCCAATATCTTGGCAAAAGCTGATGTCGAAGTGGCGGACAGTGTTAATGCTGATTTGCTGAATGAAACGGCTGAACAAAACTTATATCAAGCAGTTGTGACAGCACAGCAAACGCTTAATCCCTTGCTAGAAACTGCTGATTATCGTCAAATTCTGCAAACTTTGACCCAGCTTGCCGAGCCACTTACCGAGTTCTTTGATAATGTGATGGTCAATACGGACGATGCGCAGTTAAAAGCCAATCGTTTGGCTCTGCTTAAACAAGTTCGGGCATTATTTTTAACCGTTGCCGATGTGGGTGAATTGCAGATTTAGAGGTTTATAGTTATAGACATGATTGAGTTGTTCTATTAAGTTTTGACAAATTTATATTTGGTCGAAAATGTGATATCTAAAATTAGATATCACATTTTTTCATTGGCTTATAAAGTTGTAAGTAAAAATTACAAGCCGATATTATTCATTTTCATAAACCTAGTGCATAATAATTACTTCACTTTCTTCTGCTTGCCTTCACTTAATTATTTGCTTGGTTTATCCCACCATGATTGAAAATTGGACTAAAGAGCTGGTTATCCAGCGTCTGCTTGCCATTACCTTATTGGTCGTACTTTTTATCTTATGTTTTCAAGTCGTACAGTTTTTTATTGTGCCTGCATTGTGGGCGGCAATATTGGCGTATGTTACTTTTCCAATTTACAAATTTTTTCATCATAAGGTCAAATTTAGTCCTGATTTTAGCGCAGCCATCATGACGGTCACCATCTCTTTGATGATTGGTATACCTTTAGTCATTGGGGTTTTTATCCTACAACAAGAAGCAATCAGCTTATATACGACTTTAATTCATCGTATCAAAGTTGGCTATGTGGATTTGCCGGAGAGTATTAAAAATCTTCCTGTGATTGGGCAACAAATCAAAGACACACTTTGGGAGATTAATAAAGACCCCGAAGGTTCAATGGCGGCATTTAAAGCGTGGATAAACTCACACCTATATTATGGCAAAGTGGCTTTGGACGTGGTGTTAAGCTCGCTTGCCAAAATGGGTATGGCATTGATGACGCTATTTTTCTTTTATCGTGATGGTGTGAGTTTGGTGAAGCAAATTCGCCAAGCATTGCGTAATATCATTGGCAATCGTATTGATGACTATATTGACTCGGTAGGCGCGACCACACAAGCGGTGGTGTATGGCATTGGTCTTACCGCCTTAGCACAAGCGTTGCTGGCAGGTATTGGTTACTTTTTTGCTGGTGCGCCAAGTCCTATATTATTGACACTTATGACGTTTGTGATTGCTTTGATTCCATTTGGTACACCGTTTGCGTGGGGTGGGGTGTCATTATGGCTATTATCACAAGGGCATGCTACTGAAGGCATTGGTTTGGCATTGTGGGGCATATTTGTGATTAGTTGGGTGGATAATTTGATTCGTCCAATCGTGATTAGTGGCGCGACCAAAATTCCCTTTATTATCATCTTTATAGGCGTACTTGGTGGCTTAACTGCATTTGGTTTTGTGGGTTTATTTATTGGACCTGTGGTATTAGCCATTGGGCTTGCAGTATGGCGAGAATGGATTAGCCAGCATCACAATGAAATTTTTGCCCCCAAAGAGAAACTTTTAGATGATGAGCAAGTATTAGCAAATGTGCAAGGAGAAAATAAGATTGTGATGAATGAAAAGATGGGGAAAGAAGACAAATAACAAGGTAAATAGTAAGGCAAAGTTTTATCAATGTGATGCTTATACTGTAGGAGATATCTAATATGCTTTTGCTGGTCTGGATATTGGCGTTTTGTTTTATTAGCATATTAAATGCATGGATAGTGTTTTTTGGTGGTGCAAAGCGTGTGCAGGGGTGGCTGTCTATCTTTGTTGTCGGATTGGTGGCTTGGGATTGGAACGCTGAGCAAATCAAGCTATACGTTTTGATTACATGGTTTGGTATTACTCTATTGTTTTTATATGGCTTATTTAATAGTGACTTTAGAGCTGAATATTTGATGTATTAATAGTTAGAATTAAGTAGCTAAATTCAGCTATAACAGCCATAAATAGTGTCTATCTATTTGAATAACGTTTATTTGAATAAAATTGACGAATCACTAAATCATTAAAAAACGGGATAAACCATTATAAGTTTATCCCGTTTATTTATAATAATACGAATGATTTAGCTGCTTTAAAGGTGAGTCATATCACTGTAAAAATGGCATTTGGGTAAATATCTGCAAAATAGTGGCATTCACAATATCCACAAAAAATGCCCCCACCATTGGCACAATCAAAAATGCCTTATGCGATGTACCATAACGGTCAGTAACCGCCTGCATATTGGCAATCGCTGTTGGCGTTGCCCCCATACCAAAGCCGCAATGCCCTGCTGCCAGCACAGCGGAATCATAATCTTTGCCCATGACCCGAAAGGTAATAAAGTAAGCAAAGGCAGCCATTAATACAGTTTGTGCAACCAAAATTAATAACACAGGACCTGCCAAATCGGTCAACTCCCATAGCTTTAATGATAATAATGCCATTGCCAAAAATAGTGATAATGACGCATTACCAAGCACATCAATGGCTCTATCAAACATATCAAAATCAAAAATGGTCGTGAGCGTATTACGGATAATCACCCCACCGCCCAATGCCCAGACAAAAGTAGGCAACTCAAACCACGTACCTTTGGCAATCCCTGTCATCACATCAGCAAATGCCAATGCAGCGGCAAATAATGCCAAGGTTTCAATGGTTGATGAGGCGGTAATCAGACGGATATTATCTGGTTTTTCAAAGACTTCTTTATTGGCTCTGTCCTCGTTTTCATTATGTTGGGTGCTATATAATGACTGCTCACCTGCTAATTTTTCGACACTGCTTTGCTGCTCTGGTGTGGGTAACGGTTGAACGCCGAGCTTTTTAATCAAACGTTTGGCGACAGGACCTCCGATTAAGCCACCTGCCACCAAGCCATAAGTGGCACAGGCAATGCCCAGCGTGGTTGCCCCTGTAACGCCATACTTATCTTCTAACACAACTCCCCAAGCGCCTGCTGTACCATGACCACCTGTCAAGGCGATTGAGCCTGTCACCAAGCCAAGCAAAGGGTCTTGTCCAATCAGTGACATCAAACTGACACCGAGCAAATCTTGTAAGAAGATATAAGTGGATACAACCACCAAAAATATCATCAATGGCGTGCCACCTGCCTTGAGCCGCCCAAAATCAGCACTTAACCCAATGGAAGCAAAAAACATTAACATACATGCTGTCTGTAGCTCTTGCTGAAAGTTAAAGCTATAGCCAAAAAAAATATTTAACGCATAGACAATAATTGCCGCAACCAAGCCACCTGCGACAGGCTCAGGAATATTAAACTCTGATAAGAATTTAATCCGTTTGACCAAAAACCGCCCCAGTAGCAAAACAAGGGTTGCTAGAATCAGGGTATAGTACCCATTTAGTGTGATTTCCATATAAATTTTACCTTTACTTACAAGTAGTTATGAGCAGGTTGTAAAAACAAAGGCTTCAAATTAAATCACATTATTACTAAAAGTAAAGAGGGTTTTTGAGGGATAAATTTAGATAAAAGGTATGGGTGGGGAATAAATTTATTGCAATATATTTAAGATATTAATAACATATAATTTAATATTTATTTTTTATAATAAGGGTTAGTTCATGCAACACCAAGTGGCAACAGCAGAAGAGACAGAGGATAAGCTGGCTACCCAAACTTTTTATCAAAAGCCAAGTGCTAGTTATGTTGAAATTTTCCTGCTTTTAAGTTATATAGTGATGTTCTTATTATTCTATTTTGACATTAAAATAGGTGATTTAAAGTATGCCTTAGTTATTATATCAATGGCTATCATTGGATTTTTATATCCTGTTGTAAGAGTAAACTCTTTGGGAATAAAGATATATCGAGGGTTTGGTTTATGGTGTAATTATTCTTTATCTTGGGATGATGTAAAAAGTATAAATTTAGAGAATAATTTGGGTTATCTTTATAATGGAGATAGTGATGATTTAGTCATAAGATTTATTCTTTATAATAGAAAAGAGGATTTTAAACTACATGTAAGCGAATATCTTAAATCAAAAAATATTTTTTATAGTATTCTCAATAATAATAGAACTAAATTTACTTCTGTATTATATGAGTATCCAGAATTTTATGATGACAAAAAGGAGCTGTTTTATGAAATATGTTTAACTTGTATTTTTATTTTCTTATATATAATATTTATATCGTTTTTATATCTTCCTAGTATTAGTTATATACATATCGGTAGCTTAATACTTAATAAGTATTTTATGCCATCATTTGGTTATAAAGAATTTATCTTCTTCTTTTTTTTAAGTTCGTCATCATTAATTTTTAATGTATTATTTTCTGAACCATTTAAGCTTGAGAAGAGCAACATATCATTGTATGCTATTCTTTTGATATATGCTACATACTATTTAATTATACAAAGCCTGTATTTATATAATGAACAACACTCTCTAAAGTCAATGACTGCAAACTTTACTTATCAAGAGCAAACCAAAAGTTATCAAGACTGGCAAGCTCAAAATCTAACATTACATCAAAATAATAATGAGTTTTCTATCAAAAAATCCTCACCTATCGCCAACCCCAATCTTGAAGTGGGCAAAACCTACCAAATTCAAGTGTATCAAGGCAAATATAGTGATTATTTTATCAAGCCTGATGCTTTTTACCATGCTGTAGTGGTTGCTGATGGGGCTGGTAATATGGTTACTGATAGGATTGGCAATAAGGATAAGTAATCCTTACAATATCTGCATATATCGTCCATATCAGGAATTCCCATGCTGACCATCATTGCCGACAGTAACATTGCCCATTTACACGATTATTTTAACGCTCAGACATTACAGGCAGAAGTTAATGTTATCGCCATGATAGGGCGAGAAATTACCGCCGATATTTTGGCAAAGTATCAGCCAGATGCCTTATTAATCCGCTCGGTAACACCAATCAATCAAGCTTTATTAGTGGATAATCATAGCGTTAAGTTTGTTGGCTCAGCGACCATTGGCACTGACCATGTTGACCAAGCCTACCTTGCCAGTCGTGGTATTGTGTTTGCCAATGCATCAGGTTGTAGCAAACATTCGGTAGCACAATATGTATTAACCGCTATTTTGACATTACGCCCTCAGTATTTATCTAAACAAAACCCATCATTAAACGCACAGCAATCGCCTTCACCGTCAATCCCCACCACCCCCATAATCGGTATTATCGGGCTGGGTAATATCGGTAGTACATTGGCAAAATATGCCCAAGATTTGGGCTGGCAAGTATTGGGTTATGACCCCTTGTTACCGCCGTCCGATATAAATAATGCCAGTTTGGATAAAGTGTTGATGGATAGCGATGCCGTAAGTTTGCATGTGCCGTTAACTTTTCCCACGACAGCCACTAATGAGCAAAGTCCATATCCCACTTATCATCTAATAAATGGTAAAACCTTAGCAAAAATGCCGACAGATAGTTTGTTAATTAACTCGGCTCGCGGACAAGTGGTGAGTGAAAGCAATTTATTGGCAGATATTGCCAATACAGGGCGTACCGTGGTGCTAGATGTGTTTGAGCATGAGCCTATGGTCAGTGAGCAGTTATTATCCTCACTTGCTATTGCCACGCCACACATTGCAGGTTATACCCTTGAGGGCAAATTACGTGGTACGCAGATGATATTTGATGCGTTTGTTCAGACCCTCCCCCTGACCCCCTCCCTTGAAGGGAGGGGGAAATACTTAGGTGAAAAAGATGAGCAGGATAATTCCCTCCCTCTTGGGGGGAGGGCTAGGGAGGGGGAAAACTTATTTAACCAACTGTTACCACCAAACCCTTATCATTGGCAGGATTTAAAAAATAAATTAAAAAGTCAATCACAAGAGCCATTAAAATCTAGCCCTAAAAAATTAGCAGAATTTTATGACATTATGGCTGATGATAAATTATTGCGTAACGCTGTAGATAAACAAGCAGGGCAAGTTAATGGCGATAATTTTGATAAATTACGCAAAAATTATTTATTAAGGCGAGAGTGGTTGTTTGATTAAATATTCATATAAATTAAGTTTAGCAAAATGAGAAAACTATGAACAAGAATAATCCCAATATAACCCCTAACCCAAACCAAAGCTACCACCCCACAATCAGTCTAGAGATGGCAGTTAAACGGGCAGAAATACTGGCAAAAATCCGTCAGTTTTTTGCTCAGCGTGACGTTTTAGAAGTACAAACACCGTTGCTGTCGCAGGCAGGCAATACTGACCTATTTTTGCAATCCGTATCAGCAAATATTACCTACCTTGACCAAGCCAAAACTTATTATCTGCACACCTCACCAGAGTTTGCGATGAAACGCTTGCTTGCCAGTTGGCAAGTGCCAATATATCAGATTTGCCCTGTATTTCGTGATAATGAGGCGGGCAGTCGTCATAATATCGAATTTACCATGCTGGAGTGGTATCGCCCTGATTATAGCTTGTCGCAACTTGGTAATGAGCTTGCCGAGCTGTTGGCGGTGCTGTATGGCTATCCTGTGATTTTTGACCATTATCGTTATGTTGATGCGTTTATGGATTTTGTTGGTATTCACCCATTTACCACTTCGGCTGAAGTGCTATCAGCAGTTGCTGAGGATAAGGGCATTGTCAGCGTAGGATTGGCAGAGGCGTTGGGTGATGACCGCCAAGCATGGTTAGATTTGCTATTTAGCCATGTGGTTGAGCCACATTTGGGCAAAGATTTACCCACGCTTATCACTGATTATCCGCCAGCCACCGCTTCATTGGCAAAAACCGCTACTGACAAAGATGGCAATCTGGTTGCCAAACGCTTTGAGCTATATATAAATGGTATTGAGATTGCCAATGCGTATGATGAGCTAGCTGATGGTCAGGCTCTACGGCAACGCTTTGAGCAGGATAATGCCGAGCGAGCAAAACGAGGCTTATCCATTATGCCGATAGACGAGCATTTACTACAAGCCTGTGATGATTTGCCACCTTGTAGTGGCATTGCAGTCGGAATAGATAGGCTGTTGATGGTGTTGACAGGTGCAAGCCGTATTGATGAGGTGATTGGCTTTGGGGTAGGTAGGGCTTAGGGTTTGTTTAAACTATTGCAGAGCTTGATTAAAAATATTGACTTTATACCTTGTATTTTAAATAATGAAAATAAGAATGGTCTTTTATAATTAATTTGCTATAGGCTATATGATGGCTACTATCACCGAAGAAATATACAATCAAGTGCAATCCTTACCAGAAAATTTACAAATGGAAACTTTAGAATTTGTTAATTTTTTGCAGTATCGTTTAGCACAAAAACAAAGCAAACAATTTGATAATGTATCGTTAGCAGATATTTTAGAAGATATTAGTCAACATGGTACGGCATTTAGCGATATCAAAGACCCTGTGGCATCTTGTAACATAGCAACGAGAACAGCGACAAGATAGAGAGTTGTTATAAGAGAATAAGTTATGATTGCCTTTGAGTGGGACGAAGATAAAAATTAAGAAAATATACGCAAGCATGGAATAGCCTTTGAAGACATAAAAGGCGTATTTTATGACCCTTTTTGTTTAAGACAGCCTGATGATAGATTTGATTATGGTGAGGACAGATGGCAGGCTATTGGTAGTATTTATGGCGTAACCATTGTGTTTGTTGGTTACACCTATCGAGATGATGATAATATCGAAGTAATCCGTATTATTAGTGCTAGACGGGCAACCAGTAAAGAGAGGCGATTTTATGAGCATGGTTAAACATATCGAAACAGACTTGCCAGTTTTGACGGCTGAACAAGTCACACGATTACAAAAACTAGAAAAAATGTCTGATAGTGATATTCATTGTGATGATATACCAGAGGTGACAGATTGGACAAAAGCCATCAGAGGGGCTATTGTGAATCAATCAAGTGGTTTGGATACCGATGTCGCACAGTGGCTATCAAAACAAGATGAAACGACAAAAAGTCGAATAAATACAATGTTGCGACAAGTGATGGCATTACACTCTGTTTCTTAGGGTGATTAAATGGAAACGACCAAATGAATATGCTATAAAAAACTATTCCCCACCTTTTTGATTTTCCTGCCCTTCTACCTTTTTTAAGGTTTTCATCATTTTACTTAATACATCGGTGTTTTTATAAAAGGCACGACAGCCTTTACACATCATAATATGGGTATGTAGTTGGAACTTTTCGCCAGTGCTTAATGGACGCTCTTGAGCATCACTAGCAATCTGGGTAATTTGTTGACAATTTTTCATAAAAAACGATTGCCTTAATAATCTTTAGATTAAAAATTTAGGGAGAAATAAAAGAAAAGGAAATAAGGTAAAATAAATAAACAAACAAAGAGGTGTATTAAGCCGTTTTAGCTTCAAACCAACGCAGTGTCAAGCAAGTTTGTAATCTTAATCTTGCTCTGTGCATTAACACATAATAATGGCTGGTATTAATCTCAAGCTCTTGGCAAATCTCATCGGTATCCAATTCCATATATTCACGCATTAAAAACGCCCGAGCCTGCTCACTGGGTAAATTGGTAAGGCAGACTTCTAGCACCTGCCAAAAGCCATCACTATGTACTTGCACCTCAGGGTTACACCAACTGTTATCAAATTGGCTGGGCATACTGCCTTTTTGCCAAAATCCTGCCTCATCAAATAAGGCGTTGAGCAAGGTTTCCTCACTGCCTTCCTCATGGTCGTGCATACTCGACAGATTGGTGTATTTGCTGTCTTTACGAATACAATCGACAATTTTATTTTTTAAAATGGCAAATACCCAACTTTTAAATGCCGAATTACCTTGAAACTGTTCACTGTGTTGCAAAGCAGAAATCAACGCATCTTGCACCACGTCCTCAGCCAAATGATGGTCATTTAATTGATTAAATGCAAACGCAATCATCTGCTTTCGTACCGCATCTATAAACTCTGGCGATATTTGCTTATGAGAGGGTTGTGGCGTGGCTGAATGTTGGTCGGTCATGTGATACCCATTATTTACTGTTTTATTATATTCCTATCACAATATGGTCGATTGCGTTTTGCTAGTTACTTTCATTCATGCTATTAATGAACAGTACTATTTTAGCGACGACCATAGTGACGTTTTGTCGATGAAGGGTTTAGCCAATAATCCAAACTGACATAACGTCCACCGCCATAAAATATAATAACCAATAACATGATGGCATAGGTGACAGCAAATTCAATACCATTATTGAGTATCACAAAATTACCCGTTTCGGTGAGCCAGTCGTAGTTGCCATGTGTCTGCAAAATCTCACGAGCTTTGTCCAAACGTAAGCTTGCCTCATACGAATTGGCAAGGCTGGCGTCACTGCCCCAAAAATTAATGGCATTCATCACACTAGCGATACTGGTTTCTGGGTCGGTGGGAGTGATGGCAAACCAGCCATTTTCCCAATGCACGCTAAACATAGCGACCAACATGGTTACCAATAACATCACTGAAAAGCCACGACTACCAATACCAAATAACAAGGCAAAGCCACCGACCAATTCGGCAATAATGACCAATACTGCCATCAAAGTTGGCATGGGTAAACCTAAACCCCATTCACTATTACCAAACCAACTAACAATGTCCTCAAATCCTGTGACTTTATTCCAACCTGCACTGATAAAAATCGGTGCAAGATACAAGCGAATAGCAAGGGGAGCAATAAAGTCCAAACTTTCAACCCGTTGGGTTAAGCGATTAAAAGGGCGAGTGATTTGTGAAATGACAGTCATAAAATACCTGTTTTAAAAATAATAGAAAATGTGATGAAGTCGTTAAAAAACTTATGTTAAATTGAGTTATCCCAACCTTTCTAACTTTTATTGCAAAAGCAAAAGCACAAGAAAAAAAAGGCTTTGAAGTCCTCTCCTTATTTCAAGGGGAGGGTTTGGGAGGGGTTAGCACTGCACACCTTGCAAAACCCCTTGTTCAATTAGTTGCTTGAGTAGTGGCAAACCAAACTCCACTAATACCTCACTATTTTCAGCCCCAAGTGTTTCGGCAAAGTCTTGTAACAGGCTGGTTAATACAGCCGTTAAATCCTCTATCGGTGCAATGATTGGATTTTGGTTGCTAATCTCAGCAATATACACAATCAAGGCATGGGTTAACGCATTGACCTGCATAAACTCAACCTTATCTTCCTCATTACGAAATACCAAAAAAAAGCTATCTTCAGGGCTATCAGGTTGCTCATCGCTACTGATTAAATGCACTGCCCATTGATAATGCAAATTTTGCAAACTGGGATTAAGGATTAACTGAATTTCATTAGGCTTTAGATTTTGAGCAAGAGCAGTGTTAGCCTCATCGCTGTGAATATCGACCAATAATTCTACCCATTCATAATGAGCCAACTCAGCAAAATAGGCGGGCAAATTTAATGTTTCTAATTGCTCAGGCTGTGCCAAAAAATCCACAAAACTTTGATTAATCTCAGTAAAATACGGGCTATGGCAAGGGTGCTGTGCCATAAATGCTTGACACACCATCAGCCATTGTTCATCATCGATGAGGCTTTGACAAACAGGAAAACATTGGTCTAAAAAACCCCGCAAATTATTAAAAATTAGCGATTGATACAGTTTACCAATGCGACTGGGAACATCTTGTGATACCCGTTGTAAAATGGCAGTGGTGCTGTTGCTATGATTAGGCTCACTATTATCAAACTCAGCCTTATCAGCATCAGCATTGTCAGCTTTTTGATGGCGTAAATACTGCCCAAACTGCTGTTGAAATTCTGCTAGGCTGGCAGGGTGATGGTTGGTTTCACAATCAGCTAGGCTCATGGCGATTGTCCTTTATACTGTCTTTTTGACTGACTGTTTTTTGATTTTGTTGTTGAAGTTGGCTTTGGCTTGCAGTTTGCAAAGCCCGAATGTGATTCACCTCAGCAACCAAATCTGCAAAATCAGGAAAGTTAAAATCTCGCTCAAGGCAGGTGGGTAAATCGCTTGCCTGTTTGCCCGTCTTTTGCTCAATCAACGCATACGCATCGGTTAATAACGTCCAAACAGGGTCAATCACCGTATTGCCGTGTGTATCTACCAAAAAGCCATCGTCCTCGACATAATGCCCTGCCACATGCAAATAGCAGGTACGTTCAACGGGTAATTGGCGTAAATACTGATGTGGGTCAAAGCCAAAGTTTTGACTATTGACATAAATATTATTGACGTCCAAATGTAACAAACAGTCTGCTTCTTCTGCCACCGCAGTGATAAATTCTGCGTCACTCATCTCGCTGTTGGGTGGATTAAAATAATACGAGGCATTTTCAAAGCCAATTTGCTGACCCAAAATATCTTGAGCCTGCTTAATTCTATCAGCCACCCAATGCACCGCTTCGGTGGTGCAAGGAATGGGAAGTAGGTCGTATAAATGCCCCATCTCATCGCTACACCATGATAAATGCTCGGTATAAAGGCTGATATTATGAGCCTGCATAAAGGCTTTGACGTTTTTTAATAACTGAGTATCTAATTTGGCAGTGCTACCAATGGATAGCGACAAACCATGACAAATAAACGGGTGACGCTCGCTAAACTCTCGTAATTGCTTGGCATATTGCCCGCCCATTTGCCCTGAAGAATTGAGCCAGTTTTCGGGGGACACTTCAAAAAAATCTATCGCTGACAAATCCGCTTGACGCATGGCAGGCAATAACTCTCGGCGAAAGCCCAAGCCTGCTCCAGTGGGTCTATTGTGTGCTGTAGATAACGTATTAGCCGTTGTCATGGGTTGTCCTCGATAGATTTATACATTTCTTGATGGGTTGGCAAACCAGATGATTAGATGGTTAAGGCTTATTTATTCGCCCCACATTTGCCTTCACCACATTTACCGTCTGCTTTTTTATCCATAGCATGCCCACCGCATGAGCCATCTGCTTTTTTATCCATATTTTTAGCGTCTGCTCCACATTTGCCTTCGCCACATTTACCATCAGCTTTTTTGTCCATACTGCCACCGCATGAACCGTCTGCTTTTTTCATATTGGCAGAGCAACCGCCATCTTTGGCTTTGCTAGAGTTTTGATAGCCGTTTTGCATAGGCTCGGCAGAAAAAGGGTTATTGGCACAGCCACTTAACGTTACTAAAGAACCAAGTGCTAAACTGCTAAGAAGTGTTGAAGTTTTCATAAATTTTCCAAATTGTGTTGTATCAATCCGTGTCATTGCGTATTGATTGTTAATTAAATGAGATAAAAGGGTTGGGTTAAAAATCTCCCTTTTGCCACTATGGCAGTAACAAAAGGGTTTAAAGAAAATAGTTGCAATCATTAAATTTATTAAAATAATTAACGATTAATAATCAGTAATTAATGGCTACCACCACATTTGCCTTCACCGCATTTACCGTCCGCTTTTTTTACTGGCTTTTTGACTGTACCACCACACTTACCTTCGCCACATTTACCATCGGCTTTTTTGGCTGAGCTTTTTTTAGCAGAGCCACCGCATTTGCCTTCGCCACACTTACCTTCTTTGGCTTTGGTGGTGTTTTGATAGCCATCTTGCATAGATTTGGCAGAGTAAGGATTGCTTTCGCCAGCGTGAGCAGAACCCATTGCAACTAAAGAACCAAGAGCTAGGCTAGTAATGATTGATGTCTTTTTCATAAGTAATTCCATATTGAACGTAAATAGAGGGTTAAATAAAAGGTTAAGTTGGACAGCTATGAGTTGCTTAGTATGATAAGTATCTGTTGGGCAAATCATCGTGCTGTTATAACTTAGACGCAGTAGAGGGGTGTTTTCTTACAATTATTTTTAAATTTTTTGCAATTAATTTAAAATTAATTTGTAAGTTATTGATATTAAAAAGAAAAGATTTATAAATTTTTTTATAAAATATTGCTGATTATGGGCAGAAGTTAGCAATTGGCATAGCTAAGTGACATAATTAGGTGATTTATCCCGTACTGGAGTTGACTCAACAAGTATAGTCAACGAATTTTATAACTGTTACGGTGTTAGGCTCACTTGCTGTACAACCGTACTATCTGCACTCGCCTGCCTTGTATCAGTTTATAACTTCGCTGACTATAGCAAAGATGAGCAATAAAAAACGCTAACCATATTGGCATGGTTGGCGTTTATAATGGAGAGTAGGTTTTATATGGTATTGCTGGAAAGAATATTAGTGGAAAATTAGCGTACCAACTTATTTAAGCCATCAGCAAATGCCTTTTTATCTTTATCTGAATAGGGTTTTTGTCCGCCCATTTGGGTTAAGTCAAGCACCCCTGTACTGCGCATGGTATCCATAAAATCTCGGGCATTGAGCTTTTGCTTGATGTTATCAGCATCATAAATGACGCCATGCGGGGTTAACACTTGTCCACCATTATCGAGCACATCATTTGCCAAAGGGATATCACTGGTAATCACCAAATCACCCTCTTCGACATTGTCAGCGATATAATCATCAGCTTTATCAAATCCAGATGGTACAACCGTCATACTAATTAGCGGTGATTTACGTATTTTAATTAGTTGATTGGCAACAAAAATCGCTTGTGTTTGCGTACGTTCTGCGGTTTTGCAAATCAAGTCTTTGACCACCACAGGGCAGGCATCAGCATCTATCCAGATTTTCATCTATTATTTATCCAAACTTATTTATCGAAGCCTATTTATCTAAGCCAACTTTATTAGGCAAAACGTTAACTAACTGTGATAAAGCATTATCCAAATCAGCAACATCACTGGGCATTAGGGTGATGTGTCCAATTTTACGTCCTTCACGTTCAGTTTTGTGGTAGGTGTGATAATGGCTGCCATCAATTGCTAACACCTCACTGACTTTTGGGTATTGTCCCAAAATATTGACCATAATTGATGGCTTAATATTATCCGTATCGCCCAGTGGTAAACCAACTACGGCACGAATATGATTTTCAAATTGACTGGTGACTGCGCCTTCCATACTCCAATGCCCTGAATTATGCACACGAGGGGCAATCTCATTGGCAAGCAAGGTATCTTTGCCATTTTCATCTTTGCTAACAAATAGCTCAAGAGTCATTACCCCCACATAGTCAAGATGATTCATGATGGCGCTAATGGCATTTTTTGCTTGTGCTAACAGGTGCCTGGCACCCACAGCAGGGGCTTGTGTCTTAGCGAGTACCCCTTGATGGTGATAATTTTCTACTAAGTCATAACAGCGTATGTTGCCATCTTGTCCACGGACTGCAATGATGGATACTTCACGACTAAAGTGAATAAAGCCTTCAGCAATCAAAGGTGCAGGGGTAGGGGTTAGCTCACCATTACCTGTGACTGCCTCACCCAAATCTGCCCATGCTGCATCAATATCAGCAAGGGTTTTGATGACAAACTGCCCTTTGCCATCATAGCCACCACGACTGGTCTTTAGTACCAATGGTAAGCCTAATTGTTCACAGGCTTGCTCAATTTCTTGCTTTGAAGATACTGCCATAAAAGGTACAGTTTTGATATTTAGCTCATTAAATAATGATTTTTCTTGTAGACGGTCTTGAGACACTTTTAAGGCTTGTGGTGGTGGATATATGCCTTGTTTTTCACCTTGCTCAGATAGTTGCTTGAGATACTCGACAGTTTTTACAGGGGTATTTTCAAACTCTAAGGTAAACACATCGGCAGCAGCAACAAATTCATCAAGCTGCTGGGTGCTATAGACTTTGCCATAAAGATGGGCAGGGGCATTGGGTGTGTCTTCCAAAAATACACAGCGATAACCCAGTGGCAGTGCAGCAGCGGCAAGCATCATACCGAGTTGTCCACCTCCTAAAATGCCGATGGTGTGAATAGACTGGCTAGCGGGATAAGCGTTGGCGTTGGTCATGGCAGGCTCGTTGCAATGGTTGATAATAAATTGTGGCTATTAATAAATATGGTTATATATGATGGTTTTAAAATAGCTGTTAATACAAAATAAAAATAAAAAAGGTGCAGCAGCACCCATCACTTACTTTAAGACAAATAGAAAAAGAATAGGGATTATAACAAATAAATGATAACAATATGACCCCATACTTGCTAGTAAGCTGTATTCAATTATGTTAAAATACTCGTTTATTTTGCTTGTTTGCAAGCAATTTAGAAAGATGTATGACGTAATCAATCAATACAACCAATGACACACACATTACGCTAAAGAGTAACTGGGTGTTTGCTGGCTTGATTAATCTGTCTGTTAGCCATTTTTTAAGTGTTTGAACTTTTTAAGTGTCTGAATAATGACGGATGCGTGCCAACAAATCGGTAACTTTTGTAATGTGGAGGCATAACCCAATTTAAATAGGATTTTTTATCATGGCAACACAATCTCCAACCCAAGTATCAATGCGTGATTTACTACAAGCTGGCGCTCACTTTGGTCACCAAACTCGCTTTTGGAACCCAAAAATGAATGCGTACATCTTTGGCGCACGCAACAAAATTCATATCATCAACCTAGAATACACAGTGAAAGCTTTTAATGAAGCCTTGACTTTTATCAATGGTTTGGCTGCTAAACGCAACAAAATTTTATTTGTTGGTACAAAACGTGCTGCCAGTAGCGTTATTCGTGAACAAGCACAGCGTGCTGGTATGCCTTATGTTGACCATCGCTGGTTAGGTGGTATGTTGACCAACTGGAAAACACTGCGCCAGTCTATCAACCGTCTAAAAGAGCTAGAAAAACAAGCAGAAGACGGTACATTTGCTAAGCTAACTAAGCGTGAAGCACTAGAGCGCACACGTGCGATGGAAAAACTAGAACGCTCACTTGGTGGTATTAAAGACATGGGCGGATTGCCTGATGCTATCTTTGTGGTTGACGTTGACCATGAAGCGATTGCCATTAAAGAAGCTAAAAATCTAGGTATCCCAGTTATCGGTATCGTTGATACCAACTCAAACCCAGATAACGTGGATTATGTTATCCCTGCAAATGATGATGCTATCCGTGCCGTTACTTTGTATGTCACTGCCGTTGCTGATGCTATCATCGCTGGTAAAGAGTATGCACAAACTCAAGCAGGCGGTGCCCCTGAGCCAGTTGAAGCTGCTGCATCTGAAGAAGCACCTCAAGCAGAAGAAGCCAAAGCTGAGACTCAAGAAGACGCTGCAAGCGAATAATCATTCGAGTAGTTATTATTGATGACTTGATTGCATGGTTTAGTCATTTAGAGTTATCAGACAAAGGCATGATGTGGAAATCCTCGTCATGCCATTGTCATTATAAAGTCATAGAATATATGTCTATAAAATGGATAACAAAAAACTTGCATTGATAATTTAATATTTGCAAAAAATTCATAACAAATAAAGAGGTAATCTCATGGCAAAAGTATCCGCCAAATTAGTAAAAGAATTGCGTGACCGTACTGGTCTTGGCATGATGGAATGTAAAAAAGCACTAGAAGAAACTGACGGTGATATTGAAGTAGCCATCGACAATTTACGTAAATCTGGTCAAGCTAAAGCTGCTAAAAAAGCAGGTAATATCGCTGCTGACGGTGCTATTATCATCGCTCAAGAAGGCAACAAAGCTTTACTTCTAGAAGTAAACTGCCAAACTGACTTCGTAGCAAAAGATGAGAACTTCACTGCATTTGCAGAAAAAGTAGCTCAACTTGCGCTAGAAAATGGCGTCACTGATGCCGCTCAAATCGCTGAACTACCTTATGGTGATGGTCAAAGCGTTGAAGAAGCTCGTGTTGCCTTAGTACAAAAAATCGGTGAAAACATTCAAGTACGCCGTGCACAAATCGTTGAAGGTGATAACTTAGCATCATACCGTCATGGTCTACGCATTGGCGTGGTGGTAGCAACTGAAGGTGGCAGCGAAGAGACTGGTAAAAATCTAGCGATGCATATTGCTGCATTTAACCCAGTAGCAGTGAACGATACTGACGTACCTGCTGACGTATTGGCTCGTGAAAAAGAAATCGCTGAAGCCAAAGCGCGTGAATCTGGCAAGCCTGATAACATCGTTGAGAAAATGATTGAAGGTAGCCTACGTAAGTATCTTGATGAAGTGACTTTGGTGCGTCAGCCTTATGTTATGGATAACGACAAAAAAGTTGGTGATATCCTAAAAGCTGATGGCGTGACTGTACATAACTTTGTCCGCTTTGAAGTGGGTGAAGGTATCGAGAAAAAACAAGAAGACTTTGCTGCTGAAGTTGCTGCTGCTCAAGCATCTGCTGCTAAATAATTATTACTGCTAAGCAGTAATATAAAGTTAAGATATAAAAAAGCCCATCATAATGATGGGTTTTTTTTGTGGGTGATATAATTTTTTAATAAATACTCTAACTTTATAGGTAAAATTAGCCAAAAAACTTATTAATCATTGCCTTAACTTCTTTCTTCTCTTGTCTACTAAGATCAATATTATGTAGACTTGTGGTTAAAGGAACACTCGTATTAGTTTGTTTTGCTTTTACTGCTAATACCCAATTTTTATCATTCATAGGTGAAATAATCAAAGGCTTTTTGTGTTTCAAATCAATTGTTAAATCTGTTTCTTCACCATATATATCTGTTGTAAACTCCATGGAGTCAATATCGCAACTTACTGGCATTGCTATAATTTGCCAAGGTTGATTGGCAGGATCATTCATAATTTTTTTTACGCGCCCTTGTTTTGGGACATTAGTGATGACAGTATAGCCCCACCAAAACGTTACTAGCGCAAAAATAAAGTAGCCAATGTTTGTTATAATTCTAGATTTTAGTACGTTGATTGCTAAATTGAAGCTAATATTACTAGGGTCATCTTTTTGGGCAATCACTTGTAAATCATCATTTGAGCTTGAGCTATTAAAGCTGATAAAATCAAATTCCTTTTTTATTTTTTGGTCTTGATAACTAATTACTACCTCGCATTTTTCAAAAAAATACCTGTTACTGCTATCTTCACATTGCCCATGCAGTTTAGCATTATCAAGCACAACATAGTTATCAACAAGTTTTCTATCCTTAATTATGTCTTTGACGTTATCAAAGGTGAAAAATAACAGTAAGATGGCACCAGAGAATAACGCAATTATTATACAAACTTGTTTTAATAGATTGCCGTCACCTACATGTTTTAGTTTTAATGGTCGTTGTGGTAATGTTTGCTCTATATAATTAAAAGCTGCTTGCCATTCTGGATTGGGTTTTATCATAGAATATACTCATAAGTAGATTTTTATTTTATAATTTTTTACCTATATTTACAATACTCCACTCAACCACAGCCTTAACTTCAACGACCAAAGCGGCTGTATCCCTGTTAAGCCTTGTTTCATCTCACCATCTTTTAAAATGACATACGATGGGGTAACTTGTCCTTGCCAGTTGGCAAAAATTGCTCCGTCCTCATCATTAATAGTAGTAAAACTAAAGCCTTTATGCTGCATATATTGGCTAAGCTCACCGTTATCACCTGACTGTACCGCAATGGTCACCACAGGGTAATTACCCTCATTTGCTAGTGTGTTGATGGTGGGTGAGGTATGTTTGCACACACCGCACCAACTGCCCCAAAAATACACCAGTACAGGTGACTTTTGTGATAATGCAGCAATATCGACGCTTTGCCATTGATAATCGGTTAGCTCAAGCTGTGGGTTGGCTGGCATCACAGGCTGTCGCCACCAGTTAACTACAGAGTAAATAATGATAAAAATAAGCAAATAGCCTAACAAGGTTTTTAGCCATGAGTAAGCTTTAGATGCGTGGAATTTTTTGGCTGTTGTTTGCATAAGTTTTGCTACTCATAATTCAAGAAAAATCAAAGGGAACAAAAAATCCCCCTTATGTTAAAGGAGGATTTTATCAAAGACTGGTAAAGGCTATCTATTAATGTGGCTTTTCAGCCTGTCCTGCTCTACCTTGCAACGGATCACCGTCACGTACACTTGGCGTATTTTCTTTTAGCTCAGAGTCACTACTTTTGCTCACCGATTTTTTGGCTTTTTTCTTCCATTTTAGGGTAAATAAATCATCTCGGCGGTCTTTTAGGTTATGCACTGAGCCTTCGTTGCGTACATGGGTGAGCATGTCCAAGTCCACATCAGAGAAGAAAATCATCTCGGTATTTGGGGTAGTCTCTGCCATGATGGCGTCGTGTGGGAAGGCAAAATCTGAAGGCGAAAATACCGAAGATTGGGCGTATTGAATGTCCAAACTTTCCACCTGTGGTAGGTTGCCTACCGAGCCACAAATCATCACATAACATTCGTTTTCGATGGCACGGGCTTGGGCACAGTGGCGTACTCGCAAATAGCCATTTTTGGTATCTGTCCAAAACGGCACAAATAAAATATCCATCTCTTCTAATGCCAATAGGCGCGCAAGCTCAGGGAACTCCACATCATAGCAAATCAAGATGCCAATACGTCCTGCATCGGTTTCAAATACTTGCACTTTGTTACCGCCTTCAATCACCCATGCACTGCGCTCGTGTGGGGTGATATGGATTTTGCGTTGCTCTTCTACCGTTCCATCACGGCGACACAGATAGCTGACATTATATAGGCTGTCATTTTCGTCTAGCAGTGGCATTGAGCCAGTAATCACATTGACGTTGTAGCTGACCGCTAAATGCGAGATTTCATTTTTAAACCACTCGGTATAGTCTGCCAAAAAGCGAATGGCGACATTTTGGTCAGTGGATTCGCACAGCCCCATCAGTGGTGCATTAAAAAACTCAGGCAAACAGGCAAAGTCAGCGTTGTAATCTGCCATTACATCGACAAAAAATTCCACTTGCTGTAGCAATTCTTCGGGTGATTCGACCTCACGCATCTGCCACTGGATACCGCCAATACGTACATCAGATTTGCGCGTATTGGGCTGATAAATTTGTGGCTCATAATAGATATTTGCCCATTCCAAAAGGGTAGCAAAGCCTTTGGATTGGTCATCATCGGGTAGATAGCCTGACAAAATACGCTTGACAATAAAGCCATTAGATAGCTGAAATGATAGGGCAGGGTCATGAATTTCACGTGATTCAACTGCATCGATATATTCGCCTGGTGATAAGTCGTGGTGATTGTGATAATTGGGAATACGCCCCCCTGCCAAAATTGCACGAAAGTTCATCTGACGGCACAGCTCTTTACGGGCATCATACAAACGACGACCCAAGCGATAACCTCGATAATCAGGGTCAATCAAGGCATCAAGTCCATAAATGGCATCACCTTCGGGGTCATCTTGGATAATTTCACGCTGCCCGATGAGGTCATCATAAGTATGTGGATTAGAAAAACGCTGATAATCGACCCGCATTGACAGCACCATACCGATGAGTTTGTCGTGGTCAAATAGGGCAATTTGTCCTTCAGGAAAGGCATCGATTAGGGTATTGATGGTGGTCTTTGACCATGCACCACCCATATCAGCATAAACTTTGTCCATAAGAACTTTGAGCTGTGGGTAATCTTTTTTCTTAATTTGTTGAATCTTGAGATGAAAGTCATCCAGTTTATTCATGTTTTATACCTGTGTCTGTTTGATGAATTTGTTAATGATAGTGATAGTAAACGGAATTAAAAAAAAGTGAATGTAGCAGATAACACACTGATTCATCAATGCTTTATCCGCCATAACCATATCTAAAAATGTCATTTAACTAAACATCTGGTGAAAAAACCAACAACGCCCACCAAGATAGTCATGATGAGCGTTAAGGAGTGATTGGCTAAAGTTAAATAGAAGTCACCTTGATTACTCGTCAGTTTTGCTTGGCGTATCACTTGGGTTTATGTCATCAGCTTTTTTGTTGAGTGAGTGATGATTTTTTTGCATACGTTCGGTGAGTGTACTTTCAGCATCACGCTCCCGAGGGTCTAAGTGGTGTGATTCTGTAGGAGTAGTTTTGTCGTCTACCACATTGGTTGGTTTCGTTATTTCAGGTGTGGAAGCAGACGTCTGTTGTTCAGCAGGATTTATCTTTGAGTTAGACGTTGCTTCATCAAAATCTGCCTGATCAATCTTTTCTGCCAGCGTTTGTTGTTCATCTGCCATTTTAACGTCACCATCAGGCTCATAGCCATGAGCAGTATTTTCATCACCTGTTGACTCTTCAAGGTGTTGTTCACTGGTGGCAGGATTTTGTGCTTGTTTTTGTGCGTAGTCAGTTAAGTTATCTGCTGCATTTTCTAATGTGTGCGGATTAAAGCGATCTTCGGCATGGTCTAGATGTTCATCAAATACATCGGTGAGTAACGCATCAAAACGAATACTGTTGTATTCAATCAACTGTTCAGACTCTGCTTCTGTGATCACCCCATCTTGTAGTGCATGCACAACATGATCTTCAAAGGTTAAGCCTGCAAATTTGCCTTTATATTCTGCTTTTTTAAATTTTTGCCACAAAGGTTCTACTTTAAGCAGCATTTGATAAGCATGTTCAACCCGTCCAGTGGCATTGTTAGGGTCTGTGGAGTAGTGAACCAATTTTTTGAGTTGTTCACGGAAGGGGTTATCCTCACCATCGGTCATGATGGCATCACCAAGTTTGCGCTTTAAGTCATCGTGTGGTTTATCAACAATGCGTCCTGTGGGGAAGGTAACAAACTTCACCAGAGCTGCCGCCATCTGATTCGGGAAGTTGGCAAAGAATTCAAAGAACGCTTCTTGAATACTATACAATGATTTTTCTAGTGCTAATTGGGCATGTAGCTGTTCACTTTTTGAGCCAGTGCCATTGGCATAATACTGGAGTATGGCTGTCATGATAAATAGATGCGCGTGAATGTCTGCCAAGCGACCTGAGAGCATCTCTTTACGTTTTAAATCCCCTGCTAATAATCCCAATGCCATATCAGCGGTGAGTGCAAAATCAGCACTCAAGCGATTGATGAGTTTGTAATAGGGGCGTGAAAATTTATCGGCAAAGCTGGGTGTTTCTGCGCTGCCACCAAAATAGCCTGCAACAAAGGCTTTTGCACCACGATTAAATGTATAGCCAAGATGCTTAAAGAATAAGTCGTCAAACTCTGCTAGAGCACGCGGTTTGTCCTCACTTTGCAGTAGTTGTAATTCATCAAAAAGATAAGGATGGCAACGCATTGCGCCTTGTCCAAATATCATCAGTGAGCGGGTCAAAATATTTGCTCCCTCTACTGTGATAGAGACAGGTATTGCTTGATAAAGCAATGCTAAAAAGTTGCGAGGCCCAAGCTGAATGGCACGACCACCCACCACATCCATACCATGATTGACCACACCACGCATGGTTTCGGTAGCATAGTATTTTGCCATGGCAGTCATCACAGATGGCGTACCGCCTTGATTGAGTCCACATGTGACTAAGTGGCGAAATGCTTCTAACATATAGGCATCACTGGCGATATCACTGGTGGCAGATTGCACGCCTTCAAATTTGCCCACGGAAATTTTAAATTGCTCACGGATTTTGGCAAATGCCCCCACCGTTAGATACGACATCTCGCCAGCTGCGGTAGATAATGCAGGTAATGAGATTCCTCGACCCACACCCAAGCACTCCATTAGCATACGCCAGCCCCGACCTGCATTTTCGACCCCACCAATGATAAAGTCGAGAGGGATAAACACATCTTTACCCACCACAGTGCCATTCATAAACGGTGAGCCAGGGTTATGACGTGCGCCCGTAATCACACCGTCATAGTCGGCAGGCACAAGGGCGCAAGTAATACCATAGTCTGTTTTGCTGGGGTCACCAAGTAGACCTTCGGGGTCATACATTTTAAACGCCAAACCAACCACCGTTGCCACAGGGGCTAGGGTAATCCAGCGTTTGGAGAAATTCATATTCAGCCCCAACACTTGTTTGCCCTCGTATTCACCATAGCAGACCACACCGGTATCAGGAATCGCCCCTGCATCTGAGCCAGCTTCAGGTCCAGTCAGTCCAAAACATGGGATTTCTGTACCTTTTGCTAAGCCATATAACCAGCGTTCTTTTTGTGCTTGAGTGCCATAGTGCATGAGCAGCTCACCTGGACCTAGCGAGTTTGGTACCATACAGGTTACTGCTGCGGTCAGACTGCGTGAGGCTATTTTACTCATGATACGGCTTTGTGCATAGGAGCTAAAGTCACGTCCGCCATATTCTTTGGGAATGATTAATCCCAAAAATCCATTGTCTTTGATATATTGCCAAGCTTCGGGGGATAAGTCTTTGTCATGATGATGAATTTGCCATTCATCAAGCATGCCACAGAGTGTTTCGACTTCATTATCAATAAATGACTGTTCTTCTATAGATAGGGTAGGGTAGGGATAGTTGGCAAACGTATCCCAATTGGGTGCACCCATAAACAGCTCTTTTTCCCACCAACTCGTACCTGCGTCCAAAGCCTCGCGCTCCGTATCGCTCATACTCGGCATGGCATTAGCAAGCATGTTATATACAGGTTTGGTAATTAGTGATTGACGCAGTGGTGCAATCAGTACCACCAAGCTAGCAAGTATCAAGGGCAGACCAAGTAAGAGCGACCATGGCTGAATAAAAGCAGTAACAAGGGCAGCAATGATAACCACTATCGCTCCTGATAGTTGTCCTAAGCCCATTAAGAATACGATTAATATTACAAATAATTGTAATAAAATGGCGAGGATAAATAATCCAACTAACGTTAATGTTGTCATGATAAGCGTCTCTTTAGTGTATTTTTATACAGCATGGCATTTTTATGAGTCAAAGTACTTTTTTGCGTATTCTTATCTTTGCGTATGGAAAATACTTAAGACTAGAGTAGGCAAAGCTTTTGTCATAATCAAGCAGAGAAATATTACAAGATGTCAACAAAGTGTAGATGATAAGAGGTTATTTGGATGAAATAGGCTGTAAAAAATAACGATACTTGCTTACCCTATGATGAGTATGGGGCATGAATTTAGCTTATTTTTTAGTTATGCTTTTTAGCTATCGAGGTCGTTAAAAAATCATTCAAAAGGGGCGAGTCCTAATTCGGCATAAGACAGGGTATCGTTACGTCCAACGATAATATGATCAATCAAATGAATGTCAATCAGCTCACAAGCCTGCTTGAGTTGGGTGGTGAGCTGATTGTCTGCTGCTGAGGGTGTTGCACTGACTCGGGGGTGGTTGTGGGCAATGATAAGCTGACTGGCACCGTGGCTGAGCGCATGACGCAGTACTTGTTTGACGCACACTGAGCAGGCGCTGATACCACCTGTAAACAGTACCTCATAGTTGATCAGCGTTAAGGCATTGTCTAAACATAAAACCGCAAAGACTTCACGGCTGTGTTGACGAAGTTGGGTGCTGACATAATCTTTGACAGCTTGTGAGCGATTGAGGGTATTACCTGTTTTAAGTTGACTGTCTAGATAGCGTTTGCCCATCTCAAGGCTGGCAAGCATCTGTGCATACTTGGCAGTCCCAATACCATGGCAGGATAGGACAGTTTCAGGTGGTGCAGCTAGTAGCTCAGCCAGACTACCAAATTGTGTAATGAGTGAGCGGGCCAAATCAATGGCAGATTGAGTTTTGCTACCAGTACGCAAAAAGATAGCCAATATCTCGGCATCCGTTAATGCAGCGGCACCGAGATTGAGTAGTTTTTCTCTAGGGCGGTCATCTTTATGCCAGTCTTTAATTGCCATGATGACTGCCTTTTTTAATGTTTTTCGTTAATATGAATATTTTACTGACCAAACCATTTTTGATTGATGGCTTGATAAGTACCATCCGCTTTAATATTGTTTAAGCCAGTATTGATCTTTTGTAATAAATCATCGTCACGGTTTTTTGCCACGACAAAGCCATAATGATCAGGTTCAGAGCTTTTGTCAATATAGACTTTCAAGTCTAAATCTTGAAATTGCTGTCCGTAATATTGTAAAACCGGGGAATCTGAGATGGCATAGTCAGCTTGATTTTGTATTACCTTTTCTATGGCTGTAAAAGGGGTAGTGACGGGGATAATATTGCTAGGATTTATTTTTATAGTCTCTTTTAAAAATTTATCAGAGATGGTATTAGGTTCAACGGCAATGGTATGTTCTATTAAATTTTCAAAATTGTTAATGACAGGTTGATTGGGTAGTGCAATGACAGCTTGATAAGAATCATGATAGGGATTACTAAAATCCATGGTCTTTTTACGTTCATCTGTAATACTGGTACCTGCCGCCACAATGTCATATTTTTTGGCTTTTAAGTCTTGAAATTTTTCACTAAAAGGTGCAGGAATATAAGTGACGGTAAAGTTTTGGTCTTTGGCAATGGCATCGAGTATGTCTACGTCATAGCCGATTAGTTGTGCATTCTCATCACGAAAGCTAAAGGGCTTATATTCATTTTCTACCGCAACAATATAGTTGGGTAAGTCTGCGCTATTATCACCCGTGGGCTCTGTGGTATTGGCTGTTTCAGCTTCTGTTGTTGTTTCAGAGGGGGTTTGACTTGTGGCTGAATTGGTAGATGAGTTTGTCGCAGAATTGGTGGGTTGATTGGAGTTAGAGCAGGCAGTGCATAAAAAAAGTGGGGCAATGATAGATAGAGTTAGAAAACGAGAAGAGACAGCTAACATATAGTCATTCCTTCAAATATGAGTGGATTGGTATTTGTTGTCAATGATTCCTTAATATTATGATTAAATCATGAATATAAGTATGGAATTATATCTCAATAGGCATTTAAAACTCAATAAAAGATGTCTTGATTATGAATAGAAGTTACACAATTTTATAGATTATTGGCGGTTGCTACACATTGATTTTATTAATTTTTATGATGTGGACGTGGACTGGCTGTATATGGTTTTAGAGGCTTCGTAAATAATTTCTAGTAGCTGTGCCGCCCGCTTAAAAAAGAGGGAGGAACTGGCTTTTAAGTCCTCCCTTATTTCAAGGAGAGGGTTTGGTGTCAAATAAGTAAAATAAGTTGAGAGTGAGATAACTAATGTATAAACGTATAGATGCATCACTTGATTTGTATGATATGACTGTGTCTATTTGGCAAAAGCTCCCCCATACATATAAAAAATTGCTACCATAAGCCAATTTTTTGCCTTATCTTAACGTTATGGTTTTATCTTGAGCAGACTATGGTTTGCCTAATATAAATCCACCACTGAAGATGAATGTTCAACAGACTCTATATATTCATATTTTATATTTAATAACCTTTAACATTTTTAACAGTTGATAGCCTAATGACACATCAAAGCACAAAAGTTCGTATTATTCTTGGCATTACAGGTGGCATTGCTGCCTATAAAGCTGCTTTTTTTGCCCGTTTATTGATAAAAGCTGATTTTGAGGTACGGGTAATCATGACCCAAGGGGCACAAGCATTTATTACCCCACTGACGCTACAAGCACTAACAGGCAATAAGGTACATACCGAGCTACTAGATGCAGAGGCAGAGCTGGGCATGGGGCACATTGAGCTGGCAAAATGGGCAGATTTTATTATCATTGCACCCGCCTCTGCCAATACCCTTGCTCGCTTAGCATCAGGCTGTGCCGATGACTTGCTTACCACAGTCTGCTTAGCGACCACCGCACCGATTTTATTTGCCCCAGCGATGAATCAGCAAATGTGGGCAAATAAGGCGGTACAAGCCAATGTGCAGCGACTACAAAGTTATGGTTATCATCTTATTGCCCCCAATAGTGGTGAGCAGGCGTGTGGCGATGTGGGAGCAGGAAGATTACCTGAGCCTGATGAGCTACTAGCGCACATTGAATACCATATAAAACGTCACACCATTCCCCAAACGCTGGCGGGCAAGCATGTGGTGATTACCGCAGGGGCAACGCTTGAAGCAATCGATCCTGTGCGCTATTTGTCCAATCATTCTACAGGCAAGATGGGCTTTGCTTTAGCACGAGCGTGTCGTGATGCAGGGGCAACGGTGACTTTGATTGCAGGGCATGTGTATTTGAATACTCCGTTTGCGGTGAATCGTATTGATGTGTCTTCTGCAAACAATATGCTTGAGGTTGCCGAAACATTGACCAGTGATCCACAACTCCCAGTTGATATTTTTATCGCCACTGCTGCCGTTGCCGATTATCGTACTCGTGAAGCGGCACCACAAAAAATCAAAAAGATACAAGAGCAAATGACCTTAGATTTGGTCAAAAATCCTGATATTTTAGCCACTATCTCAGCTGATAATCCTGATATCTTTATGGTGGGTTTTGCCGCAGAAACTCAAGATGTCGAAAAATATGCACATGGCAAGTTGGTTGCCAAAAAACTGGATATAATTGCTTGCAATGATGTGTCACGTTCTGATATTGGTTTTGCCAGTGATGACAATGCAATGACAGTATTTTTTGCTGATCACTATCAGCATCAGCCTGTGCCATTATCTAAAGCGAGTAAAGATAAGATTGCCGAGCAATTAGTTGCATTGATTGCACAGCATGTGTCTTAACTTAACTCGCTTGCATTAATCTTTAATAAGCAAAAGGGCCATAATCTAATGATGGTGGCTCTTTTTTTGAGGGTTTTTAAGCTTTTTTCTGCTGATCTTAGCAGCCCCTTATTCCCAACTCAGCAAAAATCCTCGATGGTCAGAACCCACCCAAGCTAACGGCTGAACCTGAATGTTAATATCATTGGTGCTAGAAGTATTTTGCCTACTATGTATCAATATCTGATCAATAGAAATGGCAAAAGGTAACCACGTTGGCAAGCCTCGTGGCGTGGCTCTTTGTAGCTTGCTATCAGCGATAAAATCTCGATAAATCGGTGAAAATGCCGATAAATTAAAATCACCAATGATTAAATAATTACCCTGTAAATTTGTGCTCAAAAGATGCTGTTTTAGCGCATGTAAATACTGATTTCTGGCATGTGCTAAATCGCTATTAATCGGTGGCGGTGGATGTACCGCATAAATGCTACGCTGATTGGGTAAGTTGGGCAGCGTTATTTTAATGGCAGGAAAATCGGCAAACTTTATCACTTCACAATGAGCATTGGATTGATGGACAAAAACCTGCATCGCAAATGGGCTGTTATCCTTATGTTGGCAATGGATGGGGTAGTAGTTTTCAGTTATCAGCGTCTGTAAAGGTTGCTGCCAATTCTCTCCGCCAGCCTCCAGTAAAATTAAGACATCTGGCTGAAATTGGGTTAATTGTGCCAAAGTTTGCTTGGCTTGTTGATTACCAATGTTGACATTTTGATAAGCGATTGTAAGCGGTGCAATGGTGCTATCTGGCGGATTAACGTTTTGAGTTAGCATGGATAGGGACTGTAAACTTAGCAGCAGTAAAATTCCACCAAGCAAGCCAAATCCTAATCGAACCCCCAATTGTATCTGGCGAGAAACTAAGTATTTTTTATGAACTGGATAAAAACAACTTGCCAATAATAATAAAATGGCAACATGGGGCAGATAGTGGCTAAATAACTCTAATTGCCAATAGATTCGCCCGAACAATTGGCTTAGTAGCAAAACAATCAACGCCAGCCATGCCAGCCAAAATAAACGCCGACTAAAAAAACGGTATAATACTTTCAAGTTTACCTGCCTTTTTACCTGTCTTATGCGTTAAGAACCTGAGAATTTTATGCCAACATCTGCACCCATTACCACCATTGATACGCCTAAAGAGCTTGCCGAGCATATTGACCAGCTTATTAGCATAGAGCCACGTTTTGCCGACGTCTATGCCCAAGTGGGTGTGCCTGATTTGCGTCGTAAATCACAAGGATTTGAGTCATTATTACGAGCGATGGTGGGGCAACAGCTTTCAGTAGCTGCCGCCGCTAGCATCTGGAAGCGGCTAGAAGAAGCAGAATTAATTCAGCCTGAGAATATCAAATCTGCTGAGGATGATTTATTACGGGCACAAGGATTATCGAAACGAAAAATCCGTTATGTACGCTCATTGGTTGAGCATAATATTGATTTTGCAAAATTGGCAAGCCTGCCCGATGATGAAGTGATAGACACTTTAACGGCAGTGACAGGCATCGGACGCTGGACGGCAGAGATGTATTTGTTATTTTCGCTTGGGCGAGCCGATGTGTTGGCAGTCGATGATTTGGCAATCAAAGTGGGGGCAATGGTACTCTTTGAGCTAGACTCCCGACCCACCTCCAAGCAGTTATACGAATTGTCGCAGCCGTGGTCACCACATCGCAGTACTGCCAGCCTATTATTATGGGCATATTATGGTTGGTTAAAAGACAGACAAGGTTTGCCTGTTTAGCAAACTAAGTTATTAATCAGAAAAAGATAAGCAAAAATTAATCCGCAAAAAATATTTTTTGTGCCAAGCGAAAAGTATTGCAATGCGCTTCAACCACATCTTCAATGTTTTCTGAATAACCACCACCCATCACCACTGCAATGGGAATTTGATGAGCATGGGCTTGACGTAATACAAACTCATCACGAGCATAGCAGCCCTCACGGCTCAGTGCTAATTTGCCTAATTTATCGGTTGCCAACACATCAACGGCCGATTGATAAAACATCATATCAGGATTGACCTGTTCAATCAGCCGCGGTAGGGTATCGTGCAAAATTGCCAAATACTGCGCATCGCCAGTGTCATTGTCTAGCTCAATATCCAAATCTGATTGCTGCTTACGAAACGGATAATTTTTTGCCCCATGCATACTAAAAACAAACACTCTATCTTCATGTTGCATAATACTGGCATTGCCATTGCCTTGATGCACATCCAAATCCACTATCAAAATTTTTTGAGCCTGTCCTCGTGCCAATAATAAATTGCTGGCAATACACACATCATTAAACACACAAAACCCCTCACCGTGGTCGGCAAAAGCATGGTGCGTGCCCCCTGCCACATTCATTGCAATACCGTACTCTTTGGCAAATAGCGCACATTCATAAGTGGCATGGGCAATATAACGACCCCGCTCTACTAATTGTGGTGTCATCTCAAAGCCGATGGGGCGTGCCTCTTTGGGCGTTAAGGTTTGGGTTTTCAGTTTGTGCCAATAATCGTTGGTGTGAGTGGTTAATATCTCATCTTCGCTTAATTTATTCGGGGCAAAAAAATTCTCACGGCTGATGGTGCCTTCAGCCAGCAAGCGTTCAGGAATAAGGGTATATTTTTGCATCGGAAAGCGGTGCTTTTTGGGTACTTGATAGGCAAAAATATCAGAATAGGCAATTTTTAACATAGGGCATTGTTTATAAAAAATAGAAAGTTTATAAAAAACAGATGACTTGTCGCTTAGGTGTTTGTTGCTTAGCTATCTTGTTGTTGTAACTGTAAAAGCCGTTGATAAAGGGCATTTTTTTTCACCCCTGTGATATCAGATGCCAACGCAGCCGCTTTTTTCACGGACAAATCTTCTAGTAAACGCAGTAATAATTTATCGTGTTGCACAGATTCATCCAATTGCTTTTGTGCGCTATGACCTGCCACCACCAACACAATCTCCCCTTTTTGCTGATTGCTGTCTTGTTTGACAAATTCAATCAGTTCACCGATGCTACTTTTAACCACCGTCTCAAAAGTTTTGGTTAGCTCACGGCAATAAGTAATAGAACGCTTGTGTCCAAAGACAGTTGCCATATCTTCTAAACTGGCAATAATACGGTGCGGGGCTTCATAAAATATCAATGTTTCACTACGCTCGTGATATGTCTGTAACAGTTTTTGTCTACCATGTGTTTTGGCAGGTAAAAAGCCGACAAAGGTAAATTTGTCTGACGGCAAGCCTGCCACTGACAAGGCAGTAATTACCGCAGACACACCAGCCACAGGCACGACTTTCACTCTAGCCTCGTGTGCAGCTTGTACCAGTTGAAAGCCTGGATCGCTGATTAGCGGTGTGCCCGCATCGCTAATTAATGCCACAGCATAGCCACTTTGGATGCGCTCAATGAGTTTGGGGGTTTGTACCTCGCTATTATGTTCATGGTATGCCCATGTCGGGGTATCAATGTTAAAGTGGTTTAGCAGTTTGCCGGAAGTACGGGTATCTTCGCAGGCAATGATATCAACTGCTTTTAGGGTTGCAATCGCACGCGGGGTCATGTCATCCAAATTGCCAATGGGGGTAGCAACGACATATAAAGCAGCGGGTAGTTTTTTTGCGGGGTCAATATCAATAGGGGAGGGGTTAGATGACATAAATACCTCAATACCTCAATATCTTAAAATGGGGTCAACAAAAATTAACGACAGCAGCAAATCGCTTAGAACCTCGCTAGTGTATCATGTTGTGCTAATATAAGCGTTTTAGGTTTTTATCAATTCATCTATTCATGATAGCAAGTGTATGCAAAAAAAGCCCCTATCCTTAACCTCACCCACTCAGCGTCAAGGTGGATACTTTGAACAGATGGCATCACAATATCTACAAGACCAAGGATTGATACTGATTGCTCAAAACTGGCAGCAGCCCAAAGTTGGCGAGCTGGACTTGGTGATGTTACAGCACGGTATGGCTTGGGATACGTTGATATTTGTGGAAGTACGTCAACGTAAATCTTCAGCATTTGCTGATGCCTTGATGAGTGTGACTGCGGCTAAGCAGCGTAAAATTATTAAAGCTGCCCGCTATTTTTTGCAGCAGCATCCTGAGTATGACCAGTGTGAATGTCGTTTTGATGTATTGGCTTATGAGAATAGCAGTTTGCTACCAGAATGGGTACAGAGCGCATTTATGACATGATTTGTATCAGATGAGTGATGAGGCTTAATTGGTGGTAGAGTGAAACTAAAACAAATAGAACAAATAGATAGAAGTAACAATTGCAGCATCATAGTCGGTAGTCGTAGATTAAATATACATAAAGTTAACTTATGACAAAATAGAGGTCACGATGAATAAAAGGCAACAACAATGTCAGTCAGTAGACAATCGTAGTCACTACGATGTTCGCCATGTCAGTAGTCTTCATCGATGGTATCAACGCCATCAGCCGCAATCCTATCACTCAAAAGCTCATCAATATAAAGCATGTGCAGCACTGATGCTATTATTGAGTGGCAGCTTATCTTTGTTTGGCTGCGCAACTTCTCCTGCGGCAACAAGCACCCAAATATCAGGTGGTATCGGCGTGCCAACGACAGAGCGTACTTTGGCACAGCGGTTACTAGATGAAAGCATTGAGCATACTGCTCGGGTCAATATTTATGCAATAGATAAAACATTGAGAAGTAACAGTCGCATAAGTATCGATAGTTTTTATAGTGAAGTCTTATTGACAGGTGAAGTACCTGATGCCAGTATTAAAGAAGAGATTACTAAGATTGTTCAATCCATGCCCGATGTTAAGTATCTGTATAATCGCCTAAATATTTCCCGTCCTAAGGGCAGCAGCTATACATTACATGATGGTTATATTACCTCGAAGCTGACAGCAAAAATTATTACGAATAAAAAAATGCATAGCTCACCGCTTAAAGTCGTGACCGATGATGGGGTTGTTTATGTGTTAGGTAGGTTAACACCAAGTGAACAAGGGCGATTAATTGATATTGTCAATGACACAGTGGGTATCAAAGAGCTGGTACTGTTAACCACGTTGGTTGATGATAATGGTAACATATTGACTCAAGATGAAATTATGCAAGAATCTGGTCTACAGCCACCCACTTTTGATGCAACCCGGCCCACCTATCCAGTCATTAATAACTCTGTCGTTAATCCTGTCGCTAATAATAGCCCTGTCGCAGGTAGTAGCATAACGAATAATCCGAGCACCATGACTGTGGATTCTGATAATAATCAGAATAACAACCGTAATAATGGTAATAGCAATCTCTCAGATAATCCTAGTCCTTATATTGACTTATATAAAAATCAGACGTCACCATGATGAATGTGCAACAGACCCTAAACCCAAGGTGACTGAATCATAGCTGATGCTGATGTGCTATATAGTTGTCCGTAAACTCTTGTTATAATCATCCTTGCATTATTATTTTTTATTTATTTTTAACATCACAGGTAATCCCCATGAGTATGAACGCTGACGATTTAATTGATTTTTTACAGCCCCATTTTCCAGACGCTTTTATTCAAGCTGCCAATCAAGGTAATAAATTTGATGTGCGCGTGGTAGATGCAAGCTTTGAAGGCAAACGCAGTGTACAGCGTCAGCAGTCTATCTATGCATTGGTCAATGGCTTTATTGCTAGTGGCGATATTCATGCCATGAATATTCAAGCATTGACACCAGAAGAGTGGGAAGCACAGCAAGCCAGATAAGCTCAATAAGCTAATACATGTTTATTTAAAGATTATTATGGATATCCCAATCTCAATGTCATCTATTTAAATAATAGATGTCTCTCCCTAATGTTGTAAATAATATTGTAACAAATTTTATTTTAATTCTCTTTTTAATTAATTTTGCTATTTTGGACTAGTTATCATGGATCAATTTTTAATCAAAGGCAGCAGTCGTATTGCAGGTGAAGTCACCATTTCTGGCGCAAAAAATGCTGCGCTTCCTTTACTCGCGGCTATGATTTTAGCCAAGACTCCGTCTACCCTACATAATGTACCTTTATTACAAGATGTGCGTACTTTGATTAAATTGATTGCAGGTATGGGTATTGTGATCAAAAAAGATCAAAGTACCGTTATTTGTGATACTAAAACCATTGATAATTTTTATGCCCCTTATGATTTGGTCAAAACCATGCGTGCCTCTATTTTGGTATTAGGTCCACTGCTAGCTCGATTTGGTGAAGCAGAGGTATCCTTACCTGGTGGCTGTGCCATTGGCTCTCGCCCTGTTGACCAACACCTCAAAGCCTTTGAAGCGATGGGAGCAATTATCAAAGTAGAAAATGGCTACGTTAAAGCCCAAGCCCCCAAAGGAGGGCGTTTAATTGGCTGTGACTATAGCTTTGATATGGTCACCGTTGGCGGCACAGAAAACGTCATCATGGCAGCAGCGTTGGCAAAAGGAACGACTCGACTAGAAAACTGTGCACGTGAGCCTGAAGTGGTCGATTTAGCCAATATGCTGGTGGCAATGGGGGCGAAAATCAGTGGTATTGGTACAGCAAATATGACCATTGAAGGGGTTGATGAGCTATATGGCTGTGAGTATTCTGTTGTTGCAGACCGCATCGAGACAGGATCTTATCTGGCAGGGGCATTGATGACACAAGGTGATGTGTTAACCAAAAGTACCTCACCATTACTACTACGCCCAGTGCTTAAAAAGTTTGAAGCCATGGGGGCTACTATTAGCAGTGGTGATGATTGGATTCGAGCGCAAATCAATAAACGCCCACAACCTGTAGATATTCGTACCCAACCGCACCCAGGTTTTCCCACGGATATGCAAGCGCAATTGATGGCGATTTGTTGTCTTGCTGATGGCACCAGTACCATTATTGAAAATATCTTTGAAAACCGTTTTATGCATGTGCCTGAGCTAAAACGTTTGGGTGCAAATATCAAAGTAGATGGACATACTGCCATTGTTAAAGGTGTGGAGAAGTTTACAGCCGCACCAGTCATGGCAACAGACCTACGCGCTTCAATGTCATTGGTGATGGCGGCGGCAGCGGCAGAAGGTGAAAGCTTAATTGATCGTATCTATCATATTGATCGTGGTTATGAAGATGTCGAAAACAAATTACGGGCATTGGGTGTGCATATTGAGCGTATTAACCCTAAAAAATAGCCTGCAATAAAGTGGTATATCTCTTTAATTATTGGATGGTGTTTCAAAAAGTATGCTGTGGATATTTTTAATAAATTACTATAGCCTTAGCCCTCCCCCTAACCCCCTCCTTGTAGGAATTTCTATTTAAAGAAATTCCCTTGCGAGACTAAAATTGCAGTGCAATTTTTTAACGCCTCTCAGGGAGGGGGAACAGTTCCCTCCACCTGAGGAGGGAGACAGCGAAACACTGTTTCGCCCCGACGCAAGATAAGAGCTATGCTCGCGTAGTGGAGGGTTAGGGAGGGGGGTAGCATACTTTTTAGAACA
Source organism: Psychrobacter sp. I-STPA10 (assembly GCF_021012795.1). Classification (GTDB taxonomy): domain Bacteria; phylum Pseudomonadota; class Gammaproteobacteria; order Pseudomonadales; family Moraxellaceae; genus Psychrobacter. Next base: position 58,791 of record NZ_VFYU01000015.1, on the reverse strand, counting down.
CCATCAATTATTGATATAAAAAATTATTGATATAACAAAAGATAAGTAACTAATATAAAAAGATGAGTAGCTATGACATCACAAAATGAGCAATCAACAGTAACAAGTAACGAACTGCTTAATAAAGCAGATAATAACTTTAATGGCTTAACCCTTGCGTTATCTAAAGGGCGTATTTTAACAGAAACCATGCCCTTATTATCAGCGGCTGGGATTGAGTTACTCGAAGATCCTGATAAGTCGCGAAAATTGATTTTTCCTACTAGCAATGACAATGTACGAGTACTGATATTACGTGCTAGTGATGTACCCACCTATGTGGAGCATGGGGCGGCTGACTTTGGCGTGGCAGGAAAAGATGTGTTGCTAGAGCATGGCGCAAGTCATGTCTATGAGCTGCTCGATTTGCAGATTGCCCAATGTAAGCTGATGACCGCAGGAATAAAAGGCGCGACATTGCCAAAGCGTCGTTTGCGTGTTGCTACCAAATATGTCAATGTTGCCCGTGCCTATTTTGCCAGTCAAGGTCAGCAAGTTGATGTTATTAAACTATATGGCTCAATGGAGCTTGCACCTTTGGTTGGTTTGGGTGATTTGATTGTCGATGTGGTCGATACAGGTAACACTTTACGAGCCAACGGGCTTGAGCCATTAGAGCATATTTGTGATGTGTCCTCACGTTTAATCGTCAATCAGGTGAGTTATAAACGTAAATTTGCCTTACTTGAGCCGATATTAGAGAGTTTTAAGCAGAGTGTGGGTTAGCGTGTAGTATGGATAGGTGATGGCATTGGTTCAATTGCTAACAATTAGGGTAAAAGAGGACATACCATGAGTGATAATAAACAGCCACACCTATCTACCAAATCTAAACCGTCCAAAAAACTGCCCATCGGTATCCAAACCTTTGCCACTCTACGCAATGACAACTTTTATTATGTCGATAAAACCAAACATATCTTACAACTGGTCGAATACCATTATATCTTTTTATCTCGCCCCAGACGTTTTGGTAAAAGTCTCACCCTAGACACCATTGCTGAATTATTTGCAGGTAATAAAGAGTTGTTCACAGGGTTGTATGCTGAAAATAATTGGGATTGGGATACCACTTATCCAGTGATACGGCTAGGTTTTGCTGAAGGCATTATGAGCGATAAACAAGCGCTTTATAGCGAAATTCATAGCCAGCTATCCATCAATGAACAAAAATATGCTATTGCTAATACAGTTACGAATACAACGGAAAAAGACGTATCCATATCGAACCGATTTCGTCAGCTTATTCGCACACTTTATGAAAAATACCAACAAAAAGTCGTCATCTTAATCGATGAATACGACAAACCCATCTTAGACAATCTAACCAAACCAGACATTGCCCTAATCATGCGAGACGGTCTGCGAGATTTGTATTCAGTCATCAAAGGACAAGACGCTCATATCCGCTTTGCTATGCTCACAGGGGTGTCTAAATTTAGCAAAGTGAATTTGTTTTCGGGGTTAAATAATCTATTAGATATTACCATTGATGAAAAGTTTTCGGCATTGTGTGGTTATACCCAAAATGAGCTAGAAACCATTTTTGCCCCAGAGTTAGAAACGGTTAGTGATGAGGATAAAGCAAAAATTAAAGTCTGGTATAACGGCTATAACTGGACAGGGGAATCGGTTTACAATCCGTTTGATATCTTGCTGTATCTGAATGCCAAAGTGTTCCGCCCCTATTGGTTTGAAACAGGTACACCAACCTTTTTGATTGATAAAATGATGGAAGAAGGCATTAGTAGCTATGAGCCAACGCAACAGCTTGCTGATGACCAGCTATTATCGAGCTTTGATGTGGGTGATATATCCCCGATTGCCTTAATGTTTCAAACAGGCTATCTCACCATCAAAGCCACCAAAATATTGGTTGATAGCCCTTATTATCAGCTCAATTATCCCAATAAAGAAATCCGCCAAAGCCTCAACCAAACGCTACTGATGCGTTATCTACCTAATAATAATTATAAATCACAGCAAGTTCGCCTTGTGCCGTTACTGATAGCAAATGACTTTGACGCTATTCACGAGCTGATTAACGCCTTTTTTAGCTCCATTCCGCATGATTGGCATAGAAATAACAATATAGCTCACTTTGAGGGATATTGGGCAAGTGTGTTTTATGCTTACTTTGCCAGTCTTGGTTTACAAGTATTAGTGGAAGACAGTACCAATCGTGGGCGTATGGATATGACGGTGGACTTTAATGAGTGTATTTATATTTTTGAATTTAAAGTGATAGAGCAAAGCAAAAAGCCCAATTCAGCCCTTGAGCAAATCAAAGATAAAGGCTATGCCGATAAATATCGTATGCAGGGCAAGGCTATTTATTTAATTGGGGTGGAGTTTAGCGAAAGCAGTCGAGAAGTAGCGGATTTTATGGTGGAAGAAGTGGTTTAATTAAATTGGATTATTTTAATAAGGATATGATATGAGCTTTGTCGCAGGAACGCTGGTGCATACGGATAAAGGCTTGGTGCCAATACAGGATATTAAAGTTGGTGACCTTGTGTTATCCAAGCCCGAGGACGGTAGTGGTGAGCCTGAATACAAACCTGTGCTAAGTACCTTGAAATCAACAAGCAAAAGAAAACTGTTTAAAGTTGAATACTTTAATGAAGCTGTACAACAAAGCGGTGAGAAAGGTCTAAACTACTTATTTTGTACCGGTGACCACCCCTTCTATGTGAGCAGAGAAGCAGTGACCGACGCTGCACAAGAGCTAAAAGGGAAATGGCTGTCTGCTGGGCGATTGCCACCGGGCTATCTCACCGCAGCTAATGGTGATGTCATCGCCCTTGATGACTACTCGTTTATGCCTGTGCGTACCCTGCCCAACTATCCAGAAGGCTGTGCCTATATCCAAAACGTGCAAGACAAAGACTTTTGGGAAGGTGATGGTGTCATTCAGTTTGTGCAATTTGCAGACACTGGCTATCAGTATGTGAGTCTGGCAGAGACGCCAGCACAGTTTAAACGCAAGATTAAAACATTAAACTGGCACACTTCTGATGCTAAGTTGCTGATTAACCAAAACAACCCATTTATGGTTGATCCAGAGCTATATAAAACATTGAATATTAGGTTAAGCCAAGATGAAGATCCTACATGTCATAGTGCTGATAGCTTTTTAGAAGCTGTTTCTCAACCGTTAATGCTAGATGGTAAAGTCATTCAAGAAAACAGCATTGCTGATATAAAGCAAGTTAATAGAGAAGTAGCTAACCTTAAAAAATACGGTGATGCCACAGGGTTAAGCGACACCAGCCTACATAAGCAAATGGAGGAATATTATGACGATTGCCCCAATCCTTTTAAGGATTATGTCTATAATTTAGAAGTCGCTGACCATCATACTTATTTTGTCGGGCAGGATGGGGTGTGGGTGCATGAGTAAAATCAATCAAGGAAGTAAGATGAGTTTTGTCGCAGGAATATAAATTGATGACAGATAAAATAGAGTTTTATTCTGAAACTGGTGATTATGGGGAATTTTCAAATTTTGCTAGATTTGCCATTCAATTAAAGGGTAAAACATGGGCAACCGTAGAACACTATTTTCAAGCCCAAAAATTTGCAGGGACAGCCTACGAAAGCCAAATCCAAAAGGCTACCTCACCAATGAAGGCGGCAGAAATGGGGCGTAGCCGAAAAATTAAAATGAGACGTAATTGGGATAATATCAAAGTTAATGTGATGTTAGAGGCTTTAAGGGCAAAGTTTAGCCAACACTCTGAATTAAAAGAATTATTATTAAGTACAGGTGATAAAATTTTAGTTGAGCATACCGAAAATGATAGTTATTGGGGCGATGGTGGTGATGGCTCAGGAAAAAATCGACTGGGTAAACTGTTAATGAAAGTTAGAGAGGAACTATCCACAGAATAACTGTCCCAATAAGAGTTATCAAATTGATAAGACTTTTTGACAGTGTTATTCCAGTAAAGCCCAATAAAATCCAGTTATCAATAATTTAAACCAGTGCGTTGCTATCAGTTTAACTCTGACGTGATACACTGGTTTTATAGATTAAATACTCAAATGATTGCCCTGTTTAGCAGTCAGTTAAGTTAACTAGAATTGTTATTAAAATTGCAATTGTACAAGGATACAACATGCGCACCCTAAACACCCAAGACCCCGAGTTTCAAAGCCAGCTTGATAACCTGCTCGCCTTTGAAACCGTCAATGACCCACAGCTACTAGCTACCGTTGATGATATCATCAACCAAGTGCGCCAGCATGGGGATAAAACCGTATTAGAGCTAACACAAAAGTTTGATAAACACCCAGCGACCACAATGGCAGAGCTTGAACTTAGACAAACCGAGCTAAAGCAAGCCTTTGACGAATTGGCTGATGATATCAAAGACGCACTCAAACTGGCAGCAAGCCGAGTCAAAAGTTTCCATCAAAAGCAAAAACAAGAATCATGGCAATATACTGATGAGCTAGGCAATCGCTTGGGGCAAAAAGTCACACCACTAGACAGAGTCGGTATTTATGTTCCCGGTGGGCTTGCCTCGTATCCGTCATCAGTATTGATGAATGCCATACCTGCCAAAGTCGCAGGGGTGCAAGAGGTGGTTATGGTTGTACCTGCCCCCAATGGTGACTTAAATCCATTGGTATTGGCAGCGGCACATTTGGCAGAAGTGGATAGAGTGTTTACCATTGGTGGGGCGCAAGCGGTGGCGGCATTAGCTTATGGTACAGACAGCATTCCACAAGTGGATAAAATTACAGGACCGGGCAACAAATATGTAGCAGCCGCCAAACGAGCCGTATTTGGGCAAGTGGGCATTGATATGATTGCCGGGCCTTCTGAAGTGTTGGTATATGCCGAAGGTCAAGAGAATGACAGAGCTGATTGGCTGGCGATGGATTTATTATCGCAAGCTGAGCATGATACGGTTGCGCAAGCGATATTTGTCACCACCAGTCAGAGCTTGCTTGATGAGGTTGCCAAAGAGATTGATAAAGCGTTGGAAATTTTACCCAAAGCGGATATTGCAGGCGAGTCGATTCGCAATCGTGGCGCATTAATTCTGGTTAAAGATAGAGCAGAGGGCTTGGCGATGATTAACCGTATTGCCCCTGAGCATTTGGAGTTATCTGTGGATAATCCTGATGAACTGGTTGGAGATATTCGTCATGCAGGGGCAATATTTATGGGTCGTCATACCCCAGAGGCGATTGGTGATTATTGTGCAGGGCCAAACCACGTATTGCCAACTTCTGGTACCGCCCGTTTTTCCTCACCGCTTGGCGTGTATGACTTTCAGAAAAAATCCTCACTGATTTATTGTAGTGAGTCAGGCAGCAAACCATTGGCACAAACGGCAGACACTTTAGCTCAGCAAGAAGACTTAGACGCACATGCCCGCTCAGCACGCTATCGTTATCAGAGCAAACTTTAATCGCCATATAGCCTGCTGACGATAAATTCACCATGGTGTTAGTGACGGTCACTTGCCTTATGGTGTGATGATATTAGATTGACCATCATATATATCAGTCTTTGGGCGACGATGGCTGTCGTATAATATACGATAGCCATATATTTTTATTTGCTTTATATCGCCAGTATATTTTTAGCGTGTTAAAATCGATGCAATAAATTTATATTAATATCTAAATATAAATTAGATAGTGCACGTTTAGGTGGTTATGGAACTGGTATTTATTATGATAATACTGGTGATGTTAGTAAACTGTGCAGCCAAAATATAATTGATGATAAATGAATTGAGCAAACTATGAGTGAGCAAAAAATCGATAATCGACTGTGGTCAAGTAAAGCCCGCAATCTGTCACCTTATGTGCCAGGAGAGCAACCCAAGCACCCCAATTTATGTAAACTAAATACCAACGAAAATCCGTTTCCACCCTCGCCAAAAGTACAACAAGCCATTATCACTGAATTGGGTAAACAGGCTGAATCACTACGTTTATACCCTGATCCTGAATCTGATTTACTCAAGCAAACTTTAGCAAGTACTTATGGCGTGCAGCCTGAGCAAGTGTTTGTTGGTAATGGTTCAGATGAGGTTTTGGCATTTGTATTTTCCTGCTTTTTTATCAAAGAGCGTCCACTGCTTGCCCCTGATATTAGCTATAGTTTTTATCCTGTGTATGCTGAAACTTTTGGCGTTGATTTAATTAGAATTCCATTACGAGAAGATTTTAGTATAGATACAGATGATTATCGTCAGCCTTGTGGTGGTATTATCATTGCCAACCCTAATGCACCGACAGGTAAGATATTGCCACTTGATGCTGTTGCTAAATTGGCAAGTGAACACCCCAATGCAGTGGTTGTTATCGATGAAGCTTATATAGATTTTGCTAATGGTCAACTGAGCAACTGGCAGTCAGCCTCTGCGGTGAGCTTGATTAATGAATTTGATAATATTGTGGTGACCCAAACTTTTTCAAAATCACGCTCCTTAGCAGGTCTACGTGTGGGTATGGCATTTGCCAATGCTTCATTAATTGAAGCGTTGACCCGAATGAAAAACAGTTTTAATAGCTTTCCACTTGATAGGTTGGCACAAGTTGGAGCAATTGCCAGTTTACAAGATCACGAGTATTTTGTATCGACCTGTCAAAAAATTATCTCTTTGCGTGAGCAGTTGAGTCGTTACTTAATTCAACTAGGTTTTGAGGTATTGCCTTCACAAGCCAACTTTATCTTTGCGCGTCCACCAAGTAATATTGCTGATGGTCGAGCTGCCGATGTGGCTGAAAAGCTACGTGAACAGGGCATCATTGTGCGTTATTTTAATAAGCCACGTATTAGTGATTATTTGCGTATTACTGTAGGTACAGTTGAGCAGAATCAACGCTTATTAGTGGCGTTAAAGCAAATGCAGGGATAAAAGTGTCATCTTGCCACCACTGGTTAGAAATGATTTAATGACCCAATTGAATAAGATGGCTTACTATCTTCTAAACTCAATAGCCACTAAACAACTTAGCCACTTTGAATTTATCTGACGTGAGTAATGAATTTCTTATGCCCACCAATTTTTTAGCAAATAACGAACTGATGGCAGCCATTGATATTGGCTCAAATAGCTTTCATTTAGCAATCGCTCGACTCGATCATGGCGAAGTGCGTAAAGTTGCTTCCATGTCAGAAAAAGTTCAGCTTGCGGCAGGATTAGATGAAGATAACTTTCTTAGTGAAGCGGCACAACAGCGAGGGCTGGATTGTCTGACACGTTTTGTTGGCAGGCTTGAGTCTGTGACTCCCGAACGCTTACGTATTGTTGCTACCAATGCGCTGCGACAAGCCAAAAATGCCGATGAATTTATCAAACGTGCCAATGCCATCTTACCCAAACCCATTGAGATTATTGCTGGGCGTGAAGAAGCTCGGTTGATTTATTTGGGGGTGTCACACACCAATGCCAGTAGTGACAAACGCTTAGTGATTGATATCGGTGGTGGTTCAACCGAATTTATTATTGGGCAAGAGTTTGAACCCATATTGACAGAAAGCCTACAAATGGGCTGTGTGGCATTTACCAAAGGCTTTTTTGAAGATGGCATTATCACAGAAAAGGCATTTGATAAAGCCATTGCTGCGGCTCGTAAAGAGATTTTAGCAATCAGTGGACAGTATCAAAAAACAGGCTGGAGCAGTGTTATTGGCTCAAGTGGTACGATAAAAGCAGCACGCAATGTACTGGTGTCCAAAGGTTGGGCAGATGAGCAAGAATGTATTACTTATCAGGGTATCAAAAATTTAGAAAAACTATTGGTAAAAATTGGTCATGTTGATGACATAGAGTTAGAAGGGGTCAAAGAGCATCGTAAAGCGGTCTTTCCTGCTGGTATAGCGGTATTGCGTGCCATTATGAAAGTGCTTGGTATTGATAGCATTGCGTTTTCTGATGGGGCATTACGTGAAGGTGTGATGTATGACATGCTGGGTCGCTTTGCCAGTGAAGATGTGCGTGACCGCAGTGTGCAGGCATTGATAAAGCGTTATTCGGTGGATAAAAAGCAAGCCAAACGAGTGGTGAATAGTTGCCAAACTTTATTTGAGCAAGTACAGCATCGTTTGGGGCTTAATGGTGAAGATGCTGATTTGTTGCGTCGTGCGGCATTTTTGCATGAAATCGGGCTTGCCATTAGCCACAGTGGTTATCATCGCCACAGTGCTTATTTGCTAGAGCACTCTGATGTTCCCGGTTTTTCTCAGGTTGACCAATTGCGTCTATCGCAGTTGGTTTTAAATCATCGCCGCAAACTCAAATCCGACACTTATGAGCAAACCAAGATGATTGGTGGTGATAGCTTAGTGTATTTATGTCTATTATTACGCTTATCTGTATTGGCGCATCATAGTCGTAGTGACTTTGAGCGTCCTGTGCTGAACTTAAGTATCATTGACAAGCATCATTGGCAAATTAGCCTTGATGCAGATAGTGAGGACTATCCTTTGCTATTATCAGACCTTGATGATGAAATTGAGCAATTTGCTAAATGGCACATACAGCTTGATGTGGTCGCAGCAGAATCGTGATAAGGTGTATTTTTGTTGTTCGTTAGATTTGTTGGTCGCCAGTATTTGTTGTTTGCCTAATATGGCAAAATATGTGATGATAACGTCAAAGTTTACAACTGTACACCTATGCTATAAGTGATGGTTGTGGCGTGGTTATTGGTTTTAATTATTTATAAACATTATTATTGATAAGTCATCAAGAGTAAACATAGAGACTGGAATTCGACTATGAGCGCAGTGTGGGAAAGTGTACAACTGGCACGGCATGCCAAACGTCCGTTATTTATGGACTATGCCAATGAATTATTTACCGAGTTTGATGAATTGCATGGCGATAGAGCCTTTGCTGATGACCGTGCGATTTTAGGTGGCTTGGCACGTCTCAATGGTGAGCCTGTGCTTATCGTTGGTCAGCATCGTGGTCGCAGTACCCGTGAGCGTATTGCACATAATTTTGGTATGGCAAATCCTGAGGGTTATCGCAAAATCATTCGCTTGGTTAAATTAGCCGAGCGTTTTTCTTTGCCCGTGTTTACCTTTATTGATACCCAAGGCGCATATCCCGGTGTGGGTGCTGAGGAGCGTGGGCAAGCACAAGCGATTGCCGAGAGTATTGCGGTATTCTCTAGCCTAAAAACGCCAATTATCGCCACCATTATTGGTGAAGGTGGCTCAGGTGGGGCATTAGCAATTGGTGTCGGTGATAGAGTCAATATGCTAGAAAACAGTATTTATTCGGTGATTTCACCCGAAGGCTGTGCGTCTATTCTTTGGAAGACGGCAGAAAAAGCCAGTGACGCCAGTGAAGCATTAAAGCTCAATGCCAATAATTTGTATCAGATGGGGCTGATTGATGCGGTGATTGCCGAAGGCAAAGGCGCCCATGAAGAGCCGAAACCTGTGATGGCAGCGTTAAAAGCTTTATTATGTGAGCAGCTTGCTGAATTGCAAAAGTTAGATACCAACGAGCTGTTGCAACAGCGTTATGAGCGTCTCAAAGGTTTTGATTCAACGGTGGCGTTGGCATCTTAGTTATTATTAGAGCTGATAGTAGCTCTTATCTTTTATAAAAGTGGCAAGGCTATTTTAGCGTTGCCACTTTTTTTTGTCTGGGTGTTTTGTGCGCGTGTTTTTGTGCGAGTTTGCTTAAGTGTTGTCAGCAAAATGGTTGTCATTGGGCGATTTTGGCTAAAAGCTATACTTAGATGCTATAGTATGCGCTAATATTTATCGTCATAGTCATAGGTTATAGCAGACTAAAACAGGTATAAGGGACTAAATGCAACAAGATAAACAATTTGCCATCTCATCGACCATTGCTAACGTATGTGCGGATAAGCAACTGCACTGTCTGCACGCCATTGAAAGTGGTAGTCGTGTGTGTGGGTTTTTCTCACCTGATAGTGATTATGATGTGCGCTTGATTTATTACCATTCTGCTGAGTGGTATGTGTCTGTCTTTGATAATAAAGATACGTTTGAATTTATTAGTGATGATTTGTTTGGCATTCCTTTTGGCGTTCCTTTTGATATTGGCGGTTGGGAGCTGCGTAAAGCGTTGCGCCTGATATATAAATCCAATGCGGTCATATTTGAATGGCTAAATTCACCCATTATTTATCAAAGCCAAAGCAAAGCAGTGGCAAGGCTACGTGTATTAAGCCAAGATTATTTTAACCCCAATGCCGTGTTTTATCATTATCGTGGTATGGCAAAAACTGCCAATCAAAGCCTTGATTTATGGCAACCGATAAAATTTAAAAAGTTTTTTTATTTATTACGGGCATTGTTGGCGGCAACTTGGACAATCACCGAGCAGACACCGCCACCAGTACGTATGACAGATATGCTCGGACTACTGGCAAAAGATGAGCAGACGCAAATACTTGAGTTAATCGCTATTAAACGGCAAGTAGATGAACAATATCAGCATCAATTATCACCTGCCATGCAGCAGATGATTTGCCGCTTATGGCAGCAATGTGATGTTGCCAGTGATTTTTATATGGATTATCAGCACCCAAATAGTGAGCCTTTAGATGACTTTATGCGACACATTATCCTCAGTCCTGACCATTGATGCGCTCAAAGAGCAGCGGCTGATTTTGTTAGAATGCGTGTCAGGCAGTCATGCCTATGGATTAGCCACTGAGCAATCAGATGTGGATATAAAAGGGGTATTTTATCTGCCCCGCTCACGCTTTTTTGCCATGACGGGGGTGGCGCAAGATTATGTTGCCCAAGTCAATGATGCCAGTAATGACACCGTTTATTATGAGTTGGGGCGTTATGTGCAGTTATTGTTGGCGAATAATCCCAACATACTTGAGTTGTTGGCAACCCCCAGTGATTGTATCCGTTATCAACACCCGTTAATGAAACAGTTTTTACCGCAGTGGTTTATTAGTCAGCAGTGTCAACAAAGCTTTGCAGGCTTTGCGCAAAGTCAAATTAAAAAAGCACGGGGACTGAATAAAAAAATCGTCAATCCGATGGATAAAGCCAAAAAAAGTATTTTGGATTTTTGTGTGGTGCTGGATAAAAACCATAGTATTCCTGTACTCGACTGGTTGGCGCAGCAGCCATTTAGCCAACAACAGCTTGGACTGGTAGCAATGCCCAATGCCACCCAAATGTATGCAATATATGTGGATAGCACAGGGACGCATGATTTTGCAGGTTTGACGCAAAAGCCAGAGGCAACGAGTTTGAGTCTTAGCTCGATACCTAAGGGCATGACACCGATTGCTTATTTATCGTTTAATCAGCAAGGTTTTAGCAAATATTGCAGGGATTATAAAGAATATTGGCAGTGGGTAGCGCAACGTAATGACAGTCGCTATCAGGCAACGCTTGAACATGGTAAAAAGTATGATGCCAAAAATATGATGCACACCATACGCCTACTACAAATGGCGGTTGAAATTGCTGAAACGGGAAATATTAAAGTCAGGCGCGATAATCGCCAGCAGTTGTTGGCAATCAAATCAGGCAGTTATGATTATGATGCGCTTTTGGCAATGGCAGACACACTCAGTCAGCAGGCACAAGCCGCATTTGCTAATAGTCGTTTGCCCGAATATCCCAATCAAGCTGCTGCGATTGCTGCGCTGACAGCGGTACGTACGGCTTTATATACCTCGTCTTAAACCTGCATTATGTCTGTAGCATCGAGTCTAAAATATTGAGTTTATTTATGCCATTATCAGAATCTCTTTTATCAGAACTCCCTTTATCAGAGCTTTCTTCTCAAATACAGCAACCCATGCAAGCAGATGCGACAGCTAAGCCATTGCAATCAGCATTGTTAGCGAGTATGACAGATTATCAGCAAGCATTGCATGGTCGGCGGATTTGGCTGGCGTGTAGTGGTGGACGAGATTCGCTGAGTTTGGCAGCGATTTGTCAGCAGCTATATAGAGCAGGGCAGTTACCATTTTTGCCGCAGTTATTGCATGTCAATCATGGTATGCAGGCGGCTAGTGATGCTTGGGCGCAGCAAGTAGAGCGGTGGGCGCAGCAGCAGCACATACCGTGTCAGATATTATCAGTTAAAGTCGATGGGGATAGCGAACAAGCAGCAAGAGATGCTCGTTATAAGGCAATAATGGCAGTGATGAATCAGGGTGATGTGTTAATGTTAGCGCACCACAGTGATGATCAGGCAGAGACAGTGCTGATGCGTTTATTTAATGGTGCAGGGGTAACAGGATTGGCAGGTATGCAGGCTTGGACAAAAAAACAACGGCAAATACCAGTGTCATCTTCATTATCTTCAGCAGCAGTTAGCAAAGATATCTATCTTTGGCGACCGTGGTTACAGGTCAGTCGGCAGCAAATTACAGATTATGCCAAATCGCAGCAGTTAAATTATATTGATGACCCAACCAATGTAATGGTGTTAAACCAAGCACAGCAAGCCCAAGCCCAGATGCAGCAGAGTGAGGCAAATCAAGGTAATGAGCAGTATCAAGGTAATGATAGAGCATGGCTACGTAGCGTGTTACTGCCACAGATTCATAGCCGTTATCCTAAAGCCAGTGACGCCATCGCTCGTAGTAGCCAGTTATTACAAGATGCCAGTCAAATTATAGCTGAGCAGGTACAAGATGACCTTGCTATGCTCAGTGTAGCCAATAGTGATTCATCTAATTTATCCGATTTATCCGTTTTATCCGATTTATCAACACGACAACTACAATCTATATTAAGCATTGATAAGTTACAGACATTATCTACTGCTAGGCAATCTGCTGTTATCCATGCTTGGCTAAGCCCACATGCGTTAGATTTATCTGCATCAAAGCAACTGGTAGATCAGGTACTGGCGTTGAGTCAGCGCACAGATGGCGATCATCAAACCTGCTTGTATTGGCATAGTGGCAGCCATGGCTATCAGATACGCCGTTATCAGCAGCAGTTATACCGTTTACGCAGTGAGTGGTTACAATGGCTTGAGATACTGCCAAGTGTGCAGTATAAATCGCTAAATAGTATGCAAAACTGTGCTAGTGATAAAAACTATCATACTCAGCAGTCCTATTGGATTTTAAAATCCGCAGCATGTGGTGGTGGAGTGATTGAATGGCAATTGCATGGGGCTGATGCTTTATTAGAGGCATTACAAAATGGACAACATAAACAGCAACAGCTCGTTATCGAAGCATTACCCAAACAATTGCCCGTAACATTGGCAGGGCGTCGGGGACGTAAACAAGGTAAAAAACTATACCAAGAATTACAACAACCCACCTTTGCTCGTCCTTCAGTGATGTTGTGTTCATTACAAAATGCAGAGGAATATTATCAGCCATTATTTATAGTGAGTGCGTTGGGACAGAAAACTATTCATGTACTGCAAAATGAATATAGTGCTGTGCTACTTAATTTAGTGAACTCTCAGCAATTATATACTAAGTTTGTATGCCAAGATGACAGGGCGAGCGATGACTAAAAGGGTGGGCTTATGCTACACTTAGCGACATTTTTGTGATGACCATATTTTTTTAATAACAATAAAGAAAGGAAAAACCATTGTGAATGATATATTAAAAAATAAAAAAATCTGTTTTGTGGGTGGTGGTAATATGGCACAAGCACTCGTTAGTGGGCTATTGGGCAAAGGTATCATACCCAAACATGTGACTGTCATTGATCCTAATGAAGACAAACGCCAATACCTTGCGAGTAAAGGTGTTAATACCACGACACCACAGCAAGCAACAGAAAAAGCATTAGTAGAAGCCGATGTCATTGTATTGGCAGTTAAACCACAAGTGATGCATAAGGTAGTGGCTGATTTTGCTACTGTGCTAAAAGAACAACTGGTTATCTCTGTGGCGGCGGGATTATCAACACAAGCGATTGCTGCTATGCTTGGTGGCTATCAAAATATTGTGCGTGCAATGCCCAATACTCCAGCGATGATTCAGATGGGGGCTACAGGTATGTATGCGACAGATGCGATCAATGATAGCCAAAAGCAGTTGGCGACAGAAGTGATGGCAGCCTCAGGTTTGGTATTGTGGGTAGAGAATGAAGCACAGATGCATGCAGTGACTGCCGTATCAGGCTCAGCCCCTGCGTATGTGTTTTATTTTATTGAGTCCATGGTCGATGGTGCTATAGAATTAGGATTGGATCGTAAACAAGCGACAGCTTTGGCAATGCAAACCGTTTTGGGTGCAGCGCAGATGAGCATCACCAGTGATGAGACACCTGCTCAGCTACGTCGCAATGTCACCTCACCCAATGGCACCACCCAAGCTGCCATCGAGTCGATGCAAGCCAATAATGTCGGTGAGCTGATAGCACAGGCAATGCAAGCATGTTATAAACGTAGCGAGCAAATCAGTTCCGAGATGTCATCACAGACTTAAACCAGTAGTTTAAGAGTTAAGGTCTGCAAAATAAAAAGTTGCGATTAATCAAAAATGAGAAAATGTGAATGCACGATATTTTAAGATACTTATTTGATATGGTCATCAGCGTTGCAATGTTGCTGATTTTTATCCGTTTTATGCTACAGTTTGCAGGAATAGATAACAAAAATCCGTATGCCATGCCTGCCTATAAAGCCACCGAAGTGGTTGATGTGTTTGCGCGTATTTTTCCTACGGTGGGTGATGGTCGGGTCAGCTTAGCAGCCATTGTATTGATGTTTTTGTTACGTCTGATTGATATATCAGGATCAGCAGCACTGGCAGGACAAGGTGTGTCTCCTATTGAGCTGTTTTTTTATGGCTCACTGACTTTGATTCTAGACTTTTTGAGTATGTGTCGCTACTTGATTATCGCCTCTATTATTATCAGTTGGATTGTGATTTTCACCCAAAAAATGCATCCAATTTTGGGTATTATCATGCAGTTGGCTGAGCCAATCTTAGCACCATTTCGTCGAATTTTACCCAACTTAGGTATGTTGGATTTATCGCCGATTATCGCCTTTTTTGTTATATATTTGGTAGAAGAGGTTGTGACTGTGGTGGCTCAAAATATTGTACCAATGTTAGGCTAAATATAAGATTAAACTTAGACTCAGATTAAACTTTATTTGTGCATACAACACAAAGGCGTATCAGATGGTGACTGGTACGCCTTTGTTTTATCTAGAGCATTTATTTTAGCTAGGTCATTTGTTTCATCTAAGTTAGTTGTTATCTAATGCCAATTCTGATGGCAATATGCTATAAATATAAAAACTGCATAAGTCCTAATAAACAGCAATGCCCACTGCTAGCTATGGACAGGAATAATTAAAAAAACGATTGGGAATAAGCTGAGCTTTTGGATCCTCTGGATGTGGCACGTCCGCTGCTGCCAATACTTTGGCAATCCAATTATCTGCTGCTTGTACTGCCGCTATTAACTCATCACCCATCGCCAGCCTTCCTGCCAAATAACTGGCTAACGTACAGCCAGAGCCATGAAATTCTCCTGCCAATCTATTGATAACACTGTGGTATACCATCTCACCTTTAACATATAGATACTGGTCAATATCCCCAGAATCAAAATCATGTGAGGTTTTTACTAAGACAGCATTTGCCCCTTGTGTGCAGAGTTTTTGTGCGCCAATGTGCAAATCCTCTTCTCCTGATAATGCCCGTAGCTCATGGGTGTTTGGAGTCAGCAATGTGGCATAAGGCATCAGCTTTTGGAAGGCTTGTACTAATGTGTCTTTATCACCCAAACTACCACCACTGTTTGCGACCAATACGGGATCTAACACATAAGGTATGTCTGTGCTGATAATCTTTTGTGCAAACAGATCAGCCATCATCTCAATGATATCCGTACTGGCAAGCATACCTGACTTAATCGCTCGTACAGGTAAGTCATCAAGCACTGCCATTGCCTGTTTTTTGACCAACTCTGTACTGCATGCCTCAAATCCATAAACTTGCTGTGAGTTTTGTACCGTGATGGCAGTGCAAGCAATCGCGGCATGTGCACCACTAGCACCGATGGCCTCGATATCGGCTTGTAAACCAGCACCACCAGAAGGGTCTAACCCAGAAAAACATAAAACAACTGGACGCATAAAAGTCTCCATTTTTTTGTTTGTTATGAATTTTTATCAATAATAAATGCTGAGGTAATATGCTAAATTATTAGACATTATCGTATCATTTAGCTGATTAGTCGCTTAAAAATAACTTTTTACAGTTAAGTTGCAGATAAAAACCGACTAACCCTTGCATTTTACTTTTGCTTTGTTATAATACTCGCCCACAACATGATGATGGTGAATAAGTATTAACGTATGTTATCATATTTATTCATATCTACTATATTGTTGTTGCTTGGTGAAGTGGGTGAGTGGCTGAAACCGCACCCCTGCTAAGGGTGTATACGTTGACGCGTATCGAGGGTTCGAATCCCTCCTTCACCGCCATTTATCTTATGATTGATAATAGAGAAATCTACTCTTTTATCTAATAAAAGATAAACTAAAATGGTTGACATAGTGAAAATAATCACTATAATAGCCATCCTGTTATCACACATTACATAATAAATTATGCTAATTTAGATAACAAAAAATGCTTTAGCATTATGCGCCCGTAGCTCAGTTGGATAGAGCACTTGGCTACGAACTAAGGGGTCGGGAGTTCGAATCTCTCCGGGCGCACCACTTATTATTTATTTTATTGTTTGTGTATTCATACAACCTAAAATAAAACAATTGAATCGCCAGTTTTTAACTTCGGCGATTTTTTTGTGTCTAAAATTTACCAGTTTATCGCAATCCTTCATATAAAGTGGCACAGTTCCAGTTTGTATGAAGGGTTGGTTTCTCTGGGTTAGAGTTGTTATAATCCAACGCATATCATTTCTCACATAATATAACTTCCTCATAAGGCTATTGATACGCCTGACTTTTTAGGTAGCCATCTTATATGCAGACCTCTCATAAAAAAATACCCAATGAGCCAACCATTGCTCGTGCCAGTACACGTATGATTGCCATTGTTTATGATGGCATGCTGATATTGGCATTGTTATTTTTGGTGGGGACGGTGTTAACTGTGATTGGTACGATGTTGACAATGGAGACAGGGGTAAGCTCAGATCAAGCGCGTGCGCTACCCAAATGGTATCAAAATCTGGTGATGACACCTGCTTTTATTCTAACCCTCATTGGCTTTTATGGGTTATTTTGGCGGCGAGGTGGGCAGACATTGGGTATGCAGACATGGCGTTTAAAAACTGTCACCGCTGATGGTCATTTGCTCACTTGGGGGCAGAGTGTCAAGCGTATTTTATCAGCCTGTGTTGTGCCTTTATTGTGTGCGTTAGTGGCTGGAATCTTACACGGTTTTTCTGACCAATCTCGGGCGGTTATCTTAAGCAGTGCCTTTTTTGGGCTGATTTTTAATTATGTTTTTTGTTTATTTAATCGCCGTGGTTTGGCAGTACAAGATATATTATCCAATACGGTAACACTAAAAATGCCTAAGATTGAGCATGAGAGTCTGTGGCAATCTTTTAAAAACCGTAAATCCTCTCAAAGCAAGACAAAATCCTGAATAAGAATGGCTTGCATTACTCACATTTTGATATAAAAGCAATGCTAAAAGCTGACAGTATCAGGTAAAAAAATTGCTATATTGGTGAGTGTATTATTAGTTATATGACAATAATCAAATGAATGAGAGGAAGGTATGAGCAAGCAGGTCAATGTCGATTTAAATCAAGATATTTTTGCCGCATTAATTGCCAATCATGAAGTACAGCGTGATATGTGTGATCGACTCGAAAAAGAAACGGATCTTGCGAAACGTAAAGCAATATTTGCTGAGTTAAAACTGGAGCTACATGCACATGCTGCCGCTGAAGAGCGTCATTTGTATATGCCTGTAATGCAGCACGATGAGGGTCTGGATTTGTCTCGTCATGCCATCACTGAGCATCATGAGATGGATGAGATGATTGAAACCTTAGAAGATGGTCGGGTGAGTGCAGACACTTGGAATGAAACTTGTGCAAAATTGATTGATAAAGTACGTCATCATCTCAAAGAAGAGGAAAATGAGTTTTTTGGTGAAGCCAAAAAGATTTTAGATGATGATTTGCAGCAGCGTTTGGGTGCTTTATATCAAGTTGAGCACGAAGAGTATGAACAAGCGCATGCCGATGAATAAGTGCTTATTTAACCGAAATGATATGATCCTGAACGTTTTTTGACTAACATGAGCTTACAGTACAAATATAAAAAGCCATTTACCATAGTGTAAATGGCTTTTGCTTTATTGGGTTAGAATAAAAAAAGGCAAAAGCTTTATGCTACCTGTACAGGAATAACATTGGCAGTGTCTTTGACAGTATTGTCTTCATTACAATAGACCAATTTTGGTTTGTGGTTATCCGCCTCAGATTCGTCCATTTGGGCATACGCACAGATGATAACGATATCACCTAAATCTGCCATGTGTGCCGCTGCACCATTTAGTGAGATGATGCCAGAGCCAGCCTCAGCACGAATGGCATAAGTACGAAAACGTTTGCCGTTATTGACATTATAAATGTCAATGGACTCATTTTCTCTAAGTCCTGCCAAATCTAGCAAGTCACCATCAATGCCACAAGAACCTTCATAGTGTAGGTCGGCATGAGTAACACGGGCACGGTGCAATTTGCATTTAAGCATCGTAAGTTGCATAAGTATTTCCTTGATAGGTGCACAAAGAGGGAGAAAAAATAACATTGGCTGTGTAGTAAAGTTAATGGCGGTAAAATTTAAAATTTAAAGTCAGCATGATATTTTCACTGTATACCATACTTATTTGGTTTATTTATTCTGCTAATTTAAAGCCATTAATATGATTACGGGCTTTGTCCAGATCACCAGTAATGAGTGGCTCAATAACGCTGTGGGCAGCATCTAAGGCTGCCATAATGGCAATCTGATCATCAGGGCTTGGTTTGGAGAGTACATGCCCACTGACCTTTGATTTATGACCTGGGTGTCCGATACCAATACGCAGACGATGAAAATCATTGCCAATATGGGGTGTGATGTCTTTTAGACCATTATGACCACCGTGACCACCGCCAGTTTTTAGCTTAATGCTGCCCGCAGGGATATCTAGCTCATCATGGGCAATTAACAGTTGGTTGTTATCAATATCATAAAAGTTTGCCATGGGTACAACAGCTTGTCCTGATTTATTCATAAAAGTGACAGGCAGTAACAATCTGACATCTTGCCCACAGATACGCCCTCGACCTGTTAATCCATGGAATTTTTTATCCATACTCAAATCGATATGGTATTTTTCAGCCAGTTGTTCAATAAACCAAAAACCTGCATTGTGCCGAGTTTGGCTATATTGTGCGCCTGGATTTCCCAGTCCAACGATAAGCTTGAGTGGTTGCATATAAGCCTCGTTATTGTTGTAAATGATAGCAATTCACCAAAATCACTGTCTATATAGGGCAGTTTTTTGGTTTTTTGTTGGGCTCAACATCAAATTTTAGATAAAAAATAAAGGCATATAATATGCCTTTATTTTTAACATGAACAGCGAGATATTAGCTAACAATGAAAGTTAAACGACAATTACTCGTCGCCATCATTGTCGCTGTCATTACCTTCACCGCCTTGCTCAGTGGCTGGTACTTCATCAGCATCAACTTCATCTTCACTTGGCTCATCAACTTCTTCAACAGTTGGTGGCTGCATGTTGACGATGGTACGGTCAGTACCGTCTTCTAGCTCAAGTTCATAGATAACCACGCCTTCTGGCAGGTTGATGTCTGACATGTGGTAAGAATCACCGATTTCCATACCTGATACATCAATTTCAAGATATTCAGGCAGCTTTGATGGGATACATACGATTTCGATATCCGATACCAAGGTAGATAGAATACCACCATCTTTGGTACCTGGCGCATCTTCTCTGCCAGTAAAATGCACAGGAATGTTCATGTGAATCTTCTGACCTTTAACGATACGCTGAAAATCAACATGCATCGGGAAGCCTTTGGCAGGATGGCGTTGTAGATCTTTGATAACTGCTTGATACTCTTCACCATCGGCATTGATGGTTAAGATGTTTGAGAAAAATGCTTCATTATCAAGCAATTTAACCAACTCATTGGCACGAATGGCAATGGCGGTTGGCTCTTCGTTACCACCATAAATAATGGCAGGTACAAGATTTTGTTTGCGCAGGCGGCGGCTCGCACCTTTGCCCTGCTGTTTTTCGCTACGGGCAATACCCGTTACTGTATATAATGCATCACTCATAAGAGTATCCTTTATTAATCTAAATGAGATACCATAATAGGATGTTTGCGACCAACATTCCTATTATGGCATCGAGAAACTTGGTATTAACTCATTGCTAATAAACCAAGTGAATTATTTTATATCTTGTCTATAAAGCACGGTATTGATTGAATATTGACTTTATGATAAATAAGACAAAATAAGAGACGGAATTATACGTGAATTATTTATTTAATTCAATAAAAACCCGCCCTCACATTTGAGGGCGGGTTTTTATCTGTTACTTGTAATCGCTTACCAAGTAGCCGTTGATATTATGCTGTTAATTGATAAATATTGCATGGATTAACCAATGTATTCAAACATGGCACTGAGTGACTCTTCGTTATTAATCCGACGTAAACTTTCAGCCAGCATAGAAGCAATACTGACTTGACGTATTTTATCGCAAGCTTTGGCTTCGGCTGTTAATGGAATGGTATCGGTAACCACAATTTCATCTAATGCTGAATTACGAATATTATCTAAGGCATTACCTGATAATACAGGGTGGGTAATGTAACCTAATACGCGGCGAGCACCGTTGTCTTTTAACGCTTGAGCTGCTTTACATAGCGTACCAGCGGTATCGACCATATCATCGACAATCACACAATCACGATCACGTACATCACCAATAATATGCATCACTTGTGATTCATTGGCACGCGCACGGCGTTTATCAATAATAGCAAGCTCAGTGTCACCGAGTTGTTTTGCCATGGCACGTGCACGCACCACACCACCCACATCGGGTGAGACAACCATTAGGTTTTCATAATCTTTTTGTAATAAGTCACGCAGTAGTACAGGCGTGCCATAGATATTATCGACTGGTATGTCAAAAAAACCTTGAATCTGATCTGAGTGTAAATCTACCGTCATTACTCGGTCAATGCTGACGATATTAAGCATATCGGCAACCACTTTGGCAGAGATGGGAACACGAGCGGAGCGAGGACGGCGGTCTTGACGTGCATAGCCAAAATAAGGCATCACAGCAGTAATGCGACCAGCACTAGAGCGACGTAGCGCATCTGCCATCACCATGATTTCCATCAAGTTGTCATTGGTGGGGGCGCAGGTGGGTTGTAAGATAAATACATCTTTACCACGAACGTGTTCTTTGATCTCGACAGCAATTTCACCGTCAGAGAATCGAGTAACGTCGGCTTTACCTAAAGGAATATGTAGATGATCGGCAACAGTTTTTGCAAGCTCAGGATGGGCATTACCCGTAAAAATCGCCAAATAAGGCATGACAAAAGTCCTATTAATTGACTCAAGCAGCAGCTGCTAAGCAGTAGATAACTGCTCAATATAATATGAAAAGGTGTGAACGCAAAAGAGAAGAAAAATGGCAGGGGTAGCTGGACTCGAACCAACGGATGTCAGGATCAAAACCTGATGCCTTACCAACTTGGCTATACCCCTGTAACTTAGAAACTGAATACTTAGCATATTTCAAAATATATTTTGAGAATTTGCTATGAAGCTTCCTATTCTATATGGTGGCGTTCGTTGCGAACTATACCGAACTTCTGACAGTGTTGTCAATTATCCTGTTACTATTTGGTGAATTACTAATCAAAATAGTAAATATCATTCACTCATTATACCAGTTTTTATACAGGATTAACTGATTTATCACTTAAAAATGGCAGGGGTAGCTGGACTCGAACCAACGGTGTCAGGATCAAAACCTGATGCCTTACCAACTTGGCTATACCCCTATATGGGCGACCTATTATACATAGGAATTTTTTTATTGCAAGGGTTTTTGCCTAAATTAAGCTAAATATTGCTTAAAAAAGATACTGGCACACATTTACTGAGAAAATCAGTAGCTAAACTATTTATTATTTATAGAGTGAGTCATTAATATCACACTATCACATGATGATCTTATTTACTTGAAACAATTTTTGCAAGACAAGGCGCATTGGTGAGGACAGTTTGTATTTGTTCAAGATGTGGCTCACGAAATGGCAAATACACACAGCTACCTGAGCCAGTCATACGGGCGGTACTGTTGCTGATGTGCTCAAGTGTACGTAGAAAATCTAATGCTTGCTTGACTGAGGGAGCAAGCTGGGTAACCACTGGCTCAAATACATTGCAATAGGGTGGCTGTAAGTCAAATAAATAGTTATCACTGTTTTTTTGTATATCAGTCAATGATAATGGCGGCATATCACGGCATAAATCATGATGGCTAAATAGTTTTGCAGTACTGATATGTGCTTTAGGACAAAGGAGTAAATAGTGCTGTTTAGGTAAATTGATGCAGCTTAGTTGTTCGCCAATGCCTTCAGCAATGGCATCTTGCCCAAAGATAAAAATGGGCACATCTGCCCCAATTTGTGCCCCAATGTTTAGCAGATTTTGACGGTTGATATTTAATTGCCATAATTGATTGAGTGCAATGAGGGTAGTTGCTGCATTGGATGAACCACCACCCAATCCTGCACCAGTAGGTAGGTTTTTTTTAAGGTGGGTCGTGATAAAAGGCAGGCTATCAGGTAAGCGGTTATGTTGGTGCAGCCATTGTAGGAGTTTAATCGCTGCTTTGATGATCAGATTATCTTGTGGTTTTTCGGTTAGCTGTTGTGCACAATGCAGGTCAATGGGTAAGGTAGATGTTTGTAGCAATTGTATCGGCTCAAAATGCTGCGATGATGTGCAAAAGTTGAGCGTATCTCCCCAATCTAATAGCCGAAATACTGTCTGTAAGTCATGATAACCATCATGGCGTTTCGCCACAATATGCAAAAATAAGTTGATCTTTGCAACGCTGGTCATCTGTAACTGTGCGCTTGAAGCCACAGTTGCTTTAGTTGTGAGAGATTGAGAGATTTGGTTCACAATGCGACAATGATCCTTTTGTTTATGATTATCAGTGAATGTTTTTAGGTTAACTGTTTAAAATTAACTATCTTGTTGTTGCTTACGCTACAGGCAAATCATGAATCATGGTTAATGGTCATGACAACTTTGTGACCATCTTGCTTTTGTACTGTGATCGTACTGGGGAGTTGACGTAGGTTTTTACCTACTTGTTGAGTGTCTTTATATTCAAAGCTTGCTACCCATTCACCATTGGTTGCACTGGTTAATTGCTGGTTGTTATTAAAATTGATATCACTGTCTGAGGGAGCAGGGCTGCCAGATATCCAGTAAGGAAGCTGTGAGATGGGTGCTTGCCAGCCAGTGGCTTGCTGCAATAGTTCTTCTGGACTAGTAGCGGTAATCGTCCCCGTTTTGTCACTGACAAGTGTTGCGGTTTGCCCATTATATTCTATCACTGTATGCCCAATGCCGAGTGCCCCTGTGAGGTCAATGGCAAAGCGATCATCGTCTTGTGCCCATACATAAAAGGCACTGCCAGATTGTGCATGCGGCTCTATGTTTTGTGGAACAATGACACCAATTTTACCACGGATATTAAAGGCTTGTAGGCGGTTGGGTGTTTGGATATCATGGAGAACAGGTGTGGTTGTCGGTGTGCCCATCGAAGCAGGTGTTTGGCAGCCAGTCATAACACTGATACTCAGTAGTGAGACCATACCCAATAAGGCAATACGAGTGGCAGCACGACTGTTTGGCGGCTGCATGATATTTGTTATTGGGGTAGATTTTTGTTTAAGTGAAGGCTGTGGCATATATGAGTTACTCATGATCAAAGTTAAAATAGGTTGGTACTGATTGGCAGTTTTAAGATTGCTAATGACTAAAAATTGCTAATTGTTGATGGCGGTTATCAATAAGATTGCACTTGATCACTGATGTTTTTTTGACCAAAAGCAAAGCGACTTTGCAAGTCTTGTAGTAATGTTTTGACCTGTGCATCATTTCCTAGACCTTGGTAGGCTCGTAATAACAATACCCCTGTCTCTAATGTGGGCAACACTTCGTAGGGCGTAGATAGATAGTCAATGACTTCTTGGTAATGTGCTTCTGCAAGGGCATTGGCTGCCAATAAGTTTAATGCTTGCAGATAAATATCACTGCGATATCGGGGATCATCATAGGCAATATTAATCAGTTGTCTGGCAATATTCAAGCTCTCATCAACATGGTGTTGTGATTTAAATAGCAAGGTGGCATAGCTGAGCTGATATTCTGTATTTTCAGGATCTAATAGCATGAGCTGAGTTAAAAGGGCATGTTTTTTTTCATAGTCTTTTTTATTGTCCAATAGCTGTACTTGAGCAAATAAAATATCACTATTATCAGGATGGTTAGCACTGGCAGTAGCAAGCACCTGTTGGGCCTCATCAAGCTTGTCTAGTTGTCTTAGTATTTCTGCTTTGAGTACCGCACTTTCGGGCGCAAACACATCAAATTGTGCGCTAAGCTTATCTAAGGTAGCAATCGCAGCTTCAGGATCATTATTGAGGAGCTGTATGGCAACGACTTTACGTCGTGCTGCCAGTACTAAGTTTTCTTGCATGACTTTAGATAGATATCGCTCTGCTGCGGCATAATTATGCTGACGCTCTGCACTGATACCAAGATAATAATAGGCTTGATCCAAATAATAAGGTGAGGCAGCCAGAGATAATAGCAAGGTATCTGCTTTGGCATAAGCACCGACATCAATACCGACCAACGCAGCAAGGAGGGTGATTTCTTCATCATTGCTAAAGTGTGTATGTGCTTCTTGTAGTAGCTCCCACCCTTGTGTTGTCTGTCCTTGTGCCAAACGATAGCGTATCTCATAGAGATATAGCCCTTTGCGATCAGGCAGGCGTTTGCGCTGGTCGCTGATATACTTGATGACATCAGTAGGCGATTTTAAGCGTTGTAATATATCGGCTTTTAGGGTAATAAATGGCACACTATCAGGGAGTATTTTTAGGGCATTGTTGATATTCACCAAAGCCACTTCTGGTTGATTAAACTGTAATTGCAACCCTGCTTTCATCACCAAGATAGAGGGATTTTCGTGATTGGGTAGGGCTTGTAAAATTGCCAATAATTGCTGTTGATCGCTTGGTTTATTTGGATAAATACCAATTAATATCTCACTTAAATCCGCCTGTGGATCATAGCTGAGAATCTGACTTAAAGCCTCACCAGCCACTTCATATTTGTGTGCCTTTAATGCCAAATGTGCCACAAAAAATTGGGCAGGAATGTGATCAGGATTTTGCTTTTGCCATGCTTGTGCAAATGCCAAAGAATCTTCTGTTGATTCATATTTTAAAGACAGTTTTAGCGCGCGCTCAAAAACGGCTGTTGCTTCATCATTAAAGGACTGCTGTTTATATATGTTCAGTGCTTGCTTAATATTGCCCCGATCAACATCAAATTCAGCCATTAGTAAGGCATACAAACTTGGCTGATGGTGCAGTGAATGATCGTCTGTAGAGGTTAGCAGCTCATTATCAGGTTGTTGTAGTAATACAGAATCATCTGCCAGTGGGTCTTGTATATTGGTAGTATTATCTATTGGTGCATTTGGATCAGGCATGGTACTAGATGACTCATTTTGCGTGTCTTCTTTTGTGTCTTCTTTGGAGTAAGAAGGCAGTAAAATACGCAATAATGAATCAAATATGTTTGCCTGAGCATTTGGGCTATATAGGCTACCACTGACAGCCAGACAGATACCCAATAGCAATGGACGTAATAGACGTTTATTGGCTTTGGTATACTGACAGTGGTTTTTTTGTATTCTCAGTAATGGTTTGTTAGAGAATATACGATAAGCCGACCAGTTTGATAGAAGCATAAGTTATTACAAAATTGACAGACTAGTCACATTATATAAGTCTTGACCATAGATACAATAGGTAACTTGTTAACAGTAACTACCAGATACTCACTGTTTGCCAGAGAGACTGTTAGAGTCATTGCTAGAGACGTTGCTCAAATGATTGTTTAAGTAATCGCTCAAATGATTGGTGTCAGATAAGAGCAGATAATCGTGATATTAGTTATGCGGTTTATGTGATTTTGCAATGCGATTGCTGGCTTGATTTAGTAATAGGATGAACTCATTATTTATTCAATGCTATAATTGACAGCTTTTACTTTAGCTCAATTTTGTTAAATCATATTTTTTATAATAAATATTCATTTAATTTTTGTGTTGTTAGCTGTTTATATCAATGGCAACAACACTCTAACCTAGACATGGTCTTTTTGGCTTATGAGATTAGTGGTCATTGGCGTTAATCACAAAACAGCACCTGTTGCCTTACGGGAGCGACTTGCCTTTGTGGGCGATGATTTGACTACAGCCTTGCAGCAAATTGATCAGTTTACAGATGGCAGCGTCATTGTCTCCACCTGTAATCGTACTGAAATCTATGTGTTAGCTCCGTTAGTATCTGCTAGCCACAGTAGTAATGTCAGTATGAATGCCAAGCAACAGTCAACTTCTGTTATCCATTTTGGTCAAGGACGTGAGGCGTTAGTTGGTACAACAGTGAATCGTTTGATTGATTGGTTGGCTAATTTTAAAGGGGTGGCACGTAGTGATATAGAGCCTTATTTATATACTTACGTGACCTCGCAAGCATTGACGCATTGGCTACGTGTGGCGGCAGGGCTTGATTCAATGATTTTGGGTGAGCCACAGATATTTGGGCAAATCAAACAAGCGGTGGTACAAGCGCAGCAAGCACAGCAGATGTCCAGTGAAATGCACTGGGTCATTGAGCAGATTTTTGGGGCTGCCAAACAAGTGCGTAATGATACTGAGGTTGGTTCACAGGCAGTCTCGTTAGGCTTTGCAGCCGCCAAGTTGGTGACGCAGATATTTGATAGACCTGAGCATACCACTTTGCTTGTCGTGGCAGCAGGAGAGATGAATCGGCTGGTTGCTACTCACATTGCAGAGCTTGGTGTCTCTCGAATTATTATTTGTAATCGTAGCCCAGAGCGGGCGCAACTACTAGCTGAGCAGTTAGCCAGAGCAGGAAGGCATATTGAAGTTTATCCTTTAACGCAGTTGGCTGAAGTCTTACCACAGGCAGATATTGTCAGTAGTTGTAGTGGTAGTATGGATACGTTAATTGATAAAGCCATGACACGACATGCACTAAAAGTAAGGCGTTATCAGCCGATGTTGATGGTGGATTTGGCAGTACCTCGTGATATTGAGCCTGCCATTAGCCGTATGGATGATGTGTATTTGTATTCTATTGACGATTTGCAACATGTCATCGAAGGTAATCTGGAGCAGCGTCGTCAGGCAGCGGTTGAAGCAGAGCTGCTGGTGAGTCATCTGGTGGTGGAGATTGAGCACCGCTTTCAAGTACGCCAAGTGGGTAGCGATATTCAAACATATCGTTTGCGTGCCAATGAACATGCACAGAAGCTACTTGCTGAGTCACTGCGTAAACTTGAGCAGGGCAATCTACCTGCTGAACAAGTCATGAGTGAATTGACCCATAGGCTGACGCAAACATTGACCCATGCCCCTTCAAAGCTGATGCGTACGGTGGCTCGTGAAGGAGACAGTGAGTTGGTTGCTTTGGTGGTCACCGCGTTAAATGATGCGTACCGCCATTAGGATAACTAACCTAGCAGCCAGTTAAATATAAAAGTAAGCTAAATACTAAAAATCAGTTATGCTATGCTCAGATATGGGCAAAATCCATGTTATTAGAGAAACGTCAAAAATTTGCCTAGAATGTCATAGACAAAATAATTAAAGATTTAATAATTGCACGCCAGTATCAGTCAATCTATAAAACATAAGCCAGTATTTATCTTGTATCTTAACTGTGTTTTAGTTATGTTTTAATTTAATTAGATTGTATAACCCATAGATTTTTATAATCACTAGATAAGGAGTATCTTATGCCAGCATTATTATCCAATATCGACCCTGACGGATTATTAGAATATTCGGTGGTTTATACCGACCGTGCGTTAAACCACATGTCGCAAGTCTTTCAACAAGTGATGCGTGATTTATCGAGCAACCTAAAAGAAGTGTATCAAGCCGATGCCGTTGCCATTGTGTCAGGCTCAGGTACGTTTGCGATGGAAGCGGTCGCGCGTCAACTTGCCAATGATAAAAACTGCCTTGTCATTCGTAATGGTTGGTTTAGCTATCGTTGGACGCAAATCTTAGAAAAAGGCAAAATCGCCAAATCCAGCACCGTATTAACAGCCAGTCGTCAAGAAGATGAGGTTGAAAATGGTGAACCTGCCCCCTTTGCGCCAGTCGCGATTGAAGAAGCAGTGGCTGCCATTAAAGAGCAAAAGCCAGATGTGGTCTTTGCCCCACATGTTGAAACTGCATCGGGTATGATACTGCCAGATGACTATATCAAAGCCTTAAGTGAGGCGGTGCATAGCGTGGGCGGTTTATTGGTCATTGACTGTATCGCCTCAGGTTGCATTTGGTTAGATATGAAGGCATTGGGGATTGATGTCATTGTGTCAGCTCCACAAAAAGGCTGGAGTAGCACCCCTTGTGCTGGCGTGGTACTATTTAATGATACGGCTGTAGAGCGTGTAGAAAATAGTGAATCAGACAGCTTTAGCTTAGATTTAAAACAGTGGCTAAATATCATGCGTGCCTTTGAAAATGGCGGTCATGCGTATCATGCGACCATGCCTACTGATGGTTTGCGTCAATTCCGTGATGTGCTGCTAGAGGCAAAAGAATTTGGTTTTGAAAACTTGCGTGATGCACAGTGGGAGCTTGGCAACCGTATCCGTGATTTGCTAGAGGATAACGGCTTTGAAAGTGTCGCAGGGGAAGGCTATCAAGCCCCTGGTGTGGTGGTTTGTTATACCGATGATGATGACATTCATAAAGGTAAAGCCTTTGTCGAGCAAGGCGTACAGATTGCCGCTGGCGTGCCGCTACAATGCGATGAACCTGCTAACTTTAAAACCTTCCGTTTGGGCTTATTTGGTATTGATAAGCTCAAAGATGTCGATGGTGCGGTAAGCCGTTTTGAGGAAGTGTTGAAAAAGGTGCTTACAAAGTAACATTGCACTTTTTAGCTACTAACTGCTAAATAAAAAGGTGGGCTGTTTAGATAGCCCACCTTTTTTGCAACCCAAATTAACAATAACCTTATTAACGACAACTTGTTAAAGCTCAAGCTTTTAATGCTTAACCTTTGGCTCTTCGTGTGCCAAAGATTTGGCAGCTTGTCTTAGCTCAAATTTTTGTACTTTACCCGTACTGGTTTTGGGAGTTTCAGCAAAAATAATATGCTTAGGAACTTTAAACCCTGATAAATGCTGACGGCAATGCTCCAGCACCTGTTCACGCTCTAGACTGCAACCCTCAGCAATCTCAATAAAGGCAACTGGGATTTCACCCCATTTATCATGAGGGGCGGCAACCACTGCACAACTGACGATTTCGGGCATTTTATATAAGATATTTTCCACCTCAATACTAGAGATATTTTCACCACCAGAGATGATGATGTCTTTTAGCCTATCCATGATTTTGATATAGCCATCAGGATATTTTACCCCCAAATCCCCTGTACGGAACCAGCCATCAAGAAATGCCGCTTCGGTATTTTTACGGCTTTTTAGATAGCCTTTCATCACCATATTACCACGCAATGCCAGCTCGCCCATCTCTTCACCATCAGCAGCCACAGGCTCGGTTGTGCCTTGTTTAAACACCTCAAAGCCTGCCATCAAATGCGATACCACCCCTTGACGTGACTTTTTGGCGGCACGTTCAGAGATGCTCAGCTCGTTCCATTCATCATGCTCAGCACATAAAGTCACTGGACCATAAACTTCGGTTAGCCCATAAACGTGGGTGATATGAAAGCCGATATTTTCCATTTTCTCTAGCATAGACTCCGATGGTGGTGCACCTGCCACCCAGCCTTTAACTTTATGGCTGATGGCATTTTGTAGGCTGGCATCACCACTGGCAATCATATTATGCACCACAGGGGCAGCACAATAATGGCTAACTTTATACTTATCAATTAAACGTAAAATCAAATCCGCGTCAATCTTACGCAAGCACACATTTACCCCTGCTCGCTCAGCTATTGTCCAAGGAAAGCACCAACCATTACAGTGAAATAATGGCAATGTCCAAAGATAGACAGGGTGCTTGGGCATATCCCAATCTAGCACATTAGAGATGGCATTAAGGGCTGCCCCTCGATGATGATACACCACACCTTTAGGGATACCAGTGGTGCCAGAGGTATAATTTAGAGCGATAGCGTCCCATTCATCATCAGGTTTTTCCCAATTATCTAACTTATCACCACTGGCGACCAATGCCTCATAGCTCATTTGTCCAAAAGCTGGACGCTCAATAGCCGAGTCAGTGGCGTGAATGAGGATTAAATCTGGGAAAGTTTCTTCAATTACCTCGACAAAACGGGCAAATTCACTGTCCAAAATCAGCACCTTCGCCTCAGAATGCTGTAAGCAAAAGGTTAGGGCATTGATATCCAAACGGGTATTTAGAGTAGATAACACTGCCCCTGCCATCGGCACTCCAAAGGCAACCTCAACCATGGCTGGTACATTGGGCAACATCACTGCCACTGTATCATTTTTATCAATCCCCAATTTACGCAGACCATCGGCAAGCTGACGGCAACGGGTAAATGTCTGCCCCCACGTTTGCGTTAGCTCATTATGTTGTAGGTCATCATAAATAATGGCAACTTTATCAGGATAGATAAATGCACTGCGTTTAATAAAGTCAATGGGGGTAAGTGGTTGAAAATTGGCAGGAGTCTTGCTCAGACCAGTATGGAAGTCTGTCATTGGATAGTCCTTTATCTAAATACATGATGAGTGTGTGGATTAATTGCAAGGCATGATTATAGCCTATTTTCTGTATAAAACAAAAGGGGGAGGCTAGGAGGGGGTTGAAGTTAAGTTATTGTTAATATTGGAGTTATTTATTAATATATTGGAAATATTTGTGTCAATTTTTCACAATCTAAAAAGTTTATTTAATATGCCTGTCACCATTTGATTTTAATATTTTTATACAAAAGCTTATATTAGGGAGAATGGGTGATGAAAAACAAAAAAATAGATTGGTTTTTTCTTAGCTTAATAACGGTCATGATGGTGATAGTGGGTTATCTGTTCTTTGAGAATATCTTATTAGCCATCATATTTGGCTTGGCAGTAGGGGCAGGCAATGCTTGGTTTTTTTCTAAAAAAAGTGATAAGGATAATAAATCTGAAAAGGACGGTTAAAGTATGAACTTGCTTTAGCATGTAATGTCATGGTCTTTTTAGTTTATAAATATAATAAGGCAAATAAAAACAGACGACCACAAGCTCAAATAGTATAAATGCCGTCGTAAATAAGCTGTTGGTATCTCCAGCCTGTAAAACCTCACCACCAATGAGATTAAAATCCCATAGCCAATGAAAAATCATCAGCGGAATAATGCTTTGTATTTTTATTCTAACCAATGCAAAGAAAAGTCCAGCAATAAAAGTCATTGCCAGTTGCATTAACATACCTGAAACTTCTAACCCTGCAACCACATTCACTGAATGTAATAAAGAGAATATAACGGCACTGACCCATAATGCTTTAATTTGGCTGTCTTTGAAAAAAGCAGAAAATACAATACCCCTATATACCAGCTCTTCTGAAAATCCTACCAATAACGTGGTGATACCAACAACAGTAAATAGTTGCCATTGTTGAGCTGAGATTTGAGCTTGGCTCATAAAACTTGTCATGGTAAATAAAATCACTATAGCCGTTATTGCCATTGGTAATAGCCACGCTATATTTTTCTTATCAATCTTGGTAAAGCCTAATTGTTGCCAAGAAAAAAACTTAACACTCATGACCACAGCAAATAAGGTCATGATAATTTCAAACCATATCAATGTTTTAACCATTGCAGGATTATCATAAGATGTGCCATTAATATGAAATGCGGTGTACATACCCAAACCAATTAATGCTGTATAAATGATGGCAGTGAATATACTGACTTTTTTAAGAGATAATTTTTTCATATTTATTGGCTATGATGTGGAGAAGGACTGGATAAAATACCATTAATATTTTGAGTATTTTGTAAATAATGATATCACAAATCAGCCAAAAATCATAGAAAAATTAAATATTATTATCAATAAATTTAAATATTTAATGGTCGGCTTAAGGTGAGGTTATTATATTAATAATAGTCCCAACACGTGTTTAATATATATATAACTATTTGATTTTAATATTTTTATAAATAAATATTTATATTGAAAGGGATAAGTGATGCAAAATAAAAAAATAGATTGGTTTTTTGTAATCTGGATAACCGCCATGCTAGTCATAGTAGATTATTTGCTATTTGATGACATATTAATGGCGATTGTACTTGGACTGGCGATAGGGGCAGTCAATGCTTGGTTATTTTCTAAAAAAAGCGATAAGGATATAGCAAATAAATCTGCAAAGAATAATTAGAATCTATATACTTTGTGATGCTGGCTCTTTGCTGAAAACCTCTATGTTATAGTCTATTTACTATAAATCAATCACGCAGTTAGCTACACTTACATTGGTTGTTGTTTAATAAGTGAGAGAGAGATAATATATAATAATTTAGATATATGAATAGTTATGACAGTAGATGGATTGAGGTATGATAAGGAAGGAGTTTGCTAGTGGCTTTAATAAATATTGAAGGAAGAGAAATAGATATAAAGGACATTGCTTCAGTAAAGAGAGGGAATACATTTATTGGAAAATTACTTAAATTTTTATCTTATGTAGTTTTTGCTATATTATTTTTAGGTATCTTAGGGTTTATTAGCATTTTTTTTGCTATTGTCATGGCATTATTTAGTTGGGATTGGACGCCAATAGAAAACCTTAAACAATATAGTTTTTTTGAAAACTTATTTTTTGATATATTGGTGAGAATAGTTATAATCATAATTTTTGGGATGTTTTTTGGTTTTCTTCAAATGAAGTCAGAAGATAAGGAGAGTTATCTTGAATTAAAGATAAAGGACAGTAATGGGAATATTTTTCCGTTTAAAACTATAGGGCAATACTGGGTAATTGATAAATTATATAAGCAAATAAGAAAGGATGATAATGGTTTCAAAACGCCATATTGGGAAATAAATGATAATTACATAAAAATTGGAAATGATACAATCAAGATATCTGAAATACAATCATTTTCATATAAAAAACCAGTTTTATCCAATCTTTTAAGCATTTTTTTATTATTATGTGGAGTATATAGCTTATGGTCTTTGTTGTCCGTGATTTGGGAGACTGATTTTAGTTATTTCATTCAGGTTGTGTCAGCTAGCCCTATATATGGTTTTGGTTGGTTGATGTTTACTATACTTCCTTTTTGGATGATATATGAAAACCAAAAAACAAGTCATAAAATAGTGATCGTGACAAGTGGAAGTAAATATAGTAAGGTATTTTTGGGGTCTTCTAATAAGTTTATGATAAATGAGTTATTGAGTCTTTTAACTGAAAGAATAAAATAGTATTAATTTAACCATATTACTTATAATCACAAAAATTAATTTTTAGTATTTCTAGGGTTTGTTGAACATTTATCTTCATAGGACAAATTTAGTCAATTTTTATATGAAAGTAAAAAGTAGATATATCCTTTGTAGATATTAGCCTAATGGGGTGAAAGTTCAACAGACACTACTAAAGGATGTATGTGTTGCAACTTACCTAAAACACATTTTTTCTTAAATAACATATTCTCTTGAATAAAAATAATCCCCTCTTTTTCGTTCACTCATCAGTCGTTTGTAGCAATGGCTGCTAACAAATCCAATATGATACGATGGATTACTATTTTATGGTGCAACTATTATGCACCAAATACCCTCATACCGTTAGACACCATTAAAGTTAAATAAGGACATTGCTATGGCAGCCGTCGCTACCACCACAGCACAAAAAATCACCACCACTGACATTGAAGAAAGTAGCTCCCCTTATCCACACATTCTTGCACCATTAGATTTGGGTTTTACTACCCTAAAAAATCGTATTGTTATGGGCTCAATGCACACAGGGTTAGAAGACCGCTTTTATAACTATGGCAAGCTAGCCGCCTACTTTGCCAGACGAGCTGAAGGTGGTGTAGGTATGATGATTACAGGCGGTATCTCGCCCAATCGTGAAGGTTGGTTACTGCCTGCTGGTGGTACGATGAACACCAAAGCAGACGTGCTAAACCATCGCCGAGTCACCCAAGCGGTGCATAAACACGACAGCAAAATCATCATGCAAATTCTGCACAGTGGACGCTATGGCTATCACCCATTTTCAGTATCCTCAAGTGCCATTAAATCACCAATCACCCCATTTAAACCACGTAAAATGAGCATCAAAAACATTGAGCAAACCATCGAAGACTATGCTCGTTGTGCCACACTTGCCAAAGAGGCAGGCTATGATGGCGTGGAAATCATGGGTTCAGAAGGCTATCTGCTCAATCAATTTTTATCAAGCCATGTCAATCAGCGCAGCGATGAATATGGTGGTGATATTTATGCCCGCATGAAGTTTCCATTAAATGTGGTGCGAGCAGTACGAGAGGCAGTCGGCTCAGACTTTATTATTATTTTCCGCCTATCGATGCTTGATTTGGTCAAAGATGGCAACGTCATGGACGAAGTCATCACCGTTGCTAAAGCACTAGAAGAGGCAGGTGTGACTATTATCAACACAGGCATTGGCTGGCACGAAGCTCGAGTCCCTACCATTGTCACCAGTGTACCAAGAGCTGCCTTTGTGGACTTTACCCATGAGGTCAAAAAACACGTCAGCATTCCTGTGATGGCGTCTAACCGCATTAACATGCCAGAGACTGCCGAAAATATTCTTGCACAAGGACAAGCCGACCTTATCCAAATGGCACGTCCATTTTTAGCAGACCCCGACTGGGTAAACAAAGCCAAAACTGGTGACACCGACCGTATTAATACCTGTATCGCCTGTAACCAAGCCTGTCTTGACCATACTTTCCAGCACAAACGCTCAACCTGTCTGGTCAATCCGCAAGCCTGTTACGAAACCGAGCTGGTGTATAAAAAGAGCAAAAAACCACAAAAAGTAGCCGTCGTTGGTGGTGGTGTTGCAGGTATGTCAGCGGCAACGGTGGCTGCCAAACGAGGACATGACGTTACTTTATTTGAAGCCAGAGACGTATTAGGCGGACAATTTAACTACGCCAAAGTCGTCCCCGGCAAAGAAGAGTTTTTTGAGACCATTCGCTACTTTACCACTGAGCTTGCGCATCAAGGTGTCACCATACACCTCAACACCAAAGTTGATAAAGCCTTACTTGATGACGGTGGATTTGACCATATCATTATTGCCACAGGGGTTGTGCCGCGTAGCCTAGCAGGTCGCCTCGAAGGCGCAGAATTGCCGCAAGTTATCAGCTATGCTGACTTACTCTCTGGCAAAAAAACAGTGGGACAGACTGTTGCCGTTATCGGTGCAGGGGGCATAGGTTTTGACGTTAGTGAATACCTAACCGCCAATCACGGACAGCCATTACATGAGTTAGGTGAAGAGACGCTAAAAGACCCCGACTATCGACCCACACCGCAGCCTATTGAAGATTGGCGAGAAGAATGGGGCGTCACCCTAGATAGCGACTATCAAACCGATGGTGGACTGGTGAAACGTGAGCCAATCACCCCAGTTCGGCAAGTCTATCTGATGCAGCGCAGTGCAGGGCGACTCGGAGCAGGGCTTAACAAAACCACAGGTTGGGTACACAGAGCGCATATCAAGTCGCATGGCGTTATCCAAATCTCAGGTGTGCAGTACGAGAAAATCACTACCGAAGGCATCTGGATTACCAACCCGCAAGGACACAGTCAACTATTGCGAGTCGATAGTGTGGTCGTCTGTGCAGGGCAAGAATCCGTTAATGAGCTGATGCCCAATGTTGCTGATGCGCCTAATGCAGAATACCACCTTATCGGTGGAGCAAAACTGGCAGCCGAACTCGATGCCAAACGCGCCATTCGTGATGGCGCAGAAGTTGCCGCCGCTATTTAAAATGGCGTAAAGTGGCTCAATAAGTTTTTTGTAGCCACTCCTGCCGACCGCTATTATCTGCCAGACTAGGCGAGGCGGTGACACGGTTTGGGGCGTTCCATCTAAGCGAGCGACCACCCCAAAACCTAGCCACCGCAACTCGCCTAGCCCGACAGGATAACCGCTAGCGTCAGGGCTAGCGGTCACATCTGAGTACTTACAACCATTTATCGTAGTTTGTATTTTGCTTATGGTTTTCGTTTCCAACCAAACCTACCTTACCCACCTTACTCATTTAAGCGACCCTAGCAAAATACCCTTTTTTTTACGCCTATAAAAATAATAATTAAAATCAATAACTTGAAAACAAAGAAAAAATAGAAGGTAAATTAAGGTTTTTTACCTTGCATACCTTGTTATTACTGACTTTTTAACGCTATAATTCTAGTTATCCATCGCATAGATGGTTTAGAAATGTTGATGCATCAATGACATCTAAAGCTGCTGGTTATCCATCGCATAGATGGTTTAGAAACTAAAGCCTATGCCATAAGAGGTGTGGGTGACGTTATCCATCGCATAGATGGTTTAGAAATATTTCGCCATTTCGCGCGCGTATGCGGTTTAGTTATCCATCGCATAGATGGTTTAGAAATGTGATGTCTCCAATTTTGCGCACCACATTGTGTTATCCATCGCATAGATGGTTTAGAAAAATTGACGCATGTTTGCAGAAGAAAGCGTGGAGTTATCCATCGCATAGATGGTTTAGAAAAAAATATTTTTTGACAGGAATCTTATTAGACTGTTATCCATCGCATAGATGGTTTAGAAAACGAGCAAAAACGATATTCATCACCTAGCCCCGTTATCCATCGCATAGATGGTTTAGAAACATTGTTGGCATATCTGAAACCCTATCATCAAGTTATCCATCGCATAGATGGTTTAGAAAATACTATGACAAGGCAGACCGCCCACTGGTTGGTTATCCATCGCATAGATGGTTTAGAAATGAGCACGATATTGTTACTCCAGCGACTCCAGGTTATCCATCGCATAGATGGTTTAGAAATTGCTACCACCGGCAACACCATAAGTATTGTTGTTATCCATCGCATAGATGGTTTAGAAAATAGCTACCCGCTGTTCCTCAAGTTGCGGCGCGTTATCCATCGCATAGATGGTTTAGAAAACCACTGCTTACTGGGGTGGCGAAACTTCCAGGTTATCCATCGCATAGATGGTTTAGAAAGTTTGATGTATTAAAAGACCCGTCCGCTTATTGTTATCCATCGCATAGATGGTTTAGAAAATCTGCTGTAAGTTTGCTGACTCGGATTTGCCGTTATCCATCGCATAGATGGTTTAGAAAAACGACTTTTTACTGGCTTTCCGTCATCTTCAGTTATCCATCGCATAGATGGTTTAGAAAGAACTTGCCATAGAGAGCATTAAAAAGGTACGGTTATCCATCGCATAGATGGTTTAGAAATGCTGCATTAAGCTGGGTGTGGTCAATGGTTAGTTATCCATCGCATAGATGGTTTAGAAAAGGAACATATCTTCCGAGCGAAGATTTTTTGAGTTATCCATCGCATAGATGGTTTAGAAAACCTGCTGGACACAGATGAGGTTTTCTTATAGGTTATCCATCGCATAGATGGTTTAGAAAGCCGAAAGCTGATAAGTTAGCCAGTTTGTTTGGTTATCCATCGCATAGATGGTTTAGAAAGCTCGTATTAATATATGAAAAAAATCCGTGGTGTTATCCATCGCATAGATGGTTTAGAAATCGGTATTTGAATACATTATGATATAATGTATGTTATCCATCGCATAGATGGTTTAGAAAAGTTTGGGTGCCAGGGGTTGCCCCCGTTACTGGTTATCCATCGCATAGATGGTTTAGAAAGTTGGGATGACTGTGGACAATCGCTTGTATCTGTTATCCATCGCATAGATGGTTTAGAAATCTATAGCTATTATACCCTTTTTTTTAATATGGTTATCCATCGCATAGATGGTTTAGAAATTCAGATGCCAGTTGTTTTAACTGCCCTGGCAGTTATCCATCGCATAGATGGTTTAGAAATGATAACAGCTTTCGATTTGAATTTTTTATGCGTTATCCATCGCATAGATGGTTTAGAAAACAGCCCGAAGTATTGCAAAATTTTGTTGGAAGTTATCCATCGCATAGATGGTTTAGAAAAGTAAAATCAGCACCAGATAGGTCAGCACCAGGTTATCCATCGCATAGATGGTTTAGAAAAATCCAGCCACCTCCCCCCTCGATGCTCTCTAGTTATCCATCGCATAGATGGTTTAGAAATGATATTAGTGTAAATCGTCCGGACTGGGAGCGTTATCCATCGCATAGATGGTTTAGAAAAACAAGGCAAGGTTTGCTGACAAAATAGGCGTGTTATCCATCGCATAGATGGTTTAGAAAAATCCACGGTAATCAAACTTGGTATGTATCACGTTATCCATCGCATAGATGGTTTAGAAATTTGTGCTGTTGGACGTTATCAAGCAACTGTGGTTATCCATCGCATAGATGGTTTAGAAATCGCCAAAGGGTAGTAACGAAATTATATTTAAGGTTATCTTCATAGCATGATTGGTGTTTTGCTTTAGCTATCAAAGCTATCTTTTATATCACTCCAATTTCGTGAGAAGTCATTAGTAATAGAAGAGTTCTCTGGAAAATAAAACTTATTATCTTTGCGAAAGAAGACGATATCATAAGTAGGTGAAGTTAAAATACAATCAGATTTATCTATATCCATAAATATAGATAAAAATTTAAACAGCTCTGTAACATCTATTATTTCTTCATATCCTGGAAAATAGTTCATGCTTATAAAGAGACAAGGGTATACTTCAAAATCAACAATACCAAATTCTGGAGCGTCGTAACTATAGGGTGTCTCCGAAAGGCAGCCATTGCTCTCATAAGTATCTATACTCGCAGTCATGTACTTTGTTTTTAAGCTTATTCCATCTGAATATCTTTCATGATTTTCAATTTTTTCATATCTTTCAATAGATAAGTAACTATGATTATTCGCTAAGATATCTAAAATAGACGAATATGTGAATGCTTTGGTATTCATTTTAAAATATAACTCATTCATATCAATATCCTATTTTTTAATGTATATGTTTGTGATTTGACCGTCTTTTATGCTTTTATGGCAATGACTTCATTTTAATGAGCTACCAGAAATATTTGGATTGTTAGCCATATATTGTTTAAGCTGTGTTGCGTAAGTTCCTATTTAACATTGCTGACAAGTCAAAACGATAAATTTGACATCACATTTTTAAAAACTTATACTTTGGCAAAATTTTAACAATTACACCATCAATAAAGTTATCAATAAAACCATTAATTATGACACAAACTAATCACAGCACTTACTTACCATTAGGTTATCTGGGTTATTTATACCCAAGATACCGTGGTTCGTTTGTGCCTAAAAATTAGTAAAATTTGCCTTACTGATTAGAATAGCAAAAGCGAGCCATTGGGCTCGTTTTTTTTATGCCTGCTATTTTTAATTAGGGTCTGTTGAACATTCAACTTTCATGGGATATATGTACGTGAGGCGGGTAGTATTAATTAATTTTTATAATAAATTAATTTAAATAAATTTAAAAAAGTTGTTGACTTCTAAAATTCTATGTCTATAATGACAACCATATTATTAACACTCATTAAATTACCGCTTTGATAAGCGTGAGAGAATATTATGTTACACAGTATTAAACAGTCTTATTTAGCAAACAGCTTAGTAACTGGCTTACTGAGCAATGCTTTATATCTGGGTAACTTATATTCAAGCTATTTAGTTTACTCAAAATACCATGGCTTATCTGTGCAAAAGTCTCAGCGTAATTGCTGAAAACTAATTTGCAACCAGATGAGCCGAAAGGCTCTTTTTTTATGCCTATTATTTATTGATTTTCATTATTTTTTATAAAACAGCAAAACATGGCGAAGTGGCAGAGTTGGTCGAATGCACCGGACTGTAAATCTGGCTCCCAAAGACACGTTGGTTCAAATCCAACCTTCGCCACCATTTTCTGATAGCGTTTTATCGTATTCAGTTGCGGTGAATAACATCGTTATCACCGTAGTGATTTAATCTAAAACCGCTCCCATGGTGAAATAGGTAAACACAGCAGACTTAAAATCTGCCGCCTTCGGGCTTCCCAGTTCGAGTCTGGGCAAGAGCACCATTTTATATAGTGATTAAAAGCTAGACAATTAGCAGGTTAGATAATTACGACAATGATATAACTATACATCTACACAGTATTAAAAACTTATGGCGAAGTGGCAGAGTTGGTCGAATGCACCGGACTGTAAATCTGGCTCCGAAAGACACGTTGGTTCAAATCCAACCTTCGCCACCATTTTTTGATAGATTTTATACGGCGTTTTTATCGTATTAAGTTGCAGTGAATAACATCGTTATCACAGTAGTGATTTAATCTAAAACTGCTCCCATGGTGAAACAGGTAAACACAGCAGACTTAAAATCTGCCGCCTTCGGGCTTCCCAGTTCGACTCTGGGTGGGAGCACCACGCTCTTGTGGCGAAATTGGTAAACGCAGTGGACTAAGAATCCATGGCCTAATGGCCTCCCAGTTCGAGTCTGGGCAAGAGCACCATTTTTTATAAGTAGATAGTCAATCTATTTAGATGTAAATATTAAATTTTCTTTTATATCAATCACTTATTCCTTTTTTGTCTTTTGTCGTGTGATAGTAGTACAATATCTGCTATGCTGTTTGATAATATTTAGCTATATATCAAATTGTCACCTAACAAATTCAAAATAAGGAAAATAGCTCTCATGCCACCCATCAAAACATTACTTGCCATACTGATTGCCAGTAGTTTAACCGCTTGTACGACTCAAACATCTGTATCAACATCGCCAACATCAGCCACGACTACACAAACAGCCAGTCAATCTCAATCTAAGACACAAAATGACGATAACCATATCCAAGTTGTTTTTTTAAACAAAGATGCGAGCATCAAACTACTGGCAACAACTGATGATTATATCGAGGCTTTAAGCCCATTTGATTGGCAAGCTAAATTCAAAAGTGAGCGTCCACTGACTCAGCAAGAGTTGCAAAACTATTATGCAAAAGCAGTTGTAAATTGGGATACTGCTTCTAAACAAAAAGTAATGACGGCTGTTGAAGTGCTACAACGAAAAATTGCAGATATGCATTTAAATATGCCTGCTAATTTAAAATTTGTGTTGACGAATGGCCTGGTTGAGGCAGGGGCAGCTTATACCAGAGATGACTATATTGTGTTAACCACAAACTTTCTAACCATGCCGCAAGCTGATATTAATCACTTGGTGGCACATGAATTTTCTCATGTGTATTCTCGTTATAACCGCAATCAACGTGATAAGTTGTATGCCACAGTTAATTTCAAAAAAATACCACCACTGGATTTGCCGTCTGAGCTAAATGCATTACGTATTACCAACCCCGATTCACCACAAATTCATTATGGAATAGACTTAGATTATCAAGGCAAAGTTTATACCTTTGTGCCATTATCTTTGAGTGCTGAACCGTATGATGTCGCAACGAACTTGCCATTCTTTGCCTATCTTAACGACGGATTATTGGCTGTCGAAACAGTGAATGGCAAATCAAAACCTGTCTATGTCAATAACCAGCCATTGTTCGTTGCGCAAGAAGATACCAACTATTTGGCACGTGTTCAGCCCAACGCTGACTATATGAATGACCCTGAAGAAGTGTTGGCAGAGAATTTTTCAAATTGGGTGGTGGATAATCCATTAAAGCATCAAGAGCCTGTCGATAAATTGTTGGCGACCATGAAAACAATTCGCTAAAAAACGTATCTTTGAGAAACTCGCTTAATCTACTCATGCTAGTAAACAAACTCTGTCAACGTCACTTGACCTAAGATGATGGATAACTTAGAATGAGTTTCAGTATACTAGAACACGAATACATAGATTTGTCTTTCATTTTACTTTCCATTTAGCAATATAGTGGTTGGTTTATGACTAAAATACCTGAGGTTGATTATGACAACAGCAAATAACTCTAACTCTCATACTGTAAATAAAACTCAAGATACCCCCCAAAAAACCTGCGATAAGTATGGATTGCATCAATCCATTTTACCCAGTGATGAGGGGTTATATGGTGAATATGGTGGTAAGATTGAGCACCCAGAGCTTGCCCGTGCCATGAATGAGATAGAAGTAGGCTTTCGTAAAATTATCAAAAGTGATGATTTTATCAATGAAATGCAACGCTTGCGTGAGACCTATGTGGGTAGACCCAGTCCTATTTATCATGCCCGACGATTGAGTGAGCAGGGTGGTGGGGCCCAGATTTACTTTAAACGTGAAGATTTAAATCATACAGGGGCACATAAAATTAATCACTGTCTTGGTGAGGTACTATTAGCAAAAAAACTGGGTAAAACCAAAGTCATTGCCGAAACTGGAGCAGGGCAGCATGGCGTCGCATTGGCAACAGCCGCAGCGTTGATGGGTCTCGAATGTGAAATTCACATGGGGGTGGTCGATATCAAAAAAGAGCACCCCAATGTGAGCCGTATGAAAATCTTGGGTGCTAATATTGTACCTGTGTCACAAGGAGCAGGGACGTTAAAAGAGGCAGTAGACAGTGCTTTTGAGAGTTATTTGGGTCAGGTAGACAGCAGCTTATTTGCCATTGGTTCTGCTCTAGGACCAGCACCATATCCTGAAATGGTCAGCTATTTTCAATCAGTAGTTGGACACGAGGCCCGTGAGCAATTTTTAGCGACAACAGGAAAGCTACCAAATAAAGTCGTGGCGTGTGTGGGCGGGGGCTCGAATGCTATTGGTATATTTAGTGGATTTTTAGCAGATGAGTGTGTGG
This sequence comes from Psychrobacter sp. I-STPA10, assembly GCF_021012795.1. Lineage (GTDB taxonomy): Bacteria > Pseudomonadota > Gammaproteobacteria > Pseudomonadales > Moraxellaceae > Psychrobacter. The sequence goes on along the minus strand of NZ_VFYU01000015.1, from coordinate 15,507 downwards.
AGTTGGTAGGGGTGGAACCTGCTGGTGAAGGGCTTGATACGCCTAATCATGCCGCTACAATGAGCAAGGGGGTTAAAGGGGCTATACATGGTTTTAAATGTTATGTCTTACTGGATGAGAATGGCGAGCCTGCACCTGTACACTCAATTGCATCTGGATTGGATTATCCTGGTGTTGGACCACAACATTCACTATTAAAAGATAAACAATTAGCGAGTTATGAGTCAGTGACAGATGCTGAATGTCTGGACGCATTTATGACATTATCACGCCTTGAAGGCATTATTCCTGCACTGGAGTCTGCACACGCCATTGCCTATGCCATGAAGATTGCTAAGACAATGTCTGCTGATGATAGTATCTTAGTTAATCTATCAGGACGTGGTGATAAAGACATAGATTTTGTTTTGAGTAAAGTAGATTTATAGTATCAAGATTGACAAAAGAGAATAATAGCGGTTTAATCAAGATTAAGTTTTTGATTAAGCCGTTTTTTTAGTATACAGATTAATAGAATCAAATTTCTGCTAACTGACAAAAGGAACTTGTTATGAAAAAGAATATGTTAGCCAAACACATCTCTGTTGTTCTTGGTGGTTGTGTCGGCATTGTGGGTATCAGCCACGCTGCGGGGCTAGAATATACCAAGCAATCGGTTGCCCCATTATTTGAAGAGGGTAACTATGCTGAGCTGTCTTATGCTTATGTGGATCCAAAGATGGAAGGTAAGGATGTCGCTGGTAATCGTATTGACGATGTGATGGATGATTTTGATTTATCAGGAGCAGCGGTAAAAATTGCACCCACAGCCGATACAGCGTTGGCATTGATATATGAAGAGCCTTTTGGTGTTGATACCATTTATCCAAAAGGCAGTATTTTTCATAATGAGATAGGGGCAACCGAAGCCCGAGTGCGTAATAAAAGCCTAACTTTATTAGGCAAAGGAAATGTGACTGATAATTTCTCTATTTATGGTGGTTTAGAGTATCAAACCATTAAAGGTCATATTACAGGAGCACAGCCCGTTGGATTTAATGTAGCAGTTTCTCAAGTTGTTAATCAGGTAGGTGCGAAGTTTGGTATCAATACAGTCGAGGACTACCAAAAACTGGTTGCTAAACAGCAAAATAATAGCTTATCTGTGCCAGAACAACAAATTTTGCAAGCCATTAATGGTTTAGCCGCACAGTTAGCACCTGCACCCACGCTTTATTCTCTAGATTTTGAAGATGACCATACCTTTGTACCAGTGGTCGGTATGGCGTATGAAAAACCAGAAATTGCCTTGCGTGCGGCAGTGACCTATCGTGCGCCAGCCACTTATCAAATGTCAGGAAAAGAAAACCTGCAAGTTGTTATACCAGTAGCATTGGGAGGCGATGGTGTGACTCCGACACCAGCAGAGGCAGGATTGCCTATGGCTGGTAAAACAGAGGTTAAATTTCCGCAGTCTGTTAATTTAGACTTTCAAACAGGTTTAAGTGAAAAGCATCAATTGCTTGGTATGGTGAATGCACGTTGGGTAAATTGGAGTAAGTTTGAAGTGAGTCCCCCACTTGCCACACAAGCGACACAAGAGCCATTAGCAAGCTACCCAGAAGATGGTTATTCTGTTGAAGTAGCCTTGGGCAAAAAGTTTACCCCTCAGCTTTCTGGTGAAGTGCGTTTAGGTTATGACCACGGCACAGGTACACCACTGACTCTACTAGGACCTTATGGAGCAGTAAAAACAGCAGGTATTGGTGCAAAATACCAGTTTAATAAAAATTTAAGCGTGTCAGCAGGTGGCCAGTATATGTGGCTTGATGGTGGTGATATTGAAACCAAAGCCGATGGCAAAGTGGCGACCATTGATGATGGGTCAGGTTACGCATTGGGCATGAAGGTAGGCTATCATTTTTAATAGATAGGAAATGGCTTTCCAGCCCTCTTCTTATTTTAAGGGGAGGATTTGGGGGGAGTTCTATAAAGGCTTATCATTTTAAAATGATAAGCCTTTTTTATGCTTTGCCTATTTTGATGCTTTCTTTTTATGGTCTGTTAAGTTGTCGCATTGAGATATTTAAATTTAGGTATTGAATATTTAGGGTCTGTTGAACATTCATCTTCATAGGAAAAATTGAGAAAAATTTGACTTAGTCAAGGCAATGAACGTAGGTAATATCTGGATATTAACAAGTTCATTAACGCAGAATAAGGCAAATTTAGCCAATTTTTACATGAAAGTAAAAAGGAGCTGTATCCTTGTAGATATTAGCCTTACGGGGTGAAAGTTCAACAGACCCTAAGTGCTTAAAAATTTTTGTGCTAACCACTCATTGATAAAGACATTGTGTGGGTCATATTGTTGGCGTAGTGCCAAAAATTTTGGCAAATCAGGGTATAAGTCCAATAATTCCTGATGACTGAGTTTATTGACCTTGCCCCAGTGAGGTCGCCCTTGCCACTGTGCCATTTGTTCTTTGACCCAATTAAAAAATGGTTCACTATCAATGCCTTTATACACATGAAAAGAAAGCACCACGCTGTCATTGCCTTGGGTTGGGCTTAAAAATCCTGTTTCGGCTTTATGCGAGCGTACCTCAATGGGGAAGTGTGAGCCTTTGGTATCCTCAAGCAAAGCCTCATTGATGTGACTGATACAGGCAGCAAAGTCGCTTAATTTAATAAAATATTCCGACTCATTAAACCGTACCCCTCGTGGCTTGGGGAACACCTCGTAACTATAGCCCTCTCGGATGGTATTGGGGATATTATCAGCAGAAAGCTGACTGACCGATTTAGTGTATTTAGGATTTTTACGTGCCAGCTCAGAAGCCAAATAAAACGCCCCGTTTAATACTACTTTACTTTCTATTTTATCCTTAAATTTTTGCCATTCACTCATAGGTTTGGGCTCAATAATGCTGAGTGTTTTTTGTTGGAGTTTATTGGTACCAGGGAATAAAAACCATTCCATGTGTCGATTGGCACGCATCGCATCATCAAATAGCGCCAACCCTGTGTCAAAGTCAAAGACGGCACTTTCTTCTCGCAGTCCGTATAAATCTACCACTTTTAGGGTCAAACGCGTAAAGATGCCAAGCATCCCCATATTAATATGTAAGGCGTTGGATAGCTCATCATCTCCGCGTCGATGCTGATGCAAATTACCGAGTCCATCGACCCATTCCCAAGCGACAATTTGGCTAGATACTGAGCCAAGGGTGATACCTGTACCATGTGTGCCAGTACTGATAGAGCCTGCCACAGTTTGGTTTTGTATATCGCCCATATTTTCCATAGCAAAGCCATGTTCACGCAATAAGTCGCCCATCTCATAAAGATAAGTCCCTGCAAACACAGTCACTTCTTTATTGATGCTATCAACACTATCAATACCCCGTAGATGGTGCAAACTTACGGCAATCTCTTCAGGTCGTGCGCAGCCATTAAAAGAATGTCCTGCACCAGTTACCCGTACCCGTTTGTTATTTTTGACCGCATTTTTGACGATATCTTGTAAGGCTGCAATCGACTCAGGCGTGAGTTTTTGCTCAGGGGTAGCGGTCACATAGCCGACCCAATTTTGCCAATGGGGTGAGTTTTGCCACTGCTTTAATGAAAACATTGTCCATCTCCTCGGTAGGTGGTTATACTTCCTTGTGTTTGGTGTTGATTGTCAATCTTACGATAGGTAATCAGCTCATTAAAATGCTCACATAATTCCCCTGCTTTGGCATGGCGACACCATACATAATCACCAATACCAACGCTGAGTTTGCCAGTGGCTTGCATTGGAGTTTGTACTTCGCCATAGCCTTCATCTTTAAGGATACTCAAATTATCTGGATAGACAATCTGCGGTACTTTGTCTGCTCCCATTGCCCCTGATGCCACAAATCCGCCACTATGACAGGTAATCACTTTTGGCTCAGGTTGCCGAGTGACAGGCAATACAAAGCCTGCCGATGGGGTAAAGTTTGTCATGCTGTCCATATAGCTAAATAGAGCAGGGTAGTAATAGGCAGAGCCAACCGTAATTTCGGTGATTTCAGGTTGCAGGCAGGTAAACGCCATACTGCCACTACCGCCCCCATTAACTAGCGTCAGTGGGTGGTTATTTTTATTGAGCCAATACGCTATTTTTTGCCGACGTTTACTGACTTGTTTTTTTGATAATGCCTTTAAGGCACGAATGGCAGGGGCAAGTTTTGCTTTATCAGGTAGGGTTTCGGGCAGTCCTGCGATTTGTCCTTCATACCCCATCATCGCTGTTAGCTTGCTGTGTTTAAATTTCTTAGTTTGTTTGAGTAGTTTTTTGATATCACTGATATTAAATAGTGATGAACGCTTGGTACCAAAGTACAGCTTTGGCAGAGGCATCGACATATTAATATCTAAACACACTTGTAGGGTTTGATTGTGTTGGCGTCCAATCTCTTCAAGCAGTTGCCATTGCTCAAAACTATCAACCATCCAAATCATGGTTGCACCGTTTTGACAATAAGGTAGGGTTTTGATAATACCTGCACGGTCAAAGGTTGGATAGGCACACAGTACATTATCAAAACCATTGCCAAGCAAATAAGCGGACTCTTGGGCGCAAAAGCTCATGATACCAATAAAGTTTGGCGTTTTTGCTTGGATATATTTTAAGACATCTATTGAGCGTATGGATTTAGAAGCAATGCGTAGATTGATATTGCTGGTCATCTGGTTGACCTGATGGATATTGGCATCTAATCCATCAAGGTTAAGCCATGCTGACGGGGCATAAGGTGGGGTAATATGAGCAAAGTCCATATTGCAGTCCTTTTTATATTCTGCGGATTAACTTGTCAACGTTATTTTATATCCTACCAGACAAAGCAATACGATGGAAAATGAGAATGAATTTTAATCATATTTTGGTAGTGTTCTAAAAAGTATGCTACCCCCTCCCTAACCCTCCCCCAAAGGTGGAGGGAACTGTTCCCCCTCCCACTGGGAGGGGGCTAGGGGGAGGGCTGATATGGTAATTTATTAAAAATACCCACAGCATACTTTTTGAAACACCACCCATATTTTATAAGCAAAAAATATAAAACAGGAGATACTAAAAAAGCAGTAAATAGCGTAAAGGTGTTTTTGTTTGTAAATATACCTTGATAAATCATAGGTATATAGCCATGTTTGAGATATTCAATTTAATATCGTCAAATCAATACTTTCTATAATAGTTAAGGTAAAACAACATTTAAGTAAGGTAAAACCATGGCACACGACATTTTATTTCAACCTCTAAAAATGGGTAAGCAAACCCTAAAAAATCGTATTTTTATGGCACCATTAACCCGACTACGTGCCATTGAGCCTCAGGATATGCCCAATATCTTATCAGCAGAATATTACGCACAGCGGGCTGGTGCAGGGTTAATCATTACCGAAGCGACGCAGATGTCTGAGCAAGCCAAAGGCTCAGCGGGTGCACCTGCTTTATATACCGATGAGCATATTACCGCTTGGAAAGTCATTACCGATGCAGTACATGCCAAAGGGGGTAAAATCGTAGTGCAGTTATGGCATACTGGTTTGGTGTCGCATAAAAGCGTTCAGCCTAATCGCCAAGCTCCCATCTCTGCCTCTGCCGTTGATGTGGGTGCACGTACCTCATTGCGAGACAATGATAATCAGATGATTCGAGTTGATGCCACCCCGCCACGCCCTGCCAGTAAGGAGGATATTAAACAAGTCATTAGTGATTATGCGCATGCGGCAAAATGTGCCAAAAAGGCAGGTTTTGATGGTGTAGAAATACATGGCGCACATGGTTATTTGCTCAGTCAGTTTTGGGTTAAGCAGACCAACAAGCGTGATGATGACTATGGTGGCAGTCGTGAAAACCGAGCCAGATTAATGCTTGAAGTCATTGATGCTTGTGTGCAGGCGTGGGACGCTGAGCATATTGGTATTCGTCTATCACCTTGGGGCAAATTTAATGAAGTCGATGCAGGCTATGAAGTTGAGGATAATATCTGGTTGATTGAGCAGATTAATAAACGAGGCTTGATGTACTTGCATATCTCTGAGCCTGATTGGGCAGGGGGTAAACCTTATACCGATGAATTTCGTCAAAAAATTCGCGATGCTTTTGATAATTTGATAATTTGTGCTGGTGATTATGATACCGACAAGGCAGAAAAAAATATGCAGGCAGGTTATATTGATGCAGTCGCCTTTGGACGCAGTTATCTTGCCAATCCTGACCTTGCTGAGCGTATCCAACAAGATGCCCCGCTAAATGAGCCTCGTGCAGAGCTGTTTTATGGTGGTGGCGTAGAGGGTTATACTGATTATCCGTTTATGGATTAAGTTTATGTAATATGTAAAAAGGTTTAACTGATATCAGTAGATAAAACAGTAAATAAAAGATAGGCAGGACAAACATCACATGGATGCTAATAACTGCATCTCTTGATTGATGTTTTGTCTTGCCTGTTGCTCATGGGACTGGCGATAACTTGAGGTAAAATATAAGTAAGGCTTGGAGAGCAAGCGTTGTAAAACTTGTTTTCGACCTTGCTGATATTGAGTGGACTCTATTTGTATATACTCAAGACGTACCGCTTTGGCATAAGCCTCATACTGCCCCCAAGGCATACCAAGAATGGCTAAATCCATGTCCAAAAATAATGCAGCATCGACTTTAAACTGCTGTATGCTTGAATATAAAACTGCCTCAGTTTTATCATCTATTTGTGGTATTTCTAGCGAATGTTTAGCGGTTATTTGTGGTATTTCTAGCGAATGTTTAGCGGTCATCTCTATTAAACTCACCACTACCTGTATCTGCTGTGGGCTTAGCAGATGAGCAAAGTTATCAGCAAAAAACTGTGCACTTTGATGCTCATTATCTTTGCGTAATGGCTCATAAATGATGTCATGATAATAAATCGCTAATGCCACCATATCTGCATCAATAAGCTGACTTTGATATTTTTGCCACTCATTTAATAAAAATGCAACGTGTCTTAAGGTATGATAGTGACGATGTGGGGCATTATAGTATTCACTGATAATCTGCCACTGAGCATATCGTCTATCTTTAGACAAATTTGGTGCATAGCGGCTGATTAGCTGATCAAAATGAGTTTGTAAAGAAGTACTTAGCTTCTCAGCTGGGCTGAACATGAGCTACTGGTTTTGTTTGTGCTTGGAGTGATGTGTTAGTAAAGACTGGCGGAATAAATCTCCCAATAATTTCACATCATCAACTCGAGCATAGTTTAACCGAGTGACAAAGGCGATACGGCGATGGGGTCCTGGTTCACTCAGTGGAATGGTGGTGATATCTGGACTTTGTTCTTGTACTTGATTTACTGCCATTTCTGGAATTAATGTTGTACCCATTCCTGCAAGTGACATTTGGATTAAGGTATTCAAGCTGGCATCAGCAAAGCTAGACTTCATTGCATCATGGTCAAAGTGACAGACAGATAAGGCTTGATCAGTTAAGCAATGACCTTCACCAAGTAGCATCAAATTGGCATCACTTAGCTCAGCCGATGAGATGACACTCAAATGAGCGTGAGGATCTTCACTGGGGAATACGGCAAAAAAGTCCTCTGACCAAAACTCAAATGTATGTAGCCCATCAACTTGATAGGGTAGGGCGATGATGGCAGTATCGATATGGCCATAACGTACTTTTTCCAGTAGACGCTCGGTTTGTTTTTCTACCAAAGTAATTTGAAAATCGGGGTATTGCTGTTTGAGGTCTGGCAATACTTTTGGCAGTAAATAAGGTGCAATGGTTGGGATAATACCAATGGTCATCGGATACGCAAGTGGTGTTTGATGACTATGTGCCCGCGCTGTTAAATCATTAATTTCAGAAAAAATACGTCTGGCACGTAGTAATAAGTCTTCACCAATGGGGGTGATTAAAACTTGTTTGTTATTACGTTCAAATATTTGTGTATCAAGCTGTTTTTCCAGCTCTGCAATCCCTAAACTCAAAGCAGACTGTGAAATATTACAATCTTCGGCTGCTCGTTTAAAATGACGATGTTTGGCGACGGCTAAAGCAAATTCTAGTTGACGTAAAGTGATCATCAGTGTTCTCTTATAATTATTCAAAATAGAAGGCAAAAAGGTTTATAAGTAAATAGTTTAGTAAACTAATGATACCATTTCAGCGGTTAAAATACTGAATATCTGTCAGTCTATTTGTTCATATATACCCTAAAAATAGTTGTATCTGTAGTAGTGTGTATCATTATATTGTATTAATAAAACAAAATATCAGATTAAAAACTTTAAAATTCACTAATTATAAAATTCCGGTATAGTAGGTGTTGTCGATTAAGAGAACACATTCACAATTAACCACAACACAATCAACCACAATAACAAGGAGTCTTAAATGGCTGCAATTATCAATCAAGAAATTCCTGAATTTAGCACTGAAGCTTTTGTCAATGGTGAATTCAAAACCATCACTTCAGAAGACGTAAAAGGTGGCTGGGCTATCTTTATGTTCTACCCACATGACTTTACTTTTGTTTGCCCAACTGAGCTTGAAGACATGGCAAACCATTATGAAGAGCTAAAAGCTCTAGGCGTAGAAGTGTATGCTGTATCAACTGATACCCACTTTGTGCACAAAGCATGGCATGATTCTTCAGAAGCCATTGGTAAAGTAACTTACCCAATGCTTGGTGATGGTACTGGTAAAATCACTCGTGGCTTTAACATCATGATTGAAGAAGACAATGCTGCCCTACGTGGTACATTCCTCGTAGATCCTGATGGTATCATTAAAGTGGCAGAAATCCATGACCTAGGCATCGGTCGTTCTGCTAAAGACATGGTTCGCAAAGTGAAAGCTGCTCAATATGTTCGTGACAATGATGGTGAAGTTTGCCCAGCCGCTTGGGAACAAGGTAGCAAAACTCTAAAACCAAGCCTAGACTTAGTTGGTAAAATCTAAGTAACGAATATAAACTTTATAAAGTTGCATGATTTGGTTCATAGTTAATATGAACACAAGCAAATATAAAAAAGCCCCATCGAATAATTTTGATGGGGCTTTTCTTTTGTAATGACCGTTGTTTAATAAATTAAAAGCCTAGATAGCCAAACATATTATGCGGTTATTATCGCAAAATTTTTACAGCTCAATATCGACCACATTACCAGATTTATTGGCAATTTTTTTTGCATCGATTTCCTTTGATACTTCAAGAACCGTAGTTTGATTGGTTTTATCAAGATATTTTTGTGCTTTATCCACTTCCACCGTTAATGTATTCACAGTTTGTTTCATATTATCGAGTGCTTGTATCTTATAAGTACTGATCATATCCATGGTTTCATAGACGTTATTAAACGCATTTTGTAGCTTATCAAGCTCAATGGTGCTAGAAGTCGCCTGCTCATGAATTTCAGCCGATTGGCGTTTCATCATCGCTGAAGTTGATTCAATTAAACTACTGGTGGTTTTATTTAGCGCAGTGATTTGATCAAGAACCAGTTTTTGATTGGTCATCGCTTGTGCGACCACCACAGCTGTACGCAAGGCAGAAACCGTGGTGGTTGTCGCTCTATCAACCCCTTTGATAAGTTCAAGGTTATTTTTGCGGATAGTATCTAACGCCAAATAACCTTGCACATTCACCGCCAACTGAGTTAAAAAATCCGTATTTTTTTGGCGCACATAAAACAGCATCTCTTCTTTGATAATGCGGGCTTTTTCGGGATCGGTGGCCTCGATTTGATACACTTTTTGCTCTAGTTGCTCATCAATTTTTTTGCCTACATAAATATATTGCCGAATCGACTGCATTAAATTCCACATATTGACTTTTTCTTGCTCAATCATCGCATTGTCTTTGAGCAGTTCATCTTTGCCATTATACAAACTGGTTACCACAGCATTAATATGTGATTGTGCTGACTCATATTGGCGGAAATAATCTTGTACTTTATTACCAAAAGGAATAATACCAAATAGTTTACGTGAGCTGGTCAGCTCTTTTTTACTCGGATCTAAATCCTCCACGATACCACGTAGCTCAGTGAGTGACTTAGCGATGGGGGAATTATCAAATAGGCTTTTGTCTAAGCTTTTGGCGGGTAAATCTAGCATACGATTAGATACTTGTGCCGACTCTCGAATTTCTTGATTACCTAGATTATGAATGGTCTGCACATTTTGCTTAAACTCATCACTCTGCACAGGATTGGTGATGACATGATTCACGAAAGCATCGACTTTGGCATCTAGCTCAGGGATTTGGCTTTTATCCAGTGTTACCATTTGATCTGCTTCACTGGTCGGTACTTCTTTGACTGGCTCAGGTGGGGTTAAGCTGATGGTTGATGAATTAGTATTTTCAGGAGGCGTTAATTCTTGCATAAATTTATCCTTATTGTATTAATAGTGGTCATGAACCAATAGTTAGATCTATATGAAATAAGATTGTATCATAGGAAAGATAAAGGGATGAATAGCTCATATTTTTGTTACTTAATTAAACACCTTCTTATATCTGTTTTCTTTTTTAATAGTATTTTAAGATTCATTACATTAAACTAATGGATATAGAAGCTACTTATTTATTGTATTTAGTAATCTATTAAACTATTAATCTTACATTCATATTAAAGGATATAGGTCATGAAAATTCTAAAAATTGGTTTAATTGTTGCGGGTACTTCAATCTTATTAACAGCTTGTGGTGGTGATGGTAGTGACAAAAATAACTATAGTGAGGTGACCCGATATCCTGTTGCCGATACATTTGAAAAGATATATTCAAATTTCAGTCATTATACTTTATATGCTCAAGGAAAGGACTATAAAGGTTGGAAGATGATGGTAACAACACAACCAGGAAAACAATACTTTATCAATGGTAAAAATTATTTAACAGTAAGTACAATAACTGAGTCTGAGGTGGATGGTATATCCACCGGACGCACAGAAGTGGAAGGATTTGTTACCACTAATCCGTTTGAAATTGTTAGTGATCCACTCCCAAGAAAAAACCATTATAAAAATGTGGTTGATAGTCATGCATTTTTACCAAAGATAGCAAATCTTGATCAATCAGGTGACTTTTTTACTTCCTCTACTTATGATCCCAAAGGTGTAAAAGTACAGGAGACAAGACGTACTTGGTATTTACATAAAGTATCTTATAATCGCGCCAATCTTTGTACAAAAACAGTAATAACAAGTGTTAAAAAAGCAGGCTTAGAGCGTGATAAGACAGCAACGGTGTGTTATGAAATTGATAAAGATGGCTCAATTTATAGATTACAAGTTACAGTCATTACTGCTGTTGATGGAGAGTTACAAGTAGTCAATTTTGAGAGCTAGGTTTAAACAGCTATGGTTTATTAATGTTAACCTTAAGTTGATTGTTTACCTTGAGTTATTTTAGGATGGTATAAAAATAAAAAGCCATGCTTGTTACAAGCATGGCTTTTTAAATAGTATAACTAAATAAACCTTTACTCTCATAGTGAATCGTCATACGGCGCTAGCTGGACTAGATAGTTTTTATACTAGCCATCTAGCCATATTATTTCTTACGAGTAGGGCCTAACAGCATGCCCATTTGCCGACCTTCCATTTTAGGAGGTTGCTCAACATTGGCAATCTCAGCGGTATCCTCAATGATACGCTCAAGTTGCTGACGCCCAATATCTTGGTGCGCCATTTCACGCCCACGGAAGCGAATGGTGACCTTTACCTTATCTTGGTCTTCCAAAAAGCTGATGATTTTACGCAATTTCACCTGATAATCTGCCTCTTCGGTACTCGGACGCAGCTTCATCTCTTTTAATTGCGTTTGCTTTTGATTTTTCTTCGCTTCTTTGGCTTTTTGTTTTTGGTCGTACAAATAACGTTTGTAGTCCATGATTTTGCACACAGGCGGTTTAGCATCAGGTACTAATTCGACCAAATCCAGATTATCATCACGAGCCGCTTTACGCGCAGTCTCTATATCGACCACGCCCATTTGTTCGCCGTCTTCTTTTACTAGACGAACTTCTTTTAGCTGAATCTCTTCGTTGATGTTCAAACGGTTTGACTGTTTAATAGCTCTTACTCCTTATTAAGAAAAATAAAATAAAACTCATTCAAAATCTTCAAAACTCTCTAGGTTACTAAAATCCTCGAATGAAACAACGTACATATCATTATCATCAGCATACTTAAATAAGCTCTGAACATGAGGATAAAAATCCACACCAAACCAATCAGGTTTTTCACCTTCTTGTTCAGCGATATAGTTTTTCGCTTCCTCATTAAATGATTTCCACTCAATCTCACGCATTGATTTTAATGTTTGTTTGATAGCCTCGCTATCGTATATGTGACAGTTTTGACTTGAAGGTTTCAAAAAATAGTAGTCTATATAAGCATGAAACATACTAATGGTAAAATCATGAGCATGAACATCGCAGAGTACAGCAGACTTGATACCTTCACGTTCAGTGTATTCAATTTTATCACTTAACGAAAGTGATAAAAACTCTTCAACTTTTTCAGGTTTTATAGCGACAAAATCAGTATCCGCATTTTTCATTTTATTTTCTCTAAATTATCGTTATAGCAACATCTTATGCAGAGTACTTTAAGTATTGATGATATTTTTAGCATCAACCAACCGTCCCTTTTGAGCAATGGCTTGCTCTACTAACTTAATAAAGTCACTTGTAGACATCACGCCAAGGTTTTCTCCCTCACGGGTACGCACATTGACCTGTCCAGACTCGACTTCCTTATCCCCCAATACTAGCATATAGGGGATACGTTCTAACGTTCTTTCTCGTATCTTAAATCCAATTTTTTCATTACGCAAGTCACTAATGGCACGCAGACCTGCATTTTTTAGCTCAGCGACCACATTTTCGCAGACTTCGGCTTGTTTATCCGTGATATTCATCACCACCACCTGTTGCGGGGCAAGCCACACAGGCATCCAACCAGCATAATGCTCAATCAACATCCCCAAAAAGCGTTCAAACGAGCCTAAAATAGCACGGTGTAGCATAATTGGCGTTTCACGATGGCCTTCTTCACTGACAAATTCAGCCTCTAATCGCTCAGGCATATTTGGATCAACCTGAATCGTACCACATTGCCACACCCGACCTAAACAATCTCGTAAACTAAACTCAATTTTCGGGCCATAAAATGCCCCTTCACCCGGCAAATATTCCCAATCCAGTCCCGAGCTGTCTAACGCATCTGCCAATGCCTTCTCAGCAATGTCCCATGACTCATCGCTTCCCACTCGTTTTTCTGGGCGAGTGGATAGTTTCATCTCAATATCAGTAAAACCAAAATCATCATATACCGCAAGCGTTAACTTAATAAACTCAGCCACTTCCTGTTGAATTTGTGCTTGCGTACAAAAAATATGTGCATCATCTTGAGTAAACCCACGCACCCGCATGAGTCCATGCAACGAACCCGATGGCTCATTACGATGACACGAACCAAATTCTGCCAAACGCAAAGGCAAATCACGGTATGATTTTAAGCCTTGATTAAATACCTGCACATGGCAAGGGCAATTCATTGGTTTAATCGCATAATCACGATTTTCTGAGTTAGTCGTAAACATATTGGTCGCATAATTGCCCCAATGTCCCGACTTTTCCCACAAACTACGATCCACAATTTGCGGTGTCTTAATCTCTTGATAACCATGGTTACGCTGCACTTTACGCATATACTGCTCAAGTACCTGATAAATCGTCCAACCATTTGGGTGCCAAAACACCATTCCCGGTGCTTGTTCCTGCATATGAAACAGATTTAACGCCTTACCAATCTTACGATGATCCCGTTTTTCGGCTTCCTCAATACGCTGAATATACGCCTTTAACTGCTTCTTATCCGCCCAAGCCGTGCCATAAATACGTTGCAACTGCTCATTTTTAGCATCACCACGCCAATACGCACCGCTCATTTTGGTCAGCTTAAACACCTTCAAAAAGCGCGTATTCGGCACATGCGGCCCACGACACATATCCACATACTCTTGATGATGATACAACCCAAACTCTTTTTCCTCAGGCATATCATTAATCAACTGTAGCTTATAACTCTCATTACGACGCTCAAAAATCTCAATCGCCTCATCACGAGGGGTCATCTTCTTAACCACATCATAATTTTGATTAATCAGCTCCATCATTCGCTTTTCGATGGCTTCCATGTGCTCAGGCGTAAACGGCGTCTCACTATAAATGTCATAATAAAAGCCATCCTCAATCACAGGACCAATCACCATCTTCACCTCAGGATACAATTGCTTCACCGCATGACCGAGCAAATGAGCACAAGAATGGCGAATAATATCCACCCCATCATCATCCTTAGGCGTCACAATCTCAACCGACGCATCCTCAGTAATCGGATCGCAGGCATCAACCAGCTTGCTATTGACACGCCCAGCCACCGTAGCCTTAGCCAAACCCGCACCGATACTCTCAGCAACCTGCATCACCGAAGTTGCACCCTCAAACTCTTTCACACTACCATCAGGCAAAGTAATTGCGACCATAATCTTATATCCAAACAATAAACAAATAATATTTATATCACTATTATATAGTAAAAAATAGATAGTAAAAAAAGCCAACGTACCCCGCTGACCCTAACATATCCCCATTATAAACTATTATTAGTAGCAAATCCTGCTATCCGCTCATATCTACTCAGCTAGGCGGGGCGAGGGCACGAGCTGAGACATTACTGTTGCCTCGACACTGTCTCAGCCACTAGCCCTCGCACCCCGCCCAGCCGAGTAGGATAACCGCTACTATCAGGGCTAAAAAGCCTTACTTAAACCGACCAACACTTTAATAGAAGTTATTGCAACAGAGTATTCTAAAGTAAAGTAATAACATCAAAGTATTCCCATGCTATTCTCAATTTTATTTTTTAAAGTTATATATAACCCCTCCCAAACCCTCCCCTTAAGTTAAGGGGAGGGCTTAAAAGCCAATTCCTCCTACTTTTCAAAGGGGAGGTTAGGAGGGGGTGATAAGTTGAGAGTGGTTGTAGTGTAATCATTACTATTAAAAGCTAAGCCATCCAAGAACCTCTCAAAAATTATTTTTGCAAAAGCCCTTGACCTCTTTAAAAAACTGTATATAATACGCAGCCTGTTAAGAGGGAAGGCTAGCTTGAGGAATTGAGTTAGTGGATATTTGAAGTTGGGTGGAGATATTCAGAGATGAATAAAAACAATCAACTAAAAATAAAGTAAAAAAACTTCTTGACACTGAGGAAGATTAGCGTATAATACGCACCTCATCGGGACAAGCTAAACACTTTTAAATAAATAAAGAAGTTTGGATTGAAACGAAGGAAAAAGAATTGAAAAAAAGCTTGACAGATATTAAAAAGATGATATACTGAATGGCTCACTAAATAAGATAACTACTCTAAATATGAGTACTTCAAATTGAAGTTAAAACTATCTTAGTTTAGGCATAACATACAATGGACGA
>NZ_VFYU01000002.1 GCF_021012795.1 Psychrobacter sp. I-STPA10 | reverse complement strand
AGACCCCCTCCTAACCTCCCCCTTAAAAAGGGGGAGGAACTGGTTTTTAAGTCCTCCCCTTACTTCAAGGGGAGGGTATGGGAGGGGTCATATATGATTTTATAAAATAAAGTTGAGAGTGGGGTATTCTATATAACATCTGTCTCACCCATCTTATTGAGTCAACTATTTTAGTTGAATCCCTGTCTCACCTGCGGGTGTCACTTTAAAAATCTGCACTTTAAAATAGACTGGTTGCCCAGCTAAGGGGTGGTTAAAGTCTACTGTGACCTCGTTGTCATCGATGGCACTGATGACGCCTGGTAAGGTATTTTTTCCTTTGTCTTCAAATTCTATCATCATGCCAATCTCTGGCTTGCCTGCATTGGCAAACTGAGCTGCACTAAATTTTTGTATATTATCAGCGTTCCATTCACCAAAGGCTTGAGCTGGCTCAAGTAGGGCAGTACGGGTGTCTCCTGCACGTAGGTTAATGAGTACTTTTTCAAAGCCTTCTAGCAGGCTTTCATCACCAATGACCAAGCTGACAGGTTCATCACGACTAAAAGTAGAGTCGATGACTGTGCCATTTTCGAGCGACACTTCAAAGTGTAGCTTTACCTGACTGCCATGAGTGATGCGGGTATCTTCGTTGGGATTAATAACTTGTGGTTGATTCATAAGTAAATTACTGTCAAAAATATAAGGGATTAAAGGAATCTATTATAAAGCTTTGAATGAGTTTGAGTTGCTAAAATTTGTGCTTATTTTATTTTTATCAATGAGCTTGCTATCAATCAAGCCCCTAAAATCATAACATGGCAAATTAGTGTGCCAATGCTATTGATAGATGTCAACAGATGTCAACATAGCTGTTAAAATAGTATTATTTTCAAAAAGTCGCAGACAGTTATGGCAAAAAAGCAACAAGGCACACGGGTGCAAGGTAAAATCGAGAAATGGCAAGATGACAAAGGCTTTGGTTTTATTGCCTCTGAGGAAGATTCCATATTTTTTCATATTAGTGAGTATCAGTCTGCTGCATCAAATAAATCAACACAGCGTCCAAAGCTTGGAGAGCGGGTTTCTTTTGTCATAGGCAAAGATAAGCAGGGGCGTTTGCAAGCCAAAAAAGTAATTTCTTTAACGGATTCATGCAAATATTCAACACCTAAAGCCAGTCGCCAAAAACAAGCACCCTCCCATCAAGATAGATTTAAAGCAGATCAAAGTAATCGCTTGTTTATCGCCTTGGGTTTTTATGTGTTATTAATCATATTGGCAGTGATGGGTAAAATAATATGGTTGGTGGTGGGTTGGTATGTTGCCATTGGTGTGCTGACATTTTTGGCGTATGCCAAAGACAAATCGGCGGCTCAGCGTGGGCAGTGGCGTACCCCTGAGTCTACACTACATATTTTGAGCTTGATTGGGGGTTGGGCAGGGGCAATGTTGGCACAGACTTATCTGCGCCATAAGTCAAAAAAGATTGAATTTCGTACGGTGTATTATTTAACCGTCATCATTAATTTGGCAGGGCTGTTATATCTATTATCAGGTGGCAAGATAACGATGTAATCATGTAATCAGAATAATTAAGAACCTGTATTCACAACCCACAATGGTAGCTTTTTGCCTAAGATAGACGTACTACTGCGTTAAATTTTGGATTAAATAGAATGACTATTCGCCCCAAAATTTGCCTTGTATTACGCCATTTTAGTCTAAAAATCCCCTGATTTTGGATTATGAATACAGGTTCTAATAATCAGGGTTATAAAATCGGCCCTATGGTTGCCACCACATTACAACAAATCTGACGGAAAAATCCCCATTGTAAGACTTCATCTAGGGTAACTTTATTAGAATCTGCGATATAGTCTTGTTGCCGCTGCATCACATCTTGAGTCAAGGTCACATCATTTAACAAAATATTATTTTCATAATTAAGGTTAAAGCTGCGTAAATCCATATTGGTTGAGCCAATTAAGGTGATTTTATTATCTATGGTCAGCGTTTTGGCATGCAGCAATCCGCCACGATACTCATAAATATGTGCGCCAGCTTCAAGCATTTGCCGATAATAGCTGCGACTGGTTAGTGCGACCACACCAGAGTCATTATTTTGGGGGAATATCATGGTAACGGTGACGCCACGATAGGCAGCGGCACAGATGGCATTAATCAAAGTATAGTCAGGTACAAAGTATGGTGTTGAGATCATTAAGTGATCACGTGCCTGAGCGATGAGGGTACAAAATAGTTGTGGTGTGGCATCACGGCGGATACTCGGGCCATCACCAAATACTTGAGCTGCAAAGCCATTTGCAATGGGCTGAGTATTATAAACAAAGGCATCTAGAGGTGTATCGGGTCTTTGCACCAGCCAATCACTGGCAAATAACATCTGATTTTGTGCTACCACAGGCCCTTCAAAGCGCATCATAATATCCACCCAAGGCGCATATTTTGCTTTAATTCGAAATTCAGGGTCAGCACAGTTTTGGCTACCACAATAAGTAATTTTACCATCAATAATGGTGATTTTACGGTGATTACGCAAATCAACACGACTGACCAGCATGGTTTTGAGAATGTGCGTCAGTGGCAAGGCAGTCTCAACTTCGACACCTGCCTCTTGCATTTGTTGCCATAGCGGTGATTTTATAAATTGACGAGAACCCAAGGCATCGACCATGGCTCGACATTTCACCCCACGTTTGGCAGCGCGAATCAGCGCATGGGCGGTATTTGTACCCGTATTATCATTAAGCCAGATATAATACAACACATGGATATGGTCAACTGCGGCATCGAAGTCTTCAATCATACGACTACGAGCCGTCTGTGCATCGGGCATGAGGGTGGCTTTATTACCAATGGTGGTTTTAAAGCCTTCAGCAGTGGTTGCTAGAGCAAAGGCGGGGGTGTATAAATCATCAACATCTTCTAGTAATAGTGCCTCACTGCCAAGTACTTCAGGATTGCGCCCTTGTAGATTGGCAATGATGCGTTCACGCTCAGTATAAGTATTTTTGCCAAGGTTCACTTCACCAAACAGCCAATAGACAATCACACCAAGATAGGGTACGACTAAGATAATAATAAACCAAGCTAGGCGAGCTGCTGGAGTCAAGTCATGCCGCCATAAGATACGCAAAGTGAGCACTACGACCAGTAAGGCATGAAAGCCCAAAATAATATCTAAGATGATTTCATAATTAAAAGTCAAAATGACTCCTTATTTGCTAAGCTTATTTAGCCATTACGTTTACTTTCTAAAAAAAACATATCAATTATAATCAATACTACGCCAACACAGATTGCCATGTCAGCCACATTAAAGATAGGATAATGCCACACATCAGCATAATGCACATGAATAAAGTCAATAACATGCCCCAGACGCACACGGTCAATCAGGTTGCCAACTGCACCGCCTAGTACCAATGCTAAGCCAATATTTAGGGTTTTGGCATTGCGTGGTGTGCGGGTCAGATAAATGGATAAAAACAGTGACATGGCTAAAGCCAACCCTGCAAAAAACCACTTTTGCCACCCACCTTGGTCTGCCAAAAAGCTAAAGGCAGCCCCATAATTGTATGCCAATGTCCAATTTAAAACAGGCTCAATCACTGGCACAGGCTGGTGAAAGGTTAAGGTGCTTTCTGCCAGCCATTTTGTCCATTGGTCTATCACAATAACTAATAATGATAACGTATACCACAACAAGGCGTGTTTGCCATTTAGTTTGGGTGCTTTAATCAATGCAGTACTGGCAGAGATGGATTCTGCTGAAACATACTTAGGTTGTATGTCGGTCGCTTCTGTCGGCATCGTGCTGCTATGGATAGTCTGATTATCCAGCCCATTCATTGTTGTGGCTGCCGATTTCTCCCCGCTATGCTTAGGTGAATTCGGCTTAGATGAATTAGGCATAATGTCGAACCTCACCCACATTGGTAATGTTACTTACACAGCGGGTACATAACTGTGGATGTTCATTGTTTGTGCCCACATCATCACGCACATGCCAACAGCGGATACATTTTTCTCCTGTAGCAGGTGCGACACTTACACGTAGAGTTTCTATGTCTGTGGATTCACCTTGTGGTGTTTGGGTGTCTAGTGGCTCAAGGGTTGCTTCACTGGTGATAAGTACAAACCGCAATTCATCTTCTAGTTTAGCTAGACTGTCATAGATATCACCTGTGGCATAGATGCTGACGCCAGCAGTTAAGTTGGCATTAATCCGTTTTTCTTCACGTGCTGTCTCAATGCGCTTATTAATCGCATCTTTGGCGGTCAAAATTGTTTCCCAATCTTGCTCAGTGACTTCTTGCTCAGTGGCTTTGTCCATGCTAACGGCTGGCAAGGCATACCACTCCTGAGTAAATACATAGGCATTTTCACCTGTGGCAGTCTCTTTAAGCAGTGCTTCCCATGCTTCTTGAGCGGTAAAGCTTAAGATGGGGGCAATCCAGCGGATGAGTGCATGGGCGATATGCACCATAGCTGTTTGAGCTGAGCGGCGTGGTGCGCCATTTGCCATACTGGTATATTGGCGGTCTTTGATGATGTCTAAATAAAATCCGCCCAAGTCTTGTGAGCAAAAGCTCATCACTTGCTGGGTGACTTGGTGGAAGTCCATGGCATCATAAGCTTTGATAATTTCATCTTGCACATTATTAGCCCGTACCATGATGTATTTATCTAGGCTCACCAACTCGTCAATATTTACACTGTCAGTAGCAGGATTAAAATCATCGGTATTGGCAAGTAAAAAGCGAATGGTATTGCGGATACGACGATACATATCCGTCGCCCCTTTAAATGACTGCTTACCGGCGCTCATCTCATAACGATAATCGCTGGCAGCAATCCACAGACGCAGCATGTCTGCACCCGTTTTGTTAATTTCATCTTGTGGGGTGATGACGTTGCCATCACGCTTACTCATTTTGCGACCATTTTCATCCACCACAAAGCCATGCGTCAGCACTTGCTTAAATGGAGGGCGTCCATACATGGCTTCACTGGTCAGCAGTGAGGTCTGAAACCAACCACGATGCTGGTCAGAACCTTCAAGGTACATATCAGCAGGATTACGCAAGCCATCGGTATGCTCTAGTACCGCAAAATGGGTTGAGCCTGAGTCAAACCACACGTCCAATGTATCTGATGCTTTAATATACTCATCGGCATCATCACCGATAAATTGCTCGGCATCAGCATCAAACCATGCTTCCACGCCACCTTGCTCGATGATTTTTGCCACATCTTCCATAAGCTCTAACGTACGTGGATGCAATTCGCCTGAATCTTTGTGGGTAAAAAATGGAATGGGCACACCCCACGTACGTTGGCGAGAGATACACCAATCAGGGCGACCTTCGACCATCGCCTCGATGCGGTTTTGCCCCCATGCGGGTGTCCATGTGACATTAGGAATATCGCTTAACGCTTGTTGTTTTAAGCCTTTGGCATCCATGCTGATAAACCACTGCGGTGTGGCACGAAAGATAATAGGGCTTTTGTGACGCCAGCAATGTGGATAGCTGTGCTCAATTTTATAGTGTTTAAACAGATGCCCTGATTCGTTTAAATCAGCGATGATTTGTGGTTGAGCCTTATAAATATGTTCACCAACATATACCTCAGCGGTGTCCAGATATACGCCATTGCCACCCACAGGATTGGTCACTGGCAAATCATAACTTAAGCTGACCACATAATCCTCTGCACCATGTGCAGGGGCAGTATGTAC
The DNA here is from genome assembly GCF_021012795.1 of Psychrobacter sp. I-STPA10. Classification (GTDB taxonomy): domain Bacteria; phylum Pseudomonadota; class Gammaproteobacteria; order Pseudomonadales; family Moraxellaceae; genus Psychrobacter. The sequence goes on along the minus strand of NZ_VFYU01000002.1, from coordinate 19,063 downwards.
CAAACCCGTACCACTATCGGTGGTGACGTGTTCACCCAAAATAAAGGGTACTTGACGCTCGCTAATGAGTGGATGCTGTGATTTTTTCAGCTCAAGCTCAGTACCTTGTAGGGTGTTAATTACCCCGAGGTTGCTGAGCTCTAATGCACTTAGGGCATCGTCAATCAATGCGGTTGCCAAAACTAAATTACCTTTTTCAGTTTTCACTACGCTGTATTCATGCTCAGGGTGTACGGAAATGGCTTGGTTGGCAGGCAGGGTCCAAGGTGTGGTTGTCCAAATCACCGCAAACGTCTTATCCGCTTTTGCCTCAGTTGCAGCATCACCGCTACCAAGCAGGGCATCAACATCCGCATCGACGACCTCAAAGCCTACATAAATGGCATCTGAAGTCTTATCTTCATATTCTACCTCGGCTTCTGCTAGTGATGAGCCACAGTCTAAGCACCAGTTCACAGGCTTCATACCACGAGTCACATGACCATTGGCATAAATTTTTGCCAAGGCACGCACAATATTGGCTTCTTGTGCAAAGTTCATGGTCAAATAAGGATTGTCCCAATCCCCAAATACCCCCAAACGCTTAAAATCTGCCATTTGTAGCTCAACTTGGCTACGGGCGTATTCACGGCATAAACCACGGAACTCTGTGGCAGATACTTTTTGTCCGACCTTGCCAACTTTGGCTTCTACTTTTTGCTCAATTGGCAAACCATGACAGTCCCAACCGGGGACATAAGGGGCATCATAACCTGATAGGGTTTTAGACTTGGTAATAATGTCTTTGAGGACTTTATTCACTGCATGACCTAAGTGAATCTGACCATTGGCGTATGGAGGGCCATCATGCAAAATATATTTTTCTCTACCCACACGGGATTGACGAATCTTGCCATAGACATCGTCAGCTTCCCATGCTTTGAGCCAATCAGGCTCACGCTTTGCCAGATTGGCGCGCATTGGAAATGCCGTATCAGCGAGGTTTAACGTATCTTTATAATCAGGTGTGGCAGTATCGTTCGTTTGCTCGGTCATGGTTGCTATCTTATTAGTCAGTGAAAAAGGTTAATGAGTGATAAAGTAATCATTGGTAACAGTCAACTTATGGGTATGTTGCAACATAAATTATTAAGCGATTAAAAATAATTGTTAAGGGCAGTCCACTATAAATAATCTCACCACGGATAGACCTTGCTTAGCATACTTGTTTGTAAAAACAGTTACTATCTGCATTTACTTGATTTGTGGTGAAATTATATTAGGTTGACTATAATTTTTTAGTAAAAATTAGTTAATAATTTTCCCAAGTTGCCTATTAAAAGGCTTCTATTATAAGCGAAATAATTAAATAAAGGAAAATATCAAAATATGTCTTTGAAAAATAAGACAAAATTTTTAATATACGTTCCATATTAGCAGTGATTTATTTTTTATGCCATCTGTATAATTATGTTTAAAATACTCAATTATCCTTAGTAATCACTCGCCTGTTACAATCTGCACATAACTAGATAATAACAAATAGTTATACCCTAACAAGCAAAAAATTATATGGAGATAAACATGTTAATTGGCATTCCAAAAGAGATTAAAAATAACGAAAATCGGGTAGGCCTAACCCCCAGTGGTGTGCAAGCATTAATCGAGCGTGGGCATAAAGTGTTGGTTGAGACCAATGCTGGTGCAGGCTCACACTTTAATAATGAAGACTATCAAGCGCTTGGTGCAACTATCGTTGACTCTGCTAAAGAAGCGTGGGACGTGGATATGGTCATCAAAGTCAAAGAGCCATTAGACAGCGAATATCAATATTTTAAAGAAGGCTTAACCCTATTTACTTACCTACATTTGGCAGCCGAAAAAGGCTTAACTCAAGCACTGGTTGATAATAAAGTCACTGGTATTGCTTATGAAACCGTACAAACTGCCGATGGCTTACCCCTGCTCACCCCGATGAGTGAAGTGGCAGGACGTATGAGCACCCAAATCGGTGCCCAGTTTTTACAAAAATTCTATGGCGGTAAAGGCATCTTACTCGGTGGTGTGCCCGGTGTGCAAAAAGGTAAAGTCACCATCGTTGGTGGCGGAGTCGCTGGGACAGAGGCCGCCAAAATGGCAATCGGTCTTGGAGCAGACGTGACTATTTTGGATTTAAGCCCCAAACGTCTTAAACAACTCTCAGAATTATTTGGCAACAGCGTACAGACACTAATGTCAACGCCATTAAATATCGCTAACAGCGTCAAAGCCAGTGATTTGGTCATCGGTGCGGTATTAATTCCCGGTGCATCTGCACCCAAGCTGGTCACCGAAGAGATGATTGCTTCTATGAGTGAGGGCAGTGTTGTGGTGGACATCGCCATCGACCAAGGCGGCTGCTTTGAAACCACCGACCGCATCACTACCCACGATGAGCCGACTTACACCAAACATGGCGTGATTCACTATGCCGTCGCCAATATGCCCGGTGCTGTGCCTCGCACCTCAACCATGGCACTGTCTAACGCCACCTTAAGATATGCCCTCGCATTGGCAGACAAAGGCTACAAAAAAGCCTGTCTTGAAGATGAGTCATTATTAAAAGGCATCAACACCATTGATGGTAAAGTGACTTATAAAGCGGTTGCTGATGCTTTAGGTTTTGATTATGTCGATGTTAAAACACTGATTAACTAAGATTTTTATATAGCTAATCCTGCTATCCGCTTGTATCTGTCAGCCTAGGCGAGGCGGTGGCACGAGTTGAGACATTGCTGTTACCTCGATATGAGGAGGGATAAAGCAAGTGTCTGGGGGACACTTGCCCTGACGCAAGAGAAAATCTGCGATTTTCTAAAATAGCCACCGCAACTCGCCCAGACTGACAGGATACCGCTACTATCAGGGCTAGCGGTCACATCTGCTATCTTATCTCTATTTATCGTATTATAAACCCCGCACCCATAGCCCATCATGCCCAACAAAATAAGTATGATGGACAGCGACTTCTAAATTATAGACATAATCCTTAAAAGGATTGGGGCAATCGTCATAATATTCCTCCATCTGCTTATGCAGACTGGTGTCGCTTAACCCTGTGGCATCACCGTATTTTTTGACGTTTTTTATCGCTTTTTTTACCAGCTTTATATCAGCAATGCTGTTTTCTTGAATAACTTTACCCTCAAAAATCAAAGGTTGATAAACAGATTCTAAAAAGCTATCAGCACTATGTAATGTAGGATCTTCATCTTGGCTTAGCCTAATATTCAATGTTTTATATAGCTCTGGATCAACCATAAATGGGTTGTTTTGGTTAATCAGTAGCTTGGCATCAGAAGTGTGTTTGTTTAGCGTTTTAATCTTGCGTTTAAACTGTGCTGGCGTCTCTGCCAGACTCACATACTGATAACTAGTATCTGAAAATTGCACAAACTGAATGACACCTCCACTTTCCCAAAGGTCTTTGTCTTCGATGTTTTGGATATAAGCACAGCCTTCTGGATAGTTGGGCAGGGTACGCACAGGCATAAACGAGTAGTCATCAAGGGCGATGACATCACCATTAGCTGCGGTGAGATAGCCCGGTGGCAATCGCCCAGCAGACAGCCATTTCCCTTTTAGCTCTTGTGCAGCGTCGGTCACTTCTTCTCTGCTCACATAGAAAGGGTGGTCACCGGTACAAAATAGGTAGTTTAAACCTTTCTCACCGCTTTGTTGTACAGCTTCATTAAAGTATTCAACTTTAAACAGTTTTCTTTTGCTTGTTGATTTCAAGGTACTTAGCACAGGTTTGTATTCAGGCTCACCACTACCGTCCTCAGGCTTGGATAACACAAGGTCACCAACTTTAATATCCTGTATCGGTACTAAACCCTTATCTGTATGTACTAATGTTCCTGCAACAAAGCTCATCTTATTTCCTTGATTGATTGATTTTATTCATGCACCCATAGCCCATCATGCCCAACAAAATAAGTATGATGGTCAGCGACTTCTAAATTATAAACATAATCCTTAAAAGGATTGGGGCAATCGTCATAATAATTCTCCATCTGCTCATGCAGACTGGTGTCGCTTAACCCTGTGGCATCACCGTATTTTTTGACGTTTTTTATCGCTTTTTCTACCAGCTTTATATCAGCAATGCGGTTTTCTTGAATGACTTTACCATCTAGAATCAATGGTTTACTTAGTTCTGTTAGATAAATTTCAGCACTGTGTAATGCAGGCTTTTTATCTTGAGAGAGTCTAACATTCAACATTTTATATAGCTCTGGGTCAACCATAAATGGGTTGTTTTGGTTAATCAGCAACTTAGCATCAGAAGTGTGCCAGTTTAATGTTTTAATCTTGCGTTTAAACTGTGCTGGCGTCTCTGCCAGACTCACATACTGATAACCAGTATCTGAAAATTGCACAAACTGAATGACACCTCCACTTTCCCAAAGGTCTTTGTCTTGAATGTTTTGGATATAAGCACAGCCTTCTGGATAGTTGGGCAGGGTACGCACAGGCATAAACGAGTAGTCATCAAGGGCGATGACATCACCATTAGCTGCGGTAAGATAGCCCGGTGGCAATCGCCCAGCAGACAGCCATTCGCCTTTTAGCTCTTGTGCAGCGTCGGTCACTGCTTCTCTGCTCACATAGAAAGGGTGGTCACCGGTACAAAATAGGTAGTTTAAACCTTTCTCACCGCTTTGTTGTACAGCTTCATTAAAGTATTCAACTTTAAACAGTTTTCTTTTGCTTGTTGATTTCAAGGTACTAAGTACGGACTTGTACTCTACCTGACCACTACCATCTTCAGGCTTTGATAGCACCAAATCTCCCACCTTTAAGTCTTGAATAGCAACTAAGCCTTTATCTGTATGTACTAATGTTCCTGCAACAAAGCTCATATCATATCCTTATTAAAATAATCCAATCTAATTAAACCACTTCTTCCACCATAAAATCCGCTACTTCTCGACTGCTTTCGCTAAATTCAACGCCAATTAAATAAATAGCCTTGCCCTGCATACGATATTTATCGGCATAGCCTTTATCTTTGATTTGCTCAAGGGCTGAGTTGGGCTTTTTGCTTTGCTCTATCACTTTAAATTCAAAAATATAAATACACTCATTAAAATCCACCGTCATATCCATACGCCCACGATTGGTGCTATCCTCGACCACTACTTGCAGTCCAAGACTGGCAAAGTAAGCATAAAATACGCTTGCCCAATATCCCTCGCTTTTTATAAAAGAGCAGTGTGCTATATTGTTATTTCTATGCCAATCATGCGGAATGGAGCTAAAAAAGGCATTTAGCAATTCGTGAATACCGTCAAAGTCATTTGCTATCAATAACGGCACAAGGCGAACCTGTTGTGATTTATAGTTATTATTAGGTAGATAACGCATCAGTAGCGTTTGGTTGAGGCTTTGGCGGATTTCTTTATTGGGATAATTTAACTGATAATAAGGGCTATCAACCAATATTTTGGTGGCTTTGATGGTGAGATAACCTGTTTGGAACATTAAGGCAATCGGTGAGATATCACCCACATCAAAGCTGGATAATAGCTGGTCATCAGCAAGCTGTTGTGTTGGCTCATAGCTACTAATGCCCTCCTCCATCATTTTATCAACCAAAAAAGTTGGTGTACCTGTTTCAAACCAATAGGGGCGGAATACCTTTTCATCTAAATATAATAATATATCAAATGGGTTATACACTGATTCGCCTGTCCAGTTATAGCCGTTATACCAGACTTTGATTCTTGCCATCTCCTCATCATTAACATTTTCTAACTCAGGGGAAAAGACAGTTTCTAACTCTTGTTGAGTATAGCCGCAAAGCGCAGAGAATTTTTGATGAATAGTGATGTCATGTAAGTTATTTAGCCCTGAGAACAAATTCACTTTGCTAAATTTGGATACCCCTGTCAGCATCGCAAAGCGAATATGAGCGTCCTGTCCTTTAATCACAGAATACAAATCTCGCAAGCCATCTCGCATGATTAAGGCAGTCTCTGGTTTGGTCAGATTATCCAAAATAGGTTTGTCATATTCATCTATTAAGATAACCACTTTTTGTTGGTATTTGTCATACGCATTTTCAATAAGCTGTTGAAAGCTATTAGCGATTTGCTCAGGTTTATTTAGGGTAATACCAAGTTTTTTGGCATTATTGGCAAGTTGATTTTGTAAGTTGGTTTCAAATTTTTGTTTATCCCACATAATGCCTTCAGCAAAGCCGAGGCGTATGACAGGATAAGTGGTGTCCCAATCCCAATTATTTTCAGCATACAGGTCTGTGAACAGCTCTTTATTACCTGCAAATAATTCAGCGATGGTGTCTAGGGTTAGGCTTTTACCAAAACGTCTGGGGCGGGATAAAAAGATATAGCGATATTCGACCAACTCTAGGATATGTTTGGTTTTATCGACATAATAAAAATTTTCATTGCGAATATCGGCAAAGGTTTGGATACCGATGGGCAGTTTTTTTGATTTTTTAGATAGGGCTGTCCGTTTATTATCATGCATAGTATGTCCTCTTTTTGCTTAAAGCTATCTTATGTTTATCTTAGCAGTTGTTAGCAATAAATAACCATTTATTCTGCCACATTGTGCGCTTGATATTTCTGTCCCCACCATGATAAGCCTGTGACCACCACCGCCCCAATGATGATGAGTCCGAGCGACAATGCCCAGTGAGTGATTTGTCCGTTTTGTGGCTGTGTTGCCATCACTTCAAAGTATTGCCAAGGCGCTAAATTGCCTAATTCTTCGGTACGCCACGGCCAGATTTTCACCAATGAGCCTGCGATAAATCCTGTTAATAATGCCAATGTACCTTGATAGTAGCGGTGTAATAGCCATTTTAATAGGCGAGTAAAGACCAGCAGCCCTGTTGCCATACCAGCAACCACGGTAAAAATAACCGAAAAATCCCAGTCATGCACCGCTTGTAACACCGCATCATACGCGCCAAGCAGTAGCAAAATAAACGATCCTGAAATCCCTGGTAATATCATCGCACAAATGGCAATTGCGCCTGCAAAAAACAAATAGGGTAGGCTAGGGGTGGTGGATAATAAGGGGGCATTGCTAATCAATACTGCGGCAATCACCCCCACACCGAATAATAATGCCCGTGCTCCCGTCCAACGCTTAACCTCGGTCAATAAAATAAATACGGTAGCAATCACCAAGCCAAAAAAGAACGACCAAATTAATAACGGTTGGTAATCCAATAAGTATTTAATGCCATTTGCCAAGGTCACAAAGCTGGTCGCAATACCAGCAATCAAGCACAATAAAAAGGTGGCATCGACTTGCTGCCAGACTGCTTTAATGGCACTGACAAAGCCATGTTGTTGCCAATGTTTGCGCCATAATGGAATGAGCCCGATACCAATTTGACTCAACGCATTAATCAGTCGTTGATAAATCCCTGTAATTAACGCAATCGTTCCCCCTGACACACCGGGTACAATATCAGCAGCACCCATTGCCATACCCTTAAAATACACTGCCAGTAACGGTTTTACGCCTTGCTGCTGTATTTGTGTGGTTGTACTGTTTAGCGGAGTTTGGGTATGATTGCTATTATGGGTTTGGTTGCTATTGCGCATGCGCTTTCCTTTTTTTGACTTTCAGCTAACAATTTTCAACTTAAAAATAGTCTTTAATCTAGCTATCTTGAGCTAAACACGCTTTAATTTAACACTGTTTTATTTAATAATGGCTGGTTAAGCTTTGCCGTTTTTGGCTGCTAATAATAGCAATTTTAATTGATACTAAGATACAGTAAGATGTCAAATGCTGTTAAATATCTCGAACGGTTTGTTATAAAATGGCATTTGTTCAAGTGATGTTAGCTAGTTAATGTTTACTTTAAAAAGAGAGATGATTATGGATGATGATGAGAGTTTTGAAGAGTATAAACAGCGTTTAGAGCTTGGTCACCAAGCTTTTGCCAGAGTGAATAGCGAATGTGCGTCTTTGGGGCTAAATCTAGGTGCGAAAGCGTTGATGATAGAGCATGCCATTGAACAGGGTATAGAAGTTGAGGAATATGAACGTGTGTTTTTAAACTTTTATCAATGGATAATGCAAATGACCTACAGTTTAGGACTTGAGCCAGATTTTCTAGGAACTCAGCTAATGCCCCAAGCCTCACAAAATGCGGCAACAATCATTGATTATATTGATGCCATTGAAGAGTCCAATACGACAAATAAAGCACCCAAGCCACCTAAGTGCTAATAACCCCTAAGCAATGATGACACTGATAACATTGTAAGTGGTAAAGCAGTGAGCACATGGTCAATGGGTATTGATGACAGCCATACATACTTAGAACCTGTATTCATAATCCAAAATTAGAGGATTTTTAGACTAAAATGGCGTAATACAAGGCAAATTTTGGGGCGAATAGTCATTCTATTTAATCCAAAATTTAACGCAGTAGTACGTCTATCTTAGGCAAAAAGCGACCATTGTTGGTTGTGAATACAGGTTCTTAAATAGCTCAAAAACTAGCCTATTGTCTGACCGCAAACAACACCAACCCCAATACAATCAGTGCAATACCAATCCAACCTAATAGCGATGGTAGTGGCGTGCCTAATAATAACACCCCACCGATAAGCGCAAATATCACTTCACTGGCTTGGGTGGCATCGACTCCAGCGACCTCTTGGGTGCTGTCTGCTTGCCCGCGTGCATACAAAAATAGACTGGTGGCAATCACCCCTGAGCATAAAGCGACCAAAAAAGTATTAAAGGCTTGTGTCATACTGGGCAAATTAGGGTGTATCAACACCCCAAGTAGTAGCCAAAAAGGCAGGCTACCCAATGTCATCAGCCATACTTTATTAAAGGCATTATTCACCCCGTTGCCGAGCAGTTCAGTATCAATGGTGGGAATGTGGCGTTGCCATGAGCTGACAAGCTGTGCCGATGATGTGGTGGCAGCAGTGTTATGACGCTGTGCTGCATTGTGTGACGCTTGCCAAACAAGCTGATTGCCGATGGGATAGCTAAAAGCAGCTATCAGCGCAGGCAATGCACCAAATAGCAATATCTGTAGTAGACCTTCAGTGCTGGGTATTAGGGGATTGGCAGGGGTGTTAACGGTGGTATTAATAGTGGCAGTGTGCATCGCCTCACTGATATTGGCACACACCACCCCAATAAATATCATCACCGCATAAACAATCACCTGTCTATCAAAGCGTCGCCCAAAAGCATAGAGCACAAACAAACTGGCGACCACGGTAAACATAAACGTCGATGCCACTACCCAGCCACTGGCATGGTCAGCAGCGTAACAAATGCCAGCATAAAACAGTCCAAAACCGATGCCACCAGTGACACACCAAAATTGCCAATAACGCCGAAACACCTGCCATAATTCACCAATACGCTGCACCCCATGTTGAAAAGTAATAATGGCTGTTAGTAGTATCAGCATAAACACATAGCGTAAACTTGCTGACCAATACCAATGTCCCCCTGCCACGCTCATCAACTCATTGAGTACAAAAGTGGAGCTAAAAAATGCCCCTGCCACCAGTCCGAGTAAAATCAGTTTTATCATGAAATGTTATAGTCCCTTATTTGCCTTATCTTATAGGTGTAGGTGTTATTTACCTTTGGCATCTGCCCAAATGATTTTGTGTAACTGCAACTGAAAGCGTACTGGTAGTGCGTCTTCTAAAATCCATTCAGCTAACTGACGAGCCAGCACAGGTACTTCACTGCTATCTTTGCTTATTTGGTCAATATTAAACATTGGTGAAAACCATACTGTACCCACTTTTTTATCTAATTCATACTCAAAAAGTTTGGCTTTTGCCCAATCATAGTCGTCTCGATTCATAATCACTAATTTTAGTTGGTCGTGTTGGGTTAGATAATTTAAATTCTCCCATAAATTTTTACTCGCCTCACCACTACTTGGAGTTTTAATGTCCATCACCTTGCTAACAGCACTGGGAACACGTTGCACTGATAACGCCCCTGCCGTCTCTAATGACACCTCATAACCTTTATCTAATAGTATTTGCATCAAGGCAATGGCATTGGGCTGTGCTAATGGCTCACCTCCAGTAACACACACACGCATACAGGGATATTGACCAATATCTGCCATGATGTCATCAAGTGACTGTCGCTTGCCACCTGAAAATGAATAGGTAGTATCACAATACACACAGCGTAGTGGACACCCTGTTAAGCGTACAAATATGGTAGGCAATCCTGATGTTAACGCTTCACCTTGCAGTGAGTAGAAAATCTCAGTCAGACGTAACCCTGCTTGTGGGTCAGTGACTGGAATATTTTGCTGGTGCATAAGTGGGATAGGCTGGCTCACTAAACTTTCCTATATATAAATGATGAATAAAACAAGGGATTAAAGCAGGTAAAAGTAGAAAAATGTCGGTTATTAAAGGGAGCTTTAACTATTTGTTAAGGATAATATATATAAAAACAACACAAAGCTACAAATGAATATCAAGAAAAATAAACAGACTATTATATTATATTCGCCAGTTTATATCGGCTTAAAAATATAAACGACAATTGTTTAGTATTTTTTTATTTTTTAGGAGATGATAATGAAAAAATTAACCGCATCTTTACTGATTGCCGCTTCAACATTGGTTGCGAGCCCAGCAGTACTAGCTGCAACAGCAGATAATGCTGCAAAAACAGTTAATGTACAGTTTAAACGTGGTACTTCTAGTGCCCACTATACTGGTAAAGTTAATGGTTATAAATATCATGACTATACGTTCCGTGCCCGCAAAGGACAAAAGCTACAAGTGAAATTGTCAGGGGGTAATGTTGAGCCGTATCTTTTTCATAGCAAATTAAGCGATTCAGTCAATGTGGGCGTCAATTCGCCTGAGCTAACGAATGGTGTGTATGTATTGCCTTATGATGGCACTTATACTCTTCGTATTAACCAACCACGTGCATCTGCTCGTGATGGCAAAACTCAGCAGTATTGGTTAATGATTGGTATTCGTTAATTGTATTACTTTAAATTGTCCTAAATTAAGTGAACTATAAAAAACACTGTCTTAATGACAGTGTTTTTTTATGGACGCCTATATAATAGTAATGGTTTTTTGTGCACAAATTATTCAACCGCACATTTTGAAAACAACAAAACTGAATTAAGCTATGGGCAATTGCATATAATAGTCAGCGAAATTATAAACTGGTACAAGGCAGGTAAGTGCAGATAGTACGGTTGTACAGCAAACGAGCCTAACACCGTAACAGTTATCAAGTTCATTGACTATAATTATCCTATAAGACAAGCATGTGTCACTAATACTACTGCATGATTGTGGCGTTATAATGGGCAAGCACTATAATACAATTCTCAATATAACGTTTAATTTAAATTGGGATTAATATAACATTCAAGAGGGCATTTTGTGGATATTTTACTGTTTATCCAGTCCATTATTATGGGCATTGTCGAGGGTATTACTGAGTTTTTGCCCATATCGAGCACTGGATATTTGATTTTAACCGCTGATATCATGGGTTTTTGGACAAAAGAGAAAGCCGATTTATTTATTGTCGTTATTCAGCTTGGTGCGATATTAGCGGTGATTTATAACTATTGGGGCAGGCTTTGGCACGCGTTTATGGGTTTGCTAACTGGTAAGGCAGAAGGCTTGGCAAATCCTCGCCAGTTAGGGCTAAGCTTAATAGTAGCGACCATTCCTGTGATGATATTGGGCTTTACCTTTGCCGATGAAATCAAAGCCTATTTATTCAATCCCTATACTGTGGCAGTGATGCTTATCATCGGGGGTTTGCTGATTTTTTATGTGGAAAAACGTCCCAAAGCCATCATAGCAAAAGAAGCTGAAGATATCAGTATAAAAACAGCATTGATGATTGGTTTGTTCCAGTGTTTGGCATTAATACCCGGCACCTCTCGCTCAGGCTCAACCATCATTGGTGCGTTATGGCTTGGGGTATCACGCAAAGCTGCTGCCGAATTTTCATTCTTTTTAGGGATTCCTGTGTTGATTGGTGCAGGTTTGCTTGATTTACTCAAACACAAAGATGCGCTCACAACTTCGCAAGACTGGTTAATACTGGGTGTGGGTACATTGGTTTCTTTTGTGGTGGCGTTGTGGTGTATTCGCTGGTTAGTCGATTGGGTATCTCGGCGTGACTTTACTATTTTTGCATGGCTACGTATTGCCACAGGTGTATTGGTGTTGGTGGCGGCATTGGTGTTTGGCTATGATATTGAAGGATAAATCATTGTATGACAAGCGTACAATCTGACAGTGATAATCATCATCTATTACTTTATCCTCGTGGTGGTGAAGAATTATCAGCAGTGGTTAAAGCCCAGTTGACGCGAGTCTCTGAGTTGATAACCACCCATCATCTGCCCATTGCGCTAGATTATCAGTCAACTGATAGCAAATTAAGCCAAAAAAATCGCCAAAAAATCAGTGCACAATTACAAAAACCTGTGTTAATTATTGATGAAAAAGGGCAATTGTCATTACTGATTGATGGCATCAGTGTGTCACCAAATTGGGTCAGTTTACAGCGACGTATTGTTAGTGCAGGGCGAAAATCAGAGCTGTTATTACAAGCAGCAAAATTGACCGCAGACTCTCAGGTGATTGATGCCACCGCAGGCTTTGGTCATGATAGCCTGATACTGGCAAGTAGTGGCTCAAAAGTCACTATGCTAGAGCAACAGCCAATATTGGCGTTGTTATTATTGGCTGAGCAGCAAAAAATGGTACAGCAGAAAAACTGGCAAAAATTGATGGCTCGATTAAGTATTGTTTGTATTGATGCTAAAGAATACTTAACCACAAATTTTGAGAAAATTGAGCATATTGAATATATTGAACAAAAAGTCGATGTGGTTTATCTTGACCCAATGTTCCCTGATGACAGCTATGAAAATAGCCAAACAGGCAAAGGGGCAAAAGTGGGTAAGCACATGCAAGCATTGCATGGATTGGTTGCGCCACCTGATTTGCAGGCACAGCAACAGTTATTGGATAATGCTTTGGCTAGAGTAAAAGATGGTGGGCGAGTGGTGGTTAAGCGTCCTGTAAATGCGCCAAATTTTGCAGAGCGCACACCTGATGAGATATGGCAAAATAATGTGATACGCTTTGATGGGTATTTTGTTTGATAGTTATTTTGTTTGATGGCTGTTTGTTAATAAATATAGCTGATAAGGATTAGTGAGATGTTAATAGAAATTAATGAGTTACCTCAACAAGCCCGTGATTGGTTACATAGGGTACAGGCGGGTGAAGAAGTTTTATTTGTGCAATCAGGCAAACCCATTGCAACCTTATCCGCAGCCAGTCCTACCGATAAACTTAAGCGTCAAGCAGGACGATTAGCAAAAACAGGTCGTAGATTAGACCCTGCATTTTTCGAGCCACTAAATGATAAGGAATTGGCTTTATGGCATGGTGAACATGAGTAAGAATCAAGAATTTTGATGTTAATTTATACTGGTAAATAATGATGAATATTAATCTATCCCTTATTGCCGTGTATTTATGGCTAATTATGTTGGTGATAGTGGTGGTGGTAGTAGTGGCTGTTTTATTTATAAAAAACCTGGCTTATCGACAACAAGTAGCACAGCTCAAAAAACGCTTACAAGAGCTGGGTGGTAATGAGCAGTATGTGGCTTATTTACAAAGTCAGCAACAGGGTAAAGATAAAATAGCTGCCATCAAAGCCCTACGTCAGCAATTCCCTGAGTTATCTTTGCTAGAAGCAAATGAGATTTGGCAACAAGTGCATAAGGAACAAAACTCAAATTTAAAATAAAAACCATCATCAGTAAGTGAGCAAACATGATAGCCGATAGACAGTCCATTAGCCTAAAAGACAAGCTTTTTGCTTTTATTCAACTGACCCGTTTTGATAAACCTGTGGGTATAGAGCTGCTTTTATGGCCAACGCTGTGGGGGGTGATGCTAGCAGCAATGGGGCAGGCACAAGCAACTGGTGAGATAGCAGGATTGCCGAGCTTAAAAGTGTTTGTGATTTTTGCAATTGGGGCAACACTGATGCGCGCGGCAGGCTGTGCGATTAATGACTTTGCTGACCGTAAAGTTGATGGACATGTGAAGCGTACTAAAGGGCGACCATTGGCAGATGGGCGATTGCGTGGACGTGATGCGGTGTGGACATTTCTTATTTTGTCATGGATTAGTGCCAGCTTGCTGTTTTTTTTGCCTGTGCAGGTGTTTTATTGGTCATTGATTGCGGTGGCATTGGCGTTTATTTATCCATTTATGAAACGCTTTACTCATCTGCCGCAGCTATTTTTGGCAGCAGCATTTGGTTGGGCAATTCCGATGGCATACGTTGCCATTCAAGGTGCGCCTGATATCTGGTGTTGGCTATTATTTGTTGCTTATATGTGCTGGACGGTGGCGTATGATACCCAGTATGCGATGGCAGATAGAGCCGAGGATTTACAAGTTGGGGTTAAATCCACTGCCATTTTGTTTGGGCGTTTTGATGTCATTATCATCGCTGTTTTGCAGACGTTATTTTTGCTGATTATGGGCATTGTGTTGTGGCATTATTTTGCCCCAACTTCGTTGGGACTTATTCCAGTGTTTGCGCTTGGTTTGGTGGCGATGATGTTTGCCAAACAAAATAAGAAGTGCCTTAGCCGTGAGCCATTGCCATGCTTTCAAGCATTTTTGGCTAATATCTGGGTGGGACGCTATGTGTTTATTGTAGTGGCAACTAGCTGTAGTTGGGCAGTGATGGGTTCGTAGTTTGTTTAATATTATTACAAGTTTATTATAAGCGGGTATAAGCGAGACAGTGACTTGATAACAGATGATAACAATATCAATATACAGCAGCAACGGAAGCAGTATTTTATAGAGAATTTGCAAGCTCAAGGCTTAACCCATGAGCAGGTCATTGCCACTGAGCGGCAATTGGCAAAGTTTGCCAATACCATGGATTCATTGGTGCGTATCCCATTTACGAAACAGGGCTTGGGTGTGGATGCGGCTTTATCAACTGTGCCAGTATTGGGCGACTTAGCAGGATTTATGCTAACCAGCTATGCGTTTGTATTGGGGCGCAGGCTTGGCGTACCAAGCAGTAAAATGACCCCAGCCGTTAAACTGGCATTGATGGATATGCTGCTGGGTGTTATTCCTGTGGCTGGCACAGTAACGGATATTTTTATTCGTCCAAGTCGCAAAACGCTGGATATCGTGCATGAGCATATTGTGCAAGAGTATGGTATTGATAACACAGCACATATAGAGCGTCCCTTTTTGCATGAAGCACTTGAGGCAAAACAACGTCAGTCAGCCATTTGGCGTAATCCAATTATGGCTTGGCTATATTTGCATATTCCTGATATTTTAGGGCTGATTGTGATTGTTATTATGGGCTGGTTGATGTGGCTATTTGCGCATTGGTTGGTTGATGTGTTTGGGCGAGTGACAGGGTTTTAAAAGAGGCTATTAATTATTGACTATATGTGTCATGTTATTTTAAGCCATAGGCAGTGATGTCTATGGCTTATTAATAACTATTGGCTGACCACCACTTCTGCTTCGGCACTGGTGGCATCAAAATTAGTGATTTTGCCATTTTGTACCAAATCAATTGAGCCACCACCACTATGGCTAACCAGCTCAATACTGCCATCTTGTGAGCGATAGGTGGGATTATTACCTTGTGCAGGTGGCGCAGTGAGCAACACTCTTTTGCCTGAGGGTAATAATACATTGGCTTGTAGCTCAGCCGTGGCAGAAGTCTGAAAAGTGACTTTTAGTGTGCCACCTGATTCACTGCGATACTCAACATCGGTAATTTGTTTTTCTTTAGCAATGTCATCTGCAATTAGCTGATTATCTGCTTGAGCAGTGGTAGGTATATCATCATTGCTAATCACTTCTACTGCGCCATCATTGGTTTGTTCGCCTGCTTGCTCATTTAAGAGTTGCTTGGTTTCGTCTTGCTGCGCTACCTTTTCTGCTGTATCAGTTTGAGCGTCCGTTGTGGCTGTAGAAGCTGCTTCGGCTGGTGGGGTGATTGTTGTCACCTGAATGTCCTCTGCTTGCGTCTCAGCATTGTCCTGCTTTTGACAAGCAGATAGGGTGCATATACTTAATAACAGCGTTGCAACTAGATAATTAGTTCTACACTTGCTGCTATGTTTGCTGTCACGTTTGCAAAAGCTTGATGACGCATTAAAACTACGCATGATGTGTGTCCTACTCATTAAATGTGTTGGTTATTTAAGCATAAAATAGCGATGGTAACAATTGAGTTATATTGTGACATATATTAAATCCCTATCTTGGTTATAAAATCATGTAAGTTCTATGATTAAATCCCGACGGTGATGATTAGTTTACGTCCACTGGCATGATTGCGATGCTCACATAAATAAACACCTTGCCTGAGGAGGGATTAAAAAGTGTCTGGGGGACACTTTTCCCGACGCAAGCGGTGAACGACAAGGTTCACCGTGGCAAGGTGTTTGGTTAGATCCCGACGGTGATGATTAGCTTACGTCCACTGGCATGATTGCGATGCTCACATAAATAGACACCTTGCCAAACCCCCAATCCTAATCTCCCCTCAATCAAAGGAATGGTTAAACTCACTCCAAACATCATTGATTTAAAATGGGCAGGCAGGTCGTCTGAGCCTTCAAAAGTATGGCGATACTCTGGTTGGTCAGCAGGGGCAATTTTATTGAGCCAATCTTCGGTATCTAGCCTGACATCAGGGTCGGCATTTTCATTAATAGCCAAACTAGCAGAGGTGTGTTGTAAAAATAAATGTACCAACCCTGAGACAGTACGATTTGACTTATTTTTTCTCTTGGCATCGTCTGTTTGCTTATCAACTAATTGACTGACAGCTTGTGTAATATGCGGGGTAATGATATGCACACCACGTTGATGGGCGGGCAGGGTAATTTGTGTTTGTAAATATGGCATAGATAGTCTCTTAATCACTGTTAAATAACTGAATAGATGGTAATATTTTAGCGGTTTTTTGCGCTACTGGTGCTAAAATTAGGGTTTTGATACCACTTAAAAATATGATTTGAACAATACAATTTGAACAATACAAGGAGGGTTATGGCTATCTCTACCCGTAGTGCCTCATTAGGCTTAGTGATAGGCTGTGTTATTTTTGGTATGGGCAGTTTGATTGTCGCACATTTATCTGTGGGTGGGTTTGCCATGTCATTTTGGCGATTGGCAGTTGCAGGAGTAATTTTTACTGCCTTAGCACAGATAGCAAAAAAACGGCAAAGTCAAAATACAGATCACCATAAGTCAGCAGCCGTATTACCGAAAGCCATCAAGTATGGCTTATTATCTGGAGTGTTTTTAGGGATAGATTTGGCACTGTGGCATGAGAGTATTTATGCCGTTGGGCCGGGTATTTCAACTTTGCTCAACAGCTTACAGATTTTCTTTTTAACCGCCATTGGTATTGTATTTTTTGCTGAACGTCCTTCATTATTGCAGTGGTTTAGTTTTTTATTGGCAATGTGTGGGGTGGTGATGATTGCCAGTCCCGAGTTTCGTCACAATCAACAAGCCGCCTATGGCTTTATCACTGGCATTGTTTCAGGTGGTATGCTGGCGTTATCCATGGTATTTATTCGCCTGACGCATGAGGTGCAGCCCACGCCAATTTTACAATTGATGCAGCGAGTCAGCATCGGTGGGGTTTTGGCGATGATAATACCGATGTGGTTATTTGATGCAGGGCATATCCTGCCGACTAGTATGAGTGAGATAGGTTGGATTGTGGTGTATGGTGCGGTGATGCAGTGTTTGGCTTGGGGGCTAATTGCCTATAGCATACCCAAGCTGTCACTGAGCATCACAGGTCTGCTGTTATTAAGTGAGCCTGTTGCAGCATTATTGATTGATTATTTATGGTTAGATAAGCCGATTAATGGGCTACAATGGTTGGGTGCAAGCATCACCATGTTGGCAATTTATTTAGGTTCACTAAGACCAAAATCTAAACAAGGCAAGCCGAGTAAACTAAAACTGCGTCGTTATCGTATTCGGGCAAAAGTACAGGAATAAATTGTATTGTACTGGTGTCACAGTCAGTTTGAAGTAATATCGTTACTTTAGCCTCAAAGAGTTATTTTTCATACCGCTGTCTTGATATATCTGCTCTAGATATATTTGGCTGGCAAGTAGCTTATCTACCACACCACTTTGGCTTTGCATATTGAGTTGTTTGCTAAAGTCTAGAATAGATTGCAACTGTGCCATCACAATATCATAGCTGGTAACATTTAACTTTTTATTGATAACAATAGAGTTTGCATAATTGCTATCAAGTTGTAAATAGTTATTGATAAGTTCAGGAATACGAACATCAATCAGTTTATTAAGCGTGAATAGTTGCGATTCGGTAAGTTGCTCATGGTGTGTGGATTCATATTGTTCACCAATCTCATCCATGATAAGTCGAAAGGCTTGCGGAACACGCTGGTTGTGTAATAGCTTGACATAAAGGTGATGTTTAGAAAACTTAATAACTGCTAAGGTAGCAGCAGTTGTTTTTGTATCATCTGAGAGAGTATCAGTGGGTTGGGCAGTGTTAGCTTGAGTAAGGGCGTGTTGTTGTAAATATTGTCGATGACGTTGAGCCATATTATTGTGCTGACGGATACTGCGCTCTTTGAGTACAAAAAATAATGGTACGACTAATATAAGACTGAGTAAAATCAGCAGAGCGGCAAAAGACATGATGGCTCTCAATAACTATTCATATGATTAATATTTAAACCTTAACAGAGGATGAATAAAATATCCATTAACTCATTACCATGATAAGATAAAGTCAGATTAGTCACAACTATCTAATGGCTGATTGTTGACTATTATATTAAAGCCATAAATTATATATACCATGCCACTCTCAACTTATAAGCCCCCCTCCTAACCTCTCCCTTAAAAAGGGGGAGGAACTGGTTTTTAAGTCCTCCCCTTACTTCAAGGGGAGGGTATGGGAGGGGTCATATATG
>NZ_VFYU01000030.1 GCF_021012795.1 Psychrobacter sp. I-STPA10 | reverse complement strand
TTTGATACCCCAGTTGTGATTGACGTTGCCCAAAACGACAGCGATATTGATGGTAACCTTAACCCAGCGAGCGTGAAGCTGATTGACCCAGTTACGGGTAAAGAAGTCGTGCGTGTCGATGTCACCGACGAAGGTACTTGGAGCGTAAATCCCAAAGGGGAAGTGACCTTTACCCCAGAGTCAGGCTTTAGTGGCGCCCCAACACCAATTGACTATGTCATCAGTGACAGCGCAGGTGTGCAATCAGCCCCAGCACAAATCAGTGTGATCGTCAAGCCAAACGATGCACCAATTGCCACTAATGACAGCAAAGAAATCGTAGAAGACAGCATCGCAAATGGCAACGTGCTAAGTAATGACACTGACCCAGAAAATGACCCACTGAGCGTTAAAGAAGCGCAAGTGGACATAGATGGTGATGGCGACCTTGATGCGATTGTATTAGGAGATGCGACGACAATCACTGACAACACAGGCAAACCCATTGGTGAGTTTACCATCAATGCCAATGGCGACTACACCTTTGTATCCGCAGAGAACTTTACCGGAGAAGTACCGTCTATCCGCTATGTTGCACAAGATGACAAAGGTGGCGAAGACCCATCAGAACTAAAAATCACCGTTACCCCAGTAGAAGATGCACCAATTACCACTGATGACGATGCCCAAACGCCTTACAACACCCCAGTGACCATTGACGTGCTAAGTAACGACAGTGACCCTGAAGACAACATCGAGCCAAGCAGTGTGAAATTGATTGACCCTACCAATGCGGGTACTCTAGTAGACGAAGTGGTCGTTGCCAATGAAGGCACATGGAAAGTGAATGCAGATGGTAGTATTACCTTTACCCCAGAAGCAAACTTTAGCGGTACACCAACACCAGTGGACTATGTGGTCAGTGACAAAGCAGGAGAAGTATCACAACCTGCGAGCATCAACGTTACCGTTGGTGCCCCTGCCAACAGCGCACCAACCGCAGAAAATAACAGCACAGTGACCGAACAAGACACCGCCGTCAGTGGTAACGTCATCAGCGATGCCGACCCAACGGATGGCACAGACAGTGACCCAGAAAATGACCCACTGACAGTCAGTCAATTTAGTGTAGCAGGTGTTAACTATCAAGCCGGAGAAACCGCAAGCTTAACAGAAGGTGAACTGAGCATTAAAGCCGATGGTAGCTACACCTTTACCCCAGCAGCAGGCTTTGCAGGAGAGGTAGCACCAGTCACATACACCATCAGTGATGGTAGTTTAAGTGACACAGCAACATTAACCATCACAGTGGATGGACATCCTGACGCTGTAGATGATGCCATTAGCACCCCAGAAGGAGACGCAGTTGTCATTGACGTATTAACAAATGACAATCATCCAGAAGGAGACACGCTCATCATTACCGATGCCAGTGTTCCAGCAGCACAAGGCAGTGTCGTGATCAATAGTGATGGTACCCTAACCTTTACCCCAGTAACTGGATTCACAGGTGACGCCAGCATTACTTACACCATCAAAGACAGTAATGGCGATACCGATAGTGCCACCGTCATTGCCCATGTGGTCGCAAATAAACCCCCAGTAGCAACAAATGACCAAGGTAGTGGAGAAGAAGACAGCGGCATCGCAGTGACAGGCAATGTATTGGATAACGACAGTGATCCTGAAGGTGAAACAATCAGCGTTACCCAATTTACAACCGCTGATGGCATTACCCATATTGCAGGAGAAACCGCCACTATTGCAGAAGGTAAAATTACCATCAATGCTGATGGCAGTTACCGCTTTGTCGCGGCTGAGAACTACCATGGTGACGTACCTAGTATTCACTACACCATCGTAGATGAAATAGGATTAACCGCCACCGCTGAACTGAACATTAAGATCACCCCAGTTGCCGATGCACCCATTGCTGATGACAACATGATTGAGCTTGATGAAGGCACAAGTACTGCCCTTGGCTTACTTGCGCCTATTGATCCAGACACAGCAGCAGATCAACTGAGCATCACCGTAACCCAACTACCCATCTTAGGTAGCATCAGTAAAGCAGATGGTACGATTGTACAAGTAGGTGACGTATTAAGTAGCGATGAGTTAACGCATCTTAACTATACTGCCCCTGATCAATATAACGGCACAGATGCCATAGGTAAATTTACCTATGATGTTAAAGATGACACAGGTTTGGTGGATGAAGGTCATGTCATCATTAAAGTCGCAGCGGTTGAAGATGCACCAATCGTCAGCATCAGTGATGTCACTGTTGCCGAAGGTGAAGACGCAACCGTAACGGTCAGCCTAGATCATGCGAGCAGCGTGCCGACCGTAATTGACATCACCACCGTCACAGGCACAGCAGAAGCAGGTGATTTCACTGCCGTCACCACAAGCGTGACCATACCAGCAGGCGAAGTCAGTAAAGAGGTGACCATCGCCACCATAGACGATGCCATCTTTGAAAACACCGAGCAGTTTACGGTTAAAGGTGTGGTGACCAGTGGTGTCACCAGTAACACCGAAGCCACGGGTACAGTGACCATTGAAGACAATGAACCAGCAATATCAAATGATCCAAAAATTCAAAGCATCACCTCAGTGACTTTATCTGAAGAAGTGCTTTCTACATCGGATACCCCTCCTGCACCTTTTGATGGTATACAAGAGAGTGACGATACACTAGATGTACGAACGGCTACAGGAAAAATTAGTTTTACAGATGCCGATACACCTGCTTCTGCTCTATCTATCGTATTGGGGCTTGATAATGGTAGCTATACATCCAATGGTCATGCCATAACATGGAATTGGGACAGTACCACAAGAACTTTGAAGGGTAGTATTACAGACGCAGATGGTAATAGAGATATTGCTAGTATTAAAATAGATGGTGTCTCAGGTACAGCAGGTAGTTATGAAGCTACCTATACAGCAACACTATTAGGACCAATTGATCATCTTGCTGCTGGTGAAGATAGTTTGTTGTTGAATTTTAAAGCAACAATAAATGATGGAGGTATGAATCCAGCAGAGCATACATTTACTGTTACTGTAGAGGATGATGTTCCACAAGCACAATCAGGTGAGCAGGAAGTCATCATTCCAGCAACACAAACAAATCTCATGTTTACTTTAGATGTTTCTAACACTATGAATAGAAAGCAAGGAGGTAAAACACGTTTAGCAGTACTACAAGAGTCCGTTATTAAAGTTATTGAAGATTACTCTGCATTTGGACCAGTTAAAATTCAGTTAATAGAGTTTAGTAGTGGTGCATATATTGAAGGAATATGGGTTAATGCGAGTACGGCAATCAATAAAATCAACGCTATGTTTGCAAATGGTCTGACAAACTACGAAGCAGCAATTCAAACTACTGTTGATACTTTTAATGCTAATAAAAGTAGTATGCTAACAGGACTTAATACAAAAACAGTATCCTATTTTATTAGTGATGGGAATCCGACGAGTGCAGTGTCAGAAAGTACGATAGGTCTTTGGAAACAAATGATGATTGATAATCATATCAAGTCTTATGCTATTGGTATGGAGGAAATAGGGAATCCTAAATTTACAGAAGTAGGGGGAGATGCCACACCTATATTGCATCAACTTGCAATCGATGCAAGTGGTAATACAGTAATTGATACTGATGAAGACGCATATATTGTGAGTAGCAAAAACGATATTAAGCCAATTCTTAATGACTCGGTCAAATCAATTCCAGTTAAGTCTAATCTCATCAAAGGTAATCTAGATGCAGATAACTTTGGCATTGGTGCTGATGGCGGTGCAATTACAAGCATTGAGATTGATGGCGATGTTTATTCTTATAATAAAGATAACAATACTGTTACACAAGTTGCTGATGCAACCGTTGGC
This sequence comes from Psychrobacter sp. I-STPA10, assembly GCF_021012795.1. Lineage (GTDB taxonomy): Bacteria > Pseudomonadota > Gammaproteobacteria > Pseudomonadales > Moraxellaceae > Psychrobacter. The sequence goes on along the minus strand of NZ_VFYU01000030.1, from coordinate 26,754 downwards.
AGTTATACTTTTAATCCTGAAGACGAGGTCATAAATATAACGACAGATCATGATGGACAAATGTCGCTGAATTTTCTAACAGGTGATTATTCGTATATCCCTAATACAAATAATAATAGTTATACAGAAGTTGTGACTTATACAGTAGAAGATAACGATGGTGATGTTTCTGCTAATAACACCATTACCTTAGAGATTACTCATGCTTCAACGTCAGGAAGATTATTCAGGTCTGCTGTAAATTCTGAGGATAGTAGTGATACGTCAGAAAATGGTAGTGATGACATATTACTCTTTGATTTTTCTGCGCCACAGGTTGATGCTGGTGCAGGAGAAGATACATTAGTTATTAATAACTTTGATTCATTGTTAAACTTTAATGATCTAAGTAATGACATTAATAACGTTGAAGTCATTGATATCACAGATAGTAAAGCAGAAAGCATCGTATTATCAGCATCGGATGTTGTGAATATGACAGATGAGAGTAATACGTTGTTTGTTAATGGTGATGCTGCTACTGAGACGAAGACAAACCAAGCGGATAAAGTGAATTTATCAGGCTTTACCCAAAATGCTGTATCTGATCAGTCAGGTTATGATTTGTATCAAGATGGTACAGGTATCAAGCTTTATATTGATACAGATATTGATACCATTATCTAGTATTGATATTGCTTGATATGGCTTACTAGTTGATTACTTGAGTAATAGATAGGTTGCCAAGCTAAAGTGAAATGTAGAAAATAGCCTGTCCTTAATGGATAGGCTATTTTTTTGCTAAAAAGGTTGATAATGAGTTAAAAAATAATATTACGTAACCCTATGCTTGCTGTGTTAATCTAAGAAACACGACAACACGCAATAAAAATTGTATTATTTGCCACAATATTGATAAAGTCATGTCATACAAATTTGCCAAATATCAGTAAAATGGCTGAACCAATAATTGGTTTAACTCAGTGATTATAAGTAGATATGGATGGCTCAATGGCTAAAGGAAAGGGTGTGTGATGCAAGAAGAGTTTTTATTATTTATCAATAATATCAGTTTATATCCCACCATTATTTTTACGGGGCTGGTGTTGTTTGTCACTTTATATTGGGTGGTATCTCTCATCGGTATGGCAGACATGGATACCATTGATATTGGTGATATCAATGCAGACTTGGGTGCTGATGTGGGGGGAGATACAGGGGGAGATGTTTCCTCAACAGGATTATTTACGGGACTTTTGCTAAAGTTTGGGCTTTATGGCGTTCCATTGATTGTTATCTTAACCCTGATTAGTTTGATTGGGTGGGTACTGAGTTATATATATACCAGTTTTTTGCATCAGTGGCTTAGCTCAGGGCCTTTATACTATGCGTTTGGTACAGGGGCATTTATCTTAGTATTGGTGGTATCTATGTGGTTAACGGGCATTATTATTTCCCCTATTCGCAAAAATATTGCTAAAATCCCTAAGCGCAATGCTGCCAGCAACATTGGTAAAATAGCAACAGTACGCACATTAACGGTTACTGATAAACATGGTGAAGCCGAGCTTAGTGACGGTGGTGCAGGATTGATACTTAAAATTCGGCAATTTGATGAGGATACGCAACCATTAAAACAAGGAGATGCGGTGGTATTGATAGAATATTTACAGGATGCGAATGCTTATCGAGTGGCACCAGCAAAAGAGTCGATAAAAAGTAATCAGATACTTTAATACAATAAATTCAACTTAAATAAGTTAATAAATTAATTTAAAAACTGTTAAAAACTTAATGCATGTATTATAAGCCACGTAATTATAAACCTGGTTATTATAAGTAAAGTTTGCAGTTTTTAATTAAAGGAGTGAACATGCCTGGTGGAATATTTTTATTTATAGCAGTAGTTGTACTGGTATTTATCGTTATGATGGTGCTGTTGTTAATGCTCAAAGCCTTTTATTATAAGGTAGAGCAGGGTACTGCGCTGATTATTAACGGGGTTAATAAAATTGCTGTACGCTTTGATGGTGGCTTTGTATGGCCAGTTATCAATAAAAAAGAATTAATGAAAATCTCGTTGATCACCCTAGAGGTGGATAGACGTGGTAAAGAAGGACTAATTTGTGCCGATAATATGCGTGCCGATATTACAGTGGCATTTTATTTGCGCGTCAATGAGACCGAAGAAGATGTGCTTAAAGTCGCCAAAGCGGTGGGCGTAGATAGAGCGTCAGATAAAGGGGCGGTGAATGAGCTGTTTAATGCTAAGTTCTCTGAAGCATTAAAAACAGTGGGTAAGCAGATTGATTTTGTCAAATTATTTGAAAATCGTAGTGAATTTCGTGACAAAATTGTGCAAGAGATTGGTAATGATTTAAATGGTTATGTGTTAGAAGATGTCGCCATTGATTATCTAGAGCAGACTCCTAAAACTTCTTTGGATTCAAGTAATATCTTGGATGCCGAAGGTATCAGAAAAATCACTCAATTAACCGCAACTCAAAATGTTATCACCAATGAGCTTGAGCGTGATGAAGAGCTGGCGGTGAAAAAGAAAAATGTCGAAACCGTTGAAGCGATGCTTGAGCTTGAGCGTCAACAGGCGGATGCCGAAGCCCGTCAGAAACGTGAAATTGCGTCGGTGATTGCGCGTGAGACGGCGGAAACCCGTAAGATTGAAGAAGAAGAGCGTAAAAAGTCTGAAACAGCCGTTATCATGGTGGAGCAGGACTTAGAAGTGCAGCGTGAAAATCAGCAACGTGAAATTGAAGTTGCTGAACAAAACCGCTTACGTGCAGTGGTGATTGAGCAAGAAAAAGTCACCCGAGCAAGAGATTTAGAGATTGTCTCACGTGAGCGTGAAGTTGACTTGCAAAAAATTGAAGCTGAACGTGCCATTGAGCTTGAGAAAAAAGAGATTGCCAATGTGATTCGTGAGCGTATCGCTGTCGATAAAACCGTGGCACAAGAAGAAGAGCGTATCAAAGAGGTACGTGAAGTCAGTGAAGCTGATCGTGCCAAGCAAACTCGAGTATTGGCAGCAGAAGCCGAAGCGGAAGAATCTAAAGTCAGACAAGTCAAAAAGGCAGAGGCTGAAGAGCTTGCCGCCAAACATAAAGCGGTTGAAATTACCACCATGGGAGCTGCCAATCTAGAAGCTGCCACCAAACAAGCGGAAGCCAAAATCAAGTTGGCAGAAGGTATTAAGGCAGAAGAGTCCGCACATGGCTTTGCTGAAGCTGCGATTCAAGAAGCCAAAGCGGTGTCTTTAGAAAAAGAGGGACTAGCAAAAGCCAATGTGGTTAAAGCCACTGGTCAAGCGCAAGCACAAGCAGATCGTGAGATTGGTTTGGCAGATGCCGAAGTGATTGCTGCTCGTGGTGCATCCAAAGCACAAGCAGATCGTGAAGTGGGCTTAGCCGATGCCGAAGTCATCGCTGCTCGTGGTCAGTCCAATGCCAAAGCAGAACGTGAAGTGGGACTTGCCAAAGCCGAAGTTACTCGTGAGCACTTTAAAGCTGAAGCCGATGGTCTGGTGGAGAAATTCAATGCCATGGGTAGCATGAGTAAAGATGCTCGTGAGCATGAAGAGTTCCGTATGGGACTTGAGACTGCGTTGCAAGAAGCGATGGCGTCAATTGAAGCAGGTAAAGAGATTGCCAAAGAAAATGCTGAAGTATTGGCAACTGCACTTGCCAAAGCCAAAATTGATATTGTTGGTGGTGAAGAGCACTTCTTTGATAACTTTGCTAAGTCATTGTCTATCGGTAAAGCCATTGATGGCTTAGCGGGTAAATCTGATACCCTAAGTGGTATTATCAATACCATGATGGCAAAGCAATTGAGCAATCAGAACAGTCAAAACAAAACTACTGCGACAACTCAATCGGCTAAAAGTGATGTCAGCGACACAAGTGAATAGTCATTTTGGTTAATCATTAATTTTGTCGCTAGTTTTATAAAAACCCTAAATTCTCCTCCATATATTGAACTATGAAGTTTAAGATTGAAACTTTGAACTTTGGAAGAGAATTTAGGCTGTTTTATAAGCTATTAAGCTGTTAAGTTATTAAGCTTTTAAGTTATAAGGCAAAGTGAACTCAGTCAGTTAGATTGATGCTGATGATTTGTATTTACATCAAAATTTAGTAAAACAATATTTATTATTATTTATCTCTTTATTTTATTAGTCTATTTTTTTCCTATCAGTGCCTCACACTTTAAAATCCAAATTTTAGTGCCGACAATGGACGAAACACAATGGCGGATACGCAAAACTCAAACAAATCAAATACCACAAAAAATAGCCAAGCAGATGATGCCAATCAAAATGCCAACCAAGCCGTTGCTTCGGGCAATGCGTATGAGCTAATAAAAAAGCGTCTGATTGAGCAAGGTAGTCGTTTAGAGGATTTGACTGCAAAGCTCAATAGCGCGCGTTTGGCTGAGTTTGGCAGTACTCAGATGCAGGTCATCGCACGTACTCGTATCCGCACTGAGTACAACTGTGTTGCTCAAGACATGGTGCAGGTGGGTGACTATCTGCTGTTTGGCTATAACGTGTTTATGGGGCTAAAACGAGTCACTAACATCAAAGATGTGTTGTCATTGTATCGACTCAAAGAGCCGTCGAATGCGTCGGGCAGTGAAGAAGAATACCACCTAGAAGAGGTGGATTTAACAGGGACTTTTTTAGATCAGTCAGGTTTTGTGCAGGATTTTAATGAGCTGTATCGCTACTACAAGCAAACTCGGCTGATTCAGCTTACTGTTAAGGACAGCAAGTTACTTATAGCGTTTCAGATTGGTGAGCGCATCAGTGATATTCGGGTGTTTCGTTTTGCCTTAGACTTTAGTGATAACGTGCCAGAGTCGGCACAAGTTGCTTATATAGATAATCGGGGTGAGCGAGATATTGAGCTGCCCCCTGCCTATGATTTTGACTGGGTGGATACCACGCGTGAGCAGATGGTCAATGGCAAACACCCACACATGAATATCCTTGATACGCTGTTTGTGGAGACGCTTGGCGGTGATTTGACCATCAAGATTGAGGACAACACCGAGTCGGGACTGGGTATTTATAGTGAGCCTGTTAATGACCGCACCCAATCATTGACCGATGCCGAGATTGCTTATGCCAAAGTCGGCAGTCTTATTTTGCTTAAGATTTTGCCGTATCGAGAAGAGAGTTATCGCTACTTTGTTTATAACACCTTGACTGAGACGGTATTGCGTTTAGATGCCATTGGGCAGTCGTGTGTACAATTGCCCGAAGACCACGGCATCATCTTCCCTGGTGGCTATTATCTGCAAACAGGTGAATACAAGCTGTTTGATAAGCAAAATGCAGGTGCAAAAAATTTAAAATTCAAACGTAAAATCGTCTCACCAAACGGTGAAGATGTGTTGTTTTTATTTTATGATGTGGCGATGGGGGTCACTGGATTATTTGCCTATAATTTAATCAAAAAACAGTTAGCAAATCCCATTTATTGTAATGGTATGGCATTGGCGGACAATGGACGCTTGGTGCTGTTTAATGCCCAAAGTGAGCCGTCTCGTATTCACCCAATGCAGATTTGGCACACCCCCTATGCATCGCCTGAGTATGTCAGTGAATTGCCAGAGAGTACCAGTTTTTATGGCAAAATTGGCAATAAAGAGTTGGTACGGGGGATTTCTGATTTATATGGCATCACCCGTCTGATTGACAATCAAAGTGTGTCGCAAAAACTCTATGAAGAGCTTGCTGATAATACCAGTCGTTTATTTGACAGTTATTATTGGTTGGCTGAGCCTGAGTTGACTGAAATTGCCGATAGTATTCGTGAAGTCACTGCCACCGCTGAATTGGTGATTGATGAATTTGCCAAAGTGCAAAGTATTCAAAAGCAAACCCAGAGCGCATTGGCAGAAGCAGAAGCAGAACAAAATGACATTTTGCGTGATATACGAGTGACTACCTTTGAGTCTGCCAGTGATTATGTACAGCAGTTATCAGCATTAAGACGGCAAAAAGGGCGATTGGTTAGTCTTGAGAATTTGCGCTATTTAGATGTCGAAAAATTACAAGCCTTGCAAGCGCAAGTGGATAAGGTAGAAACCGAGCTTGCCGAGCAGACGGTCACGTATTTAAGTGGTGATGAGGCGTTATCGAGCTACGATGAAATATTGGAAGATATTAGCGAGCGTTTGCAGACCGCCGAAACCAACGCTGAGCTAACCCCAGTTCTAGAGCGCATTGACAACACCGCTCAGGGCTTAGATTTGCTTACCGAGCTACTGGGCACATTAGATGTAGCTGATGCCACCGTACGTACGCAAATCATTGATGATATTTCCGCCATTTATTCCCAGCTTAATCAAAGTAAAGCCAAACTTAACCACAAACGCAAAAACTTGGGTTCTGCCGAGGCGGTGGCACAGTTTGGGGCACAGTTTAAGTTATTTAGCCAATCAATTGCCAATGCGTTGTCCATTGCCAATACCCCTGAAAAATCAGATGAGCAAATGGCAAAACTGCTGGTGCAGTTAGAAGAGCTTGAAAGCCAGTTTGCTGACCCAGAAACCAATGCAGGTGACCAGTTTTTAGCCGATATCATCAGCAAGCGTGAAGAGATTTACGAAACCTTTGAAAACCACAAGCAACAATTGCTTGATGCCCGTAACCGTAAGGCGCAAAATCTGGGTGATGGTGCAATCAGAATGCTGGAGAGCATCAAAAAACGCACCCAAAGCACAGGGGTGACTGGGTTTAAAGATGAAGATGGGTTAAATACTTATTTTGCATCTGATGGTTTGGTGCAAAAAGTGCGTCAAATTGCCAAAGAGCTACAGCAGATGGGCTTTAGCGTTAAGGCAGATGACATTGATGCACGCCTAAAAGCGATTCAGATTGAAAGTTATAAAAGCCTAAAAGATAAGTCTGATTTGTTTGAGGACGGCGGGCAGGTCATCAAGCTGGGTAAGCACCGTTTTTCGGTCAATACTCAGCCGCTTGATTTGACCTTATTGGCTCGTCAGCAAGCCGATGGTAGACGAGTGCTGAATCTGCATCTGACGGGAACGGATTATTATCAAGTGCTGGATAATCCTGCCTTAAATGCTTTGCGTCCTTATTGGGACATGAATATCGCTTCGGAGTCAAAAGAAGTCTATCGGGCAGAGTATTTGGCGTATAGCATTATTGACAGTGCCAAAAACGGCAAAGATGGGTTGAGCGAAGCGCGTCTATATCAAGCCTATGATGAAAGTCTACTGAGCATTGATAGCACAGGCGAGATTGACCCTAATAGCCCACTTGCCAAGTTGGTGAAAGATTATGCCACCCCCCGCTATCAGATGGGTTATGAAAAGGGGATTCATGACCATGATGCCACCCAATTGTTAATGCAAATACTACCCACCTTGCGAGAGGCAGGATTACTGATTTATACCCCACAAGTGCGGGCGTTGGCGCAGGTTTTTTATTGGCAATTAAAACTGGTACAAGCATTGACCACGCAAGGGTTGGGATTACAAAGTTTGGCTCAGTTTGGCTATGATGATTGGCTTGATGAATCGGTACTAAATCGTATTAATAACTGGAGTGACCGAGCCATTACCGCCGAGCAGTTACGTCGCAGCTTAGGGAGTGATACTGCCAAAGCGTTGCTTGTTGACGACATGACGCAAGTGATGGCAGATTTTGTCCAAGCTTATCATGACAACAATAACAGTCATAGTAGTAGCAAGCACCGCAGGCAGCAAACACAAGGCGCAGATACAGCTTTGGATAGTGTTGCAGATGCGGGCAGGGAAACCTTTAGCAGTGATGTTGATAGCCAAAGCAATCAAAACCAAAGCCCAAATAGCAATCCAATTATAGACAATAGTATTTTTAACCTAAGCTATGTTCAGCTTGCCAGTGAATATTTAGTCAGTGTTATGGGGCAAGCGGATACCCCACAAAGCAAATTGCATTGGCAGACCAGTCAAAAAGCACAACAGTTATTTGAACAACTACAACAGACACTAAATAGCGTCTCTCTTAGCTCTTTACAAAGTGGTACAGAGGGTGGGCAACACAAAGCCAGTTTTGAACAATTACAAACCTCGGCAAATAAGCTCAGTTTTCAGCCCAAATCTGCCTATGAGCTATTGGCGACATGGTTTTATGCCTTACTTGACAAGACTTATGCAAATTCTATAGATACAGACACAGCATCGCCTACATCAACCTCTACAGACAGCAATGAGCCATTAACTGAAGAACAGATAGCACAAAACGAGGCAGAAGAGGCGTTAAGGCAACAGCAATTGCAGATTGGTCGCCATTATGTGCCGGAAGCAATTGCCATGATGCTTACCAAGCTAAATGACGCAGGACGAGAAGCACTGGTGCAACGTCTGCTTGATTCAGGCGCACGTTTTGCCAAACGGGGCAGTGGGGCTGGCATTGGAACGGGTGCAGGCTCGCTATCAGCAACTTCTGTTTCAGCTTTGTCATCAAGCGCATCACTGAGTAGTATCAACAATCCACTCAATCAAGTCGATGACTTTGAGCGTACTACAGGCAAAGTATCGCTTGAGATTCAAGTGGATAATCTGCTTGGTGAGCATGAGCGTATCCATCAGCAAAGCTTGACCTTTGCCGTTGATGACTTTTTAAGTCGTCTGCATCATCATGATACCCATATCATTCCTGCTTACAAACGCTATTTATCATTACGCTCAGAGATTTTACATTCAGCAAAACAAGACTTGCATCTTGAAGAGTTTAAGCCACGTCCATTGTCGTCATTTGTGCGTAACCGTCTGATTAATGAAAGTTATTTGCCACTCATTGGCGATAATCTTGCCAAACAAATGGGTACAGTGGGTGATGACAAACGCAGTGATTTGATGGGTATCTTGATGATGATATCCCCCCCGGGTTACGGTAAAACCACCTTGATGGAATATGTGGCAAACCGTTTGGGGCTGATTTTTATGAAGATAAACTGCCCCTCACTTGGGCATGAGGTTACCTCGCTTGACCCTGAAAAAGCCCCCAATGCCACTGCCAGAGAAGAGCTAAAAAAAATTAACCTTGCCTTTGAGATGGGTAACAACGTCATGTTATATCTTGATGACATTCAGCATACCCATGCCGAATTTTTACAAAAATTCATCTCATTAGGTGACGGCACCCGCCGTATTGATGGCGTTTGGCAGGGCAAAACCAAAACTTATGACATGCGTGGTAAAAAGTTTTGTGTGGTGATGGCAGGTAACCCTTATACCGAAAGTGGCGAGGCGTTTAAAGTACCTGATATGCTTGCTAACCGTGCTGATATCTATAACCTAGGTGATATCATGAGCGGTATGGAAGAGGTATTTGCCTTAAGCTATATCGAAAATGCCCTCACCTCAAATGCGGTACTTGCCCCGCTTGCTAACCGTGATTTGGCAGATGTGCATCGTCTGATTAAAATGGCAAAAAGTGATGACCCCAGCATCATACAGGCACAAAGTAGTGAGTTATCCTACCCCTATAGTGCCTCTGAGATTAATGAGATGATTGCCATCTTGCGTCATATGTTCACCATTCAAGAAGTAATTCTTGATGTGAATCAGGCATATATTGCCTCTGCCTCACAAGATGATAAATATCGAGTTGAGCCGATATTTAAGCTGCAAGGCAGTTATCGTAATATGAATAAGATGACCGAAAAACTCTCAGCAGTGATGAACGAGGAAGAGCTAAATCAGCTCATTGATGATCACTATCTTGGTGAGTCACAATTGCTGACCTCGGGGGCGGAGAGTAATTTGCTTAAATTGGCTGAGATGCGTGGTGAGCTAACTGAAGCGCAGGCGCAGCGTTGGGCGCAGATTAAAGCGGACTTTTTGCGTAATAAAGCCATGGGTGGTGATGATACCGATGTGGGTGGACGTATTGTTGCTCAGCTTGTCGATATGGCAAATGGCTTTAACAGCATCAACAGTCAATTTGATAAATATTTAACCCTAAATGATCCTGAGTACATTGCTCGGCAGCAAGAGGATCAGCAGCAAGCGCAATTTGAAGCCCAAAAAATGCTACTCGATGGTTTTGCCAATCATATCAATGCTCATATTGGCAGTCATTTGACCACCCTTGCCAACAATGCGCAAACTGTGAGTGGTGGCATTGCTGACAACATCGCTAATAGTATTGATACAGGCTTTGAAAAAAGCATCAGCCAATTGGCGAAGTTGTACCAACATGATCAACAGCTTGCTGACGTATCTAATAAGCAACAACAGCAACTACAAAAGCAGTTAATGCTAAAATTAATCAGTGCCGTTGAGCAGTTGGCGCAAAAGTTAGATGCGGGTTTATCTCACAAAAATCTGGCAAATGTGCTAGAGAATGAAAGTGGCAATACTGATAATACGGGCAATGATGAGAGTCATGTGAATCACAATGACAATCAACACTTAACACAAGCATCGGATACCAGTCAACAAGCCATGAATCAACAAGCTGTATTGATGTCAGAAGCGTTACGCCAAGCCATGCAGCCGTTAGTAGCTCTACTTGAGGATAAATTAGATACAAAAATGCGTATAGATGCCAGTACTGAGCAATCAGGTAAACTGATTGTGAATTGCCTTACTCGGCTCAATCAAATTATGGATGAATTTGAGTAGTATCGACAAAGAACGACTACACAGCATCATAGGGTATGGATGATTTTAGAACCTGTATTCACAACCCATAATGGTAGCTTTTTGCCTAAAATAGACGTACTACGGCGTTAAATTTTGGGTTAATTTGGGTTAAATAGAGTGACTATTCGCCCCAAAATTTGCCTTGTATTACGCAATTTTAGTTTAAAATTCCCCTGATTTTGGATTATGAATACAGGTTCTTAGTTTTACTCTGTTTAGACACTGATTTTATTTCCAATTTCTTTAATGTTTTGAATACGTGTCATCATTTGCGATAAAAAGGCGGCGACCAGATGGTTTAGATTTTCTCGATATGCCCAGTGGTGACAGACTTCATAGCTGGCAATGTCGGGAAGTAATATTTTCATTTGTCCCATGCTCTCATAACGCTTGGCTAAATCATGGGGCAGATAACCCACATGATGCCCAGCAAGAATAAGCTGTGCGGTTGCCTCCATATGATAGGTGGTCGCACTGAGTATCTTTGGATGCACATGGTGAATGTGATGATCGACACTATAGCCTCGTTTTACCCATGCATAGGTTTGCTCTAATTGCTCAAAGGTGAGTGTTTCATCATGGCTAAATAACTGATGGTCGCGCCCACAGCATACTACTTGCCGTTCGGTAAAAGCTTCTTTAAAGGTCAGTAAAGGAGGGAACTTACCAAAATATCCCACCCCAAGATCACTGTCATTGCTCAAAATGTTAGTTAGCATATTTTCAGGGCTTTGCACATCAATCGAAAAATGTATCAGTGGATTTTTCTCATAACTGTCTGCCAAGCAGTAGCGCAGTGCATCATAAAAAAATGTGGGCAATTGGTCTGCCAAGCACAGGCGAATATGACCACCGCGTACCGAATCAAGCTGGCGAATATAATGCAGTTGATGTTGAAAGTTTGCCACTGCCTCTTGAAAGCTCAAACATGCCTCATACACTGCTAAGCCATCTTCTGTCATCTCAAAGCCGCCACGTCCACGATGACACAGCCGCATTTGTAAGCGGTCTTCAAGATGCGCCAGATGTCCACTAATCACGGAAGTGGTTAAGTTAAGCCGTGTTTGCGCAGCGGTGACGCCTTGACATTCTACAATGGCAATAAAACTACGCAACGTCTTGACATCTATTTTCATTAATTCATCTAACATCACAGTTTCCATAACTAATGTTTATTGTTAATGGTAATACTTCTCAATAATAACTTAAACTGATATTTTACTACGAAAAATTAGAAGTTTACTTCTAAAATTTACCATAGTCTAAATAAGGATATTTAGGTATGGTTAAGGTAAGTCGTAACTTTGTCTAATTTGATCAACTATTTATAAGGATATCATGCATGAATTTTAACCAACCTTTAAGCGGTAATGAGATGCCAAGATTTGGTGGGTTTGCATCGATGATGCGTCTGCCTACTCAGCCTGATGCCCAAGGGTTAGATGCTGCTTTTGTGGGTGTGCCTCTAGATATTGGTGCGTCTAATCGCAGTGGCGCAAGACTCGGTCCTAGACAGATTCGGGATGAATCACGTATGCTGCGTCCTTATAATGTTGCCACACGAGCAGCACCATTTGAGTCATTGCAAGTGGCAGATATTGGTGATGTGCCAATTAATACTTTTAATTTGCTAAAAAGTATGGATATTATCACAGAGTTTTACGCCGAAAAAATTCTCAAACATGATGCCATACCGCTAACATTAGGTGGCGATCATACGATTGCCCTGCCTATTTTACGAGCCATGGCAAAAAAATATGGTCCTGTGGGATTGGTACATATTGATGCCCACGCAGACATTAATGATGAGATGTTTGGCGAAAAGATTGCACATGGCACACCGTTTCGTCGTGCGGTTGAAGAAAATCTGATTGAAGGTAGCCGTGTGGTACAGATAGGGCTTCGAGGTACTGGTTATAGTGCTGAAGAGTTTGATTGGTCGACGCAAAGAGGGTTTCGAGTCGTGCCTGCTGAAGAGTGCTGGTATAAGTCATTGACGCCACTGATGGCAGAAGTTAGAGAAAAAGTAGGTAAAGGACCTGTTTATCTTAGCTTTGATATAGATGGTATTGATCCTGCCTTTGCACCAGGGACAGGGACGGCAGAAATTGGTGGATTGACCTCTACACAAGCCATCGAAATTGTTCGAGGCATGCGTGGACTTGATGTGGTTGGTTGTGATTTGGTCGAAGTATCACCCCCTTACGATCCTTTTGGCAATACGTCTGTATTGGCGGCGAACTTATTGTTTGAGATGCTGTGCATTTTACCCGGTGTTCGCTATGATGAAAAAGTCAAAGCTGTTTATTAATCATACTAATCATTAGTCGCTCAGATGGTTATGGTTCATAATAAACAAGTAAACAAGTGTTAAAAACCCAGTGCTAAAAAATAACAGCATATCAAGGACGATATGCTTTTTATCAGAGAATTTTTTGACTTAACCCTTAACCATCAATTTTTAACCAATAATAATCAATGTTATCAACCTTTGCATGAGCTTGGTATAGTTTTTAATTTAGGATGATTTATGACACAAAGCACCCACAATGCGCAAATGACCACCATACAAGATAACAGTGACGCAGTAGCAACTTTCACCTGTGGGGAGTTATTGGTACAGTGGCTAGAATATTATGGCGTAGAGACGGTTTTTGGTATCCCCGGTGTGCATACTGTTGAGCTATATCGAGGTCTACCCAATACCAAAATCCGCCATATTACTCCCCGTCATGAGCAAGGGGCAGGCTTTATGGCAGATGGTTATTATCGGGCTTCAGGCAAAGTAGGGGTATGTTTTATCATCACAGGGCCGGGCATGACCAACATTATGACGGCGATGGCACAAGCCGCTGCTGATTCCATTCCAATGTTGGTGATTTCTAGTGTCAATAAAATTAGTAACACAGGCAGTGGTGAAGGGCATTTGCATGAGTTGCATGATCAACAAGGACTGGTTAGCAAAGTGGCTCAATATAGCAAGACCATTTGGAAGCCTGAAGCCCTACCAAAAATCATTGCTGAAGCCTTTGCGGTATTTAGTAGTGAGCGACCATTACCAGTACATATTCAATTGCCCATAGATGTGATTACTGCCGATGCCAGTCATGTTGCCAAGCCGCCGAGCACAAATATAAACGCTCATCTTCCCAGCAATCATCCTGCGCTACCGAACAACCGCCCGTTACCGCATCCTGCCCAATTAGATATGGTGGTTGAGTGTCTAACCAAAGCCAAAAGACCTGTTTTGCTACTCGGTGGTGGCTGTGTGGCAGTGAATGAAGATGCACAGCGATTGGCGGAGTTGTGGGATGCGCCCACCTTTTTGACCATCAATGCCAAAGGATTATTACCCCCTGCACATCCACTGAGTTTGGGTAGTAATCAGTCATTGCTAGCAGCTCGGCAACTTATCGCTGAGGCTGATGTGGTATTAGCAATCGGTACAGAGCTTGGTGAGACAGACTATGATGTGGTATTTGATGGCGGCTTTTGTATTAATGGCACGTTAATTCGCATTGATTGTGATGCACATCAGCTACAGCGTCCCTTTAGAGCCGATATTGCGATATTGGCAGATGCGCAACTGGCGATTAGTGGACTGTGTGAACGTCTCAGCGTTTATCAGCTAGAGCATCAAGCGCAACAAATTGTTAAAGAAGTCAAAGCGCGTCTTATTGATGCCATGCCTGCTCACTTTGCGGGTCAAAATGCGCTGCTTAAGTTGCTGCGAGATAATATAGAAGAAGTGATTATTGTTGGCGATTCCACTCAGCCGGTGTACAGTGGTAATCATGGTTTTGAAGCCCTTGCCACCCGAAAGTGGTTTAACTCTTCGACAGGATTTGGCACATTGGGTTATGGTTTGCCAGCCGCTATTGGCGCAATGGTGGCAACAGGTCAGCCTGTGGTCAGTTTGATTGGCGATGGTGGTATTCAATTTACCATTGCTGAGTTGATTGTTGCTGTAGAATTAGAATTGCCATTAATTGTGCTACTTTGGAATAATCAAGGCTATGGTGAGATTCGCCGTTATATGCAACAGCGTGATTTGCCATTAATTGGTGTCAATATTAAAACTCCCCATTTTGAGTTATTAGCCACAGGCTTTGGTGCAGGCTATCGCAGAATTACTGATGAGCAGCAGTTATTAGCTGCATTACAGCAAGATGTGACCGGGCGACAGCCAATGATTTATGAGATTAATGAAGCAGATGCGTTTATTGCTAATATGGGGACATCCTTTCACTATTTTAGTTAATGGTGTTAGTGAATAAGTAGCTAATGGAATACTCAATGTTGGTTAGATTATTTAACCTTCGTTGAAATCATAATATCATTCTTATAAATGATGATTTTATTCAATTTATTTTATTGAATTAGTCATCCTATATTGAAATATTATATCATCTACAGTAATTTAGTAGGCGATGGTGTGCCTACTAATAATCAATCGTGATATTATCTGCCTCTGTGGCGTTAATATCTGATAGAAAAAAATTCAAAGCCGTCACTATTTTTGTTTGTCATATGGTGAAATGATATTAGACTGACTATAATAAAATATTATAAATTATAAATCATCAAGGAAAATCCACGTTGTTGTCTTCTGAGTCATCGTCTCAAATACTCAGTGCCTTAGCAGAAGTGGTAGGGGAGCGTTATTTATTAACCAAACCTAGTCAGCAGTTTGCCTATGTGCAAGGGATGTTGGATGTTGCTGTAACCTCTGTATTGGCAGTGATTATTCCACAGTCTCTAGTGGCACTGTGGCGGGCCATTAATATCTGTGCGACGGCTGATGTGATTATCATTGCTCAAGCTGCCAATACCGGGCTAACAGGTGGGTCGACACCTTTTGGAGCGTATGATCGTGATGTGGTGGTGATTTCAATGCAGGCATTGGCAGGTATCTATTTGCTCAATGATGCCAAAGATGCCATTGCATTGCCAGCAGCATCGCTGCAACAGCTAGAATCTATGCTTGCGCCGCTTGGGCGTGGGCCACATTCTGTTTTAGGCTCTAGCTGTGTTGGTGCATCCATTATTGGTGGCGTTTGTAATAATTCAGGTGGCATGCTATTACAACGAGGCCCAGCTTATACACAGATGGCTTTGTTTGCAAGGCGTAATGAGTCTGGTAAGTTTGAGCTGATTAATCATTTAGGGATAGAGTTGGGTGAGCAACCAGAAGAGATGCTCATTAATCTAGAGCAAGGACAGTTTGTAGACAAGGCAGAGCCTGCTAGCATTGCAAAAAAATGCAGCAATCATCAGTATCAGAGCAAAGTGCGTGACTGCGATGCCAGCACCCCTGCCAGATTTAATAATGATACCGATGGGCTATATGAAGCATCAGGCTCAGCGGGTAAGTTGATTGTCTTTGCGGTCAGAGTAGCAACTTTTGCGCAAAATGAGCAAGAACAAACCTATTATGTTTCTAGTAATGATGACACCGCATTGACCAAACTTCGGCAACAGTGGTTAAAAAGCAAACTCGAACTGCCTATTTTGGCAGAATATATGCACCGAGATTATAACAAGGTGACGTTGCGTTATGGTCGAGATACCTGCTTGAGTATGCTGAAATTATCTGCCAATCACATAGGTCGTATGTATCGGTTAAAAGCAAAAATCGGCTATTATTTGCACAAATGGCATTTGCCCAAAACATTGCCAGATAATATATTGCAATTGGTTTGTCATTTTTTACCAGAAGCGTTGCCAAAGCCATTACGTACCCAAGCAATGGACTATAAGTATCATTTAATTATTAAAGTCGGCAACCGTCATCATAGTAACCAGCATAATAACAACCATTACCATAACACCAATAATGAGGAGTCAACCACCAGAGCGAATATTGACAATATTCAAGCAGCAGCAGCATTTTTGCAGGCCCATGCCAAGCAGTATCCATTAGCGCTGCATACTTGTTCAACGACAGAAGCAAAAAAATTACTGGTATTTCGCAGTGCAGCGACAGCAGCGATGTTTCGTTATTATGATCTAAACCATCATAAGTTTGGTGAGCTGTTATCAACAGATATTGCACTGCCTAGAAACGCACAAGACTGGGATGAAGTCTTACCCAAATCCTTACAACAACAAGTAAAAGAGACTTTTTATTTGGGACATTTCTTTTGTTATGTCATGCACCAAGACTATTTATTACACTCAGGGATAGAGGCAAAGACATTTAAACAACAATTATTAAACTTTTATAATCAGCGGCACATTGAGTACCCTGCTGAGCATAATGTTGGACACATGTATCCAGCAAAACCACCACTTTATGCATTTTATAAGCAGTTGGATCCAACCAATTCATTAAACCCGGGGATCGGGCAAACAACAAAAAGGAAATATTGGCAGTAATTGCCACATTTGGAGGAAAAAACATGACAGTTCATATCGATAAAAATCAGATGCCCATCTTGGATGCTGATTCACCCGATTTACAAACGCCACAAGGTCAGCAGTGGAAGTTGTCATTGTGGAAGTTTATCTTATTTTCTATTTTAGGTATGGCATTATTTATCATTCCTTTTGAGTGGGGCGGAAAAGTCACCATTTTATTAGGCGTATTAACAGATACTTTGCAGGGTATTTTGGGTGAGTCAGTAAAATATATCGCCCTTGCTATTGTGACCATCTCATTTTTGGGAACATTGGCAGTCAAGCTATTAAAACCTAATTTGGCTGAAGACTCAGTATTAAAAAACTTATTTGATGTGGATTGGTTTTGGGTGTTTTCACGATTTTTGGGTGCATTATTTATTTGGATGATTTATCTACAAATCGGGCCTGAGTTTATTATTAACCGTAATACAGGTGGGGTTATTTTTGAAGATTTAGTTCCCATTCTAATTCCGCTATTCTTTTTTGCCATCTTATCACTGCCATTTTTGACTGACTTTGGTTTGATGGAATACTTGGGTACATTGGCAAGCAAAGTTTTTGTTAAGCTATTTAAGTTACCAGGACGTGCTGCCGTTGATGCCATGTCATCATGGTTTGGAGCAGCATCTATTGGGCTATTGGTGACGATGAAAGAGTATGATAAAAGCTTTTATAGTCAACGTGAAGCCTGTATTATCGCCACCACGTTTTCGGTGACATCAATTGCCTTCACTTATGTTGTTGCTAAGACCATTGGTGTGGAAGGCAACTTTATTTCCTTTTATTTGACCATTGCTTTAACTGGCTTTATTGCGGCGATTATCATGCCACGTATTCCGCCATTATCGATGAAGCCTGATACGTATCATTCGGGTGCAAGTCGTTTGAATGAAAACATTCCAACAGAATATAGCACCCATCAATGGGCAGTTAATCGTGCTGTGACTCGTGCTTATTCTATGCCAAGTTTGGGTAAAGTATTTAAGCACAGTGTGGTTAATTTGTTTGACATCTATTTTGGTTTGATTCCTGTTATCTTCGCCATTGGTACGATTGGCTTGGGGCTGTCTGAATATACCCCCATATTTAATTGGATCGCTGCGCCATTAGTGCCATTGTTAGAATTATTAAGAGTTCCTGAAGCGGCTGCGGCTGCCCCTGCGATGATTATGGGTTTTGCTGATATGTATTTACCTGCATTGGTGGGTAAAAGCATCACCAGTGAGATGACACGCTTTATTGTTGGTGCAGCCTCCATTACCCAGATTATTTATATGTCTGAGGTGGGTGCGTTGATTTTAAAATCCAATATTAAACTCAATGTCTTAGAGCTGTTTGCTATCTTTATTTTGCGTACCATTATCAGCTTGGTGGTTATTACTGCTGTGGCACATATGTTGTATTAATAGCAACTATCAGTAAATGGTATAACCATTAAAAATTAAAATATTGATAATGAAGGCGTGTTGAATACTTAACCATGAGGCTAATAAAGATCATGTATGAGTGTTTAACATGCCTTTATTGATGTAGCGTATGGTCACAGTAAATAAACATTTTTTCATAAGTTTTTTTAGTAAAAAGTGGGACATATTATGCAAGATACACCGACACACCCAAGCGCAAATCCAAGCATAACAGATACCAACCATCGCCCCCGTATTCAGCGAGAGGCTATTAAAAAGATAGTGCATGAAAAAGTGGTATTAAATGCAGGTTATATCAATGGTGAGTGGAGCATTATTGAGCCATCAAACCAGCCAACTCAGCCAATAGAGGCAGAGCAAGAGCTTAGCAATCAACACGGTCTACATCCATTATATGACCCTAGTATGGGAGCGGTGATTGCCAGTACAAGGCTGTGTGATCAGTCGCATGTTGATCGTGCCGCTCATGCTGCTGCCAATGCCTTTGCGACTTGGTCACAGACATCGGTTAGCGAGCGCGCAGACTATTTAGAAGCCATTGCCAGTGCTATGCAGGCACAGTTTGATACCTTGGTGGGATTGTCAGTATTGAATAATGGCAAGCCTATTGAAGAGGCAACAATTGATGTCAGTGATGCCATTGCTTGTTATCGCTATTATGCCAATTTGCTAACAACCCAGCACACTCAACCTTCGCAACCAAACACGACACAAATTGCGACAAATGAAACAGGTATTCGGCTATTAAAAACTTATGCTCCTGTTGGTGTGTGTGCTTTGATTGTACCGTGGAACTTCCCTATGGTAACAACTGCATGGAAGTTAGCGCCTGCTTTGGCGGCAGGTTGTACGGTGTTGTTAAAACCTTCAGAGCTGACATTATTACCTGAATTGCTATTGGGTAATATCTTGACCGAGATTGGTTTACCAAAAGGGGTGGTTAATATCCTTCCTGGTGGTGCGACAGTGGGTACAGCAATGACCCAGCATCCGTTAATAGATAAAGTCTCATTTACGGGCAGTAATGGCGTTGGTGA
Source organism: Psychrobacter sp. I-STPA10 (assembly GCF_021012795.1). Taxonomy (GTDB): domain Bacteria; phylum Pseudomonadota; class Gammaproteobacteria; order Pseudomonadales; family Moraxellaceae; genus Psychrobacter. Next base: position 7,226 of record NZ_VFYU01000030.1, on the reverse strand, counting down.
ACAGGTCATGGTGCAAGCAGCATCTGGCATAAAAGACATCAGCCTGGAGCTCGGTGGCAAATCTGCCATCGTTGTGCGAGCCGATGCCGATGTGCAGACAGCGTGTGAGCTGATCATTGGCGGGATTTTTAGTAATGCGGGGCAAATCTGTTCTGCCACTTCACGCTTATTGGTACATGCTGATATTGCTGAAGCATTATTTGAGCAGCTTAAAATTGCCACAGAAAACTTAACCATCGGTGATGGCTTTGATCCTGATACTCAAATGGGGCCTGTGGTCAGTGAGCGTCAGCAGCAACAGGTACAAAAATATTTTGCAATTGCAACATCAGAGAATCTTACTTGTCTGACAGGAGGTAGTTTGCTACAGCGACAAGGCTATTTTGTTAGCCCAACGATTTATATTGAGGTACCCACAGATAGCCGTTTGTGGCAAGAGGAAATATTTGGCCCTGTGTTAGTTTGTCATACCTTTCGTGATGATGCTAAAGCCATTGATTTGGCAAATGACAGTCAGTTTGCATTAGCTGCTAGTGTGGTGAGTCAAGATGAAGCTGTGGCATTATCCATGGCGATGCAAATCCAAGCAGGACATATCTGGATTAATGAGCAGCAAATCGTCGTACCAGAAGCAGGCTGGGGCGGATTTAAGCAAAGTGGTATTGGGCGAGAGCTTGGCACGGATGGACTGGCAGCGTATCAAAAAAGCAAGCATATTTTACTGCCCAAGGCAGATTAAGGTCATACTATTTGGCTCACTTGCAATACTCTCAACTTAACCCCTCCCGAAACCTCCCCTTGAAGTAAGGGGAGGACTTCAAAGCCAGTTCTTCCCCCTTTTTAAGGGGGAAGTTAGGAGGGGGTCTTATAAGTTGAGAGTGGCGTATGAAAGTAAAAAATAGCTGTATCTCCTGTAGAGATTAGCCTAACGGGGTGAAAGTTCAATAGATCCTAGTAGGCTTATTGATGTATGACTTGCACTATTTATGTTTGTCTTACTTGATAGGTTAAATGTTAGAAAGTTGTCATTTTAAGTCAATGATAAAAACAAATAAAAAAAATAAAAAAAAAGAAGAGATGAGTTCGTCTCTTCTTTTTTTATATTGATAGCTATTGATAGCTTAGCTATTTTTGGTTACGCATCTTCTTTTAGCACTTCTGCCATGGCATTGGCAACATAGTCAATATTGTTGACATTCAGACCTGCCACACACATACGCGAGTTTGAAATCATATACACACCAAACTCAGTTTGTAGGCGTTCAACCTGCTCAGGAGTCAAGCCAGTAAAGCTAAACATACCATTTTGACGGGTAAGATAATCAAAGTCACGATTAGGTACTTTGGCTTCAAGTACTGATTTTAGCTTAAGTCGCATCGCTTTGATACGGTCACGCATGGCATAGACTTCACCCACCCATTGCTCGTGTAGTTTTTCATCATTCATGACGATATCAACGATGCGACCGCCATGTGATGGAGGGCTAGAATAAATACGACGGGCAGTAAAGGTGAGCTGCCCAAACACGATATCTGCTTCTTTGGCAGTTGGGCAAACTACAGATAGACCACCGACACGCTCGCCATAGAGTGATAGGTTTTTAGAAAATGAGTTACTCACAAATAAGGTCAAACCCATATCAACTGCTTTACGGATAGCATAAACATCGCTTTCCATGTCTTCACCAAAGCCTTGATAGGCGATGTCCATAAATGGGATAAGCTCATGTTTTTGGATAACTTCTAGTACTTTATCCCATTGCTCTTTGCTCAAATCCATACCGGTTGGGTTATGACAACAAGGGTGTAGCAAGACCACATCGTGTTTGTTGAGTGTCTGTAAAAAGCTGACCATCTCATCAAATTTAACGCTATTGGTGGCTTTGTCATAGTAAGGATATTTACCTACTTCGACATCACTGTGCTCAAAGATAGCAATGTGGTTGCCCCAAGTGGGGTCGCTAACGTAGCATTTTGATTGTGGAAACCACTCATGGATAAATTCCGCACCCACTCTTAATGCCCCTGAGCCACCGATGGTTGCAATGGTCGCAACGCGCCCTTCTTGTAGCACTTGTGCGTCTTTGCCAAATAGTAATTCTTGGCAGCCCTTACGATGACCTGCAAACCCTGCCATTGGCAAATAAGGACGTGGAGAGATGGGGTTAGCAATACGCTGTTCAGCGGTTTGCACACATTCAAGCACAGGTAGCTTACCATCTTCATCATAATACACGCCCACACCCAAGTTAACTTTATCTGCTTTGGTATCGGCGACAAATTTATCTTTTAGCCCTAAGATAGGATCGCCCGCATATTCTTTGACATGTTCAAACATTGTTTTTCCTTTTTTTTCTTACAAAAATATAGAACCCATAACCAATAAAAAAGTTCATAGATTATAAGGTTCTATTGCACAAAAATGATGTAGTAAAAAACTACCTTAAAGCATAAACCAGTTTGGCAATTAACTCAATGTTAGATGCTTGTAAACCTAGATTTATATTGTGCAAATTGTGCAAGTTGTACTAAAAGAGTTTGTCAGTACTGAGCTTAACTGAACTAAACTAAGTACTAAAACAAGACTAAGCTAAGTACTAAAACAAGCAATTTAGCTGGCTTTAGTTGGCTTTATTCAAGGTGAGTATAGTAGAATTAATAATATATCACCGTTAAAAAAAGTTAGCCCAGATTGCAATATTTTCTATTTCATTTTTATTTATAAAGTAATTAATTTTGCTTAATTATAAATAAAATCTCATATTTGCCATACTTTGGCAACGCTAGGATGTGTTATGTCACCATTATCCCCCACCGTTTTGACCCAGTTTTCAACCAAACTTGCCTTTATTATCTCAGCACTGATTATTGCCATCATGGGTGTGACCATGATTGGCTTTGGTTGGGTGCCACATTTGTCTTTGCTGCTTGCCATCTGTGTATTGCTTGCCATTGGGCTATATAAGGGGCTTAAGTTTAAAGATATGCAGGCGCAAATGGCATCTGGGGTGGTGAGCGGGATTGGGGCAATCTATTTATTTTTCTTTATTGGCTTGATGGTTGCTGCTTTGATGATGTCTGGAGCGATACCAACATTGATGTATTTTGGTTTTGAGCTGATATCTCCACAATATTACTATATTTCTGCCTTTATTTTAACATCGATTATCGGTATCGCTTTGGGTAGTAGTTTGACCACAGTGGCGACATTGGGGGTGGCATTTATTGGTATGAGCCATGCTTTTGATGCCAATGTTGCCATTGCTGCTGGGGCAGTGGTATCAGGGGCTTTTTTTGGTGATAAGATGTCGCCATTGTCCGATACTTGTACCATTGCTGCATCGGTAGTGGGCATAGATTTGTTTGAGCACATGCGCAATATGATGTATACCACCGTGCCTGCATGGATACTGACGGTGGTAATATTTTGGTATTTTTCTGGGCAGACAGTCAGTGGCGATTTAAAGCAAGTGACGGTATTACAATCACATCTTGTCGCAAGTGGCTTGGTACATGGTTATGCGGTGTTGCCATTTGTGGTGTTATTGGGATTGGCATTGTTTCGGGTTAATGCCATTTATAGCATCATTTGTACCATTGTCTCTGCACTGGTAATTACTTATATACATAGCACACCTTCTATTGAGCAGCTTGGGGGCTATTTATTTGCAGGTTATCAGCCCGCTGAAAATTTAGAATTAGGTGATGTTGGTAGCATGTTATCACGGGGTGGTATGCAAAGCATGTTTTTTACCCAGACCATTGTCATACTGGCATTAAGTCTCGGTGGTTTACTCAATACTTTAGGAATTTTGCCTGCTTTGCTCAATGGCATAAAAGAGACCTTAACCAACTCAGGTCGAGCGATATTTGCTGCTGCCATGACGGCACTGAGTATCAATGTGCTTATTGGTGAGCAGTATCTTAGTATTTTATTATCAGGGACGGCATTTCGGCAGACGTTTGAGCGTTTGCAGTTACACCCCAAAAACCTCTCTCGTACCATTGAAGATGCAGGCACCGTGATTAATCCACTGGTACCGTGGAGCGTGTGTGGGGTGTTTATTAGTCAAGCTTTAGATGTGCCAGTCTTAGATTATCTGCCTTATGCCTTCTTCTGTTATTTATCGCTATTACTCACCCTATTATTTGGATTTACGGGTATTACAATCAGTCGTTTAAATGCAGCCAAATAGCCACAGCTAAGATAGCAGCTTATTAAAACAATACGTGTTAAAACAATACGTGTTAAGACAACACATGGTAAAATAAAGTTGAGAGTGGCATGATTTATGCCAGACACCATTTAAACGGCTGTACATTCACCACTGCACCTGCTGCGACATTGCCACTGTCCTTATCTAGCACAATCAAGCAGTTGGCATTACTTAACTGCTTGATGCGGTGGGATTGCTGGCTTGTTAGCGCAGTCACTTGATATGTGCCATCGGCAAGTTGGGTGAGTATGCCTCGTTGAAAGTCCAGACGTCCTGTTGATTTTTTAATATCCGTGGTTAAAGTGGCTTTTACTGTTAGCCTCATTGGTACATCATCTACTTTAACGCCACTCATTTGCCACAAACTTGGCATCACCAATTGCAAACAGCTAACCACTGCTGATAAAGGATTGCCCGGTAAGCCAAAATAAAAAATGGTGTTCTGGACTGGCGTATCTGTGTCATTCCTTTGTACTGCACTTCTTTTTATGTCACTTCTTTGCATTTCACCAAAAACAAACGGTTTTCCCGGTTTCATCGCCACTTTATAGTGGTTAATTTTGCCCACTTTTGCAATGGCGGTGGTCAAAAAGTCATAGTCACCTACCGACACGCCTGCGCTAGAAATCAGCACATCACATTGTTGTGCTGCCGTGGTCAAACACTGCTCAATTTCAGCCAAATCATCTTTTAATATGCCATAATCTTTGATGCTGACAGGCAGCTCGGACAATAAGGCTTTTAGAGTTGGGGTGTTGGAATTATAAATCTGGGCTAAAGAGGTGAGCGGTTGCTCCAATTCGACTAACTCATCACCTGTTGCCAATAAGCCCACCACTAACGGCTGATAAATTTGCACTTGTGCCACGCCCAAATTTGCCAACAAACTGATATCGGTCGGGTTTAATCGTTTGCCTTTACTTAATACCACCTCATCGGCTTTGATTTCATCTCCTTGCTGGCGAATGTTGGTGTTGGACTTTGCCGCTTGGCTGAGAGTAATCAAATAAGGCTGAGATTTATCTAAATTGTGTTGTTGATTTTGTTTCAGTTGTTCAAAATTGGTATGCTCTTGCATCACCACCGTGTCGCACCCTGCTGGTAGCACTGCCCCAGTAAAAATTCGTACTCCTTGTCCTGCGTGTAGGCTCTGCCCTTGTATGTGTTGGTTAGTTGCGGCATCAAATGGTTGTCCTGCTTGCGATTCACCAACAATCTCAATGTGTGTGCCCTCAGCAAGCTGACTGCCTATGGCAAGCGCAAAGCCATCCATAGAGGATAAGTTTTGTCTTGGTACATCAAAGGGGGCAGTGATATCCTCTGCTAAAATACAGCCCATGCTTTGCAGTAAATCCACGCACAGCTTTTGCCGCTGGTGATAAAACTGCGCATTATAATAACTGCCAATACGCTCTTTGATGGCTGCTTGAAGCTGTTGCAGGGATATCATGATAAACCTCTAAGATTGTTGGTGTATAAAAGTGGTGCTGTGGTTAGAGATTGCAATTTGTTATAAACTTGCTTTTCTATTCTATGTCTATATGCCTATTTATGCCTAACCCCCCAAGCTCATTTTAGGGCCAAATGGTTCATAGTGAACACTGTCTTTGCCATGTTCTAAGGCATGCAAGCCATCAATGATGCTTTCCATAAATGGCATCGAACCACAAACATAGACATCGGCAGGTTTGGGAAGACTGGCAAGCCATGTGTCATCAAGACGTTGTCCGTCCTCTGAATAAAAAATGTGTTTTTCTACGTTATCAGCTTGTGCTAATAGCTGTTCTACTTCATCAGCAAAAGCATGATGAGCGTTATTCTGACAGGCATACGCCCAAATAATAGGACGATTGGGATTGCTATGAATTTGAGTCTCTAACATGGCAAGCACAGGCGTGATACCAACTCCAGCGCTGATAAGCACCAAAGGAATGTTATTTTGAGTGATTAACTCTGGCTGCAATTGAAAGTCGCCTGCGGGCGCAGAGAGTAAAATTTCATCACCAATATTGACATTGTCGTGCAAATAATTAGACACCAAACCATGATGCGCATTACGATTGTCTCGTCTGACCGCAAAGCTAATGCCATTGTCTGTGTTGGTAGAGCACAATGAGTAATGACGCAATGCTAAGTTATCGCTGTCAGCAGGGTGAGTTTTGACCGTGATGTATTGCCCTGCATTTAAAGTCAACTTATCAAGGTCAATGGCTTGCTGGGTGTGGTTGTCATTATTAGTTTTAGGCTTAACATAAAAGACAGCAATGTCAGTGGCAATGATTTGTTTATTGCTCACTGTAAAAGGCACAAATCCTTGCCATGCTGCGTTGGCATACATTTGTTTTTCTACTTGAATAAAGACACTGGCAATGTCGTTATAAGCATCTGCCCATGCTTCGATAATATCATCGGTCGCTGCATCGCCTAATACTTCTTTGATTGCACCAAGCAAGTATTTACCAACGATTGGATAATGCTCAGGTTGAATTTGTAAGGCTCGGTGTTTATGTCCGATTTGCTTCACTTGTGGCAGTAGTACTGCTAAATTTTCGATGTGTTTGGCAGCGGCTAAAACTGTCATCGCAAGCGCAGTCTGTTGTCGCCCTTGCTGTTGATTAGTTTTATTAAAAATATCCAGTAATTCTGGGTGGTCGGCAAACATATTTTTATAAAATACTTTAGTAATTTGGGTGCCATGTTCTTCTAATACAGGAATGGTAGATTTTACGATTTCAATGTGTTCTTGGGTAGCCATGATGGTTGCCTATTTAATTGAAGTTGAAAGTTGACAGTTTAAAAAAACAGTATCTAGACTTCGTGTTGAAAGACAACGCTTCTATTTAAGTTAAGCGGATAATGCCTTTCACAATATAAAATGGGGACGTTGATGGTATGAATCAATCATATCGCTGCACAAATTTATTTTTGGTATTTGGTATATTTTATTTTCTATATATAACCTCGCTCTCAACTTATTTTACTAAATTGATATATGACCCCTCCCATACC
>NZ_VFYU01000028.1 GCF_021012795.1 Psychrobacter sp. I-STPA10 | reverse complement strand
TTAAAAACCAGTTCCTCTCCCTGAGGAGGAATATAGCGAAACACTGTTTCGCCCCTGAAGAGCGTTAATAAATAGTCCAGTGGACTATTTTAGCGATGCAAGACGAAAAGCTGTGCTTGTAGTACAAAACAAGAGCTATGCTCGCGTAGTAAGGGGGAGGTTAGGAGGGGGTCTTATAAGTTGAGAGTGGCGTTTAGTATGAGTATTATTATGATAAATGTTATGAGGATAAATGATGCCAAATGATCCTAATATTGCCAAAAATAATCCCACATCTTCTTCTCACTATCATTCACCACAAGCGTCTATTACTCCACCTGCCCCGCATTCGGTACAAACAGCAGCCAATCTTGGTTTATCACAGTTAACTGAAGCGCAAGAAAAACAATTGGTATTTTATAATCATATTACTTATTTGCTGTATTTACTGAGTTTTTTTACGGCAGGCATATTGTGGATTGTACCGATTGTAATGAATTATCTAAAGCGTAGAGAGGCAGGTCATTCTTGGCTTGCCAGTCATTTTGATTGGCAAATTAAGACGTTTTGGTACAGTATTCTTATGGCTATTTTGGGCGTGATTATTCTGTTAATTGGTTTGGGTGTGCTTGGTGTGAGTATATTTACTGAAAGTGGTAATACAGCAGCAGGCTCAGTAGTGATGACGATGATTGGTGGTATTTTGTTAGTTTTTTCTGTCTTATGGCATTTATATCGTATCATTCGTGGTTGGATTGCATTGAGTGATGGGCGAGCTGTTTAAATTAAAGCATTACTCAAAGTGTGTTTGATTTGTGTATACAAATGTTGCTGTATAAGCGAGCCAATCATTTATTATTTATAGAGTTTTTTATATCAGATAGAGGTGATATAATCATAATTATTGATTCGTTGATTGATTAGAGTATATTAGGGTCTGTTGAACTTTCACTCTGTTAGACTAATATTTACAAGGGATACAGCTACTTTTTACTTTCATGTAAAAATTGGCAATTGGCAATTGGCAATTGGCTAAATTTGCCTGATGAAGCGTTAATGAACTGGTTAATATCCCACTGTGATTAACAAAAACTACCTGCGCTCATTGCATTGATTAAGTCACTGTTTATTAAAATCAGTATCTCAATTTTTCCTATGAAGATGAATGTTCAACAGACCCTAGACAGTGATAAATAGACTCTATCAAAGCCATGCTCACAGGCACAGCCACTTCTATGAAGATCCTCATGTGTTGTATTGTGCACTGAAAAATTAAGAGTTTGTCTGTGTAGCAATTAACTGTCAAAATACTTGGACAATTTTTTTATTCATATTTCAATCAATGTTACGATTAATTGTCACATTTATTTTAATGTTGTTTTGAACATTATTATATTTTTAATTTTGTTTTTAATAATGCCTATCAAAAGGTCTTATCGTTGTTATGTCCTATACCCTGCTGCGCCCCTTTTTATTTCAATTAGATCCAGAACATGCTCATGAGCTGACCCTATCACTGCTTGATAAAGCACATCGCTCGCATACATTAGGGTTGGTTTATGAGCAGCAACCCTTGCCTGTGGAGTGTATGGGATTGCAGTTTTCTAACCCTGTGGGATTGGCAGCAGGATTAGATAAAAATGGCGATTATATTGATGCCTTAGCTGAGCTAGGCTTTGGCTTTATTGAAGTGGGTACGGTGACACCAAAGCCACAAGAGGGCAATCCAAAGCCGCGTATGTTTCGTATCAAAGAGGCGCATGCCATTATCAATCGTATGGGTTTTAATAACCTTGGGGTAGATCATCTCGTAGCCAATGTGCAGCGCTGTCAATATAAAGGCAATATTGGTATCAATATTGGTAAAAATGCTGTCACTCCTGTTGAAAAGGCAGCGGACGATTATGTTTATTGTCTTGAGCGTGTTTATGCTCATGCTTCTTATATCACCATCAATATCTCATCTCCCAATACCAAAAACTTGCGTGACCTACAAAGCGGCACCGCTTTGGTTGCGTTATTAGATACCATTAAAAATAAGCATAGCCAATTGGCAACTGAGTATGGTTTTTATGTGCCCTTGGTACTAAAGGTTGCCCCTGATTTAGAAGAAGATCAAGTGGATTTTATTGCTCAGCAGCTCATTGACTTTGAGATAGATGGTTTAATTGCCACCAATACTACGTTAAGTCGTATCGGTGTGGAAGATTTGCCATTTGGTAAAGAGACGGGTGGTTTATCAGGAAGACCAGTCAGTCATCATAGTACACAAATATTGCTGCAATTTCATGAACGCTTAGCTGATCAGGTGGCATTGATTGGTGTTGGTGGTATTGATAATGGGGATAAAGCCATCAAAAAATTACAGGCAGGGGCAACTTTAATTCAGTTGTATTCTGGTTTGGTGTATCGTGGTCCAAGTTTGGTACAAGAGTGTGTTGAGAGTATCAACAGTTATTATGATGCCCAGCAACTATAAATAATAGTGAGTATAGTCAACGTATGAGTGTATTAGATTTGAGCATTAGTGTGATTGTACTCTTTGGCTTGTGGCGAGGGTGGCGTTTGGGTTTGATTCAAACCATGCTATCTATGGTGGGTTGGTTTATTGCTTTGGTGGCAGCGACCCGATTGGCTGATGATGTTGCGCCTTCTATGGCAGCGATTGTTGCTTCTCCAGTATTGCAAACTGCATTGGGATTTTTGGCGGTTGTGCTGGTGGTGATGGTGGTGATTCATCTACTGGGTTGGATTGCCAGTAGTACTATTAATGCGTTAAAACTGGGTATTTTTGATCGTTTTTTTGGCGCAATGGCAGGTGCTGGTAAAAGTTTATTAGTTGTGCTTGTCCTGCTCAGTGTGTTATCACCAATTATTGTGCGTAGCTCGATGTGGCAAACATCACAGTTAGCCCCCGCGTTATTGCCTTATTCACCATTTGCTAAGCAGTTTGCCTCTGATGTCTTGGGTGAGGCATGGGATCAGCTCAATCATCCGTAGAGTGTATTGTTATCTTTATATTGATTTTATTCTATTAGGAATTTATATATGTGTGGAGTTGTTGGTGTTGCTGCTCATGGACCAGTCAACCAAATATTGTATGATGCTTTGACCGTATTGCAACACCGTGGACAAGATGCAGCAGGCATCGTGACCATGCAAAATGGACGGCTTTTTTTGCGTAAAGACAATGGCATGGTGCGTGATGTATTTATGACCCGTCATATGTTGCGTTTGGTTGGTAGATTTGGGATAGGGCATGTGCGCTATCCCACAGCAGGGAGTTCTAGCAGTGCTGAAGCGCAGCCATTTTATGTGAATTCACCTTATGGTATTACCCTTGCACATAATGGCAATCTGACCAACGCTGAGGATTTAGCCAAAGAGTTGTATCAAGATGATTTACGTCATTTAAATACCACTTCAGACTCTGAGGTACTGCTCAATGTGTTGGCGCATGAGATGCAGCATTTAGGCAAAACCAACCCCACCCCAGAAGATATCTTCTCAGCCATTAGTGCCATGTATCAGCGTCTTGAGGGGGCTTATGCAGTGGTGGCAATGATTACTGGTCATGGCATGATAGCGTTTCGTGATCCCAATGGTATCCGTCCACTGATCTTTGGTGAACGGCTGGCTGACAATGGTGGCACAGAGTATATGGTGGCATCAGAATCAGTGGCATTAACCGGTTCAGGATTTAAAATTGTACGTGATATCAAGCCCGGTGAAGCGGTGTTTATAGATTTGGACAACCAACTACATACTCAACAATGTATTGCGCCAAAAGAGTATACCCCCTGTATTTTTGAATATGTGTATTTTGCGCGCCCTGATTCTATTATGGATAATATTTCAGTCTATAAAGCCCGTCTGAGAATGGGTGAGAAGTTGGCACAAAAGATATTGGCAGAATGGGGTGAGGATCATGACATTGATGTGGTGATACCAATTCCTGATACGTCACGTACTTCAGCGATGGAGCTGGCATTACAGCTAAATATCAAGTACCGTGAAGGGTTTATGAAAAACCGCTATATTGGGCGTACCTTTATCATGCCTGGGCAGCAGCAGCGTAAAAAGTCAGTACGCCAAAAGCTCAATGCGGTGCCATTAGAGTTTAAAAACAAAAATGTATTGCTGGTTGATGACTCCATTGTGCGCGGCACAACCTGTCATGAAATTATTCAAATGGCAAGAGATGCGGGCGCACGTAAAGTGTTCTTTGCCAGTGCGGCACCGCCAGTTAAATTCCCCAATGTGTATGGTATTGATATGCCAGCACGTACGGAACTGATTGCTTCAGGGCATAGTGTTGAAGAAGTACGTGAGATTATTGGTGCTGATAGACTGATTTATCAAGATTTAGATGATTTAATAGAAGCAGTACAAGATACCAAGCATAGTAAGGTAGAAGGCTTTGATTGTGCGGTATTTAATGGCTGCTATATCACTGGTAAGATTAATGAAGCATATCTAGAGTCTTTGCAGCAGCAGCGTAATGATATGGCAAAAGTCAAGTCTTCTGGGGTGCAAGTGATAGCCGATACCCCTGTGGATATGACAGGCATAGAAGAAGAGGGCTGATTTTATCATTATCATTGGTTGTCTTTTTAGATAAAATTAGATAGAAGTCGCCAAAACCTATAATTAAACCCATATTTAAATAGTATGGGTTTTTTTTATTTTTTTATTTATGGTGTTTCTATCTGTCTGGTTATTCTAGAATAGAGATAGTATATAGACAACTAACACTAAGTATTTCAACTATTTAACCTTAGTATGGCACAACTAACTATTCGCCAACTTGAGGTTATCATGGATAAAATCTCTATCAAAGTCAGCCAACCTTTGTTGCAATCATTTCTGAAAACAACACCCACAACCAAAACTGTGAGTCATACTCAGCATAACATTAAAAAAAATGGCATAAAGTATGCTGCTATCAGCAGTGTTTGCGTCATGATGTTGACATTGTTAACTGCTTGTAGCAACAACAATGCCAATAGTAATACTACTCAAAATGGCACAACAGACGGCACAACTTCCTCAAATATTACCTTGCTCAATGTCTCTTATGATGTCTCGCGAGATTTTTATAAGCAGTACAATCCTATTTTTATTAAAAATTATCAACAGCAACAGGCTGATACTAAGATTAATATTCAACAATCACATGGTGGTTCTAGTAAGCAAGCACTGTCGGTCGCCAATGGCCTGCAAGCAGATGTGGTGACCATGAATCAGCCACCTGATATTGATATGTTGGTGAAAAAAGGATTAGTGAAAGCAAATTGGCAACAAGATTTTCCTAATGATGCAGTGCCTTATACCAGTACCATGGTATTTTTAGTACGCTCAGGTAATCCTAAACACATTCATGATTGGAATGATTTGACAAAAGCAGATGTCAAAATTGTGATGCCTAACCCCAAAACCAGTGGTACAGGTCGCTATGCATTTTTGGGTGCTTATGGCTATGGTTTACATAAGTGGCAAGCCAATCAAAACAACAGTAACGATAACAATGATGGTCAATCATTAGCAGTTACCAATACCGATCATTTTATGCAGCAGCTTTTAGCCAATGTTGCTACTTATGATAATGGATCACGAGCCGCAACCACTACCTTTACTCAGCGTGGGGTGGGTGATGTGTTAATTACCACCGAAAATGAAGCACATCAAGTAGCACAAAATTTTGCCAAAGGCAAAGTGGATATCGTCTATCCCAGTTATTCCATTCGTATTGATAATCCTGTTGCTGTGGTCAATGCAGTGACAGATAAAAAAGGAACAACAGCAGCGGCACAGAAATATTTGGCAGGATTATGGGAGCAAGCTGCACAAAACTTGATGGCAGAGATGTATCTGCGTCCCAGTGACCCCCAAGTGTTGGCAGCGCATGCCGATACGTTGCTAAAGATTGATACGTTTGAGCCGACGGCAGTTTTTGGTGATTGGGATACGATCATGCACACTTATTTTGCAGATGCTGGGCGTTTTGAGCAGTTATCCAAGCAACCACCTGCTCAATAGGGTGGGGGGTATATATTTTCTTGCCCTGATTATTCGTTTTATTATTCCATTTGTTCAATAAGATACACGTATTCATCATTAAACATAATAACAAACCACTGATAGCATGTGCGCAATGACATTTAAGATATTTAAGTTATTTTATGTGTATAGACACAATATTGCAGATATTGAATTTAAATGAAAGGGTATCTGTTATCAGTAAGTGAATATATCAGCAACCAAAATTAAATAGATAAAACCTGCATCAAAGATGCTAACTGAGGCGATTATGACCATCTCTATACTTACACGTTCAGCGAAACAATCTCGCCCTTGGGCAAAATGGTTGGCATCTGCCACCTTGGCAACGGCAACCGTGAGCTTGATGGCGTGCAGTCAGTCAAATAATAATGCAGACACTACTGCGGCTGAGTCGGGAGACACAGCAGCGGTAACAGGTGATGCACAAAATATTGAGCTGTTAAATGTCTCTTATGATGTGGCGCGTGATTTTTATAAGGGTTATAACCCAATTTTTATTGAGCATTACAAAGCTGAACATCCTGATAGTAATATTACGGTTAAGCAGTCACACGGTGGCTCTAGTAAACAAGCACTTTCAGTCGCCAACGGTTTACAAGCTGATGTGGTTACCATGAACCAAGGATCAGATGTTGAATTATTAGAGAAAAAAGGCTTGGTGGCAGCAGACTGGGAAGATCAGTTCCCGGATCATGCCGTACCGTTTACCAGTACCATTGTATTTTTGGTACGTAAGGACAATCCTAAAGGTATCCATGATTGGCAAGATTTGACCAAATCTGGAGTCGAGATTGTGATGGCAAATCCAAAAGTAACGGGTAATGGTCGCTATGCATTTTTGGGTGCTTATGGCTATGGGTTACACGCATTTAATGATGATGTGGATAAAACTAATACCTATGTCAAAGACCTACTTAAAAATGTCAAGGTTTATGAAAATGGTGGACGTGCTGCTACCACCACTTTTGTACAGCGCGGGGTGGGTGATGTACTGGTAACTTTTGAAAATGAGGCAAATCTAGCTGCCACTAAATTTGGTAAAGGGCAGGTAGATATCGTTTATCCAAACTATTCTATTAAATCAGAAAGCCCTGTGGCAGTGGTGAATACCGTCACAGAGTCAAAAGGCACGGCGGCAGCAGCAAAAGAGTATCTTGACTATCTATGGAGTGAGCCTGCACAGCAGTTAGCAGCAGATTTATACTTACGCCCAAGTGTGCAAAGTGTGCTTGATAAAAACAGTGATAAATTGCCTCCTGTGGATACGTTCCGTCCCAATGATGTTTTTGGTAGCTGGGATGAAATCATGGAAAAATTCTTTAGTGATGGTGGTATTTTTGATCAACTGGCAGTCAATCAACCCAGTAATTAATTGCCTTACCTAACCCTTATATCAAGGGGGAAGGGAGCTGTTTTTCCTTTTTAATAGTTTCATAGATAGCACATAGAGAGCACGATGACTCAGTTAGCCACTTCTACTTCTAAGCGACACTGGTTAAGCCGTTGGCAACGCCGCCATGTATTACCCGGATTTGGGTTATCCATGGGGGTGACGGTGCTGAGCTTATCTTTATTGGTGTTGCTGCCATTTGCCATGATGGCATACACCACAACTCAGATGGGTTGGACAGGATTTTACAATAGCATCACTCAGCCGCAGGTAATGGCTGCCATTAAACTATCGCTGAAGATGTCATTTTTTGCAATGTTGACCAATATGGTGTTTGGTACATTAGTGGCTTGGGTGTTGGTGCGCTATGAGTTTTGGGGTAAGTCACTAATTAATGCGTTGGTGGATTTGCCATTTGCGCTACCAACAGCGGTTACAGGTATCTCGCTTGCCACCTTGTATGCACCCAATGGCTTGATAGGGCAGTGGTTTGATAAAGTTGGTATTCAAGTTGCGTTTACTCCTCTTGGTATTTGGTTGGCATTGGTGGTGGTGAGTTTTCCCTTTATTGTACGTGCGGTGCAGCCAGTACTTGAAGAGCTATCGGTTGAGTTTGAAGAAGCAGCAGCGGTACTGGGAGCGAGCCGTTTGACCACCTTTCGTAGTGTGATATTGCCTGAGCTGATGCCCGCTTTGTTAATGGGTGCAGGTATGATGTTTGCGCGTGCAACTGGTGAGTATGGTTCGGTTATTTTTATCTCGAGCAATATTCCAATGCAAACGGAAATACTGCCTTTAATCATTATTGGCAAACTGGATAATTTTGATATCCAAGGGGCGTCGGCAGTTGCTTTATTTATGTTGCTTATCTCGTTTGCCATTTTATTGTCGATTAACTTATTGCAGTGGCGATTGTCTCGACGCGTGGGTGCAAAATAAAAATAAGCTACTAAATATAGATACTCAATAAAGTAGCTTGTATTTAAAGCATTGAATTTAAAGCAGCAGCGCAATCATTCGTATTCCATAAATACTTTTTATCGTTTAGGCAAAACTCTAGGCAAGGCGCTAGGTAGTGATGTATTAGGAAACCATTTCATGCAAATAACAAATAGCTATGATTACCAAAATAATGCAGCAACTAAGGATAGTCCTTGGGTACGTCGACTCTTTATTGCCATTGCCAGTATATTTATGGTGGTGATGTTGGTCATTCCTTTGTTTGCAGTATTTTATGAGGCATTTAAAGAAGGCTGGGCGCTGTATCTTGCTGCCCTTGTAGAGCCTGAAGCATTGGCAGCGATTAAGCTGACCTTGCTGACCGCAGCTATCGTGTTGCCGATTAATATGATTATGGGTATTGCCATCGCTTGGTTGGTGACACGCTATCAGTTTAAAGGCAAGCAGTTGGTCACTACTTTATTAGATTTGCCATTTTCAGTATCACCTGTGGTTGCAGGCTTGATGTTTGTGTTGTTATTTGGTCTAAATAGTACTGTGGGAGGCTGGCTTGAGTCCATTGGCTTTCAAGTGATATTTGCGGTACCAGGCATTGTGCTTGCGACCTTATTTGTGACTTTTCCGTTTATTGCGCGTGAGCTGATACCTGTGATGCAATCGCAGGGTGACAGTGAGGAGCAGGCGGCATTGACCTTGGGGGCATCTGGCTGGCAGGTTTTTTGGCATGTGACTTTGCCAAATATCAAATGGGCATTGTTATATGGCTTGATTTTGACCAATGCTCGGGCGATGGGTGAGTTTGGAGCCGTGAGTGTGGTGTCAGGGCATATTCGTGGTGAGACCAATACCATGCCATTACTGGTTGAGATTGCCTACAATGAGTATAACTTTACTGCTGCCTTTGCTATCTCTAGTCTACTAGCTGCTTTGGCTTTGGTAACACTGCTGATTCAGCAAGTGATGACCAAGTTGCAAAATCGTAAATATGCCCAAGGCAATGAACGTCTAGCACATGGAGTTGAGCCATCGCCAATATTATTAGATGAAGATATGGTAGAGGTGGCAAATGAGGCATTAAAAACGCCTTCAAACTAACCGAGATTGTCTGCATTTGTCATCAATATAAATTTGCAAGGTATACAGACAGTCTAAGCTACTGAAATCTTCATTGCTTTCATCGCTAAAAATAAAAATAGCCTAAGCAAAAATTGAATCCTATCTTATTTAAAGAATATAAAGAGTACAAAAAATGAGCATAGATATTAGAGACGTTCGTAAAACTTTTGGTAATTTTGTGGCATTAGATGATATTAGCCTCAGTGTACCAACTGGTAAATTGGTAACATTATTAGGCCCTTCTGGCTGTGGTAAGACCACACTGCTGCGTATCATTGCTGGGCTTGAATTTGCCGATCAGGGCAGAATATTATTTGATGGTGTTGATGTTACTGATACACCAGTACAAAAGCGGCATATTGGTTTTATGTTTCAACATTATGCGTTATTTCGCCATAAGACCATTGCTGAAAATGTGGCGTTTGGGCTAAAGTTACTACCTAAGGATCAGCGTCCGAGTAAGGCAGATATTGATAGCAGAGTCAAAGAGTTACTTGCATTGGTGCAATTGCCTAATCTAGCCAATGCGTATCCACATCAACTCTCTGGTGGACAACGACAACGTATTGCCTTAGCTCGGGCGTTGGCAGTTAAGCCAAAGCTGCTCTTATTAGATGAGCCATTTGGTGCGCTTGATGCCAAAGTACGTAAAGAGCTGCGTACATGGCTAAAAAATATTCATCACGAGCTTGGCGTAACCAGTATTATGGTGACTCATGACCAAGAAGAGGCAAGAGATGTCTCTGATGAGATTGTGGTGATGAATCATGGTAGTATCGAACAGGTTGGGACTCCACAGCAGTTAATTGATCATCCTGATAGTGAGTTTGTGGCGGATTTTTTGGATTTGGTGTAGGGGGGGCATAAAATACTTACTTTTGAACCGACAAAGATTTATGGTGGTACAAGAGGATATTAGCAGTATGGCAAAGACCATGCTAATTATTATTATTTTGCAGAATATAAGCTTGAAATCTACTTTTATACACCAAAGAATACTGAATGTCCTACATTAAACCCAACTGATTATAAAACTTGGGGTATTCGTTATAAAGATAAAAAATAATTTTATATTGTATTCTATTATCATTAAATTATGCCATTTAAATATTAGGTCAATGATATGTGTATGAAAGCTGAGTTGCAAAAATTTATTGATAATTCTGAAATAAATAAAAAGTCTATAATAGATAGATTAAAAAAATCGTTATCTAAAAAAGAAATGGAAAATATAGAAGAAGAAATTCAATTAAAACAATTAAAAATAACAAAATCTAAAGAGCCTAATTTTATCATTACTATGGATGGATCAAAACGCATTTTAAGCCCATTTCTTAAGGAACGTTTTTATTTTTGTGATAAATTGGTTGACGGTTTTGAAACTTTTCATGGCATTGATGATATTCAAAAGATTCTGAAAAGTGAAAAATTTATTTCTTGGTATAAAACTATGGCAGAAGATTGGGAGAATTCAGCACCACAAATATTTTCGAGATTTGATGTCTCTTTATTGTCAACTGTTAATGAGGATGATGGCGATTATTGTTTAATTGTTTGGCAAGATGAAAAAATTGAGCCAGAAATATGGAAATATTCGGGTCAACATGAACAAGTATTTAATAATCTCTATGATTTTTTTGTTTGGATGAATACCTTAGATAAATAATAGCAAGATAATTTATTTGATTTTTATACTTAAATCACTATGTGCTAGTATGATATATCTTTAGTAAAAGTAGTGATAAGTCTATAGTTGTCTTAAAACAAAACTGGCACAAATTCAAACTCGCTCGCAGTACTACTTGTACACTTTCACTCGTTTTCCTTGTAACAGTTTTATCTTGAATTAACTATAACCTATCAATATTAATCAACAAGAGTTTTGCAATAATCAAAAACACTGACTAGAGTGCAAGATGTAGAGGTGTCGTATGCAAAAAAAGACCTTTGATTTAGTTATTGTCAATGATTTACCCAAAATACATGGTGACCTTAAGCAGTTGGAAAGCTTTAGGTTTGCCAATAATAGAGGCTTTCCTCAATCATACAAAAATTTTGTTCAAGAATATGGCTATGGACTAACATTGGAAGAGTATATTATTAATATTCCTATAGATATATGCTCCATATTTGCTAGAGCAGAATTTATTAAATCCACATATATAGATGATGTTATGAATAATGATATCTGGTTTGATATAGAACCAGATGGCTCACTAGAAATATTAAAAAGGCTCTACCCCTTTGCAAAGAGTATCAATGGCAATTATCTATTTTGGGATATTACTGATTCAACTGATGATGAATTTGATATTTATATTAGTGATTTTAATGGTATCGGTTTTAGAAAAGTGGCTAAAGATTTGTATGAATGTTTTGATAAATTAACTGATAGTAAACTATTTAAAAATTATGAAATTTTTGCTACTCACCCTGCTAAGAGAACTTTTGAGATTGTTGAGCTAAAATAGGCTTAATATAAAAATAATTTTGACGACTTAAATTATATAAGTAAAGCTGAATATAGCTTAATAATTAATAAAATCCTTAATAAGCTAAGCGATAGTGAGATAGAATCTGTTTTTGAAGATAAAGCTTTATTCATAATTGATGATTCTAAAAATGTTAATTTTATTAAGAAGTGATTGATAACTTTAAAGAGTAAATATATTTGATTTTTTAGATTAGCTATACTTTATTGGATTGTTAAGTAGTAGTTATGCAAAATATAAAGGAACTGCTATGCAGTTATCAGAAGCCGGTAATACTTATAATATAGCACTTTATGAGATTGAAAAAAGAAGTTATGAAATATTGACCCAGTATAATGAAGATACAGAATTTTTAGATTGGGTAGCAAAAAAAGATGATATCACTATTTATGCAACTTCTCCCTTAACATTATTAGCATTGGTGGTTATTGCTGATGAGCATGGTGAGACATGGCAAGATATTGCGACAGGAAATATATTGGATAGAATTTTGTCAAAAGATTCATATGTCAAAAAGTAAAAGATAGTCTTTATTATATAAGAAATATTTATATTTAAAAAATATCGTCTGCCTACGATAAATCCACCACAGTATTAACCCCACCCGATATGCTACTTGTACTATCACTCGGTTGCCTTGTGATGAGATTATATTAGATTGACTATATAGATTTTTTAAAATGCAAAACCAAATTACTCTGTAAGGATATTAAATGATAGTTGATACAGCCAATTACGGACTATGTTTGTTTTCCCCTTGTGCTATGAAAGATTTTTTGCAACAAAAGGGAAAGTCAAGGACCAAGCGGTTGTTAGATTTGTTCCAAAATAACGCAGATTTATACTTAGATTCACTGAAGTTAGGTGTATGGTTACCTATTACTCCCATATCATCTATAGGGTATAGAATAAAGCTAAGTGATGAAATAATAGCAAAAAGCAATGATGTATATTCTGGTTTTAATATAGAGGTTAAAGAGAATAGCTTATGGCTATGTGATATTGGTAAATTACGAAAAATAGATTATTCATTGTTTAACGAAAAAGAGAGTTTATATTATTATACTTTAGACAATCAGAAAAGAGTCAATGGTGTTAAGTTACCTGTAAAAAATGGTAAGTATTTAGTAACCATATCAGAGTTATTAGAAAATGACATACCAACAATTATATTAAAGTTTGATTTGGTTAAAACTTTTTCTGGATTTAATGACCCTAGAGATGATAACAAATATCATCTTTTTTAAAATAAATGTTTTTTATATTTGCAATTAAAATTTTGTTGGACTTTAGTATAAATTATAAACTGTCTGTATTTTAAAAGAATAGTAAAAATGAATATTTTTTATGATGACTTATTTTATAAAGAAAATACTGAGGATATAGAGTTTTTAAAAAGTCATGGGTTTACAATTATATATCCACAACAGCCCCCAAAAATGACAACTGAGGAGATTTATTCAAATCTATACGCTTATTTAGATAATTATCAAAATGCTGGTTTCAAATTTATTGACTTTCCAGACCAGTTGGTTAAATTATCAAATAATGACAATCTGTTTTATTGTTTTGGTAAAAGTAATCATGGTTATTTTGTTCTAAATGAATCTAAAGAGGTCTATATTATCATCAACAAGTATTATAGTGATGGTGCGAGAAAAGAGGATTATTTTTCTCAAGATAAAGGTTATGATAAGTTAGATAAGTATCGAGATATTGCTGATGATGGACTTTTTATTATTTATGTAAATAGCTGTCTATTGGACTTTTTAAACTCATATAGTTTTTTTATGGCGAGTGTGTATGAATTAAAGGCTCATTTTAAATCAGCTTTTTGCTCACTGTCAGATATTTCGGCTATTATAGCAAGAAAATTAAAGGAAAATATTGCTAATATAGATAACCTTGCTGTTAGTGATTTTGCTTATTGGGCTAGTATGGTTGATGACATTGAGCATGTTAATATTATGCTAAATTTTAAATTTGCTACCTATAAATTGACAAATAGAATATGAGTTCATACAAGAAAGTTATTTAAAATAAATTGAGTTTTTTCTAAATAATTCTTAGTATAAATAAGAAAGGATGATTTTAATGAAAAGAAACTTACAATCAATTATTTTTACACTTTCAACAAGACCTCAAATGATTACAAGGTATGATCATATATTTGGTCTATCGTTTTTTATATCAGGATATTTTTATGGAAAGGACAATATAGAACTTGAACCAATAGAAGTTCACTTTAGGGATAACTTTCATTTTTGGGTAAAGTCTAAATATGATGTAGGGCTTAGTCAAAGTTGGGCAAATATTATATATTTTTATGAAGGTGGTGGAGATGTTGCAATAAATAAATTTTTAGAATTATTTAAAGAGTTTTCAGATGATTTTCATAGAAGTATTTCTTCACCTTAATAATAATTTAAGCAAGTTAGTTTTAAGATTAAGATAGGGTTGGTATAATTAGACGATTCATGATAAATCAGTAATGAGCTGTTTGCTTGATGATATAAATCAGTTACAGTCAGTTAGACAAGCCTTTTATTAGTTGTACTAACATAAACTTAGTTTGTTTACCATACCCTAAATATCATAAACACAAATCCCTAAATAACAAAAGCCAGAGTTATTTTTTTAAGTTGTTTCCCTCAAACTCAAGCAACCACGCCTTTCTTTCTACTTTACCAGCATAGCCAGTTAATGAGCCATCACTGCCAATCACTCGATGGCAAGGTACAATAATGGTTAAGCGATTACGACTGTTGGCATTGGCAACGGCTCGTACAGCTTTGGGCTTATTCATCTGACTGGCTTGCTCGGCATAGCTGATGGTTGTACCGTAGTCAATGGTGAGCAAAGTTTGCCAAACGCTAATTTGAAAATCTGTCCCTAGCAGTTTTATGGGTATATCAAAGTGTTGTAATGTACCAGCAAAATATTGTTGTAATTGCTTTTTTGTCTTAATAGTAATTGAGTTTTCGCCAGATTTTAACGTTGCATTGAGGCGTTTTAATAAATCTTGTAATTGTTTTCCTGCATTTTTTCTATCAGCAAATTCTAATAAAAATAAAAACTGCTCATCAGCAATCAAACACATTGTCCCTAATGGTGAGGAGTAAAAATCCATGATAAGGTGGGTTGTTTTTACAGAGTCTTTGATACCAGGTTTTTTGATAGTGTGTTGCTTGATAACATCATCGACTAGGGTTAATAGCTCAGCTAAGTTAGCTTTATCATGACTGGTATCAAAAGTGGGTAACAAGGTGGTAGGTTTCATAAATACTCAGTATATTTAATGGGTGTTTTACGCTATCTACTTTTAAATGACAGTATGATAATACACCATTGTATAACTGGGTGATGATAACCTGCAATATGGTGAAAGAATTTGGATTCTTTCACCATATTATGTTTTTTTAGACTGTATCAAATATTAGATTAAGCATGAGAATTAAGGTTGTAACAATTTACCATCTTTAGTAATCACAGTTTTATGCGAATAGTCATCACGGGTAGGTTTACTGATGGTTTTGACTTTGCTGATATAGTCAATTAATGACTGAGTATAAAGTAGCTTGGTATCTTCTACTTTTGACTTATCGGCAAAGATTTTTCCTAAGGTGTCATAGCCATCACGACCTTCGGCGATAAAGTCGTTGGTAACCATCACATAAGTTTTATTCATATCAAGGGCAGACCAAGCCCCTGTTTTACGGTCACGTACTTCGACATTTTTAACGCGGCTACCTTTGGCATGAGTCAAATCCAAATCCCAACGTAGACCATCAGCATAAGGGTGTGAGCCTGAAGAACCATTGCCGCTAATATGATTGTCAATAGCGTCTTCTAAGGTATCAACAACTTGTTGCCCTGTAATATCAAGATTAACCAAGGTATTGCTAAACGGCAAGATGGTATAGGCATCTTTATAGGTGATAGGTCCTTTTAGTAATGTTTCACGGACACCACCAGCATTTTGTAGAGAAAAATCTGCCCGCAGTGCGCCATCTAAAAAGGCTTTGGCAACGACTTGGGCAATGTCACTACCACTGGCATGATTGGCAGTATCTTCACAGCCAGCAATATCGCCTGAACGGGTAGTACCAGGAACACGCACCAAACATAGCGTGTCTTGGTTTTGCCCGATGACTTTTGCCATATTTTCACTGAGTTTGTCTCTATAAGTTTTTAGTACCGCATCTGCTTGGTTATTGATGGTAAAGGGTAGGATTAAGTCTTTTTTGAGCAGGTCAGACTTGCTGGCTTCAAGTTTGCTTAGTAATAGTTGATTGTCACTGTCGCTTAATGGCTCAAATTTGGTGCTGGTTGGATTGTATTTATTAAATTTCGTGCCAACAGGTATGATTTGTGAGCCGCCGCAATCTTTGACGTTACCTTTATCATCAAAGTTAATATTCATCAAACCAACTGCTTTGGTATATTCCCAAGACTGTCCGATACATACAGGATGTCCATCTTTGTTATTAATTTTGGTGGGGTATGCACCTTGTGAGCCAAAGTTGTCAGCACTACCTTGACCGCCTTTACCATAACGGGTGAAATCACCTAGTAGTGTGTGTGAGTCGCCACCGATAATGACATCGACACCAGATAAGCTGGCGGCTAGTTTTTGATCGTTTTCATAGGTGTAATGGGTTAATAAAACAATGTGTTCAATACCTTGGTTTTTTAGTTCATTGATATAATTTTGTGCGGTGGTGGTCTCATCCAAAAATTCTGTCGTAGGTAGCGGACGAGATGAGTTTTTAGTTTTTTCTGCGATATCTAAGCCAATAATACCGATTTTAATGCCTTCTTTGGTGGTTTTGATTTCATAGGGCTTGATATAGTCATCAACTTTTGATGGGGCTAATGGTGTGCCTATTTTGGGTTTAACATTAGCGGCTAATACGGGCGTTTGACAGTTGCCCATTTTTAAGCGGTCTAAGAATACTTTTAGTCCCGCATCACTTTCATCAAACTCATGGTTGCCCAAGCTAAAGGCATCAAAGCAAATGGTATTCATCATATCGGCATCAGCTTTACCTTTATAAAAGCTAAAATAGCTGGTTCCAGTAATGGCATCCCCTGCGTTTAATTTTAAAAAGTTGCCGTTGCCATAAGTATTTTGCAAATCATCAAACACCGTTTTCACTCGGGCAAAGCCACCACGTTCGGCTTTATAAGTATTGTTATCAATGATAAAGGTTTGTGTGCCTTCTGGCTCAAGATGTGAGTGGTGGTCATTGATATGAGCGATGGTCAAAGACATTGACTTAAATGTAGGGTTAGTTGGATTTGCAGGATTAGTTGTTTGATCAGGCTTGTCATCATCTTTATCGTTGTTGTTACACGCGCTTAAGCCGGTGAGCATGGCTAAACTAAGTGCTGACAAAAGCATTATTTTGGTTGTTTTTTGTGTTGTGTTCTTAAGTTTCGTTTTATATAAATGACTCATGACTAGGTCCTTATCCAAGATATTGGGTGACTAATATTGTGTTGATATTACTTTTACTAGTAATTTAGGATTTACGCATTTTTCTAGATTATTAGCGTCTGGTAATCATTTACTCGCTGGCTGTACGTAGTTCCAGAGGCTTCGTAAATAATTCCCAGCCGCTTTATAAGACAAATATCGTACTTTTGCGTAAGTCCTATAATTAAGTAATTTCAGCTTGCTAGTGTGCAAATAATTGGTGACCAAGGCATGACAAAGTAATGACAATTTGGTTATAGGTAATTGAAAGTATTGAATTTATTAATTACAAGAGCGAGTGATGATATGGATTGGATGTGTGTGGGTAGTGGCATGGCTGCTGCATGCCAATTAGCCAAACATAGAAAGTCATGAGTGAGTAAATGTTATTTGTAATACTTGTTCACACCAAGTGGGCAGGGTATCCGACATTTTATACCACATCCATGTGCCACGGCGTTCACTATCAATGATGCCCAGTCGTTTAAGATGTGCTAAATGGCGAGAAACCGTCGGCTGCGGTTGCTCTAAGGTCTCAACTAATTCGCAAACGCATTTTTCTGGCTGCTCAAATAGCAATGCCAGTAAGGCTAGGCGAGTGGGATCGGATAATGCCTTAAAAAAATCTAGAGTGTTGATGGGATGAATTTTTGATGACATATATTTACCTAACTGAATATAGATGTTATGCTGTGCACTATATTCATATAAACGAATATAGATAACAAGATAGTATGCCAAAGTTATTAACAAATAGGCAATCAAAACAGTGTGTTGTTTATTTACTTAATCTTTCTACTTAGTTTTTCTATGGTAGTTATGATGGAGGTGATAGCAGTTGCTTATTCATTAGGTCTTGTTCATTATATTCTGCACTGAGCACTTTATGTTATTTGCGGTCATTGTTTTTGTGGTTACCTTGATTTTTGTTATTTGGCAGCCCAAAGGATTAGGGATTGGATGGAGTGCCTCTATCGGTGCTTTAGTGGCATTGGTCTTTGGAGTGATTGGTTGGTCAGATATTCCTGTGGTTTGGGGAATCGTTTGGAATGCTACTTTTGCCTTTATTGCGGTTATTATTATTAGCTTACTGCTCGATGCCGCAGGATTTTTTCAGTGGATAGCTTTGCATGTGGCACACTTGGGAGCAGGTCGTGGGCAGCGGTTATTTATATTTATTGTATTGTTGGGGGCATTAGTAGCCGCTTTTTTTGCCAATGATGGGGCGGCCCTGATTTTAACCCCGATTGTGATTGCCATTTTGACCACATTAAAAATGCGTCACAGTACCACGTTGGCATTTATTATGGCAGCAGGCTTTATTGCCGATACAGCAAGTCTGCCTTTGGTGGTATCTAATCTGGTTAATATTGTTTCTGCTGATTTTTTTGCCATTAGCTTTGATCGTTATGCGCAGGTGATGATTCCTGTGACTGTGGTTTCGGTGCTTAGCTCATTGGCAGTATTGTATTGCTTTTATCGCCGAGACATTCCTGCTAGTTATGATGCCACCTTGATTCCACTCCCCAATACGGCAATTCGTGATAAAGCTACCTTTATCACAGGCTGGCTGGTGTTATTGGCATTGCTGCTTGGTTTTTTTGTATTAGAGCCACGAGGTATTCCTATTAGCTATATTGCAGCGGCAGGGGCAGCCATATTATCAGTGGTGGCATTGCAACAACAAAAGATTGCGCTTGCGCCGATTATTAAAGGTGCGCCGTGGCAGATTGTGATATTTTCTTTGGGTATGTATTTGGTGGTGTATGGGCTAAAAAATCAGGGATTAACAGATTATTTGGCGCAAGGGTTGTCATTGTTGGCTGAGCAAGGAGTTTGGGTTGCTACCATAGGTACAGGCGTGCTCTCAGCGTTGCTGTCATCGCTGATGAATAATATGCCAACGGTATTGCTACAATCTTTAGCCATTGAAGAGGTGCATACAGGAATACATATTAAAGAAGCCATGGTCTATGCCAATGTGATTGGCTGTGATTTAGGGCCAAAAATCACCCCCATTGGTTCGCTGGCGACGCTATTATGGCTACATATTTTAGCCACAAAAAATATGGTCATCACTTGGCGTTATTATTTTAAAGTGGGTATCTTACTAACTTTACCTGTTTTGTTGTTCACATTAATGGCGTTGGTGATGTGGCTTGGTGTGCTAAATAGTGTTTAATGGGTTTCATCGCTTGATAAATAAAAGGAAGTAATATGAGTCTACAGAAAGAGGCACAATTAAGTCAGCAGAACAAAGCTCAGTTACAATCCAAAGAGCAACAACAAGACGAGCTCACCACTAAGCCATTAAAAATACTATTTGTTTGTACCCATAATCGTTGCCGTAGCATTTTATCTGAGGTAATTAGCAATCAAATGGCAGCAGGATTGATAGAAGCACAAAGCGCAGGCAGTGATCCTGCCGATCAAGTGCATCCGCTGACGTTAGAGTATTTAGCCAATAATGGTTATGATATTTCAGGATTACATAGTAAATCATGGCAGTCGTTAGCAGGTAGTTTTAGCCCTGATGTGGTGATTACAGTGTGTGATCAAGCAGCAGGTGAGCGTTGCCCATTATGGTTGGGTTCTGTACCTAAACTACATTGGGGATTGGCTGATCCTTCAAGGTTGGCAACAGCATCGTTAGCAGTAAATGCAGCACAAGCCAGACAAGACCGAACCAGTGAGCAGCAACAAAGATATGAGCAGGAGCAACAAATTGCGCATGCTTTTAGCCGCTGTATGGCTGCCATTGAGTCCAGAGTGGAGCAGTTAATACCCATTGCTTTATTGCCACAAAAGCAACGAATTACTGCGCTTAATACATTAATTAAGGATTGTAGTAAATAGTATAAATATATAAGAGCAGTAATCTCAAGATAGTCTAATTTAAGAGGATAACCATGACGCAACCAATAACGACAGCCGATGAATCTAACCCTTTATTTGATGATTTACCTAATCTAGTTGAGGCACATTTTCGAGTACCTAAAGCCAGTGATTTTGCACAGCAAGTGGATAACCATCAAGAAAAAAGCCAACCACAAGGGACGTATGTGCCCAAATTTTTATTGTTATATGGCTCACTGCGTACACGTTCTTATAGCCGTTTGGTGATAGAAGAATGTGCTCGGTTGCTACAAGCAATGGGGGCGGAGGCAAAGATCTATAATCCTCAAGGGTTGCCATTGGCGGATGCTGAAGATGACAGCCATCCCAAGGTGCAAGAATTGCGTGAGTTGACTCAGTGGTGTGATGGTATGGTGTGGTGTTCGCCTGAGCGTCATGGGGCAATGACGGGGATTATGAAAACCCAGATTGATTGGATTCCATTATCCATAGGTGCAGTGCGTCCAACACAAGGTAAAACGCTGGCTGTGATGCAGGTGTGTGGTGGCTCACAGTCATTTAATACGGTAAATCAACTACGTATTTTAGGGCGTTGGATGCGGATGCTCACCATTCCTAATCAGTCCTCGATTCCTAAGGCATTTTTGGAGTTTGATGAGGCAGGTCGGATTAAACCAACGGGATTTTATCTGCGAGTGGTTGATGTGATGGAAGAGTTGGTGAAGTTTACCTTGCTTACCTATGACCACAAAGATTATTTGGTGGATCGTTATTCAGAGCGGGTGGAGAGTGCTGAAGAGTTAATGGCACGAGTGAATACTAAATAATGGTTCTTTGTGATAAATGGCTCTTTATGATAAAAAATCCCCCTTAATTTATAAGAGGGATTTTTTGTTTGAATCTAAGGAGTCTAAAATTTGACGCATCTAATCTTTGCATCAAAGTTGTATTACATATCAAAAGTTATGATTAAGCATTACCTTTTTTATCTGTTACTGCTGCTTTAGAAGCGTCATCAGTATCAGCGACTTCAATTTTGCTGGCAGTGGTTTTTAAACCCAAATAGCCAACAGCAGCACCATAGTTATCCTTAAAGTTGCGTTTTAATAGTGGCATGACTTTTTCAGCAACCGCAGGAATTTTTTCAATGCCTTCACCGGGATGCTGGAAGTTACTCATGATATAAGTGTAGCCACCCACTTCATCAATGGCGTGCAGACCAGTGGATTCTGCACCAGCAGGTGTTGATAACAGACGCTCAAGGCTATGATTATCAACATTATATGCCCATAAGAAGTTATTAACGTGTGTGCCTGAGTCCTCACCAATAAATAGGGTGCGCAGTTTTTCTGAGAACTTGATGTTATCTGGGCAAGAGATTTTATCTGGATGTGACTTGTTACCAAGTGCATCGGCTGTGATGTCTTCACCTACAAGATTTTTGGGTACATACATACGTACAGGCACCCACTCTGAGCGAATGGCAGAGCCATCATTGATGCTTTTTTGCCCCCCACGTAAATCGTGGGCATATACAGCGCCTGATTTATTTTGTGCCACATGCACGCCATAATCACCAAATTTCTCTGGATCAACCATTGATTTTTCAATACGTGACATTGCTGAATAGGCAACTTTGTCTTTAACATTCACCGTTGTACCTTCCATTTTGGTAAATGCCGTCGAAGCACCTAATAGACTAGCGTAGCGATGCGTCTCTAAAAATGCCGCTGCTTTTTCCACATTTTTGTTATTACGGTTTAGTTTGACCCAGTTTGGTTTGCCGTTGTAATAAATTTTTGTATAGCTGTAATCATTGGGATCTTCATAGCGCACACTCATGATGTCTTCTGGCTTGTAAGTATTTGCCATGGCTTCAATTTCATTACTCGTAGCGTGTCCTAGATGTATCCATTGTGTGTTAAATTCACCTGTGCCCACGCCTTTTGGTGTGGTTTGAGTGACTTTTGCCACATACAGGTTACCTGTAGATAAGTCGCGTGGTTTATCAGCGACAAACATAAATAAAGCACCATTGGTGGTATCGTCACCCATCAGCGCAGTACGTTCATCAGGCATGACTTGTATCAATTCATGCGAGATACGTCCTAGGTTATAATGTTTTTTGACAAAACCTGTGCCGTCAGGATTAACAAAAATTTCTGGCATGTGCCCATAATGGTATGGGTTGGCAGTATTTCTATCGCCATATAGTGCTTGGCTAAAGTCTAAAAACTTACCATCATCTTCTTGTGCTAAATTATGTGCATCTGGTTCATACTCTTCAGATGATAGATGCGTACCCCAAGGAGATAGTGAGGCACCACAAGTAATCCACAGTCCATGCACAGGTGATGTATCAATATTATGATATTTCACCAATTTCAACTCACCAGTGTCAGGGTTTTGGTCTAAGGTCAATACCGCAATCGGTGAGGGTAGGCGACCCCATGTGTCTTTACCAGCTCGGTTCATACTGGCATATTCAAACTGCACCACAGCAAATACAGGTTTGTTTTTTACACCAGCAACTTTTGCCCCTTTCACAGTAAGTAATGATGTGCCGTCTGGGCAGTTAGAGAAGAAAGGTACGGGTGTGCCTGCCGAACCATCATATATAGGCTGGTTATTGATGTTATATAGTTGTCCTGCACGAGTTTTACCGCCCTTGCCATCGGGTACCATATCACCTGTGATAAAAAATGGGTGGTACTCAAGGTCAAATACTTGGGTGCTGCCATCGCTAAAGGTTGCTTGCATTTTTGAGTTGACATAAACGGTTGCCATCTGCTCAGGATTGCTTAATTTAGGTGCATCCATACCAATGAATTTTACGGATTTAATGGCTTTTGCCATAGGCGCAGCAGATTTGTTGCTAGTGGTAGTCGCTGGTTTTAATAAAGAGCTGGTAGAGCATGCAGCTAGAGGTAGGATTGGTACGCCTGCAAGTACTCGTAATACGTTACGACGACTGGTAGTGGACTTGCTTATTTTACTTATTGTCGTTTGATTAGATTGGTTGGCTGTCTGGGTCATTGTTATGTCCTAAGGATAGCTATTATTTGGGATATATCATAAAAATTAAGCCAGTGGTTGAATGTTCCACTGGCTTAGTTAGCTATAATAATTAGGATGTATGACAGTCTTGTGAACAGCAATAGTTGAGGTGAATTTTATCTTGGTTTATTGCCAATAGTCTTCTGGTGAGTCAGGCAGTTCTTTTAAAGTTTGGCGCAATCCTTCAGACCATTGCTGGCGTATATGATTAAAATACTCATCTTCCTCATCTATTCTGCGACCTGTAGGTAGTGTGAGGCTGTCATTATGATACACCACCAAATCAATGGGCATCCCCACTGATAAGTTAGAGCGAATGGTAGAATCAAATGATAATAACAAGGCTTGTAGGGCATGTCTTACTTCGGTTTGATATTGTACCGAACGATCCAAAATGGGTTTGCCATACTTACTTTCACCCAACTGAAAAAACGGCGTATCTTGAGTGGCTCGAATACAATTGCCTTCAGGATAAATCATATACAGCTCTGGCGGTTGTCCTTTGATTTGTCCACCGAGCATAAATGAGCTGGTGAATGTACCTGAATTACTATCTCCTGCGATGTTTTGTGCTTGGGTGGTGATCTCACGCATACATTCCCCGACCATTTGTGCGGCATCAAATAGGGTTAATACTGTGTGTAGGTTATGCTCATGACGTTGGTTAATGGCGTTTTGTAATTTAGTGAAAACTGCTTGTGAGGTGGCAAGATTTCCCGCAGTTTGTAGTACCATAAATCGCTCACCTTCAATACCATATTGATACAGCTTACGGAAGGTTGAGATATGGTCAACTCCTGCATTGGTACGGGTATCACTGGCAAAAATCATGCCGTCTTTGAGGCGAATGGCAGCACAGTAAGTCATAATCAACCTTAATAAAAATGAATAAAATAATCAATGGGGTTAATAAAAATATGATAGTGGTTTATAAATAATAACAAGTTAGGATAAACGATTCACCATCACTTGACTGTAAAGATTTTCATAACCACCACCGATACGTACCCCACGCACGGGCGCAGCATCAAGATAGTCTCGCCCAATGGCAACATAAACATGCGAGCTGGGTTGAAACAGTTGATTGGAGATATCAAAGGTATACCAATACCCCTCTAGCCATGCCTCAGCCCAGGCATGGCTTGCCATGTGATTGTCTGTATCATCATATAAATAGCCTGAGACATAACGGGCAGGAATATTTTGATCACGCAGACATGCCAAAAATACATGGGTATGGTCTTGGCATACCCCAGCACCAATTTCAAACGCCTCAGCGGCAGTTGTCCCCACATGAGTGACATTTTTGGTATAAGGCATTTTTTCTAATAGCTTAGCAGCCAGTTGTTTTAAGCCATCATGGCTGATATTTTTTAGATAAGGGGCGGCAAACTCACGGATGGCTTCTGAGCATTGAGTCAGTGGTGTGGCAACAGTAAATAGCAAATAGGGTACATCGGGCATGTCCTCTAAGCGTTCGGTCTCAGGATTGATCTCAACAATGCCAGAAGCTTGCATTTGCAAGTTGTTATGGGCTTCATTACGGCTCAACGTCAGCCACTCATTGCCAAAACCATCTTTTTGGCTTTGGGCAACTTTGGGCAGCATCACATGCCATTGGTGAATGGTTTGATGTGCCATCTGCATCGGGGTCATACGAATGTACTGCACACTACGCTGAGCGAGTTGATCATAGTAATAATTGGTTTGGTGGCTGATTTGTAGTTTCATCATCTAAAATATGTCCTTATTATTTGGTATCTGATACGTCTTGATAACTGAATCTAGCATCTACTCTAAACACCTTGCTGCAAAATGGTATTAAACTCAGTATTGAGCAACTCATAGTCACGTATGTCTTTGGAGTTGATGATTTGATTGGTGAGACGAATCAGCTCTCGCCAGCGTGTATTTTCTGGTAACTGATTGACCCAGTATTTTAAGTTTAGACTGGCTTCACTGCTGTCTTCTTGTAGTAATATACTGCGATCGAGCTGCTCAAAGTGTCGTCCTAACTGCCAAAATAAGGTCACCAAAGTGTGTTCTTGTTTCATCGCTGCATTACAGGCATGTAGCTGTAAGGTCGCTGCACGATAAGTCCCTGCACTGGCAAGACGTTTGATCAGATTGTACAACTCAGCAGTATCCTTACCAATGACCCCTTTGACCTCTTGCACATTGGCTTCAATGGCTTCAATGACATTGGGGATTTTATCCTCTTCTAATGTGTGTAGTAGGGCAGTGGTTAAATCAGCTTTTGTTAATAGCTGCTTAGCATTGTTATTGACATTGTTATTGACATTAAAGCCCAAACATCTATCTAAGTGACAAATTTGTTGCTCGCTTAAGGTATTTTTTATTAGCTGATTAATCAGACTGTCATAATGATATAAGCGTTCACTATATCTGCCAAGCCATACCAACTGATTGGCAGTGGATAACAATAGTATCATTGGCGCATCGGCAGCATCTTCATAGCCTACCTCTACTGGCTGTGCTGGTTGATTGTATAGGGCATGGCGTTGTTTAAGCGTATCATGATGAGCATCATAGCCATGATGACTGCGATTATTTTTATTGCTATTAGTATTGCTGTTTGCAGCATTGCTTTGGGTTTTGCTTTGATCATCGACTATCCATGTATCTTTGATGCCGCCACCTTGAGATGAGTTGACTACCAATGAGCCTTCAACCATAGCCACACGAGTCAAACCACCGGGGACAATATCAACACTACCATCACCATGACTTAAAATAAATGGACGCAAATCAATGTGGCGTGGGGCGATGCCATCACTGACAGCAGTGGGGTTGGTAGATAAGCTAATGGTGGGCTGGGCGATAAAGCCAGCAGGATTGTCAAGCAGGCGAGCACGATAGTCCGCAATTTCTTGTTTGCTGGAGGTGGGTCCAATGAGCATGCCATAGCCGCCTGAGCCTTGGGTTTCTTTGACCACCAACTTGTCTAAATTATCCAATACGTAACTTAAATCATCAGGCTTACGGCATTGATAAGTCTCGACATTAGGTAAAATGGGTTTTTCACCCAAATAAAACTCAATCATCTCGGGTACAAAAGGATACAAGCTTTTGTCATCAGCAACCCCTGTGCCAGGTGCATTGACAATCACCACATTGCCAGCACGATACGCACTCATTAGTCCTGATACACCAAGAATAGAGTCTGAGCGAAATGCTAAGGGGTCAATAAACGGATCGTCAATACGACGATAAATGATATCGACTTGCACCTTGCCACGAATGCCCTGCATATAAACTTTGCTGTCCTCTACTACCAAATCATAACCATGCACCAGTGGTACGTTCATTTCATGCGCCAAAAAAGCATGTTCATAATAAGCACTATTAAAGCGTCCAGGAGTTAAAACAACGACTTGGGGATCGTATTTACTGGTGGCACTGGTCAAACAGGATTTTAGCCGTTGTGGATAATCGGCAATACCCAAAATAGGCGTGTGCTCAAACACTTCATTGAGCAGCATTTTTGAGATGGTGCGACTCTCAAGCATATATGACACACCAGATGGGGTGCGTAGATTGTCCTCAAGTACCCGAAATTGCCCTGCTTCGTCTCGAATCAAATCGATACCACTGATGTGTGAATAAATGGGACGTTCAAGCTCAATACCTACCATCCAAGGCTCATAACAGCCACTGGCATAGACGTAAGTGGCAGGCACGATACCTGCTTTCATGATGGCTTGCTCATGATAAATGTCATGCAAAAAAGCATTGAGCGCACGTATGCGCTGTTTGCAGCCTGCTTCCACTTGCTGCCATTCACTCAGGGCAATGATTCGAGGAATAATATCAAACGGAATCATACGTTCGATATTTTTGGCATCACTATAAACGGTAAATGTCACCCCTTTACGATAAAAGATATCTGCCGCTTGCTCATTAAGATGGGTAAGATGATTGAGATTGATGTCGGTAAGCCACTCACCAAATGCTTGCGCCGCAGGACGATAGTGTCCATTTGCTTTTTGCATCTCATCGAAGCTTTGTTGTGATAACTTTAAGGATTTTTGTGATGAAGATTTTTGTGAAGTGGCATTCGTGGATGTAGACATAAGATAAGAGCCTTAAAATTAAGTTATAGTCGAATCAATATCAATATAGAAATGTATAAAAATATAGAAATGTATAAAACTGTTACGGTGTTAGCCTTACTCGCAGGACAGCTTGACTACTTGCATACCTTCGTTCAACTTTCTCGTATTAGTATGACAGGTGTTACAGGTATCACAGTGTTACCTTGAATCGACTATAGCTAAGTTTTTCAATTGAGTTTTTAAATAGAGGTATTGGTTAAAATTTAATATAAACTCTGTCACCAACAGCATTAAAAGTATATATGAACTGAAATATAGAGTTTATAATTTTTTTATAAATTAATAGTTACTATATATTGTAACCACTTTTAATACCAGCCATATTAATACTTTATGATAATAACTTATGCCATTGATTCATATCATACATTGATTTATAACTAATTTATAAATTTATGGCAGACGACATAAGAGATAAACGACGGCAATATAAGATAAGTAATATAAATAGGAGTATGGGTAAGAGCATAAGTCAGAATTTAGATGCATAAGTCAGAACTTAGATGCATTGGGGAGAACATGATAAAATTGAGCGTATCAGATAGAAAACCAGATAGGAAAAAGGATAAAAATCAATGTTAATCAAGCAACCGTTATCGCTTTTGGCTTGTGTGTTAATGTGTGGCAGCTTATTGGGTGGCTGTGATGCTAAGCCTGAGCAAGCAGCGTTAGCCAATGATGCTCAAGTCGTTGCGCTTGGTGATTCTTTGACCTATGGTTATGGGGCAACGCCAGAGACGGCTTATCCTGCGGTATTAGATGAGATGACGCAATGGCGTATTCATAACGCTGGGGTCAATGGAAACACTTCAGCCGATGTGCTGGCACGCCTTGATGACATCATCGCAACGAAGCCTGACTTGGTGTTATTAGGGGTTGGTGGTAATGATGTATTACAGCGAATTCAGCCAGCAACCACCAAAGCCAATATCATACAAATAATACAACGACTAAAGGCAGCTAATATCCCTGTGGTGTTGATTGCTGAACCACATTTTAGTAGCAGTGCATTATTTGGACGTGCCAGTGACAATCCAATTTATGAGGATATTGCTGATAGTGAAGATGTACCATTATTTGCTGATGGTTGGTCAAAGATACTCTCTGATGATAGTCTAAAATCTGACCAAATACACGCCAATGCTCAAGGTTATCAGCAATTTGCCGAAAATCTGCATGAGTTTTTGCAACAACAAGGCTATGCAAAAAAATAAAACTTACCAATAATGATATGATGACAGAAAACTTACAGGAGTATTTTTATGAGCACAACAACCAACGAGCCTAACAACGGCTATACACCAGCAAAGGTTTGGACAATGCCAAATGAGGATAACAATGGCGGTAAGTTTGCAGCTACCAATCGTCCCACCGCAGGTGCTCGTCATGAGCAAACCTTGCCAGTGGGCGATGCACCATTGCAGCTATATTCTCTTAATACACCCAACGGCATCAAGGTCAATATCATGCTAGAGGAGCTTGCTGAGTGTGGTATTGATGCAGCGAAATATGATGCATACAAAATTAATATTATGGAGGGTGATCAGTTTGGCTCAGATTTTGTGGACATCAATCCCAACTCCAAAATTCCTGCATTGGTTGACTATTCTGTTAGTCCCCCTGTGAAGCTGTTTGAGTCAGGAGCAATACTGATGTATTTGGCAGAAAAATTTGCTAAGTTTATACCAGTTGAGCAGGGGCAAAAGCGGGCGACTTGTTTATCTTGGGTGATGTGGCAGATGGGCAGTGCACCTTATTTGGGTGGCGGTTTTGGGCATTTTTATGCCTATGCTCCTTATCCAATGCAATATCCAATAGACCGCTTTACCATGGAAACCAAACGTCAGCTTGATGTATTGGATCAGCATTTGGCAAATCATGAGTATTTTTGTGCACCAGAAAATGAGCAAGGTGAGCAAAATTATAGCATTGCCGATATGATCATTTGGGCATGGTATGGTCAACTTGTATTGGGTAAGCTGTATGATGCTGCGGAGTTTTTGGATGTTGCCAGTTATAAGAATGTACAAAGATGGGCACAGCAAATTGCCAAACGTCCTGCGGTAAAACGGGCAGTGGCTGTTGAGTTAAAATCGATTAAAGATGAGAGGGAAAACAGTTAAATTAAGATATAAAAGATATCATCGTAGTGACTATTTTAAATAGCAATAGGTTCTTTGTTAGTGTTAAAGTCCACAGATGTTTTTTAACTGAATACTTCGATCATCAGTTGCCAAATATAGCGGATACTCTGTCATCTTGTTTGATGGGTAATGTTCAGATACTTTCTGATCTTGGATTTAAAACACCTTTTGTAGCTTAAAAGTAACCTCAGAGCTGTCATAGTCATACAACCAGTCGATGTTGCTGTCATTTTTGCGGTATTGATAGTTAATACTCGGTTCAAAGCCATGCCATGCTAACTTTGGTATACGCATATTGGCAGAGAGGACCGTTTGCTTATCTTCACGTTGTGCTTGTAGCAGAGCATTGTAGCCATCATAGTTACGCCAACGCTGGCGAGCAATCAGAGTAGTTTGTATGCCATTGTCCCATTGGTGGCTATTGGCAACTCCCCAGCCTTTTTGAGTATAGGCATTGGCAGTAAACTGATTATCACGATCGATATATTCACCCAAAAGTACCCACTGATTTTTTTTAGTTGGTACAACAAAGCTAGTAAATGCAGATCTTTGTTTGCCATCATTACTTTTATAGTCATTTTCATAGCGATAGTGGGTTTGCTCCAAATCAAGTGACCAAACTGGAGCATTTGCACTTGTTATAAATTTGCTTGCCCAAGTTTTTGGTAATGTCTGGCGGATACTAAGACGAACACCTTGTGCATCATATAGCTTTTGTTGCATTTCTCGATGATTCTCAATAACTGGGGTAAAGGTTAGCTCACTGTTATGGTCAGAAAAACGGTAGCCGATACTGGCATTAATAGTAGCAGAGTTATTATCCTTATTTTTGTTGTCTCGGTAGGCACGTCCATAACTTAATACATTTGCTGTCATACCATGGTGCCCTTGCAGTTGCCAGTTTTTATTCAGGCTAATTTCATAGCCAAAACTGCTGTCTTTAATGGGCTTTTCGGTTGCGCTGGCACTGGTCAGACACGTCCCATCTGGTGCATAAATAAAGCAGTGGCTGGCGTCAGATGTTGGGGCATCTTTAATATTATCGTCATAGCCAAGGGTGACAGCCACTGTACCATTGATACGTTGGCGATTATTTATGGCAGTCAAGTAAGCATTGATATTGTTAAGTACACTAGGTGGCATGTTTTGAGTCTGTTGTAGTTGTTCAAATTCAGCTTTGGCTTGGTTAAGCAGTTGGTCTTGGTAATACAGGCGAGCAAGTTCAAGCCTTGCACGCACAAAGTCAGGTTGGTTAACTAATAGCTGTTGATACTGGCTGATGGCGGTACTGATATTGCCATTGGCAGCGTTTAGGGCAGCATTGGCAAATAAAAGTATGTCTGGATTGGCGTTATCTAGCGTTTGATATTGCTCAATCATTTGTTTAAGGGTTGTCCAGTTTTGCTGGTTAATAGCAATAAATATGGCAGTCTCTGGGCTAATTTGTTGTGGTGCTGTTTGGGTATTTGTTGTTTTGACTGTTTCAGTTGAGTCTTTGGTTATGGGTTGTTGGGTTTCACTGTCAGCGATGATTTGCTGTTGTTGTTGCTCGATTAGCTGTTGGCTTTGATTGCGTAGTTGGCGTTGTTCGATAAGGTCTGTGCCACTGCTGTTTTGGCTAGGGGGTAGGGTTTCAGCATGAGTGGTGCTACTCAATGGTATTAGTAGTGGCAATAAGAGTGTTAGTGTGATGGCTAGGTGTGTGTGCTTGTGGCTAAGTGTGTGTGCTTGTTTCCTTTTGGTTGTCACTGTGATTATCCTATAAGTTATAAGTTGTGATAATAGATAGTGAAGTTTTTAGCCAAAGAAAGCATAAGCCAAACAGATGGTTTGGCTTATGGGTTAGAGCAGTTATTGTATCTTTTAGTTAATGTTATTGTCTTGCTGCAACATCAGAACTAACTTTGGCGCTACTACTTGAATCTATCTTTTTACCACCAAAGGCTGTATCTAATTCTCTATGGTTTTTAAAGGTAGCAATACCTGCTAGACTTTCACCATTATTTCCAAAAAAAGCTCCTTTTGATTTACCGTAATTGAAAGTAGATGCAGCACTTCTAATTGTATTTGGTGGTAATGTTAAATCAACTTGCTCAAATGAGGCTAAGCCAGAGAAGGTTGCTTGAGAGGTATTGATTTTATTATTACTAAGTTTTAATACATTACTTTGAGTACTATTTTCTCTTATTAATCTGCCATTTAAAAGATTAGTTGAAAAATCTGCTGTTAAAGTTCCTGTTAATAAATTATTACCATTAAAGTTATTAATACCTTTAACACTATATTCTACTTTACCGCTAGTTGGTAAGCTGTCTGCTTTATTTTTACCACCATAATACACAGTATGAGTAGCAGCAGGATTACTACGGTCAGCTGTCCATTCACCAAAATACACATCTTGATTAGGCACTTGGGCAAAGTCAAAATTACCTAAAGAGCTATGACTGGGAGGCATATCAGATGCATTTAAGGTTGAGATTTTATAGTTATCAATACTACCGTCATTACCTGCAAACTGCTGGTAGGTTTTAAAACTAAGTAATGCTTGTGCAAATACCCCATCTGCCCCCGTGACTTGAATTCCTGGCTCGTTGCCATTTGTACTATGTGGCCCTGAGACAGGATTGGTGTTTTTAATTAAGATATTATTACCATCACTAGATGCTCCAGCAAAACCAGCAGCTTGTGCACCAGCAACTGTGACTAAACTACCAACAACGGCTAGGCTAAGAGTTTTAAACATTGTATTCATATTTCTTCCTTTTTTATCAGGTTAAATTAAAAAAAGTAAAACTTGATACAACAAGACAGATACGTCACTCTCAACTTATAAGCCCCCTCCTAACCTCCCCCTTAAAAAGGGGGAGGAACTGGTTTTTAAGTCCTCTCCTTACTTCAAGGGGAGGGTATGGGAG
>NZ_VFYU01000033.1 GCF_021012795.1 Psychrobacter sp. I-STPA10 | reverse complement strand
ATATGACCCCTCCCAAACCCTCCCCTTGAAGTAAGGGGAGGACTTAAAAACCAGTTCCTCTCCCTGAGGAGGAATATAGCGAAACACTGTTTCGCCCCGACGCAAGACAAGAGCTATACTCGCGTAGTAAGGGGGAGGTTAGGAGGGGGTCTTATAAGTTGAGAGTGGCGTACTTTTTTATTTTGCTATTTTTTATCGTCCGTTTGTTGATACAACTCCATTGCCTCTTGTAGTCTTGCATAAACCGTATCGCGTACATGCGTTGGCTCTAACACTACTGCCAGTTGTGACATTCCCACTAGCCAATCTTGCAGGCGAGTGGTATTGGCAACGGTGGCAGTGACTTTTTTGTAGGTATCGTCGATATCGGTGATGGTTTGGTCAGTGGATAAAGGGCGTTCATAGAGGTGCTGGCAAGCATAATGCTGTACCTTTAATACCAATTTTATTTGAATGTCTTCAGTGGGCTCTAATTTGCCCAGTTGTTTAAGATTTTTTAATGATAGCCCATCACGAGTGACCCAGTTTGGAATAGGTGTGTCAATAAGGCGGGCAGATTGAATGCGACAGACAGCAAAGTTTCGGTGTTGTTTTAATAAAACATCATCATCAATATGGTCATCAGCAGGGTTAAAGGCAGATAGGTACATCATGTTGTCAATAAACACTAGACCATGCGGATAAACAGTGCGGGTTTTGCCTTGTTGTTGCCATTTGTTGCAATAGCAGATTTCAAGGATTTGTTGATTGAGTAGTGCTTGATGTATGGTAGCAACAACATCATTATCAAGTGTAGGAGCATGAATCACACTGGGTAGGGTGATGAGGTGTTGTTGCCATTGTCCAAGAGTACTGATATTAAATTGCTGTTTTTGTTTTTTTTCAATTTGAGCAAGTTTTTTTTCAATGGTTTGCTGTAATGAGTTGGGTAAATAATGGGTGGTATAGTTGGCTAACATTTGCCAAAAAAACAGAGTTTCATTATTGATAATATCTAGGCTAAAGTTAGGGTTCATATAAAAGCGAGGTGTTTGCCCTTTAATTTTTGTTCCCCAAGCAGGAATACGTAATAGGGCATTATTTCTACCCATTAACTCGCTAAAGATAGTGTGCAGACTTACTAGGTCATTTTCTAAGGTTTTGCGTTCGGAGTCATATTTTTCATGATTGTTACCATAAGATTGCATTAATTCTGTGAGAGTTTTGGCTTTTTCTGGTTGACGCGGTAGTTGTTGATATAACAAAAATAAGCGTTCAGATTTTTTGTAATGAGCCAGTGGATAGGCGGACATATGAGTTTCCTTTTATTGATAAAATAATAACAGTTAATAGTTAACAGCTAATCAAATCGCACCACAATCGCAGTACCATTGTCATAGGCTCTGCCTTTGGAATGATAGACTTGATTTTTCAGGTCTTTAAGCCATGTATCAAGCTTGGTATCTGCATCAATGCTTTGCCAGTCTTGGCAGGGTACAAGGTCATGAATACCATCACTACAAATTAGCAAACAGTCGCCTGCTTGTACAGTTAGCGTTTGCTGTGTACCTTCGTTGCCAATATCTTCTAGATCATTGTCATTACCAAGCATAAAGCATTCAGTTAAGCCATACAAACTGCCTGCCATACCATCTTTGTTGTAGTCATCAGGGTTAACGGCTATGCCTTGCTCGTCAGCCTTTTGCTTGACCAGTTCATTGAGTAAGTTATGGTCACGAGTTAGCCACCGCCAGCCATTTGTGTTTTGGGTGTCTGTTAGCCGTTGCAAATACACCCGACTGTCACCCATATGCGTAATGGTGATGTTATAACTTTTATTGTTGTCATTATCGTTATTGTTATTATTGTTATGAAAGCTATTAGGGCAAGCTTGTACCATAGCTAAAGTAGCACAAGCACCCAACCATTTTGGGTTAAGTTTTTTGCCATTTTTGCAGATATTTTTGGGGTTATTTATCCATTGATAAATATCATCAATGCTGACGCTGTGCTTTTGTTGCCAAAGAGTGGCAATGGCTTTTACTACCGCTTTGGCACAGTGCTGTGAATAGTTAGAGCTGGCAACGCCATCGGATACCGCAAGGCAAAATTGCCCGTCAATGTCTTGTATTGGCATGATGCCTAGCGTTTCTTGATACCAATCATCTAAAAAGAAAAAGGCATCTTGTTGTAGTCCATTGCTGGCATTACCTTGAAAGGTGATAGCACAGGCTTGTACTGTTTTGATGCAGTCATGGTGATTGATGGGGGATAGGGAAGAGACTATAGGTGAGGTATTCATGAGTATTGCCTTATGGTGAGAGAACAAAGGGCGCATGGAGTAAAAATAGTATGTATTTAGATATTATATAGCACAACCTAGAAAAAAAACATCTAGGTTATGATTTGTTATATGTTATTTGTAAAATAAAGACAGATGAGGTGTAGAAAAATGGGGGAACGTATTTTTAAGAAGCTAATTATCAAGTAGGTAATGATAAATATCACTTCGAACCTCTGTGTGCATATCAAATTCGACTTTTACGACAGATTTACCAGAAATGGTGGTTTGCTCAAAGCTGTCTGGTCGTGGCGACATATCGCCCATATAGTAAAAATCACCGCCTTCACCATTGTGTTTTTTTATAAATAAAAGAATACGGCAATGCTGATTATTGTCTTGAAATAACTTGATT
Source organism: Psychrobacter sp. I-STPA10 (assembly GCF_021012795.1). Taxonomy (GTDB): domain Bacteria; phylum Pseudomonadota; class Gammaproteobacteria; order Pseudomonadales; family Moraxellaceae; genus Psychrobacter. Next base: position 50,803 of record NZ_VFYU01000033.1, on the reverse strand, counting down.
TCTGGGCTGTTTAGGGTGCGATTCGATTTGGACATCCAGCTTAATCTAGAGCTGCTGATAAATCTGTCTTCATATTTTATGCTATCTGCAATGTCATCAGCTTTATGATAGTTGATAAAAATGGGGCAGTTGCTTTTATCTGTGCTAACCATATAGCCACCAACATTTTGTGCCACTGGATTGGTGGCTGCGTTTAAAATTCTAAACACATCTTTACGTGAATATTTTTGATATAGCTGAAAACCATCAATAAAATCAGATCGTTTAAACTGCTCAGTGTATTGATAAATAGCGTAATCCGTGCTATCTGTTAAAAATTTTACCAATGTCTGATTGGCCAAGTAGGGAAGAAAATCTGGGTGCCAGATAAATTCATCACCATCAAGTTGCACAATATTAAAGCCATAGATTTCTTGTATGCTCTTTAATTGTTTGTTATGTTGTTCGGTGACAAATCCTAAGTTAAGATTATTAAGCACTGATGGTATGACGTTGGGATTCATCTGATAACCATATTGCTCTTTGATATTTTGCGCTAATGTATCCACTGTGATAGGTCGGTGTGCAAGTAGTTCACGCAATACCAAGCTTTCTTCAATACGCTTACTGTTATTAATTTCTTTGGCAAATGTCGTCAGTAGTTTGCTTTCATTGTTATTTAAAGTTGGTAGCGTCTCTGGCTCTTGTTGTTTTGCAAAATGGTAAAGAGAACCTGAATAGTCAACATAAGAGAAGGGATCACGCGAGCCATGTTTGACAAAATCCATCATCATCGGACTATGACCTAACTTAAGTTTGAGTAGGTCATAGTCTTTTGAAAGCTCTCTTTTTGTTTGTAAGTTGGTTGTATCAATGGCTTGATAGATACGCTCTTTTGCAATTTTATCAAAGCTGACGGTTGATGTACCGGGAAGATAAGCGCTTTCGGTTGATAATAAGCGACGCAGGGTATCTTTGTTATATGATTTATCACCATATAAAGCAATGGGTACCATAAAGTTATTTTTGTAGTTTCCAATAAAGTCGATGACAGTGAGATATTCTTTATTCGCTGCTTTTCTTAAACCACGGCCTAGTTGTTGAACAAAAATGATGGCCGATTGGGTGGGTCGTAACATCACAATTTGATTCACACAAGGAATATCAATGCCTTCATTAAAGATGCCAACAGAAAAAATATAATGCAGCCGCGTTTTGGGGTCATTAGATTCTAAACGCTCTATGGCGTGTTCGCGCTGGGCCTCTGAATGCTCTCCAGTAAGTGCCATCGATGGCAGGTTATGAGTACTAAAAATATCTGCCAGCGCCTTACATTCTTCAATGCTAGAGCAAAATACCAGCCCGCGTATTTCACCATTATCACAGCCATAACGCTGAATATAGTTTAAGATATGCTGAACACGCTCTTTGCTGACCAGCATATTGAGCTTAGAGGTATCATCTATCGTCTCTCCATTAACCGTCAGGTCGGTAACGCCGTAATAGTGGAAGGGTGCCAAAATACCCATCTCTAGCGCGGTGTGTAGGCGAATTTCATAAGCAATATTATGATCAAAAATTTCAAAAACATCATTATTATCAGTTCGCTCTGGCGTTGCCGTCATGCCCAAAAGAAATTGAGGCTTAAAATAATCCAATATTTTTTTATAAGTGGCTGCGCTGGCGCGATGGGTCTCATCAATGACGATATAATCAAAGGTGTCAGGTTGAAAGCGGGTTAAATGCGCCTCTCTAGAGAGGGTTTGTACGGTTGAGAATATATAATCACTGTCAATATCAGTATCTTGGCCACTATATAAACCAAAGGTTTTGTTATTTTTAAAAATGGTTTGATAGGTTTGTAATGCTTTTTTGGCAATATTGGCGCGGTGGACAATAAACAGTAAGCGGTTGGGGTTCATACTCAAGGCGTCAAACACTGACAGATACGTTTTTCCAGTGCCTGTCGCAGAAATCAATAATGCTTTGTTTTTATCTTGCCTACGTAGCGTTGCTAAGTTGCTTAAAGCTTCCTGCTGCATGATATTGGGTTCGATGGCATTATCTTGCTCTTGCCGCAATTCTTTTTTTATTTGTTGTGCAATCAATTGTGCTTTTTGATATTGCAACTCATAGTGTTCGATAAAATCAGGGGTAACCAGTTGTGCCGATTGAAATTCATGGGTAAATTCATCGATGGCTTGCTGAATAATAGCACCCGATTGGGTAGAGCTCACCTTTAAATTCCACTCTTTATTAGATGTTAAGGCATTAGCAGTTAGATTGCTGCTGCCAATGATTAAATGGTGAATATTAGCGGTACGAAATAAATAGCCTTTTGCATGAAAATTTGATGCTGTGGCAATACGAACGGTTAGATTTTTAAATGCTAATAATTCACGCAATGCTTCTGGTTGGGTGAAGTTAAGGTATTGTGAAACAAGTATGTGACCTGAAACTTTTTTTGTTTCAAGCTCTAGTAATTGCTGTTTAAGGCACGCAATACCACTGGTTGTGACAAATGCCACAGAAAACCAGAATTCATCACAAGTTTGTAAATGTGTACTGATTGAATTTAATACCTTTTTGCCTTGACCATCATTGGTAAGTAGCTCTGGCTTGAGGGTTTGTTTTGAAGCTTGTGTATGGTCTATAAAGCCAGAAATTAAAGCGTTTTGTAGTTCTTGAATGTGGCTGTTTGTGACATCATTATTCATAATATTAGTGCTCATGACATTATTGTTTTAAGCTGTTGCACAATTGGCAAGTCAGCGGCTGCCCAGTCAAGGGTATCAAGCTGTGTTATATCCAGCCAAAGTGCTTGTAGATGCTCATTTAATGTGAGAGTTTGGCTTTGGGTATGGCATATAAAAGCATGCATAATAATCTTAAAATCTGGATACTGATGCTTAACTGTTTGCAAAAAATCTGCGACAGTGATTGATATGTTTAGCTCTTCTTGGATTTCGCGAATTAAGGCTTGTTCAAGCGTTTCATCTTTTTCTAGTTTGCCACCAGGAAACTCAAATTTCCCTGAAAGATAGGCTAATTGATTGTTACCACGTTGCGCACATAAAATTTTCCCATCATGGATGATGATGGCAGCAACAACTTCGACGGTTTTCATTTATTTTCCTAATTAAAGATGAATGGTTTGTGTTTTGTTGTCTTTAGAACTTATAGGTAAAAAGTTATTATTGTGGGTTTTGAATACAGGTTCTAAGCATATATTAATAACAAAGATAAGTTAACAGAAAATATATAAAATTGGGTAGTTTGCGTGGAGAGTTTACGACAATAATTGTCGTTTATTTTAGGTGCTTGCATTAAGGCATTTGGGTTGATTAAGGTAGGTATGTTGGTTTTTAAGGTATTATTTAAAATATAACCTAACAAAATTTTATTGTTATAATAGCAATCATCATATTTCACTAAATTCATAATGTTTTATGGATAAAAAGTTCTAAGGATAAAAAATGCACCTAGATTGTTATTGTTGTAAAACGCACCCTTTAAAACCCACCAAGTTAGACTATGCCTTACCTGCACTGCGTTGTGAGGCGTGTCAAGGTACATATCTGGACTTGCTGACTTATCGTACATGGCTTGAAAATAACCTTGCTAATATTGAACAAGAAAAGATGGCACAAGAAAATACTGGCGATAAGACAGTCGCCATTGATGCGTTAACCAATAGTGAGGGGGCATTAATATGTCAGCGTTGTAGTAAATTTATGTTGAAATACCGCATTAATAATGAGCAGGATAATACCATCAATGTGTGTCATACCTGTGATGATGTGTGGCTTGATCAAGGCGAGTGGGAGCTATTAAAGCTGCTAAAAATTCAAGATAAATTGACCCAAGTGATGGGTGAGCCTTGGCAACAAGAGCTGCGTAATCAAGAGCGTGAGCAAGCATTTAAAAAACGCTATCAACAGCTTTTGGGCGAGGACTTTGAGCAAGTTGAGGCGTTTGCTACATGGTTACATAATCATCCTAAAAAAAGTGAAATTCAACATTATTTATCAGCGTTTAAACCTATAGCGTGATGAATGATTGATGAATAAATTACGTGGGTTAATTTATTAAATTGCTATATGACCCCTCCTAAACCCTCCTCTTGAAGATAAGGGGAGGGCTTAAAAGCAAGTTATTTATATTTTATTCCGTCCCAAATTCTCTGCGTTTTTTGGCAAAGAAGCGATCCAATCTGTCCATCGCATCTTCTAAATCAAGCAAATTGGGCAAAAATACCACTCTAAAATGGTCAGGTGCGTCCCAGTTAAAGCCTGTGCCTTGTACCATCAACACTTTTTCTTCTCGCAATAAATCCATCATAAACTGCATGTCATTTTCAATAGGATATACCTCAAGGTCTATCTTAGGGAAGCAGTAAAATGCGCCTTGTGGCATGGTACAAGAGATGCCTTTGATGGCATTAAGACGCTCAATTGCCATGGCGCGTTGTTTATATAGTCGTCCTGTCTCATTAGTGAGATCTTGCATACTTTGATAGCCACCCATTGCGGTTTGAATGGCATATTGTGCAGGCACGTTGGCACATAGACGCATCGAGGCAAGCATATCTAGCCCTTCAATAAAGTCGCTGGCATGGTCTTTTTTGCCCGATAGCATCATCCAACCTGCGCGAAAGCCTGCAATACGATGTGATTTTGACAGCCCATTATAAGATAAGATAAGCACATCATCACTTAGGGTACACATCGGTGTGTGGGTGACATTGTCATATAACACACGGTCATAGATTTCATCAGCCATGATAACCAGATTGTGCGCTTTTGCGATGGCAATGATTTCACGTAATTTATCATCGGAATACAATGCCCCTGTGGGGTTATTGGGATTAATCACCACGATACCTTTGGTTTTATTGGTGATTTTGGCTTTGATATCAGCAATATCAGGTTGCCAGTTATCTGCCTCATTACAACGATAATGCACTGCCGTACCCCCTGCTAAGTTTGCGGCGGCTGTCCATAGTGGGTAGTCAGGCATAGGAATTAATACCTCATCACCATCATCCATTAAGGCTTGCATGGTCATTACAATCAGCTCAGATACCCCATTACCCAGATAAACATCACGTACATCGACGGCGGATAATAATCCTTTGGCTTGATAATATTGCAAGATGGCTTTGCGGGCTGAGAAGATGCCTTGTGAGTCTGAATAGCCTTCGGCTTTGGTAAGATTCATTGCCACATCATGAATAATCTCTTGTGGGGCTTGTAGTTTAAAAGGTGCAGGATTACCAACGTTAAGCTTGATAATACGATGTCCTGCTGCTTCCATCTCCATGGCAGTTTTGAGCAAAGGACCACGAATGTCGTAGCAGACGTTTTGTAATTTGGTGGATTTTTTCAGTAAATGAGTAGATGAACTGGGTTGCATAGCAGTACCATAATGTTGTGATGTTGGTGAATTTGTGTTTGATGAATGTGGTTGTGCTTGGGTTTTTTTACCATTTTTAAGCTGAGTCGTATCTGAGGTATTAGGAGCGTCACCACGTAATAGATAGCCTTCGCTACAGTGTAAAATCTTGGCGAGTGTGGGCAGTTTTGAGGAGACAATACCATTAATGCCACGCTCCCAGTTAGAGATAGCACCCCGACTCACTTTTGCACCCGCTTTGGTCATTTGTTCGGCTAATTGCTCAGCGGTCAAACCTTGAGCGTGTCTGAGTGCCGCTAGGCGTTTGCCTTGCTCAATATATTCATGGCATTCAAGATTGCTACTTTCTGTTGTGGGTTCTGTTGTCGTTTCACCTTGCTTATCCTCAGTAGGGTTTGGCAGGGTGTCTGTATTTATGGGTGATTTCATAGTAAATCAATCAGTTAGTGGAGAAAATATAGACACAGTTATACAATTATCTAAATTTTTATGCAAGTATTTATTGCGCTATTTTGTAAAATTTCTAGCTTTCAATTTACTTTTAAATATAAATGCAAGAAAAACTTGCAAAGTCATTACCTTTTACTTGCTTTATTGCAATTTTTTGATAATAGAATAGAGTTGCGCCACACGGAACTTTATTTTTTTAAAGTTATATAGAGCCCTCCCAAACCCTCTCCTTGAAGTAAGGGGAGGGATTAAAAGCCAGTTTTCCCCATAACCTCAGCCAATACCTCAAATATACGTCCATCATTGCTCTGTGCCACATTAAAACGCATAAAATCCTCTGCATTTTGTGCTTGGCTAAAGGTATTGCCAGGGGCTAAGACGATACCGTGTGCCAGACATTGCCTTGCCAGCTCTGAAGCTCGGTTATGCTTGGGTAGCTTGCTGTCTGTAGGCAGTTGACACCACAAAAACATGCCTGCTTGTGGCAGTATCCAAGGGGTGATGCCAAGTTTTGCCAGTCGCGGCAATACATGGGTACGTGCTTGTGCTAAGCGGCTGTGCAAATGGCTTAAATGTTTGCGATAGCCACTGTCACTAAGTGCCGATAACACCACACTGGCAGCCAGTTGTCCACCACCAAAACCTGTGGCAATTTTTAAGTCCAGTAAGCCTTCTAAAAAACGGGGATTGGTGGTAATAAAGCCACAGCGCAGTGAGGCAGATAAGGTTTTAGAAAAGCTGCCAATATAAAATACCTGTGATGCGCCTTGTAATCCAGCTAAAGCGGCAAGTCGAGGCGCAGGGGTTATTTCAAAATCAGCAAAAATATCATCTTCAATAATATAAGTCCCTGCCGCTGATGCCAGTTGCAAGATATGATGCGCCGTTGTTGCGGATAAAGTTGCCCCTGTGGGATTGTGAATGGCAGCATTGGTGATATATAGGCGCGGTTTGTGTTCATTTAATATGTTGGCATAGGCGGTGACATCTGCACCATGAGCGGTATACGGCACACCAACTACTTTGACCCGATGCGCCCGTAGCAGGGCATGAAAATTAAAATAACACGGGTCATCTACCACAACAGTATCATTTGGGCGCAATAAATATCGGCAAATAAGGTCGATGGCATGAGTACCCGAATCGGTGAGCATGATTTGGGTAGGCTCAGCAGTGATGCCCACATTCGCCATACGTCGAGCGAGAAACTGGCGTAATTCAGGCTGACCCATTGGGGTGGCATAGTTGCTCATCACGCTGGCATCTGCTTTGGCAGCCCGCCTCAGTCCTCGGCGCATACCCTCTTCATAAAGCCAATCAGCAGGTAGCCAACCACAGCCGGGTTTGAGTGCTTCATCAGATGATTCCAGTGCTTGCCGTGATACCCAAAGTGGGTCAACCACACGGTCAAGTTTTGGTCCAATCTCTGCCAGTGAGAGAGGGGTAGTAGGCTCAGCCACATAAAACCCTGCCCCTGCTTTTGCATAGATGATGCCTTTAGTGACCAAGCGTTCATAAGCTTCTACCACGGTAGAAGGGGAGACTTGGTGTGTGTTGGCAGCGGCACGTACAGAAGGCAGGCGTGTACCGGGTAAATAGGACATGGTGGCAATTTTGGTTTTGACATCTGCCATTAGGGTTTCAATTTTGGTGAATCCAGAGTGCATACCGATTCCATCTTTAATTATCATTGATTGGTTCATTATCTTTTAGTTACCACTGTTTTTAATCACGCTTGTAAACTTGGGTTTGACCACATTAGGCTTTAACTGGGCTTGTGTTGTGCCTACCGAGTGTCTAGTGTGGCTGTATGGGTAGATGATACCAAACAGTTTGGCTAAATTGTATTGGATTGTACATGGTTGTGATAGCACACTTTTGTTTTAATCATCGAGGTTTTGTTGGTAATTGAGGTTTTGTTGATATTAGAAGCTTAGTAATACCAAGCCTAGTCAATACAAAATTTAAACATAAGCTAAAAATCTAAGGCAGCGATAATGAAACACCCAGTTAACAATCCAGTTCCAGTTCAGAAAAAATCAGAAATAACAGATACAACTATCAGCCAACCAGCCAGTGAGCCAAACACCAATGAGATGGCAAACACCAGTACACAAGACTGGAGAGGTTGGATAAGTGGCTTTATTGGGGTAGTTATTTTTGCAGGCTCATTACCTGCGACTCGCTTGGCAGTGATGGAAATTGACCCTATCTTTCTGAGTGCAGCCAGAGCCAGCATTGCTGCGTTGGTCAGTGGGGTGGTGTTACTGTGTATAAAGCAGCCATTACCAACAAAATCAGATTTGCCTGCATTAATGATGGTTGCATTTGGGGTGGTGATTGGATTTCCATTGTTTAGTGCCTTGGCATTGCAGTATGTGACGTCGGCTCATGCCATCGTATTTTTGGGTATTTTGCCTTTATGTACTGCCATATTTGCTGTGTGGCGTGGTGGTGAGCGACCCTCAAAGCAGTTTTGGTTATTTTCGGTGTTGGGCAGTGTTTGCGTGATGGGTTATGCACTATTTAGCAATAGCTCAGTTATCCTGACCTCAGTAAATGGCACACATAAGGCATTACTTGGGAGTTTATTAATGCTTGTAGCGGTGCTGACATGTGGTTTGGGTTATGCCGAAGGTGGACGTTTATCCCGTACATTGGGTGGCTGGCAGGTAATCAGTTGGGCGTTATTACTGTCTGCACCTATGATGCTGTTACTGGCATGGTGGACACTACCAAATAATTTGCAACAAATCAGCATGTCAGCGTGGGCAGGACTGCTATATGTGTCCTTATTTAGTATGTTTATTGGCTTTGTATTTTGGTATCGTGGGCTTGCATTGGGTGGTATCGCGGCGGTGGGGCAACTACAATTGCTACAACCATTTATGGGGCTTGCCCTTGCTGCCCTATTGTTGCATGAGACGGTGAGCTTTGCGATGCTGATAAGCACCCTCGGTGCGGTGTTGTGCGTGATGGGCGCAAAAAAAGAAGCAAAAAGAGGGGCAAAAAAATAGCAAAAGAAGGGGCAAAAACAAGTACAAAGAAATTTGCCAAATCTTAATTGCTTGTTTTTATTAGAAGTTGTTAGGATTTTGTGATTCTAAGTGTGGTTTTATGATGAGTTGATAATGGTTGGCGTACGCTGTTAATCTATAAAAACCAAAGCGAGTGTGGTAAGTTAGTCTCTAATATTTTAATGATATTTTAGGCACAGTTTAGGAGATAGATAGTATGACAGATAATTCACACAGCTCATCACAAATTAGTTCATCACAGCTTAGCTCTGAGCAGATTGCTCAACTTACCGATGCCGATTGGCGCGAACGCCTTGATGACGATGCGTATCATGTATTGCGTCAAAAAGGCACTGAGCGACCTTTTACAGGTATGTATACAGATAATAAAGATGAGGGTATTTATCGCTGTAAAGGCTGTGGGGCAAAGCTGTTTACGTCAGACAATAAATTTGACTCAGGCTGTGGTTGGCCAAGCTTTGATAAAACCATTGACGAGAGTGCGGTTGAAGAGCATTTAGACACCTCGCATGGTATGCGCCGCGTGGAGGTCACCTGTCGTAATTGTGGCGGGCATTTGGGGCATGTATTTCCTGATGGACCACAACAGACCACAGGTATGCGCTATTGCATTAACTCAGTGGCGATAGATTTAGATAAACAATAAAACCAACCTAAAATAGCCTAAGCAAAAATAAATTACAGACAATCTAATATAATTTCACCACAAGACAACTGAGTGCAGATAGTACACCCATCTAGCGAAGTTAACACCGGGGTGAATTTATAGTAGGCAGACTATAACCACGCATAACCAACAACACGTATAATAAATAATAGGAAAGTATTATGAGCAGTATCTATGATTTTAACGCCAAAGATATTACAGGACAGACAGTGAATTTTGCCGATTATCAAGGCAAGGTATTATTAATTGTCAATACCGCCAGTAAATGTGGATTAACGCCACAATTTGAGGGGTTAGAGGCGTTATATCAACAATATAAAGACGAGGGGCTGGTGGTGATTGGGTTTCCATGCAATCAATTTGCCAATCAAGACCCCGAAGATGCCCAAGCAATTGGAGCGTTTTGCCAAAAAAATTATGGGGTTAGTTTTCCAATGATGGATAAAATCGAGGTCAATGGCGATGAAGCACACCCTATTTTTGTTTGGCTAAAACAGCAAAAAGGAGGCGTATTACTTGATGCCATCAAGTGGAATTTTACGAAGTTTTTAATTGGGCGTGATGGACAAGTAATTGCCCGTTATGCCCCCACTACTAAGCCAGAAACGATTGCAGAGGATATTAAAAAAGCATTGGCAAAATAAGTGAATGGCTATTGATTTATTATTCATTATTCACTGTTATTTGCTGATTGATATTTTGTATAAAAAACCCCTCACTATCAAAAATGATAGCGAGGGGTTTTTGGCTTTAATGGCTTTAATAGTTTTGTTATTTCATCAAGGCCATCATAACCACTGACAGTGTCTATATCAGATTTATAACGCCTGAGCCAATGCCGATAACGCCCCTTTTAGCATCGCAGAGACAGTACTGGTACAGGTACCAACGCCTGAATAAATTTGACCATCAACATTGAGCTGAATATAGGCCACGGCATTGGCATTGGTTTTATCACTGCTACTATCATAGTCTTCATCAGGTTGTCTTTGTTGACTGATGGCGTGTTCAGAATAATTAGCAATATGTAAGCGTTTGCCAGTATGACGTGCCATGCCATCAATAAAGGAAGATAAAGGACCATTGCCTTTGCCATCTAGGGTGATGCGCTCACCATTGATATCCACTTCACCAGTAAACATCACTTCACCGCCTTTATTATTAACGCTGTAGTCGTGTAGGCTGAGGGCGGTTTGTGCAAGATAGGTGTCTTCAAAGGTCTGGATAATCTCTTCCGTTTTTAGCTCACGCGCCACTTCTTCGGCTTGATTTTGTACCACTTTACTAAAGTCAATCTGCATCCAGCGTGGTAGCTTAAAGCCATAATGACGCTGTAAAATATATGCCACACCGCCTTTACCTGATTGGCTATTAATGCGTACCACATCTTGATAAGTACGTCCAATATGAGCAGGGTCGATGGGCAAGTAAGCCACGTCCCAGACGTTTTCGGTTGCCTCTTTATTCCTCTCATTATAATCAAGCGATTTTTTGATGGCATCTTGGTGCGAGCCGCTAAAGGCAGTAAATACCAACTCACCCACATAAGGGTGGCGTGGGTGTAATGGCAAGTTATTACATTCACCGACTATCTGCGCAATCTCACTCATATTACTAAAATCAAGCTCAGGGTCGATGCCTTGGCTGTATAAGTTCATCGCCATCACGATGATATCCATATTACCTGTGCGCTCACCATTACCTAAAAGTGTACCCTCGATACGGTCAGCACCTGCCAATACCCCAAGCTCAGCGGCAGCAACTGCACAGCCTCTATCATTGTGGGTATGCAAGCTGACAGTAATTAGGTCACGCTGCTTTAGGTTGCGACAAAAATACTCGACTTGGTCAGCAAATAGGTTTGGCATGGAAGACTCGACGGTGGCAGGCAAGTTGATAATTACTTCTTGACCTGTTTCGGGCTGCCATACTTCTAGCACCGCATCACACACCTCAACGGCATATTCAGGCTCAGTTTGGCTAAAGCTCTCAGGAGAATACTGAAACACCCATTCGGTTTCGGGGTATTTTTCGGCATATTTTTTCAGCAAATTTGCACCATCAATGGCAATTTGCTTAATCTCTGCTAAGTTTTTGCCATAAACCTTGTCACGCTGCACACGGCTGGTTGAGTTATACACATGCACAATCGCTCGTCTTGCGCCTTTTAAGGACTCAAAAGTACGCTCAATTAAATGCTCACGTGCTTGTACCAATACTTGCAACGTCACGTCGTCAGGCACATGATTTTCTTCAATCAATTTGCGAGTAAAATCAAACTCAACTTGTGCTGCTGAGGGAAAACCAATTTCAATTTCTTTAAAGCCCACTTCAACGAGCAGCTTAAAGAAGGTCATTTTTTGTGGAATGGTCATAGGGTCAATTAACGCCTGATTACCATCACGCAAGTCTACGCTTGCCCAAATCGGTGCTTTGGTGAGGGTTTTGCTTGGCCAAGTACGGTCATCAAGCTTGGGTGCAAACGCAAATGGACGATATTTGCGAAAGTCAAAAGCGGCATTCTTTGGTTTAATTTTAGGCTCGACGATTGCTTGAGTGTTTGTTTGTGCTGGGCTGCTCATGGAAGTTCCTTAAATGAGTGGCGAATAATGACCACAGTACTTATGAATAAATAAAACTTTTAATAAATAAAAAATTGCTGTTATTAGGGTCTGTTAAACTTTCACCCTGTTAGGCTAATATCTATAAGGGAGACAGCTGTTTTTTACTTTCATGTAAAAATTGGCTAAATTTACCTTATTCTGCGTTAATGAACTTGTTAATATCCCGATATTACCTACGTTCATTGCCTTGACTAAGCCACCGTTTATTAAAATCAGTATCTCAATTTTTCCTATGAAGATGAATGTTCAACAGACCCTAGCAATATTGGTTTGTAGTCTATGAGCAAATTTGCATCACTTTGAATAAGACCACAGAACTGATTTTTGATTGTGAATATGATAACAAAAAGTGAATAGTGAAAAACGGCAAAATATTTATAAAATTCAGAGAATTTGATGGATTTATCTAATTTTTACGCTAATATTAGAGAATTACTTTAATTTTTCCTATTATTAATGGGTGTGAGTAGATGAAGACTGACCTATCTGTGCAAACAAGAGAAAAAAGTTTAGACAAGCCATTAGAGAAGCCACTGGATAAAGTTGATAAGCAATTATTGGCATTATTACAACAAGATGCCCGTTTAAGCATTACTGAGATGGCAGAATACGTCAATTTATCACCCACACCTTGTGCTAGGCGTATTAAGCAGTTAGAAGAGCAGGGGGTCATCACCGGCTATCATGCCCATACCAATGCACAAAAGCTTGGTTATAGTTTGGCAATTTTTATCGCTGTGGGTATGGATAAGCATACCGCAGAGCGTTTTGAGCAGTTTGAACAGCAAATCCAAAGTTTTGAAGAGGTGGTGAGCTGTAGTATCGTCACAGGGCGTAGTGAGGATTATTTAATCAAAGTGGTGGTGCGTGATATGGCACATTATGAGGAGTTTTTGTTGCATCGGCTCAATCGTATCGAAGGGGTGTCGCAAGTGCATACCAGTTTTGAGTTAAGAGAGGTGTTTAGCCGTTCAGTGATATAAATGATATGAGCGATATGAATGATATAAGTGATGAAGGGGTTTGTGAAAGTGAGATAAAACAGGGATAAAAAAGAGATAAACGCTGTAATTAATATATAAAAAATAGTTTCCTATATTACTATAATAACTCACTTTTATTTATTATTTTAACTTGTTACTCTATTTTTAGCGTTTGCAGTGACCTCTTGTTTCTAATGCATTTTTAATGCGTTTTTAATGTGTTTTAAGGGGGTGCTTATGTGTTTTTAATACCACTTATTGAGAGTAAAGCATTTTTATGAATCATAATAACGATATGGTAAGCCAGCCAGTTCAATCAGAGCAGTTAGCCGCCAAGTTAGACCAGACAACTTCATCAGACAATCAAACCCAACAATCATCTCAACTTAGCCATAATGAGAATGTTAATAAACAGTTTGGTGAGCGTGCCAATGCGTATCTAAGCAGTGCGGTACATGCTAAGGGACGTGAGCTACAATTAATGGCGCAAAAAGTAGCGCAAATAAACGCTGCCACTGTGCTTGATTTGGGCTGCGGTGCAGGGCATGCCAGTTTTGCCGTTGCTCCCCATGCCAAATCAGTAGTAGCATACGATTTATCTGGCGAGATGCTGACCGTGGTCGAGCAAGCAGCAGCAGATAAACAATTAACCAATATCAGCACCAGTCAGGGCGTGGTAGAAAAATTGCCCTTTGCTGATAATAGCTTTGATGTGGTGGTCTCACGCTTTTCTGCGCACCATTGGCAAGATGTGCTAGTAGCCTTGCAAGAAGCAAAGCGGGTATTAACCGCTGATGGGCTGTTTATCATGGTCGATGTGATTGCGCCGTCTAATCCTGCGGCGGATAGCTTTTTGCAAACCATTGAGCTGCTACGTGATACCAGTCATGTTCGAGATTACTCGCTTGCCGAGTGGCAAAGTTTTTTGAGCTTAACAGGATTTCGGGTAAATGAGATGCACACTCAGCGTCTGCCTTTGGATTTTGCTACTTGGATTGCCCGTATGCGTACGCCTAAGCATTTTGCAGTGGCGATAACGGAGCTGATAAAAACCAGTAGTCAGGAAGTCAAAACTTACTTTGATATTCAAGCTGATGGCTCATTTAGCAGTGATATGCTGGTGTTGAGCGCACAGCCTAATCATTTATCAGGGAGCATATAGGTTCACTTAATGGATATTCAGGCAAAAACATAATTTACATTGGTATTATTTTCGCTATACTGGAGCTTTGAGCAGTTATTTCTAATTTATCGATATATTATTAAGAAATTAATAGACTAAATTAATTGCAAACTGAACGATAGCAAAAAATAGGATAGCCATGAGCGTGCGTCATTTTTTAACCCTACTTGATCTCTCAAAAACCGAACTTGATCAGCTAATAAAACGGGCATGTGAGCTGCGAAAAATGCAGCATGCAGGCGAGATTTATCAGCCGTTTGTGGGGCGAACGCTGGGAATGATTTTTGAAAAATCCTCGACTCGTACTCGTATCTCGTTTGAAACAGGCATGGGGCAGTTTGGTGGGCAAGCGATATTTTTATCACCCAAAGATACCCAGTTAGGTCGCGGTGAGCCGATAGAAGATTCTGCTCGGGTGATCTCAAGCATGGTTGATATCATTATGATTCGTACCTTTGAGCATGAAAAGGTGCAAAAATTTGCTGAATATTCTTCGGTACCGATTATTAATGCACTCACTGATGAGTTTCACCCTTGCCAGTTATTGGCAGATATGCAGACCTTTTATGAGCATCGGGGCAGTATCGAAAATAAAACGGTGACTTGGGTTGGTGATGGCAACAATATGTGTTCCTCATTTATGCATGCAGCGCATCAATTTGGCTTTGAGCTGCGGGTAGCCTCACCTTATGGTTTTGAGCCTGATCCTGATTTGACCGAAAAATTTTCGCATTGTGTGACACTTATTGAAGATGTACAAGAAGCTGCCAAAGATGCACATTTAATTGTCACTGATGTGTGGGCAAGTATGGGGCAGGAAAATGAGCAAAATACCCGAGCCAGACGTTTTGCCCCCTATCAAGTCACGCCTGCGATGCTTGATAAGGCAGACCCTGAGGTGCTGTTTATGCACTGTCTGCCTGCCCACCGTGGTGAGGAGATTTCACATGACTTGCTTGATGACCCACGCTCGGTGGTCTGGGACGAAGCTGAAAACCGCTTACATGCGCAAAAAGCACTGATGGAATTGTTGTTGCAGGATAAAATCAAAGTTTAAATTTTATTTGATAGTCGATTTAACAAAAATAAAAAAGCCCCTAAAAAGAAAAATTTAGGGGCTTTTTGATTTTTAGTTTTGGTATTTAGAACCTGTATTCATAAGTCAAAATTAGGATATTTTTAGATTAAAATGGCGTAATATAAGGCAAATTTGGGGCAAATAGTTATTCTATTTAACCCAACATTTAACGCAGTAGTACGTCTATTTTAGGCAAAAAGCCACTATTGTGGGTTGTGAATACAGGTTCTCATAGACTTAGCTTAGATTAGCGTTTTAATGTCTCAACCCCACTGGCTTTGGCAAGCAATAATGTATCGGCTTGATTGGCAGCAAAGATACCATTACATACCACGCCAACGATGTTATTGAGTCGTTGTTCCATCTCACTGGGGCTAGTTATCTCAAGGTCATAAACGTCCAAAATCAAATTGCCATAATCAGTGACAAAGCCTTCTCGATACTCAGGTTCACCGCCTAATTTGACCAATTCCCGAGCCACATAAGAGCGTGCTTGTGGTAGCACCTCAATAGGAACAGGAAATTCACGTCCGAGGGTATCTACCCATTTGCTTTCATCAACCATACAGATAAACTTCTTGGAAGCGGCAGCGACGATTTTTTCTCGAGTTAATGCACCGCCACCGCCTTTAATTAGTTGTAAGTTTGGATTGACCTCATCTGCACCATCAATATACAAATCCAGCTCACCAACAAAGTTTAAATCCATCACTTCAATCCCCAATGCCTCTAGTTTTTCTTGGGTGACTTTAGAGCTGGCAACTGCGCCTTTTAAGCGAACTTTGGGCAATAAATCGATAAGGCAATTAACCGTACTGCCTGTCCCAACACCCAAAATCATACCATCTTCGATGTGACTAAGGGCAGCGGCGGCAACGGCTTGTTTGAGTTGTTGTTGGTTAGAGGCTTGATCAGATGATTGGTCGCTCATAAAGAAAAATCCTGTTATTGTGTGATAAAGATAGGTATCGATAAATTATAGAAAGCTATAGTTATTCTAGCCAATTTATGTAGATATTTCATCCATCAAGCAAATCTGGCTATGCATAAATTGATGTTAAAAAGGAATAACCATGCAAACTGATAACTGGATAAATAAAATATTTGACTGGGCAGATGAGTTTGAGATTGCAGATAATCAGCTATCCCGAGATAAGCAGCAATTATTACAAATGACTGAGTTAAATGTTCAAGATAATAATATTACTTATCTTCCTGATGAGATTGGCAGGCTGACTAATCTAACATTATTAAGTATTGGCTGGAATCAATTAACTGAATTACCCAGTAGTATCGATCAGCTTAATAATTTAATTTTACTAAATTTTGGACAAAATAATATTCGTGAAGTTCCTGAGTCTATTGGTAACCTTAAAAAGTTAAACTTCCTAAAAATGTATGACAATCAAATAACCAAACTGCCGAAATCTATTGGGCAACTTCATGATTTGATAGAGTTGGATATAAGTTATAATCAGCTAACTGACTTACCTCAATCTCTCATACAAATTAAAAATTTAGACTTATTGGATATTAGAAGTAACAACTTTACTAAAATTCCAAATTTTATTAATGAGTTTGATAATTTGGGATTCTTATCTATCAGTGACAATCCATTAATTGAATTACCAGAGTTTATTGGTGATTTTAACAATTTAGACTGGTTAGACATCAGTTCTTTACAACTAAAAGAACTACCAAATTTCATTAAAAAATTAACCAATCTTATAACATTAGATATTAGTGACAATAAATTAACAGAATTACCAGAATTTATTGCAAATCTTGTCAACTTGCAGGAAATTGACATTAGCGGTAATAAACTAAGTAGTTTACCTACTTGTATTAAGGGATTAAGGCATTTAAATGAAATAAATATCAATGATAATCAATTTAACCAAATCCCAGAAGTTATAACAAACATGGTTAATCTAACACAGCTTATACTCTGTAATAATCAACTAACGATACTACCTGAGTCTCTCACTAAACTTACAAAATTAGAATATTTGTGTGTTCAGGGCAACCCCTTAAATGAGCTGACACCGAGTATCAAAGCGTTTTTACAGACGATAGACTATGTGGATATTTTTCAAATTAAGCAAAAATTCAAACTCTGACGCCAACAGCGTACTTTTTTTGTCCTTCTTTTTTTGTCCTTTAACGCTCAGTTCCTTTATAATAGCCAGATTCACTATAGATGCTGTAAACACAGATAAATTATCAATTTTTTTAAGCACATAACTTTTTTTAAGCACATAATTTTAATTAGGACGATTTATGCTATCACGTTGGGTTCGAGCCATTTTGCAAGCTACGGTATACGATGCCGCTATCCAAACACCCCTTGATCATGCTCCCAAGTTATCACAACGCTTTGGTAATGACATTCGCTTTAAGCGTGAGGATTTGCAGCCTGTATTCTCTTTTAAGCTGCGTGGTGCATACAATCGAATTAGCCAGTTAAGTAAAGAGCAACAATCGCGTGGGGTGATTTGTGCCTCAGCGGGTAACCATGCTCAGGGTGTGGCGTATTCTGCTGCTAGACTTGGGTTAAATAACACCATTGTGATGCCAACTACTACCCCTGATATTAAGGTAAAAGCAGTAAAAGCGCTGGGTGGTAATGTCGATTTGTATGGTGATAGCTTTGATGATGCTAACCGCTATGCCATTGAACGTGCCGAAAAAGAAGGCTTAACTTTTGTACCACCTTATGATGATGAATTGGTGATTGCAGGGCAGGGGACGATTGGACTTGAGTTAACTCAGCAGTGGCGAGACATGGATTATGTGTTTGTCGCTGTTGGTGGTGGCGGTCTGATTGCAGGTATTGCCGCATTTTTGGGCGAAGTTGCTCCCCATGTCAAAGTGGTTGCTGTTGAGCCCGCAGAAGCAGCCAGTCTAAAAGCGGCATTGGCAGCAGGTGAACGAGTGCGTTTGCCACAAGTGGGGCTGTTTGTTGATGGCGCAGCGGTAGCGCAAATCGGTGAGCTACCCTTTGATGTGGTACGCACGCAAAAAAGCAACGGCAAAGGTATGGTGATTGAAGAAGAAGTGGTCACTTGTAGCAACGATGAAGTATGTGCGGCGGTCAAAGATGTGTTTGAAGAGAATCGCAGCATTGTTGAGCCAGCAGGGGCATTGGCAGTGGCAGGCATGAAAAAATATCTTGCCAAGCATGACATTCATGATAAAAACTGCATCGCTATTATCAGCGGTGCCAATATGAACTTTGACCGTTTGCGTTATATCGCTGAGCGTACCGAGATTGGTGAGAAAAAAGAGGCAATTTTTGCGGTCAGTATTCCTGAGCAAACAGGCGCATTTTTAAACTTCTGTCGCACCTTAAAAGGTCGCAATATTACTGAGTTTAATTATCGGGTGCGTAGTCGCCAATCCCCTGATTCGATGCAGCCTGCGGCAATTTTTGTCGGTATTGCTCTTAAAGAAGGCGATAAAGAGCGACAAATCATTGCCCAGTCTTTGGCAAAGGCAGGACATGATGCGCATGATTTGACTGAGGATGAAATCGCGAAAACCCATATTCGCTATTTGATTGGGGGACATCCTGATTTAAATGATGAGCAGTTATTTAAAGTGACTTTCCCTGAGCGTCCTGGTGCATTGCTTAATTTCTTAGAAAAATTGGGGCAGGATTTTAATATTACCTTATTCCATTATCGCAATCATGGGGCGGCAGAAGGTCGAGTATTGGTCGGTTTACAAGCATCTGATACCAGCTCACGTGCGTTGCAAGATGCGCTGCAAGATATTGGCTATGAATGTGAACCAGTTAATGATAATGTAGGTTATCAGTTATTTTTGCGTTAACTATAAGTTTTTGTGTTAAACACAATTGCCATAACATAGTGTGATTGTGTTTGCTTGAATGACTTATAACTTAAAAAATATAACTATTTAAAAAATATAACAAGGAATGTTTATTGTGAAGAAGTTAATGAGGTTATCATCTGTTTTGCTGGGTAGTATATTGATGTTTGGTATGACTGCGCAAGCAGAGCTGATTGATAATAGCAATACCCACACCCATACTGGCTTAGATAGTAAGGTGACTGCATCTAGTAACCAAAATGCTACTCAAAATAGGTCGGCACGTTTGTTACGAAATCCTCTTCATAGAGGTAGAAATCATACTAATAGCTCTATGGTATTTCGTCATTTACCAACGTGTGATTGTAATGAAAAAGGTCAGCCACTGCCACTTGATAGTTGTCGACGACAACAAATAAATATGACAGTAGCTATGGTAGTTGATGAGCAAGGAGAAGTAGTTGAAGCCTCATTAGATAAAAATAGTGGCATTGCTGCACTTGACAGAGCCATCGTTGAGGATATGAAACAAGCAAAATTCGCTCCCTTTATTGTCAATGGACAGCCTGTTATGGGCAAGGTAAAAATTCCCATACAATATGATCATACACCAGATATGCCCGCAAGCTGCTATGCTTTACGTGATAGTCTGCAAGAGTAAGAGTCGTCAGCATTGGGACAGTGATTACTTGCGCCATTAGAACGAGTAAAAATTAAACAAAACCAAGGAAAAAACTTTGAAAAATACAACATGGAGTTCAAAGATATTTATACGCAGTTTAATAGCGACTAGTTTAGTTGGTAGTAGTGTATTGGCACAAGCGGAACTGATTGATAGTTCGACTTATACCATTGGTACACAAGAGTTTCCATTAACAGGTGACAGATGGCTTATTAAACCTAAGTTTAGCTTTCCTCAACTTGCCATGAGAAGAATGAACCCAGGTGAGACTGATACGGTAACGTTACGTTTAACTGTGGATACTCAAGGTAATATTGAAAAGGCAGAAGTTGTTAAAAGTAGTGGTAATCTTCATGTAGATAGATTTGCTCGACAGCAAGTAAGAAGGGGTAAAATTCTTCCCTTTATACATGAAGGTAAGCTGGTAAAAGGGATGGTTACTATACCAGTAACTTATGTTAAGCCTAAATATGAATCTAGTGAATAATTAAAGTCTTAAATTTTAACCTGAGAACATACTAACTTATGACACAAAATAATCAACACTCTGATACTTCCAACAATCTAACCAAAGTCCGCCTTGATAAATGGCTATGGGCAGCCCGTTTTTATCGTACCCGCAGCCTTGCCAAGCAAGCCATCGAAGGCGGCAAAGTTCATTTTGATGGTAGTCGAGTCAAGACCAGTAAAGAGATTGGCGTGGGCGATGAGCTCACCATTCGCCAAGGTTCGGCCTCCTCAATGAATGAAAAAACGGTGCTAGTCAAAGCGTTATCGACCGAGCGGGGCAATGCGACCATTGCACAAACGCTTTATGAAGAGACCGAAGAGAGTATCAAACGTCGTGAGTACTACAGTGAGCAGCGTAAACTGGCAAATCTTGCTCGCCCTGATACTAAGCCTAATAAAAAGCAACGCCGTGAATTGCAACGCTTTAAGCATCAAGATTAGCATCCGCGGTATCAATACTTAGTAACTATCAATACTTAGTAATAACTATTAATGACCCTCTTTCATTGTTAAATCTATAAAGGTTTTGTTATGCCAATAAAAGTAAGTGCTCCAAAGTCTGTTCTATTGGTGTGTTTGGGTAATATTTGTCGTTCTCCCACTGCTGAAGAGGTATTGCGTCAAAAGGCAGCCGTAGAAGGTATGTCATTGACAGTCGATTCAGCGGGTACAGGAGATTGGCATATTGGCAAACATCCTGATGATAGAGCCATTGCCCATGCTAAGGCTTATGGCTATGCTATTAGTAAATTGGTGGCTCGCCAAGTTCAGCCTGATGACTTTTATCAGTTTGATTTAATTTTGGCAATGGATAAGCAAAACTTGCAGGATTTACAAGCCATCAAAGACCGCTTAATCAATGAAAATCCTGAGCAATCCGAAACATTAGCCAAATTGGTATTATTTAGTGAAGAAGACCCAATACATGCAGGTGAAGATGTACCAGACCCTTATTATGGTGGTGATGAGGCATTTGAACGCTGTATTGCCCATATTGAGTCAGGGGCGAATGCGTGGATAGAAAGTTGGAAAAGTTGCTAGTAAAACCTTATCAAAACATCAATGATAACCGTATTATCAGTGTATGCCAAATATGACCACAGTAAAGACGACCACACAACCCAGCATACAGACAGAAGTCGACTTGTCTACATATAATACGATGGCATTGCGTAGTGTGTGCCATACTGCTTATTTTTTGCAAAATGCAGCAGATGTGCAGGTGGCATTGGCAATGGCAGAAGCTCAGCAGTTGCCTGTTTTGGTGCTGTCAGGCGGTAGCAATGTTATTTTGCCAGATTATCTGCAAGCAATGGTGTTATTGCCTAGAATGCGTGGTATTGAGGTGATTACAGAAGATGCGCATCATGTTGATATCTCTGTGATGGCAGCAGAAAATTGGCATGAGTTGGTGGTTAGTTGTGTGCAAAAGGGCTGGTATGGACTAGAAAATCTTGCCTTAATTCCGGGTATGGTTGGTGCAGCGCCTGTGCAGAATATTGGTGCTTATGGTCGACAAATTGAGGATAACTTACTTAGCGTCACTGCTTATCATATACCATCAAAGCAGTGGCAAACATTAAGTAGGGCACAATGTGAGTTTGGCTATCGCGATAGTATCTTTAAGCAGCAAACAGGGCAGTGGTTGATTACTCAAGTAAACTTACGTTTACATAAAGATGCATCTATAACTCATGCTGGCTATGGTGATGTTAAGCAGTATGCTGAGACGTTAGCGGCAGCAGCAAATAGAGAGCAGATTAATCCTGGTGATGTAATGGCAGCTATCATTGCCATTCGCCAAAGTAAATTACCAGACCCTAAGCAGCTACCTAACTGCGGCAGCTTTTTTAAAAACCCCATTATTAGTACGGCGCAATTTGAAAAATTACAGCAACAGTATCCTGATGTAGTGGGATATGTGGTATCACCCACCCAAACTAAAATTGCAGCAGGTTGGTTAATTGATAATGCAGGATTAAAAGGGCAGGGAATACCGCCTATTTTGACTCATGATAAGCAAGCGTTAGTTTTGACCAATCATGCTCCTCGGTTGGAGATAAAGCATGCAAGTCAGCAAGATATTTTGGCAACTCAAAGCTATATTCAGCAACAGGTTTTTTCCCGTTATGGTATTACTTTACAGCGTGAGCCAGTTTGGATAGCCTCTGATGGCTCGGTTATTGAGCAGTAGTTTCTATTTGTAGTTTCATTTATTGTGAATAGTTGTTGCTGTATTTTAGTTAGACAGTTAATTGAAAATCATCATTTACTTAGTGTTAATAAAGAAAATATTAGCGTATGCGTCAGCAGTTTTTACAGCGATTTCGTTTATCCAAAAATGATGGCTCTGCCCGCCGACGGTGTTGCAGGTGGTGGCTTGGTGGCTCAGTGATGGTGGTAGGCTTAATAGCCGCTAGCGCATTGACCCCAGTATTTTCTAATATGGGTTTGTTAATTTTGCAGCGGTTACCTGTACCCCTTCCTGATACTGACAATCCCAATTCTACTAGCAGCAGCACGGCCACTGAGACTAATACTAATCATAAAATTGATACTGAGCCAACTGCATATATTGTCTTGGGTGGTGGTTTGACCGAACAAGAAGGCAATAGTGAGTCAGATAAGCACTCAGCAGATGAATCTTCAATTGTTATTAATCAATATACCCGTAGCCGTTTACAGACAGTCTTACAGCATTATCAACAGCACCCTTTACCCATTATTTTATCGGGTGTGGAGTCACCGTGGATGCAAGATTGGCTGGCAGTACAAGGTGTCACCAATGTGGTGAGTGAAAATGCCAGTATGAATACGTGTGAAAATGCCCGTTTTACTGCCAAGCGTCTCGCCATTAAGCACGCTTATTTGGTGACAGATGCCTATCACATGCGCCGTGCACAGCGGCAATTTGCCCTAAATGGGGTGTATAGTATTGCGCTGATTGCGGCGATGCCTGAGCCTAAAAGCTGGCAGGATTGGCGGGTAAACTTGCGCCATTCTCGTCGTACCATCTATGAATTGGCTGCTTATATGCGTGATATTATTCAGCCACAAGATAATTGCCGTCACGCACATACAGTGTCTATGCAGACATTAATGAGTAGTCGTAAACCGCAGGATATAAAGTTATTTTAATGCTTGCAATTAAAGATGATAGGGACATTATCAATGTATCTTATAAGTTCTCTAAGTTTATGATTGCTGTTTATATTCAATCCCTTTCTTCTGTTGTAGGACTGATGCAATCTTATAGATTGTCGGCGACT
This sequence comes from Psychrobacter sp. I-STPA10, assembly GCF_021012795.1. Classification (GTDB taxonomy): domain Bacteria; phylum Pseudomonadota; class Gammaproteobacteria; order Pseudomonadales; family Moraxellaceae; genus Psychrobacter. The sequence continues at coordinate 27,091 of NZ_VFYU01000033.1, read as the reverse complement.
GGTAAACATTGTTTTTTATCAAGTGGGCTGGTTGTACGTAGTTTCAGAGGCTCAATATAATTTCCAGTCGTTTTATCAGGCTAATATTGTGTTTTTGCGTAAGTCCTATCGATGTTGTTTATATTGTCAACAGAGTTAAAAGAAAACTCAGTAGTTTGAATAAATATTAAATACACACTTTTTGTAAGGCTTTAAAGTGATACAATATTTGAATAGGAATAAAGATATTCTTATGGTGAGTTGTGACTATAAAAACTGCCAACAAAACGATGTGATTTATCTTGGGTCTATATCACCTTATTGATTTATTATTGGTTTATTCAAGCTTCTATTTACACAATACCAGAGGGCACTATGGTTAGCATGTATTTATTAATTCCCCTTAGCCTAATGTTATTTGTTGTGGGTATTTGGGCGATTCGTTATGCAGTAAAGTCCAACCAATTTGAAGATTTGGATAATGCGTCGCAGCGTATCATTTTAGATGATAGGCAAGAGCGTCGCCAAAATTTAACACAAGCCACTCAAAGTACGAAAGAGCAGCCATCACCTAGTAAACCACACTCCAAACAATAAGTGTAATGACATACTCAGTCTAACGTTGGTGCAGTTAAGTGTATATGATTCACACATGCTGCAAAATTTAGCAAGGTATGAAGATGGGATAACATTTGCTTTCGTGCATTACTTTTGATTTTGGAGTCATCATTATGTCTTTTGCTTTATTAGCAGCTGCCTTTGCGATGGGATTGTTTGGTTCACCACACTGTTTAGGTATGTGTGGTGGGCTGGTAACTGCCTTTGGGCTATCAATGCAAAATGTCAGTGCCCGTAAACGTCGAGCTTTGATAGCCACATATCATTTTGGTCGTTTAAGTAGCTATGCGTTGCTAGGGTTGCTTGCAGGTTTGATTGGTACAGTATTGCTTGCGCCAATTATGAATAATAACTGGCCTCGAGTACTATTGGGCATGATGTTGGTATTTATTGGTATGGCAATGTTGGGCGCACCCTTTTTAAATAAGCTTGAAAAAGTGGGCATGCGCTTTTGGCAAAAGCTATCACCCATTCGTCAAAAAGTATTTCCATTGACTACGTTTCCACGTGCGTTGGCAGCTGGTTTGCTTTGGGGATTTTTGCCTTGTGGTCTTGTGTATGGTGCATTATTGATGGCAGTGGTGGGGCACAGTGCGCTGACAGGTGCGGCGTTAATGTTTACCTTTGGCTTGGGTACGATTCCTATGTTGGTTGCTACCCATGAAGCGGTGGCATGGATGCGTAATCATATTGGACGATTGCGTTTGCGGCAGATGAATGGTGCCTTGATGGTGGTTTCTGGGTTGGCAGTTATTGCTGTACCAGTGATGATGAGTACCATGCATGGTGGACATCATCATGGCGGACATCAAGCAGGTATGGCATCTATGCAGCATAACCATGATATGGCTGATCACTCAATGCATGACATGGCATCGGATATGGATAGTGATATGCATACAGATCATGAGATGTCGCACATGGATCACATGGAAGGTATGGATCATATGCAGCATGAGCACCATCATTCACATTAATCAGCCATTCTATTACGATAGTATACCTCACTCTCAACTTCAACCCCCTGCTAGATTCCCCCTTTCTTAAGGGGGAGGGTTTGGGAGGGGGTATATATCAATTTAGTAAAATAAGTTGAGAGCGAGGTATAGGATATAAAATAGACAGTCACTGCACTGAATGATGCTGTTGTTAAATTTATCTCATACTTTAGTGTCTATAGATCGGAGTAAGTTTTGACTATACGACACTTGTTGACGTATAGAAATGACTGTTTTATGAAATACCTTGTAATAATTTGCATTTGACTTTAAGCTAAAGCCAATATTTTTAATCATGGTATTAGATGATATGGAAAGCTTATCTCTTGCATCACTGTCATTGGCATCAATATTGGCAAGTGTATCTGCTGGTACAGATAATGAGCCAGTAAGCCAGTCTGTTATCGAGACACACATAAGTCCAGCAATTGCAGGCTCATGGGTGTTGCAGTTGCCGACACCTTCACAATCTGCCCCATCTTCTCAGCATACCCAGTTATCTGAGGGAGATTTATTAGGTGTGGATATTAATCAGGCACAAAGTGTTGTGTCAGAGGTGATTACCATAACCCCGACTAAAACACCATCTCAAGCAGAATGTAAAGAGGCTTATACTTTTGCTGCAGATAATATCATGTGGTCTGTCAGTGGTGCGGAGTGGACGTATGGACGTTATGTGTTAAGTCATCAGGAGGAGGGATTACCTCTGATTGCAATTAATACTTTATATGATAATAATGAAGTGGATTGTTCAGGTAATCAAGTCGACCAAACAGGTGAAATGATGTTGGCATTTGTGGATTATCAATCAGATGAGCCTTATATGTATTGGTGTGCAGACAAAGAAGGTAAAGATTGTTTTATGACATTTAAAAAGCAATTGCCATAAGTGATTAGTGACTAAAGCAAATTTGAGTAAAAGAAGTAAAATTAAGTAAAAAGAAGCACAAATCTGTGCTTCTTTTTTTATGAATATGAATACCTGATGGTTATTGATAGACAGAAGTTATACCACACATGCCTTACAGGTTATGAGCAGGCTATGAGGTGGCAGTTTTTTTAAGCAGGTGCTTTTCTAAGTAATGGATATTTTGTGCTTGTTTGACAAAATCTTCATCAGGTAATATCACATCACGGTGCAGCGGTATATTGGTATTAATACCACTGATAATCAGCTCATCTAAGGCATGGCGGGTTTTGGCGATGGCTTGTTGGCGTGTCTGTCCGTGACAGATAAGTTTGCCCACCAAAGAGTCGTAAAATGTGGGAATGTGGTAGTTTGGATATAGGTGCGAATCAAAACGCACGCCTGCACCACTGGGTGCAAATAGCTGCGTGACCTCGCCCGGTGACGGTACAAAGGTGGCAGGGTCTTCGGCATTGATACGACATTCAATGGCATGCCCATGCATCACAATTTCATTTTGGCGATAAGACAGACCATATTCTGAGGCAATTTTAAGCTGTTCAACCACCACATCAATGCCAGTAATCATCTCCGTGACAGGGTGTTCGACCTGCACACGCGTGTTCATTTCGATAAAAAAGAATTCATCATTTTCAAATAAAAACTCAAATGTGCCTGCGCCGCGATAGCCAATTTGCTCGCAAGCTTTGACACATGCTTGCAAGATAGGTTCACGTACATCATCTGGAATGTCAGGGGCAGGGGCTTCTTCTAGTACCTTTTGATGGCGACGCTGCAATGAGCAATCACGGTCATACAAATGAATGGCATTGCCATGTCCATCGCCAAGCACTTGTACTTCAACGTGACGAGGGTTTTGCAAATAACGCTCCATATACACACTGTCATCACCAAACCATAGCTCAGCTTCTTGCTTGGCTGCTTGTACTTGGGTCTTGATTTCATCAAAGCGTTCAACAATGCGCATACCACGTCCACCACCACCAGCGGCTGCTTTTATTAATAGTGGAAAGCCAATATTTTTTGCTTGCTCTTCGGCATTGTGAATGGTCACAGTACCTACTGAGCCGGGAACAGTGGGTACACCTGCTTTTTTCATCGCATGAATGGCAGATATTTTATTACCCATTAAGCGGATATGGTCGGGGTGAGGGCCAACAAAGGTAAGTCCTGCTTCCTCAATTTGCTCTGCAAATTCAGCATTTTCGGACAAAAATCCATAGCCAGGGTGAATGGCATCTGCACCTGTTACTTCTGCTGCGGTTAATATCGCATTGATATTTAGATAGCTTTGGTTGGCATTGGGTTTGCCAATACATACCGCTTCATCAACAAAGCGTAAGTGCATTAAGCTCTCATCAGCAGTTGAATAGACACCAACGGTTTGTATCCCTAACTGTTTACACGCACGTACGATACGTAGTGCAATCTCGCCACGATTGGCAATGAGTAGTTTTTTTATCATTTGCTAAACTCTCTCATTAGCATTTCCCTGTCAATGCAAAGTCATTTGTGCAAAATCCATGACATTGATATTTGTCCTATGTTCATGGTTGCTAAAATAAAATGCTGTGTTTGAATTATTTGAGTAAGAATAAGGCGATAAGGTTAGTTTTTATAACGTACAACAGGCTGCCCAAATTGCACCACATCACCATTTTCGACCAATATTTCTTCGATAATACCACTTTGAGTGGCTTCTAGTGGATTCATGATTTTCATCGCCTCGATGATGCCTAAGGTATCGCCAGCCTTGACTGTCTGTCCAACTTTGACAAAAGGAGGGTCATTAGGGCTTGGTGCGGCGTAAAACACACCAATCATTGGTGCAGTCTCGACATTGCCTGTTTTAGCCGCACTTTTTGGGGTAGCAGTAGGAGCAACTTCTACAGTAGGTGCGGACATCATGGTTGGCGGAGTAGCGTAATGGCGAGTAAGGCTAATACGCTTCTCACCAGAGGCTACCTCCATGCTAACTAAGTCCTTTTCTTCCATTAGCTCTATCAAAGTACGAATTTGTTCAATATCCATTGTTTTACCTGTAATCATTGGTAGCCGTTTTGAACCGTTATATGGGTTATGTCATTGTCATTACTACTAAACTACGAACTTATGCTTATATACGCTTAACCTTGGTTGTTACATGACATTGGTTTTCACGTAACATGTAACATTGTCACTATAAAGATTATCACTATTTATCTGCTGCCTATATTTAGGTATGAACACGATAGACTGTCATATATATGTGAAAAATGTACTATTGTGCTGCCACAAATGTACTTATCTTATGCAGATAATGCTTCAATGATAAGTTTTATAATATGCCTGATTTATAGCAAAATTAGTAGTCAGATTGTATAAGATAAACTTTTTCAGTACAGTTGTACACTATCTAGACGATATAATAACCGCAAAAAGGGTGTATATACCATATTGTAACAAAATTTTTCATAAAAAACTTGACTTAACTATTCGCTAAGCAGTGAGTAATATGTATTAGTGACTGTTTTTTATTTGTATATAGGATTTTATATATATGGTTAAGCAGATTATTGATATAAATTGGCAAATAGACTGCGTTGGCGATGACGTAAGCGCAAGGAGAGCAAGACGGCTGCTAAAAATAAACCAGTGACCAGTGCTATCCAAAATCCTTGTACCCCAACTGTGGTATAGCGTACCAGATAAATCCCCAATGGTAAGGCGACGAGCCAATAACAAAATAAAGTAATCCACATTGGTATTTTGGTGTCTTGCATACCACGTAGAATACCAGCAACATTCACCTGCCAACCATCAAAAATTTGATAAGCAATGGCATAAATCAGTAGGTGCATTGCCAAATGTTGTACCTCAATATTTTTGGTAAAAGCGGCGGCAAGTTGTGGTCGTAAAAACCAGACACTGACCATACTGATACAGGCAATCAGTACTGTCCATATAAGCCCTGTTTGCTGCACATGACGCAATGCCAGCCAGTTTTTTTCACCATAACGATTGGATACCATGATGGTGAGTGCCATGGCAATAGAGATGGGGAGCATAAACAATTGCGAAGTGACTGATAATGCGGCTTGGTGGGCAGCTACTGCAAGCTCCCCTAGCGGACTAATCACCAGTGATGCAAGGCTAAACAAACTGGCTTCAAAAAAGATGGCAATGCCGATAGGCAGACCTAAATGAAACAGTTTGCGTATTTGTATTGGATTGGGTCTGGTAAATGAATGAAAAAAGCGGGTAGAGGCAAAAGTAGGGTTAGATGACCAATGCAAATAAGCCGCGAGTAATGCCACATTAATCCAAAGTACCAAGGCGGTGGCAATACCACAGCCAGCCCCGCCCATGGCAGGAATAACACCAAAGCCACCATGAATAAAGAGATAGTTTAATGGAATGTCGGTTGCTAGCCCGATTAAACTAATCACCGTCACAGGCTCAGGACGAGATAAAGCTTCACAATAGCTGCGCAATACGGCATAGCAAGCAATGGCAGGAAAACCAAAAGATACCCCATGCAAATACTGCGTCGCTTTTGGCTGAATATTATCGGGTACACCAAGCACGCCTAATACATTTGGCATCAAATTAACAATCACAAACCCCATCAATCCAATGACCAAAGCTGACCATAAAGACTGCTGAGTGATGTGGGGTATGTGATGATGATTATCTTGTCCTAAGGCTTCACCAATGAGTGGAGTGGTGGCAATTAAAATACCTGTTGCCAATAAAAACAGGGGTAGCCAGATGCCTGAGCCGATAGAGACGGCTGCTAAATCTAGGGCAGAGACTCGCCCTGCCATGATGGAATCAATCACCCCCAATGCTGCTTGAGAGAATTGGGTAATCAAAATTGGCAATGCCAATATCCAAAGACGACGACTATATTGGCGAAACTCTGCCCATGATAAAAGTGTGTGCATAACAATAACCGATTTATTTGTGTTTAACCGTTTTAAATATTGATAGGGATTAAACCAACTTTATTTTAATAAGTGATAAAACGAAAAAAATTATGACTATAAATAAGCTGAGCGAAGATAGAAAGTTATCTATCTTCGCTCAGCTTCAAGTCTTTAGGTGATATTTATCAAGCAATAATTATAATAATCCTTTTTGTTCTGCCAATTGCATAATCGCTTGCCAATGCTTTACTTGTAATGGCATCACAGAGAGACGAGAGCCTTTTTGGGTTAATAGGCAATCATCAAGTTGTGGCAGTGTTTTTAGCTCAGATAATAATAAAATATCGCTAAAGGCTTGTTCAAATTGCACATCGACCAAATACCAACGTGGGTTATCTTCAGTGGATTTTGGGTCGTAATAGTAACCACATTCTGGGTTAAATTGTGTTGGGTCAGGATAGCCTGTCGAGGCAATGCTCATGATACCAGCAATACCAATTTTCTTCGTATTAGAATGATATAAAAAGGCTTTGTCACCCACTTGCATCGCATCACGCATAAAGTTACGTGCTTGATAGTTGCGCACGCCGTCCCAAGGCTCACACCTCACTTGCTGCAAATCATGGATACTAAATGAGGTGGGTTCTGATTTCATTAACCAGTATTGCATGACTTGCCTCGTGAAGATTGAAAACGTCTTTGTTTTAGTAAATTAGTTAAGCAAACCCTGTAAGCAAAATAGCTTCAATGGTTTAGGTGAGATAACGCAGTTTAAGATACTTAATATATTTACCTTAAGATATTTGGGGGTATTCATAATAGCTGATTCAGCGTATCCTAGCGTTTATTTTTTAATTTACCTATCTTTTTAAGCTTTTTAAGTTAAGCTTTTTAAGTTGTCCATTTTGCTTGGGTGTATGCAAACAGCCCAATGTTTTAACTTTTCGCTATTATAGCAAACCTATCACCAATATATGATGAATATGTACTTAGACAGCCACAAGCCATCACAGCCATACCCATTATCGCATCAGCTTGATATTACTCAGATTCCATTAGCACTTTATATTCATATCCCATGGTGTGTGCGTAAATGTCCCTATTGCGATTTTAACTCGCATCAAATCTCTGCCCCTGACAAAGATTTGTATCATCGTTATGTTACTGCGCTGATGGCAGACATTGACTCGCAGCTGCATTGGTTACAGGGACGACAAATCAGCAGTATTTTTATTGGTGGTGGCACGCCCTCATTATTACCGATTCAGCAGTATCAACGCTTATTTGACTATTTACAAAAGCGTTTGCCCTTTGCTGATGACATAGAAGTGACGATGGAGGCCAATCCTGGTACGCTTGAGCATGCGCCTTTTGCCGAGTATTTAGAAGTAGGTATCAATCGTCTGTCTATTGGGGTACAAAGTTTTGTTCCGCATCATCTTAGTAAGCTTGGGCGTATTCATAATCCACAGCAGGCAGAAAATGCCATTAAAGCGGCTCGGCAGGCAGGGTTTGAGCGTATCAATGTTGATTTGATGTATGGATTGCCGTCACAAACGGTAAGTGAAGCAGTCACTGATTTGCAACAAGCGCATACAGCAGGCGCGACGCATTTATCATGGTATCAGCTTACCATTGAGCCAAATACTGTCTTTTATCGGCAAACCCCTGTATTGCCTGATGAAGACATGCTGGCAGATATTGAGCAAGCAGGGCGAGCACAATTAATAGCGATGGGCTATGATAATTATGAAGTCTCAGCATGGTCAGGGCAGACGGATAAGCCATGTCGTCATAATCTAAACTATTGGCAATTTGGTGATTATTTGGCGATAGGGGCAGGGGCACATGGTAAAATCAGTTTGCAAACAGACAAATGGCAAGCAGAACACTTACAACCTTCACAAGGAATTTATCGTTTTAGCCGTTCACGTCTGCCCAAAGATTATATGAATTTTGATAAAGCACCTAAGCTGGTCGGCTGGCAAGCCATTACTGATGAAGAGATGGCAAGTGAATTTATGATGAATGCTCTACGCTTGACTCAAGGTGTGCCAAAAGCCATGTATGGTGAGCGCACAGGTCAAGATATTGCAGTGATTGAACCAATATTACAACAGTTAATACAGCAAGGATTATTGCTTGAGACAAAAGCTGATGCGCTAGGCAAAAATAAAAAAAATGGGCAATTAGAGATAACACAGGTAGAAACAAACATAGTGGCAACGGCATTGGGTCAGCGTTATCTAAATCATGTGCTGCAAGCTTTTTTGTAGTAGGGTAGGGTCTGTTAAACTTTCACCCCGTTTTCCTATGAAGATGACTGTTCAACAGCACCTACTTTAATAACAAAAAAATACAAAAAAACCTGCCATGTTGACAGGTTTTTTAAGCATTAATAATGCTAATAAAAAGGTTTAGAAGCTCAATTTGGCTTATAACTCTTCTTTAATTTTATCTTCAGTTTTGTCCGCAGTTTTGGTCACGCCATCACCTGCTTTAGAGATGTCTTTACCCAAACCTTTAAAAGTATTACAGCCAGTTAAAACAATCATCGCAGCGATAGAAGCAAGAATAACTTTTTTCATCATTCAATCCTTAATAATAGTATTGTTAAGAGTTAGTAAAACCTAGCTTTTGCCATTTAATTCTGATGACTCATTAGGTTATGATTATCATAGTAAAAATGATAATATCATCAAAGTGATAAAATGTAAGTAATTATAATTATTTGTATTTTAAGGCTGATCATATCATGAATATTCATGTTGTTTTAGTACAACCAAAAATTCCTAGTAATACGGGCAACATCATACGACTTTGTGCCAATGTGGGGGTACAACTGCATCTGGTGAAGCCACTAGGCTTTGATTTAGCAGATAAAAAACTACGCCGCGCAGGACTGGATTATCATGAATATGCCAGTCTTTTAGTGCATGAAAACTGGGCTGAGGCTCGGCAAAGTTTGACTGAGCATGGTTGCCAAAAAATTGTGGCATTAACCACCAAGTTAAGTCGCAGTTTTTATGAATATGACTTTGGGGTATCCCCTAAGCAAGAACAAAGCCCTCAGCAACAAGCAACCATAGCCCCTACAGTCATCACTACTACCGCATTGGTATTTGGCTCGGAGACGGCAGGATTGGCAGAAGAGGTACGCGCTGATATTGGTAGCGATAACTGGCTAAGATTGCCAATGCGTCCTGATTCTCGTAGCCTAAATTTGGCAAATACAGTGGCAATTTGTGTCTATGAGTTATGGCGACAACAAGGTTTTATTGGTGATGTGGGTGCCAGTGTGGGTTATGATGATTTAACCCCTTATGACCCTAAGTAGTTATTGTTAATTATTTTTTACATTAATCGTTATTAATGAGCAACAGCAAGCAGTGATCGTTGAGAGTGGCGTAATTGTAACAAGGTATATAACAAGGGAATAGAAAATGAATGACAAAATATTTGCGACTGGGCGTAGCGCAGTACATAGTTGGCAGTGTGACCACATGGGGCATGTCAATATTCGTACTTATAATGACATGTTTGAAGAATCCATTTGGCATGCGTTCAATCATATAGGCATTACCCCCAGTGTATTGCGCCAAGGTGAGATTGCGATGGCGACGGTTGAACAAAATCTGCGTTATTTTAAAGAGTTGTTGGCAGGTGATGTGGTTTATATTGAGTCTTATATTGATAAGGTCAGTAAAAAATCAGTGACTGTGGTGCAGGATATGTATAACGCTGAAACCAATGAGCGTTGTGCAAGTTGTAGCATTACGGCGGTTTGTATTGACCCTATCATGCGTAAGTCTCGCTCTTTTCCTGCTGATATTTATGCCAATGCCATGAATTTAGTTGATGCCCCCATCTCAGGTAATGCCTCTTAATATGTAAATATCATTAGATGATACGATTTGTATCGTTATTATAAAGTTAGTGATTGACAGTGCCAATTAATGAGAGTTATATTAAAGTCATATACAAGGAGTATGATATGTTTTTGGTAGAGTATCATTAGGATATTCAGACTAAAGGCGTATTCTAGCTAGTATCAATTCATAAATAGAATATAAATTGAAAGGATTCATGATGACTGCCAAACTTTCTACTAATAACATCTTAGAGACACTCACCCATATCAATATGGGCGCAAAGTCTGCCAACGCACCTCTCACCATGAGCCATGATAAAGGCCCACAAGTGCCTTTGATTGAGGCGACCATTGGTGATTTTTTTGATGCCATTTGTGACAAATACCCTGAGCGTGAAGCCTTGGTGGTGCGTCAGCAAAACATTCGCTGGACGTATCGGCAGCTGCAACGCAAGGTCAATCAGCTTGCCAGTGCCATGATTGAGATGGGGCTTGAGGTGGGCGACCGTTTGGGCATTTGGTCACACAACAATGCAGAATGGCTGTTGCTACAGCTTGCTACTGCAAAGGTTGGGGTGATTTTGGTGAATATTAACCCTGCTTATCGCACCTTTGAGTTGCAATATGCGTTAAATAAATTGGGCTGTTCGGTATTGGTGCTGATGCGTCACTTTAAGAGCAGTGATTATGCACAGCTTATCCGTGAGCTATGCCCTGAGATTTATCACAAGCCATATCATCAACTTGATTTGGTAGAAATTCCGACCGTTGAGCGTATTATCTGGATTGATGAGCCAGATACTGATGAAACCTTTGGCTTTATGCAGAAGTTTTCTAATTGGCTTGCTGAAGGCGATGCCGATGACCCCCGAGTGGCTGCGCGTCAAGCAACCCTTAAAAATACCGACCCGATTAACGTACAATTTACCAGTGGCACAACTGGCACACCGAAAGGGGCAACACTGACTCACCGCAATATTTTAAATAACGGCTATTTCATCGGTGAGGCGATGAACCTAACCCATGAAGACAGGCTATGTATTCCTGTGCCGTTATATCACTGCTTTGGTATGGTGCTGGGCAATTTGGCGGTGCTGACCCATGGCGGTTGTATGGTTTATCCAAATGATGGTTTTGACCCATTAACCGTATTGCAAACGGTTGAAGAAGAGAAGTGTACAGGTTTGCATGGTGTGCCAACCATGTTTATTGCTGAGCTTGACCACCCTGATTTTAAACAATACGATTTGTCCAGTTTGCGTACAGGGATTATGGCAGGCTCAAGCTGCCCGATTGAGGTGATGCGTCGGGTGATTAATGAGATGCACATGAATGAGGTTACCATCGCTTATGGTATGACCGAAACCAGCCCTGTGTCTTGCCAGACCAACGAGCATACTCCATTAGAGAAGCAAGTCTCGACCGTGGGCTTGGTACAACCTAATATTGAGGTGAAAATTGTTGATACCGAAACAGGCGAAGTTGTGCCGATTGGAGAAACAGGTGAGCTATTAACTCGCGGCTATTCGGTGATGAAAGGCTATTGGGGCAGTCGCTTTAAGACCAAAGAGGCAATCCAAGATGGCTGGATGCACACAGGCGATTTGGCAATCATGGACGAAGAAGGCTATATTAAAATTGTTGGACGTAGTAAGGATATGGTTATTCGCGGTGGTGAGAATATCTATCCTGTGGAGATTGAAAACTATCTATACCGCCATCCAAAAATCCGTGATGTGCAGATTGTCGGTGTCCCAGATGACCATTATGGCGAAGTATTAGCAGCGTGGATTATCGCTAAAAAAGATGCTGAGCTGACCGAAGAGGAGGTTAAGCAATTCTGCCGTGATAACATTGCCCATTATAAAGTGCCAAAATATTATCGCTTTGTTGAGGAATATCCGATGACCATCACTGGCAAAATTCAAAAATTCAAAATTGTTGAGGCAATGAAAGAAGAATTAGGACTTTCCTAGGCTAAGGGGCTAAGGTTGGTTTGTATAGAGTTAGAAATCACTTGCCGCTAAACTTTCCTATCATGGAAAGGTTAAGGAGAGTTTGGTTGCAGTGATAAAGTGGTAGATTTGTCAAGTTGCAAAGAGCAAAAAAGTATTGAAAGGATTTATAATGGCAGAGACTATATTTATTGATGACATTGCTAGCGTGGAAATGGGTGCAAAATCAGCGAATACGCCACTAAAAATGAGCCATGATAAAGGCCCTAAAATACCCCTCATTGAAGCCACTATTGGCGATTTTTTTGATGCTATTTGTGACAAATATCCTGAACATGAAGCACTGGTTTCTTGTCATCAAGGTATTCGCTGGACATATCAGCAGCTACAAGAGAAAGTCAATCAACTAGCTAGCGCTATGATAGAAATGGGGCTTGAAGTAGGTGACCGTTTGGGTATCTGGTCGCATAATAATGCTGAATGGCTACTGGTACAGTTGGCGACTGCAAAAATTGGCGTTATCTTAGTTAATATTAATCCAGCCTATCGCAGCTTTGAGCTGCAATATGCCCTTAACAAGTTAGGCTGTTCTACCCTAGTATTGATGCGCCATTTTAAAACCAGTGATTATGCAAAAATTATCCATGAGCTTTGCCCTGAGATTTATCACAAAGATTATAAGCAGTTGGATCTAGTTGAGATTCCTACCATTGAGCGTATCATTTGGATTGATGAGGCTGATACAGATGAAACGTTTAACTTTATGCAAAAGTTTTCTGAATGGATAGCAGAAGGTGATGCCAATGACCCCCGAGTTGCCGAGCGTCAAGCAAGATTAAAAAATACTGACCCAATTAATGTGCAGTTTACCAGTGGGACGACAGGTACACCCAAAGGGGCAACCCTGACCCATCGTAATATCTTGAATAATGGGTATTTTACTGCTGAGACACTGGGTTTTACTCATAAGGATCGACTATGCTTACCACTGCCGTTATATCACTGCTTTGCGATGGTGCTTGGTAATATTGCGACGTTTACTCATGGTGGGTGCTTGGTCTATCCTAGTGAAGCTTTTGATGCAGTTAGTGTGATGCAGGCGATTGAACAAGAGCGTTGCACAGCCATGCATGCAGTACCAACGATGTTTATTGCTATGCTTGATCATTCAGACTTTGAGCAATATGATTTGTCATCATTGCGTACTGGTATTATGGGGGGATCGAGCTGTCCGATTGAGCTGATGCGCCGAGTTATGAGTGACATGCATATGAGTGAGATTACCATTGCTTATGGTATGACAGAAACCAGTCCTTTATCTTGTCAAACCACCAAGCATGTATCGATAGAAAGAAGAGTCTCAACTGTTGGCTTAGTTCAGCCAAATATAGAAATCAAAATTGTCGATACGCAGACGGGTGAAGTTGTACCGATTGGAGAGACAGGAGAAGTGTTAACGCGTGGTTATTCAGTGATGAAAGGTTATTGGGGTAGCCGTTTTAAGACCAAGCAGGCTGTTCAAGATGGCTGGATGCACACTGGCGATTTAGGTGTTATGGACGAAGAGGGATTTATTAAAATCGTCGGACGTAGTAAAGATATGGTGATTCGTGGGGGTGAGAACATCTATCCTGTAGAAATTGAAAACTATCTATATCGTCATCCGAAAATTCGTGATGTACAAGTTGTTGGTGTACCAGATGACCATTATGGCGAAGTATTGGCTGCATGGATTATTCCCAAAAAAGGTGTCACATTGACGCAAGAGGAAGTGCAGCAGTTTTGCCGTGATAACATTGCTCATTATAAAGTACCAAAATATTATCGCTTTGTTGAAGCGTACCCAATGACAGTCACTGGCAAGATTCAAAAGTATAAAATTACTGAGATGATGAAACAAGAGTTGGGGATAAAATAGGGTTTTTAAATTTATCTCTGCTCAAACTTGATCCAAGACTTAATACTATTAACCCGATTACATCAATTAAATAAAGAAAAAGAGCATTTATGACTTCTGTAATTACCAGCAAATTGAGTGTTAATTCTGCCGAATTTGGGCAAAATGCGGCTGCCATGCAAGCGGTGGTTGATGATTTATATGCACATCTAAAAACCATTGCTGTTGGTGGCTCAGAGCGGGCAAGGGCAAAACATCTGGCTCGCGGCAAATTATTGCCCCGTGAGCGGGTTGAGCAATTGCTCGATGCGGGCACGCCATTTTTAGAAATCTCGCCGATGGCAGCATTTAATATGTACGATGCTGATATTCCTGCGGCAGGGCTGATTGCTGGTATTGGGCGTATTGCAGGTGTCGAGTGTATGATTGTGTGTAATGATGCCACGGTTAAAGGTGGTACTTATTATCCAATGACAGTGAAAAAACACCTGCGAGCACAAGAGATTGCTAAAGAAAATAACTTGCCATGTGTCTATTTGGTGGATTCAGGGGGAGCAAACTTACCCAACCAAGACGAAGTATTCCCTGATAAAGAGCATTTTGGACGTATCTTTTTTAACCAAGCCAATATGTCAGCAGCAGGTATACCACAAATTGCGGTGGTGATGGGTAGCTGTACCGCGGGTGGGGCGTATGTGCCAGCGATGAGTGACGAGTCGATTATTGTCAAAGAGCAAGGCACCATCTTTTTGGGAGGGCCACCACTGGTCAAAGCTGCCACAGGTGAGGAAGTCAGTGCTGAGGATTTAGGTGGTGGTGATGTGCATACCCGCTTGTCGGGTGTGGTCGATTATTTGGCACAAAATGATGCGCACGCATTGTCATTAGCACGAGATATTGTGGCTAATTTAAATCGTCCTACCAAGCAGACTGTCAATCAAACTTTTAACCAAATCAGCCCCCGTCCACCTAAGTATGATGCCAAAGAGCTATACGGCATCATTCCCACCGATACTCGCAAACCGTTTGATATTCGTGAAATTATTGCTCGTATTGTCGATGCCAGTGAGTTTGATGAGTTTAAAGCACGTTTTGGTACGACGTTGGTATGTGGCTTTGCCCATATTGAAGGTATGAAAGTGGGTATCATTGCCAATAATGGTATTTTGTTTAGTGAGTCAGCACAAAAAGGCACTCATTTTATTGAGCTGTGTTGTAAGCGCAAAATTCCGTTGGTATTTTTGCAAAACATCACGGGCTTTATGGTCGGGCGTAAATATGAAAATGAGGGCATCGCTCGCCATGGGGCAAAAATGGTGATGGCGGTGGCAAATGCCAATGTACCGAAGTTTACAGTGATCGTTGGTGGCTCATTTGGGGCAGGCAACTATGGTATGTGTGGACGTGCGTATAGCCCTCGCTTTTTGTGGATGTGGCCCAATGCCCGTATTTCAGTGATGGGGGGTGAGCAGGCTGCCTCCGTATTGGCAACGGTAAAACGCGATAATTTTGAGCGTAAAGGCGAGACTTGGAGTATGGAGGACGAAGAAGCCTTTAAAGCCCCCATTCGTGAGCAGTACGAAGCTCAAGGACACCCATATTATGCCACGGCTCGCTTATGGGACGATGGCATCATTGACCCTGCCGATACCAGACAAGTATTGGCGTTGGGGTTAAGTGTCGCTTATAACGCGCCAATTGACGATACCACGTATGGTATTTTTAGAATGTAAAGTTAATATATCTTACTCACAACTTTAACTCCCTCCTAGCCGCTCCCTTATTTTAAGGGCAGGGTTTGGGTGGGGTCATATATGACCTTAGAAAATTAAGTTGAGAGTGAGGTGTTAGGGTATAAATTTAGGGTGTAAAAGTAGCAATATAAAAGGGCATAAAAAAGAGAATCTATTATGAGTAATCAGCAAAGCAATTATAAAAATAAAAACAGTTATCAGGGGTTGAATACATTATTGGTCACTATTGACAATCAGGTGGCAACGGTGACCCTAAATCGTCCTGACAAACGCAATGCTTTTAATGATGAAGTCATTGCTGAGTTGCAGCAAGTCTTTAGTCAGTTAGGCACAGACACTCAAGTGCGAGCCATTGTATTAACAGGGGCAGGCAAGGCATTTTGTGCAGGGGCAGATTTAAACTGGATGCGAGCAATGGCAGACTATGACCACAGTGAAAACCTTGCCGATGCAAATAAACTGGCACAGATGCTTAGCACCATTTACCATTGTCCTAAGCCCACAGTGGCTGCCATTCAAGGTGATGTCTATGCAGGTGGTGTTGGACTGGTCGCAGTTTGTGATGTGGCAATCGCTGTGAAAACTGCCAGCTTTTGCTTAAGTGAGGTGCGTTTGGGTTTAGTACCTGCTACCATTAGCCCTTATGTGGTACAAGCGATGGGCGTACGTGCTGCCAGACGTTACTTTTTGACCGCAGAAGTATTTGATGCCAAAGAAGCAAGGCGGATTGGTTTAATTCATGAGCGAGTTAGTGAAGAAGAGTTACAAGATGTGGTTGCTAATATTGGCCAAAAACTGTGCAAAGTAAGCCCTAATGCAGTGAGTGTGTGTAAAAAACTGCTCGATGAGGTGGCTTATCAAGATATTGATGAGTCATTGATACAGTATACCGTAGAAGGCATTGCTGATATTCGTGCCTCTGATGAAGGAAAAGAGGGCGTACAGGCGTTTTTGCAAAAGCGTAAGCCAGATTGGTTGGGATAGATATAGATAAGGCAAATTTATATATGAAATACTCAAAAAATGTTAGTTATTTGCTGATATCGTTAGCATTATTGGCAACTAGCCATGTAGTGCAAGCTGAGCCAACGCCATCTGAAAAACTACCCACCGAGGCGGTGACAAAAATTGAGCAGATTTTGACTCAATATTATGGCAATGATTATGATAATCAGCATCAATGTTTGCGATATACCTATAAATACACCACAGATTATGGCACTACTTATCAAGATAGATATTGCATGAAGATTGATAGCATCACCCAAAAAACAGTCAATGGTGAGCCTATTCTGTATATGATGGTATCAAGTGACATGGTCGAAGATGACGAGCAGCCTATAGGACATGTCAGTCAAGGATTGGATGGCTTATTTATATTAGGTCAACAGCCAACTAATGGTCAATGGCGCTTGTCTGCCAGTACCCCTTATATTCCCAATGGACAATGGGGCAAGTCACAAATGAGTATGAGTAATGGTGATGATGGCTTTAAGTTGGTGGCTGTGGGAGCCGATAAATTTGGCTGGGTTGGTGAGTTTTATGGCTCAGGAGCAGGTGGAGAAAGCAGCAGTCAATGGGTGATGTATGCACCGATTGGCAATAAAATTCAAGACGTTGCTGAATTGGAGCTTAGCCACAGTTATATGGGATATGAAGAGTGGACAGAAACGGAAGGTAACGTCAAAATATTAGATACAAGTAAAATGAGTAATGGTTTTTATCCATTACGAGTGAACTTGATTCATCAGGTGACCCCAGCCATTGAGGGTGAGCCAGTAGAGTCAAAAACGACGACAACCCGAGAAAGCTATTGGTTAACATTTGATGCACACAGTAATAAGTATGTACGTTAATACCTCGACTCAGTTATAAATTTAAGTAGAAATAAGTAGAAAGTTGTTTAAATAGCCAAATAAGTCGCAATATATTTATTTAGCCAAAACAAGGTCTAGCCAAAACAAGGAAGGTTATGTTTTCAAAAATCTTAATTGCCAATCGTGGAGAAATTGCTTGCCGTGTGGCAGCCACTGCCAAACGCATGGGTATTCGTACCGTAGCGGTGTACTCAGATGCTGACCGTGATGCCAAGCATGTTAGTGTCTGTGATGAAGCTGTTTATTTGGGTGGCTCATCGCCCAAAGACAGCTATCTGCGAGGCGATGCCATTATTGAGATTGCCAAACAAACCAATGCCGAAGCCATTCACCCCGGCTATGGATTTTTAAGTGAAAATGATGCCTTTGCTCAAGCTTGTGAAGATGCAGGTATTGCTTTTATTGGGCCTCCAGCTTCGGCAATTACGGCGATGGGGCTAAAAGCTGAGTCGAAACGGTTGATGGAGCAAGCCCAAGTACCGCTTATCCCCGGTTATCATGGTGAGAATCAAGATCCTGAATTTTTGCATCAGCAAGCTGACCAGATTGGCTATCCTGTACTTATCAAAGCCAGCTCAGGCGGTGGTGGTAAAGGTATGCGACTGGTTGAACGTAGTGAAGATTTTATTAGCTTGCTAGACTCATGTCGCCGTGAAGCCATTACCAGTTTTGGCAATGACAGTGTATTGATTGAAAAATACGCCCTAAAACCTCGTCATATTGAAATTCAAGTCTTTGGTGACAAACATGGTAACTATGTACATTTATTTGAACGTGATTGCTCGGTGCAGCGTCGGCATCAAAAGGTACTAGAAGAAGCACCTGCTCCTGATGTTGATGAGCAGATGCGTCAAGCAATGGGGCAAGCTGCCATTAATGCTGCACAAGCGGTTAACTATGTCGGTGCTGGTACGGTAGAATTTATCGTTGAGCAGCGTCAAGGGCAGATGAGCTTTTATTTTATGGAGATGAACACCCGCTTGCAGGTGGAGCACCCTGTCACCGAAGCCATCACAGGGGTGGACTTGGTCGAGTGGCAATTGCGAGTGGCAGCAGGTGAACCATTGCCCAAGCGTCAAGATGAGCTAACAATTAATGGTCATGCTATCGAAGCGCGTATCTGTGCCGAAAACCCTGACAATCAATTTTTACCTGCCACAGGCACGCTATTTACCTATCAAAAACCTGAACATCAAAGTTTCGCCATTGCTGATGTGCGTATAGACGATGGTGTCGGTGAGGGTGATGTGATTAGCCCCTTTTATGATTCGATGATTGCCAAATTGATTGTCCATGCCCCCAGTCGTGAGCAAGCCCTAGCCAAACTTGACCAAGCATTAGCTCAGACTCGTATTGTCGGGCTGCCTAATAATGTGGCATTTTTGCGTCATATCTTAGCAACCGAGTCTTTTTCACAAGCCAACTTAGACACTGCACTGATTGAGCGAGAAAAACAGCACTTGTTCCATCAGCAACGTTTGTCTTTACCATTATTGGTGACAACTGCCATTAGCCAAAAACTTGCCAGCGAATGTAGCGGTCAATCTGGTAGACAAGCGACTGGATACAGCAATGACCCATTTAGCAAACAGTCAGGCTGGCGGGCATATACCCCGTATCAACGTCATTTCCAATTGATTGTTGAAGATTATCAGGGCGATTTACAAGATGACCAAAATGCTCAAAGTAGCAATAAGGAATTAATATTAACTGCAACCCTTAGTAACTGGCAACCTAAAGATAACACCACTGCTGATATTCAAGAACAAGGTCAAAGTCAAGGTCGATTTACCCTAAGCATTTATCAAAATCAGGCGTTAGATGGCGACGAGAAAGAGGATGGTCAGCAAAAAGCCAGTCAGCAAAAAAACAATGAGCCACTATATACAGGGCAGGTTGAGTATCAAAATCAAGATAAACATACCCATATCTTATGGCTTGATGGCATACGCCAAAGCGTGCAAAGTTGGCAACACCCAAGTAGTGCAAATGCCTCTCATAATGGCGAAAATATCGCTGTATTTACCGATAATGGTAGCGGACATATTATCCTGATTGACCCAAGAGCCAATACAGGTGAAGAAGCTCAAGCAGGCGGTAGCCTAAAATCTCCCATGCCGGGGCAAGTGGTTGCCTTTAAAGTTGCAGTGGGGGATAGCGTTAAACAAGGTGAGCCATTAGCCGTTATCGAAGCGATGAAAATCGAACATACCATCACTGCCCCAAGCGATGGCGTGGTCGCCGAGCTGTTATTTGCGGCAGGTGACCTTGTTGCCGATGGCGATGAATTATTACGCTTGACTCCGATTGATGACTAAGTTGCCAATTTTTAACCATCGCAAGGTATAAGGATATTGCCATGAGCATAGACTACCCCCAGCAAGTCACCATTATTGATGTGGGTGCAAGAGACGGCTTACAAAACGAAAAACAGCCCGTCCCCACAGAAGTCAAACTACAGCTTATTGATGGTTTGATTGATGCAGGTATCAAAAAACTCGAAGCCACCAGCTTTGTCTCGCCCAAATGGGTACCCCAAATGGCAGATAACAGCGACATCATGGCACACATTGCCCAAAACCGCCGTGACGATGTTTGCTATTCCGTACTCGTACCCAATATGCGCGGCTTTGACAATGCTGTCGCCTATCGCCCCGATGAAGTGGTGATTTTTGCTTCAGCCAGTGAAGCCTTTAGCCAAAAAAACCTCAACTGTAGCATTGCTGAAAGCATTGAGCGTTTTGCCCCCGTTGCTGCCGCTGCTAAAGCCCAAGGCTTTAAAGTACGAGGTGTTATCTCTTGTACGGTGGGTTGTCCTTATGAAGGTGAGGTTACCCCCAGTCAAGTTGCTACTGTCTGTAAACAACTGATTGACATTGGTGCAGAGCATTTGGGCATTGCCGATACCATTGGCGTTGGCACCCCCATCAAAGTACAAAACGCCCTAAAAGCCGCCTTTGATTATATTGATGTTGCCAACATCTCAGGGCATTTTCACGACACCTACGGGCAAGCCCTCGCTAATACCCTTGCCGCCTTACAGCTAGGCGTCAGTCAGTTTGACACCTCAGTTGCTGGTTTGGGTGGGTGTCCCTATGCCAAAGGGGCAACGGGTAATGTCGCCACCGAAGATGTCGTCTATATGCTGCACGGCATGGATATCGAAACAGGCATCGACCTTGACAAACTGGTCAGCGTTGGCGAGCGAATCAGTGAATTTTTAGGCAGAGACAATGGCTCACGAGTCGCCCGAGCTTTAATTAATAAACGTAAATAAAAATACTACCCAACACAAGGAAATACTTATGAACTTAGGATTAGACTACCAACTTGGTGACGACATTAACGCCCTACGAGACAGCGTACGTAGCTTTGCAGACAGTGAAATTGCCCCCCGAGCTGCCGAAATTGACAGCAGTGACCAATTCCCAATGGACTTATGGCAAAAAATGGGCGATTTAGGTCTGCATGGTATCACCGTTCCTGAGCAATATGGCGGAGTGGACATGGGCTATGTTGCCCACATGGTCGCCATGGAAGAGATTAGCCGAGCCTCTGCCTCAGTTGCCTTAAGTTATGGGGCTCACTCAAACCTCTGCGTTAACCAAATCAAACGTAATGGCGATGATGCGCAAAAACAAAAGTTTTTGCCCAAGCTGATTAGTGGTGAATTTATCGGTGCGTTAGCAATGAGTGAACCTGGTGCGGGTTCAGATGTGACCAGTATGAAGCTAAAAGCGACCCAAGCTGATGGTGGTTATGTATTAAACGGTACCAAAATGTGGATTACCAATGGTCCTGATGCAGACGTAATGGTCGTCTATGCCAAAACTGACCCTGAGCTTGGGGCAAAAGGTATCACCGCCTTTTTGGTCGAAAAAGGCATGGAAGGCTTTGGCACGGCACAAAAGCTTGACAAACTGGGTATGCGGGGTAGTCACACTGGCGAGATGACCTTTGAAAATGTCTTTGTTCCCGATAAAAATATCCTAGGTGGTTTAAACAATGGCGTTAAAGTATTGATGAGTGGTTTGGATTATGAGCGTGCGGTATTGGCGGCAGGTCCTGTTGGTATCATGCAAGCAGTGATGGATAATGTCATTCCATATATTCATGACCGTAAGCAATTTGGGCAGTCTATTGGTGAGTTTCAGCTTATCCAGGGCAAAGTGGCGGATATGTATACCGTCTTGCAGGCAGGACGCAGCTATTTATACACTGTCGGCAAAAACCTTGACCAGCTTGGGGCAGGACATAGCCGTCAAGTGCGTAAAGACTGTGCCAGTGTTATCTTATGGTGTGCCGAAAAAGCCACTTGGATGGCAGGTGAGGGCATCCAAATCTTTGGTGGCAATGGCTATACCAACGAATATCCACTTGGTCGCCTATGGCGTGATGCTAAGCTGTATGAGATTGGTGCAGGTACAAGCGAAATCCGCCGTATGCTCATTGGGCGTGAGCTATTTAATGAGACCAAATAGATAGCAATAGATAGATTTCATCTTATTAAGTTAACACTAAAAAACCCGACTTTATGGTCGGGTTTTTTTATATTTATTGTTCACTTAATATTTAAAAAAATAGCAATTTATACCCAATGAATTTTATAGAAAATTTTTTTTCTAAATATTTCATTTGGTTATGAAATATAGTGAAAAGTGTCCGACTATTCGGACAGATTTTTGTTTATTTTTATGGTATAAAAGATACATAAGTTAAATTTTTATACATTTTATATATAAATTAGTAAATATAAGGATACAAGGAAATGAGTAGAAAGAGATTATTGCCTCAAGTCACCTTGAGTCAGCAGGATAAAGATCAGGTGCAAATGAAGAAAAGAGACCATTTGTTGAGTGCATCACTAGCATGGCTACTTTTACCTCTGCTAATGGCAGTGATTGATTGGTATCAAAAACACATATCACCACGTAAGCAGTACCAGTGCGCCCATACTCAGAAAGGGGAGTTAAGCTGTTCTGCCCATGCAAAACAAGTGTTGCAGTCAGAATCATTTAATGTTGCCGTCAGTCAAATTTTGGCTCGTCGCCAAGCGTGTCAATATCTGGCTTATGAGCATGGTTTTAGTTATCGTCAGGCATATATGAAATCGGGTGTGGCAGTCGTGACATTGATGATGGTTACGGGGTGCTGTACAGGGAGTGAATGTAAGGATGATACAACTGAAGTTGAACATACCAAGCCAGTAGAAGTGCCAATCAAGATTGCAGTGGCAAAAGAGATATTACCTGCTAATGATACGGGATATACAGTGATTGCGAATGGTGAGGCGAAGGCTTTGGTATCACCTGTGGTTGAGATGGCGGAAAAAAATGACGCTTTGGATGTTGTTGGAGTGAGTAATGAGTCTGGAGAACCTTTTTTAATGGCTTGGAAGCATCCTAATACTACTAATCTGACTGTGGATGTGGAATCTAGTGCGGTGGTATTTTTTCTTAGAAGACCACAACTTGCTGGGGTGACATTTACTAATACTAAAGCAGTTGAAGCAAGAGTTAGAGCGCATGAACATTTTCCAAAATTAGTGGCGTTACTAGAGAGTGAAATTAAAGATAGTCCTTGTCCTTTAGACCCGTTTTGTTCAACTGAAGCCATGGTTCTATCAGATGAAATGTACGATAGTATGAATTTTGACGATTTGATTCAATAAAATAGGGATAGCCATCATGAAAAAAACATATATATCAGCTTGTATTGCCTTGAGTGTCTTGGTTACTAGCAATACTTTTGCAGTTGAGTCTTCTACACAGATTAGTGACGCCATGACTTTAACCTTAGATGATAAAAAACTGACTGTTGATAATCATTATTTGACTTATCATTTGATAAGAGGGGTTAATTCACAAACAGGAAAAGAGGGTGATTATCGTCTTATTAGTCCTAATGAGCAATGGGTTAGCTTTAAGGTGGATTGGGATAAAATAAAATGGAATGGTTATTTCCCAGACTTAGAAAATATTGAAGATTTTGATATAACTAACCGTTTAAGCTCAAAAAAAACAACAATTATTAATATAGATACTGCTTTATACCCACCTCATACAGACTGGCAGAACTCAAAGTTAAGAGTACACGGTGGTGGTTTGAATGATATCTTTGCTAATACTAATTCGCCACAAGAAAAATATGATCGAGTTGGATTGTTATTCTTAAATTCATTAAAGTTTATGTCATTAACCACGGAAGCTTTGACGGGTCGGGATAATTATACAAAAGCAAGTGGTGCAAAGCTTAATAAACAGTTTCAGCAATATAAAGAACTAGCTAAATTAGCCAAAGATTCTAAAAAAGTATTGAATGATATTCAAATACTTTTAGTTATTAGTGAAGCATATATTGATGAAGTAGAGAAATATGCTGCGGCAGTGGGAGTTGACCCAAATACTGACCCTAACTTTGCACCGCTTTATAAAAACTTTAAACAAACTAAAACAATGTATGATGAAATAGCTAAGTCAATTAATTATGTTGCCAATGTAAGTGAGGAAAAAAAGCAGTTAAAACAGACCATTGCTGTGCAATACCAAAAGGCAATGGCAAAAAGTGGTAGAAAGGTAGTAGGAAATGTATTTTCGGCTGTTGAAAAAGAGTTTGCTAAAGACTACAAAAATGCTAAGACTGAGCAAGAAAAAAAGAAGATTTTTCTTACTAATATTGTCGGTAATCTAAATAAGTCTATTTTTAAATATAAAGAAAATTATATAAAGCATACGGGCAGTAAAGAGGAGCAAATTAGATTAAGAAGGAATTTGGCTATTGGAAATGGATTACTGACGGTAAGCTATATTTTCTTAGTGTGGGATAGTGATTCATTTAAAAAGAAGCTTAAGGAAGATCCAGAATCTGTGGTACAAGCTTTGATGCGTATTTCTATTGGCGCTGTCACTTCGTCGCTCAGTGTTGATGATACTGAAAAGGCTGTCAAAAACTGGTATCAAAGAATGGCAGAAATTGATGGACGTAGCACACAGATGCATCGCCTAAGAGGAATATTAAAAGAGGGTAAAAAAGCTATAATTGCAGTACAAATAACAAATACAATCATGAATAAAGTATTACCATTTTTATGGGATATTGGATTTGCTCCCAGTGCATTAGAGACCAAAATAACGGATGGAAAGATAAAGACATATCCAAATGCGGATGTCTTTATGCAGGTGAACTCTATAGATGCTCAAGGTAAGATGCAGGTTTTATCTTATTTTATGAATCAAGATAAAACCATAGAGGTAGAGCCAAATACTAAGATAGTCATGGGTGTAAAAATAGAACGTCCTGTTATATTTTCGCAATTTGCACCATGGAAGCAAAATTCGCTTATTTTCTCTAGTGTCTTGCAAAAAGTAACTATTATTGAGTCTGGTAAATCTCTGACGAATTTTGCATCAACAGCTTTATGTCTTAGAAAAATTGTACCCAAACCAACAGGATATGCAGATTTTTCTCTACATAAAGCAGGTATCCAGTCAGCTAATCAAACTACATTACCAATAGTCGCAGATGGTAGCAATAGTTTAGGCAATGCTTGTAATGTAGGTACTGTCTGGGGTAAGCCATGGTATAAAGAAACAGCCTATGATTACCAAATAGCAGATCAATATTTACTAAATAATAAAACTTCAACTCCCTTTACAAAATATTATTTTAATATTCCTGCCAAAGTTGAGAATGCCAGACCTATTATTGTGACTTCACAAGGTTTTGATAACGATTTTCAAACTTATACCATTAAGTTTATTCCATTAAAAACGAATATTAACAAAGTCTATCTATCCAACCCAAATCCCACACCGAATGAAGTATTTAGAATTACTATTGAAGGTATTGGGCTATCTAATAACGCTTATCGTCTAACTGGTTGTTATCAACAAAAAGCCATTGTGAAGTCAGATACCAAACATATCTATGAATGTACAGCACCAGATAAAGAAAAATCAGTGAAATATAGTATTGAGACAGTTACTGGTAAAGTGTTATATCAGGGAGCTTATCAGATGGAGTTCTCCTTGGGTAACTATGATTTGCCTAAAACCATTCAGACTGGTGAATTATTCAAGCTAAAATTAAAAAACACCCACGCCAATGCTTGTTTTACAGGATATAACATTAATTGGGGTGATGGAAACTTGCAACAGACAAAAACGGTGAGCAATAGCTGTCTTAGTGTAGATGCACTGCCTACGCATGTTTATAGCAAAGCGGGTCGATATGATGTGAAGCCAGTTTTGATAAGTCGTGATGGACGCAAATTAACCACCACTCAAAATTTGATAGTGACTAAAAAACAAGTCACCACCTCCAAACTCACTGCCACAGGCATTACATTATGTGGTAATGCTGATAAAAACATGCTTGAATGTAGCCTACAAGCCTTAGGTAAGGACTGGTTTGGTCTGGGTCAAGATGGCGAAATACAAGCAGGTCAATCAATGGAGTATGAAGTATTAACTCGCAATGGTGAAACCTGTGTCAAAGATAAGGTAACAGGGCTTATCTGGGAGCAGAAAACCGATGATGGTGGCTTAAGGGATAAAGACAATACCTATACATGGTATAACCCTGATAGTAGCAAAAATGGTGGTCATGCAGGCACACAAAACGGCGGTGTTTGTACAGGCTCTGGCTGTGATACCCAAGCTTATATCCAAGCACTAAATAATGCCAACTACTGTGGCTATAGTGATTGGCGACTACCAAAACGTGAGGAGTTACGCAGTATTGTAGATTATGGGCGTTATAATCCTGCTGTTGATACTACAGTTTTTCCTAATACACAGTCTAGCTACTATTGGTCGTCCTCGCCTGTTGTTAACTTTAGTGGCTATGCGTGGGACGTGTACTTCTATCATGGTGGCGCTTACGGCTACGATAAGGGCAATAATGATTATGTGCGTGCCGTGCGGTCAAAATAGGCTTTTTGGTTTTTTGTCATTGGTTAAATAATTGATATTTGGCTGGGTAATAAAGATAGCCAGCCAATCCTTCTTCCCACAAGGAAGGCTTAGAATTATCAATAATTGAGTAGGTTGGGAATTATCTCAGCAAACCACCCCCCTTGCGGAGCAGTGCTCCTCACCTGCCTTAAAAAGGAGGGGGGACGTAATTTTTAAGATTGGGGGATAGAGCTAGATTGTGGAATACAGTTATCACTATTCCCCCACCTAACCTCCCCCTGAGGGGGAGGAACAGCACTTTTCAGGTTTTGTTTATAAGGGCAAAGCTAGAATACTTTTAAAAGTTATGCAGGATATAGCTCCCCTCCCTTAGGGAGGGGCTGGGGGAGGG